>CASEAQ010000008.1 GCA_949285735.1 uncultured Bacteroidales bacterium
CACCGCGACTGCATGGTAGGCAACAACTCGGCATCGGTGCTCGTCGATGCCTACCTCAAAGGGGTGCAGGTCGATGACATCAACACCGTCTATGAGGGGCTAATTCACGGCTGCAACGCATCCCACCCCACCATTTTGTCAACCGGGCGGCTTGGGTATGACTATTACAACCGCCTCGGCTATGTGCCTTGCAACGTGGGGATAAACGAGAGTGCGGCGCGCACACTCGAATATGCCTACGACGACTGGTGCATTCTGCAACTCGCCAAGAAGTTGAACCGCCCTAATAAGGAAATCAAGGAACTCGAAAAACGTGCGCTCAACTACCGCAACATCTTCGATGCCGAAAGCAACCTGATGCGCGGCCGCCAAGAAGACGGCACCTTCGAGTCGCCATTCTCGCCGTTCAAGTGGGGCGGCTCGTTCACCGAGGGAAACAGTTGGCACTACACATGGTCGGTGTTCCACGACCCGCAAGGGCTTATCGACCTCATGGGCGGCGAAAAGGCTTTTATTGCCCAACTCGACTCGGTGTTCACGCTGCCGCCCATCTTCGACGACAGCTACTATGGCTTCCCGATACACGAAATCACCGAAATGACGGTGATGAACATGGGCAACTATGCCCACGGCAACCAGCCCATACAGCACATGATATACCTCTACAACTATGCCAGCCAGCCGTGGAAAGCCCAATACTGGCTGCGACAAGTGATGGAACGGCTCTACTCGCCCACGCCCGACGGATATTGCGGCGACGAGGACAACGGGCAGACCTCGGCATGGTATGTATTCTCGGCACTCGGCTTCTACCCCGTGTGCCCGGGCACCGACCAGTATGTCGCCGGATCACCGTTGTTCGAAAAAGCCACGTTGCACTTCGAGAACGGCAACAACTTCACAATCGAAGCCACCGGCAACAGCGACGAGAACATCTATGTGCAGGCTGCCACCCTCAACGGCAACGACTACACGCGGCTCTACTATCGCCACGCCGACTTGCAAAATGGAGGTACATTGCGCCTCGACATGGGCAACAAGCCCAACCTCAACCGCAGCATCGCCCCCGGCGACCGCCCCTATTCCTTCTCGGCAGAATGATTGCCATAAATTGAACGATTCATCGCGTCGGGACGTAGCGCAAACCGATTTACGACCTTTGCGGCTTCGGAGACGCGATGAATTGTATCTCCTCAGGGGCATTTTTCACAAAAAATAACATATTGTGCTGTAGAATTTTCGCGTCAGCCTACTCTGTTTATACAAACGCAAAACAAAATACCACATTAAGATGAGAAGAATAAGGACTAAAACAATGACATTGCTGATGACAGCAATCTTTACAATTATTTCGGTGCAAAGTGCTTACGCTTCGGCTTTGGCAGGAAAAGCAACTGTCAACGAGGGCTACACCACTGTAATAGAACTTGCCGACACCTACCAGCGCACCCTGCGGCAATCAACGGGCATAACCTACCAATGGCGTTCGGAAGACAATTCATGCGTGACAATCACAAGTTCGACCAAGTATGAGGCACGCATAAAGGGTGTCGCACCCACTTCGTCGTGCCGAGTTTACTACAAATGCAGCTACTTCATCGACGGTTTTTACCGCACAATGGATTTCTACTACGACGTGACGGTAATCGCCAACACGGTGAAAGTGACACGTGTCGAAATAAGCCAGTCGTCGGCAACCATGACCGAGGGCAGCACACTGCAACTGTCGGCAACGGCATATCCCACCAATGCCACCAACCGCCGCGTCAACTGGTCGAGCGACCGTAACACGGTGGCAACCGTCAGCAGCAACGGGCTGGTAACCGCCAAGTCGGCTGGCACTGCCACAATCACTTGCTATGCAGCCGACGGCAGCGGCTGCAAGGCTTCGTGCCGCATCACCGTCGAGGCCGTAGTCAAGCCCACCGACATAAGCCTCAGCCACACGTCAGCCACAATCACCGAGGGCGAGACATTGCAACTGACAGCAACAATCAGCCCCGACGATGCCACCGAGACCGACTTGACATGGCTGAGCGACAACACCACAGTGGCAACCGTCGGCAGCGATGGACTGGTGACTGCCAACGGGGCAGGTACAGCCAACATAATCGTGACTACCTCCAACGACCTTGCCGCCGTGTGTGCCATCACCGTAACACCGCAAGGAGCATCAATCGATGAAACAACCATCCACGGCAACGATGCCGCCCCGTTCAGCCTCGCCGCCGGCTCGATAACCTTCGCCGAAGCAACCGACGTGGCTCTCTACCGCATCGACGGAACGTTGGCACATAGTGGCACCACGCAACGCATCGACGGCTTGGACAGCGGCATCTATATCCTCACGTCAGGCAATCGTAGTTGGAAAATAGCCATCAAGTAACACCGCCACCCACCACACTCACAAATAACCAATCAAAGACGGGCAACGGCATAGTGCCGGACAGCAGGGGGAAAACTCCCCTCGCGTCGCGACAACCGAGCCGCCAACCCGTCTTTGTCGCGTTTTTTTGCAGCCAAGTGCTTGCCGACTGCCCGATTTTCCACAAAAAGTATTATTTTTACAAAAAACAACAAAAGTCACAACAAACTCAACTCAAAATATGGAAAAAGGCAAAATGAACGTAGAACCGGGAGTGCTTTACGATGCCAACTACGACCCACAACTGATAGCCGAGCGCGCTGCCTGCAAAGACTTGTGCTTCGAGCTTAACAGCTTGCGCCCGTCGCTCGCCAAGCAACGCGAAGCCATCATTCGCCGCCTCTTGGGCAAGGCTGGGCAGAATTGCTGGATCGACTCCCCTTTCTTTTGCGACTATGGATATAACATCGAGGTTGGCGACAACTTCTTCATCAACATGAATTGTGTCATTCTCGACGAGGCAAAGGTGACATTTGGCAATAACGTGTTCATCGCACCACATTGCGGCTTCTACACTGCCGGACACCCCCTCGACCACGAACGGCGCAACTTGGGGCTCGAATATGCCCTGCCAATCACCATCGGCGACAATGTGTGGATTGGCGGACACGTGTGCGTGTTGCCCGGCGTGACCATCGGCAGCGGTTCGGTGATAGGGGCTGGCAGCGTTGTCAACAAGGATATACCTGCCGGTGTGTTGGCAGCAGGCAACCCGTGCCGTGTGATACGCCCCATCGACGAAAAAGACCGTGAACGCTATCCACAAATCGTAACACTATAAAAGCAAGACTCTGCAAAGAAACAAATTCCAATACATAAACCTCATGAAAATAAACAAACTGACACTCGCCGCCACCGCCCTCGTGGCTTCGGCTATGATGGGCAACCATGCTGCGGCACAAGACTTCGACCTTGCCACACAACGGCAGGAAATACAGGAATTCCTGCCAGTTGACGGCAAGAAAATCGACCATCACGGCATCATAATCAACCCCACACCGCAGTCGATGACGCTCACAAGCGGCAAGACGCTCGACATATCGGGTGGGCTGAAAATCAACGACAAGAAGAAAGCCTTTGCTGGCGATGTCGAGTTCCTGACAACAGCTGCCAAAGGCGTAAAACTGACTATCGACTTCGGCGAAAAAGCCGCCAAAAAGGCTGGCGTGAAAGCCACAGCTGGCGCATACAAGCTCGTAATCGACACCGACGGGATAACCATCACAGGCTATGACGAATGCGGCGCATTCTATGGCTTGCAGACACTGAGGCAAGTCATCGACACACCTGCCTCACAAGGGGGCGTGCTGCCTTGCATGACTGTCAACGACTACCCCACACTGCCATTGCGCGGCGTGGTCGAAGGTTTCTACGGCACACCGTGGTCGCACGAAGTGAGGCTGTCGCTCATCGACTTTTTTGGCCGCTTCAAAATGAACACCTATGTTTACGGTCCAAAGGACGACCCCTACCACAGCAGCCCCAACTGGCGACTGCCATACCCTGCCGACGAAGCTGCCCACCTGCAACAACTCGTGCAAGCCTGCCAGCGCAACCGCGTCAACTTCGTGTGGGCTATACATCCGGGCAAAGACATAAAGTGGAACGAGGAAGACTATGGCAACCTGCTGCACAAGTTTGAGATGATGTATGACCTCGGTGTAAGGCAATTTGCAATATTCTTCGACGACATTTCGGGCGACGGCACAAGCCCGGTGAAGCAAACCGAGTTGCTCAACCGCCTCACCGACGAGTTTGTCAAGGCAAAGGGCGACGTGGCATCGCTCATTCTTTGCCCCACCGACTACAACAAGTCGTGGGCAAACCCCACACCACGCGGCAGCCTCCCCTACTTCGGCAACAACCTCAACCCCGACATACACGTGTTCTGGACTGGCGACGTGGTGTGCAGCGATGTCACGGCAAGCACCTTGCAGTGGGTCAACTCCCGCATCAAGCGTCCAGCCCTCTTCTGGTGGAACTATCCTGTCACCGACTATGTGCGCAACATCGTGCTACAGGGACCCGTTTACGGTCTCGATACATCGCTCGGCGCCAACGACCTTAGTGGCATACTGAGCAACCCGATGGAACATGGCGAGGCATCAAAATTGGCATTGTATGGCGTTGCCGACTACTCGTGGAACATCGCCAGCTACAACCCCATCGACAACTGGGAGCGGGCTTTGACCGTGATGGCACCTGCCGCTGCCGAAGCCTACCGCACATTTGCCATACACTCTTGCGACACCGAGACGGGCTACCGCCGCGACGAATCGTGGGAAACAACCACCTTCGGCATCGACGACTACACGGCTGCCAAGGCACAGGCACTGCAAGCCGAGTTTGAACGCATCGAGCAAGTGCCGGCACAGATGGAAAGCGGTTGCGAAAATGCCCAACTGCTTACTGAATTGCGCCCTTGGCTCACCGAATTTGGCAAACTCGGCACTCGTGGCAAAAACACGGTATCGCTCATCGAGATGTTCCGCTCGGGCAACGATGATGCCGCATTCTGGGCAAAATATGTCGCCAACCTCATGAGTGCCGACGACCGCCGCAACTACGATGCCCACAAGTCGGGAACGATGAAGTTGCAACCATTCTACGAAAACGCAATGGACGACATGGCATTCCGCTTCCTCGAAAAGTTGTCGGGGAAAGTACCATGCGCATACGTCGGACTTAGCACATTCCCCAACTCACGGACAACACAGCCCCGACTGATGCTCGACGGCGATACAGCAACCTACTACACATCGGCACTGCCACAGCGCAAAGACAGCTGGGTGGGCGTTGACTTGCGCACGGTGAGAGATGTGACAACGGTGAAAATTCTGCAGGGCAGAAACTCGACCGACGATGTTGACTTCTTCGACCACGCCACGCTCGAATGCTCAGCCGACGGCAAAACCTGGACTACACTCATCGCCGACCTTCGCAACCAGTATGTAATCGAGTGGAGCGGCGAGGCTGTGAAAGCACGCTACGTGCGACTGAAACGGCTCGACTCAAAGCGCACCAACTATGTGGCTGTGCGCTCGTTCGAGGTCAACACCCCATCGGCAGAAAGCCTCGGATTTGACATCACCGCCGACAACTCAGCATTGGCAATGGCAGCATTCGACCTCAACGCCACATCAGCGTACACCCTCTCGGGGTCGATGACTATTGGCACACCCGACGGCACCACTGGCTACACCCTGCTCATGGGGCAACTTTCAAAGCCCGTGGAAATGACTATGCTCGATGCCGACGGCAAGCAGTTGCAACAGATGACAGTCACCACCCCGATGACAACCGTCACACTGCCAAGCGGAACAGCCGCAGTGAAAATCACCGGCAACGCCGACATCTTTGAGATTATACCCTCAAAGTAACACACTCGGGAACACCATATAGAAACGACAGACCGCGCAGATTGGCTTCTGCGCGGTCTGTCGCTTCTTATCAAGGGAAATAGATTACTTCTTGCTGTCAAGCTCTTTCAGCAGTTCTTCTACTGCTGTTTTCAGCTGCGTGTCTTCGCCTTTCACTACGGTTTCGGGGGCATTCAGTACATACACGTCAGGCTCAAGCTGCTTGTTTTCGAGGTAACTGCCGTCGGGCAACTGGTAGCCAATCACTGGTATGCCAAAGACGAGTGACGGGTCTTGCAGCGTCACCCAGTTTACGCTCGTCATCGTACCAGGCACTGGCGCACCCACCAATTTGCCTATATTCTGGTGTTTATACACCCACGGAGTGCCATGCGCGTTTGAATAGTTGGCTTCGCACTGCAACATTATCGAAGGTTTGTTCCAGCGACGGCTCGGCATATCGCAAGCCGCCCTGCCGCGGATTACCTGAGTGAGATACTTTTCGCCGCTGAACAGCACTTCAATATCCTCGTGCAAGCGTCCGCCGCCGTTGAAACGAGTGTCAATCACGATTCCCTCGCAATGGTTGTATTTGCCGAGAATGTCGGAATAGACGGTGCGGAAACTCGGGTCAGCCATCGACTCGATGTGCACATAGCCAAGTCGCCCGTTCGACCACTTCTCGACATCGGCAGCGCGCTGCTTCACCCATCGGTCGTAAAGCAACCCTTCCATTGCTCCGCCGCTTATGGGCTTGACAACTTCGTCCCAACGCTCGCCGGCGGCTGGGTCGTAGAGCGACACAAGCACCTTCTTGCCAGCCTTTCCGTTCAGCAATGCCGTGTAGTCGGCATCGGCGGCAAGTTCCGTTCCGTCAATTTTTTCGATTACCACACCGGCAGCCATGCGCGACGACTTGCGGTCGAAAGGACCCTTCACGACCACCTCTGCCACCTTCAAGCCATCGCCGTCATAGTTCCAGTCAAGCAGTACGCCGAGACTTGCCGTGCGGTCGCCCGACGACGGTCTGAAGCGTCCGCCTGTGTGCGACACGTTAAGTTCACCAAGCCATTCACTCAAGAGTTCGGCAAAATCATAATTGTTGTTGATGTGCGGCAAAAATTTGCGGTAGGTTGCAGTCATTGCATCCCAGTCCACGCCGTGCATTTTCACTTCATAGAAACGCTTCTTTTCCTCGTTATACACATAGTCGAACATAAACCGCCGCTCGGCAGCCAAGTCCATCTTCATTTCGGCACGGTACGAGATAGGCTTCAGCTCGTTGGATGCCAAATCTATCTTTTGCATACTGCTGCCGCCCAAGATGAAGAGGTTCTTTTCCTCCTTGTCGAGTTCCAAGCCACCCCAGCGGGCATTCATCTTGTGGAGCAACTTCGTCTCATGCTTGCGCAAGTCCATCTTCCACAAGTCATATCCACCCTCGAAAGCCGACAGGTAATAGAGTGCCTCGCCATCGGCAGGAATGATTGCCGAAGCAAGGTTCGACGAGTTGGGCGTCACGCGCACAATGCGGTCTTCCAGCCCGTCAAGCTCCACAACGATTTCCTCGGGCTTCTCCTCATCTTCGTCATCAGCCTTTTCGCCGTCATCTTTCTTCTTGTTGTCCTTGTCATTCTTCTTTTCGGCTTCTTTCTTGGCTTTTTCCTGCTCCTTTTCAAGCTCTTTCAGCAATTCATAGTCCTCCTTGTTCAAGCGATATTTGTCGTAGGCATCTTGGTTGACAAACACGAGCATCACATCGTCGAGCGACCCCCACGAAGCATGGTTGCGCATTCCGTAACGCTCCGTGGCAAACATCACGGCATTGCCACCCATTACCCACCTGGGCGAGTGACTGGTGTAGCCGCTGCCGGTGACATTCACCATGCTGCCCTTGCCGTCGGCGCTCACAATGGCGATGTCGGTGTAGGGGTCGTGCTGGTTGGCAATAATCTCCAATGCAAACCACTTGCCGTCGGGCGACCAAGAATAGTTGAACCCATAGCCCAAGTCATACCACGTCGAGCCGTCGGTTATCTCGCGCACCTTCTTCGATTCGAGGTTCACCACCTTCAGGCGCAAGCGGTCTTCGACAAAAGCCACCTCCTTGCCATCGGGCGAAAATTTCGGGTACATTCGCTCAACGGTTTTTGACGGCAGCAATGCCTCTTCTTCAATCAACGTAGCGTTGGGGAAGTTCAAGTCCTCCTTACGGGCTATTTTGGCAGTATATAATTCCCAATTGCCGTTTCTGAGGCTCGAATAGACCAACGTGCGGTTGTCAGCCCCAAACGAAATCCCCTCCTCGGCTTCGGGCGTGTTGGTTATTTGTTTGGTGGTGCCATATTCGACCGATGTCACAAACACATCGCCGCGCACGATGAATGCCACCTGCTTGCCATCGGGCGAAACCACAGCTTCGCTCGCACCGCTCGTGAAACTCAACGATGCAGGCATATCCTCGTCGTCACGCACAATCGAAATAGCCACCTTCTGCGGTTTGCCGCCAGTTGCCGGTTGCGTATATATCTCGCCGTCGTAGGTATAACACAACAATCCATTGCCGCCCACCGACAAGAAGCGCACCGGGTTGGTCTTGAACGCCGTCAATTGCTCCACCTTCCCGGGGTTGTCGATTGCAGCCTTATACACATTGAACGACCCTCCGTCGCGTTCGCTCAGGAAATAAAATTCCGTTTCACTGGCAGCCCACACGGGATTGCGGTCCTCGCCGGCACGGTCGGTAAGATTAGTGTGCTTGCCCGTGGCAACGTCATAGAGCCACACGTCGCGGGTGATTGACGACGTGTGATGCTTGCGCCACTCGTCCTCAAATCCCTTGCGGTCCTGGTAAAGCAACTTGTCGCCGGCGGCATTGAAGCTCACCATCTCGGCAGGCGTGGCAATCACCTGCTCGACCCTTCCGCCAGCCGCCGGCACACGGTACAGTTCGGTCATAGCCCCTGTGGGGAAAAGCGCACTTGTGGCAGGGTCTTGTATGCTCGCCGAAAACAACACAAACTTCCCGTCGGGGGTGAAAGCCGAGGGCGTTTCAGCCGCCGAGTTCACCGTGAGGCGCGTGGCAGTACCTCCGTCGGCAGGCATCACAAACACATCGGCATTGCCGTAGCGGTCGCTCGAAAAGGCTATCCGCTTCCCGTCGGGGCTCCACACTGGCGAAGCCTCATACGAGTCGAGAGTGGTGAGTTGCACCGCCTCGCCGCCCGATGCAGCCACTTTATAAATGTCACCCTTGTAACAAAACGCTATCTGCTGCCCATCGGGCGAAATGCGCACGTCGCGCAACCACAATGGTGTCACCGCCGAAGCTCCAACCGTGGCACCGCCCAACACGAGGCTCAACAATACTTTCTTCATTTCTGTCAGTCGCTGTTATAGTTTTAATTAATCCTGCAACAAATTTACCTTAAATCCCCGTAAAATCCAACCATGCCCACCATCTCCCCCCCAAAGCTAAACAATGAAAATGGCAGGGCGACACGGCATTTTGCCATAATTGAGTTGCCGTGCAGAAATAGCACTAAACTTTCGTTTTCGACAAAGCAATTTATTATTTTTGTATGTCAAAGAGTTATGCGATGATATATCCTCTCAACATGACGCTTTAGAAGTAGCTTGGCGAGCACTGTTGCGGGCTTACCACCCCACAAGTACCCCACAAGTATTACAGAACGAAGAACTGAAAAATTAACTGAACCGATGTATAGATTACTTTTTTCTTTTGTGCTTGCACTATTGGCGATGCCGATGATGGCAAGCAGAGCCGACTCAACCGCCGTGGCGGCAACTGGCTCTCCCTGCGACATAATACCTGTTCCGCAACAAGTGAAAACCGGCAACGGCACCTATACCCTGCCCGACGACGGCTGCGACCTCTACACCAAGGGGTGTAACACACTCAACGGCTACATAGCCACCATGCCACTGCAATTCAGGACTGCCGACAAGAAAGCGGCAGCCGACGTGGTGATTGAAGTCTCGGGCAAAAAAGCCTCCGAACAAGACGAGTCATACACCATGACCATCTCCGCCGACAAGATAGCCATCGAAGCCCCGACAGAAACGGGCGCTTTCTATGCCTTGCAGTCGCTGCTGCAAATGACGCGCAACGGCACGGTGAAGCAACTCGAATGCTGCACCATCGCCGACTCGCCACGGCTTGCCTACCGCGGTTTGCACTTCGACGTGTCGCGGCACTTCCGCCCCAAGGAGTTTTTGCTGAAGCAGCTCGATGCAATGGCATTGCTTAAGCTCAACATGATGCACCTGCACCTGACCGACGCTGCCGGCTGGCGGCTGCAAATCGATCGCTACCCAAGGCTGACCGAGTTTGCCGCTTGGCGACCCTACAAGCGATGGGAAGACTGGTGGAACGGCGACCGCTCATATTGCACCCAGGACGACCCGCGCGCATACGGCGGATTCTATACCAAAGACGACATACGCGAAATTGTCGAGTATGCCCGTGCACGCCACATAACCGTCATTCCCGAAATTGAGATGCCCGGGCATAGCGAAGAGGTGCTGGCTGCCTACCCCGAACTGTCGTGCAGCGGCGAGCCTTACCGCAACGGCGACTTCTGCATTGGCAACGAAGCCACCTTCACGTTTCTCGAAAACGTGCTTGCCGAAGTCATCGACCTGTTCCCCTCGCAATACATTCACATCGGCGGCGACGAAGCATCGAAAGAGGGGTGGAAAACCTGCCCACGCTGCAAGCAGCGAATGGAGCAAGAGGGGCTTGCCGACGTTGACGAGCTGCAAAGCTACATGATACACCGCATTGAGCGATATGTGGAATCAAAAGGGCGCACAATGGTGGGGTTTGACGAAATAATGCAAGGCGGACTTGCCCCGGGGGCGGTGGTGATGTCGTGGCGCGGAAGCGAACCGGGACTCGAAGCCATGCGGCAGGGCAACCGAGCCATAATGAACCCCAACGCCTACTATTACCTCGACTACACGCAAGATGCCCCGTTCAAGGAACCAGTGTCGATTGGCGGCTACATTCCACTCGAAAAGGCTTACTCGTTTGAACCGCTGCCCGACAGCATTCCCGCCGACTTGGCAAAGAACCTGCTTGGAGTGCAAGCCAACGTGTGGTGTGAATATATCACCGACGACAGCCATGCCGAGTATATGTATTACCCCCGAACATTTGCCGTGGCAGAAACGGGGTGGTCGCAAGCAAGTCAAAAGAACTATCCCGACTTCCGCCGCCGCGCCTTGCTGCTGGTGGAACAATTGCGCTCGATGGGCTACAACACATTCGACCTCGCCAACGAATATGGCGACCGCAAGGAGAGCCAACAACCGCTCGAACACCTTGGCAAGGGGTGCCGCGTAATCTATAACTTGCCTTACAGCCGACAATACCCAGCAGCCGGAGACAGCGCGCTGACCGATGGCGTGTGCGGCGGCTGGACCTACGGCGACAACCGCTGGCAGGGCACTATGCGCGACTTCGACGTGACGGTTGACCTTGGCTCGGTGCAACCCGTCAGATACGTCGGGGCTACATTCCTGCAATCGGTGGGCGCATGGGTGTATATGCCTCGTCGTGTTGACATATACCTGTCGGAAGATGGCGAAAACTTCACCCTTGCCGGACAGGCATGGTGTGACGTTCCCGACACATCGGCAGAAATACGCTACAAGGTTTACTCCACACTGTGCCACACCCAAGCGCGATACGTGCGCCTGCACGCCATAAAATATCCCAAGCGCGGAGCTTGGCTGTTTACCGACGAGATAGTCATCAACTAACCCTCTCCCGGAAATACACACAAAACAAAGAGGACGCACCGCTCAATGCCTGGTGCGTCCTCTTTGCTATATTATTTGCCAACGCTGTCTTACTGCTGCGGCTTGAGCCACTTGTCGAGCCAGCCGAAGAACTCGCGCTGCCACAAAATGGCATTCTGCGGTTGCAATATCCAGTGGTTTTCATCGGGGAACACGAGCATACGCGTAGGCACACCGCGCAAACGTGCTGCGTTGAATGCCATCATGCCTTGCGAGGCAAGTATGCGGTAGTCTTTTTCGCCGACTGTCACCATTATCGGGGCATCCCAGTTTTGCACAAACTTGTGGGGTGAAGTGGCAAATGTGGCTTGTGCCACCTTGTTGTTCTTATCCCACGGTGCGCCGCCCATATCCCAGTTGGCAAACCACATCTCCTCGGTTTCGAGGTATTGGGCTTCCATGTTGAAGATACCAGCATGGGCGATGAAGGCAGCAAAACGGTGGTCGTGGTGACCGGCAAGCCAGTAAACCGAGAATCCGCCGTAGCTTGCGCCAACAGCACCGATATGCTCGCCATCAACATACGGTTCCTTCTTCATGTAGTCAACTGCACTGAAGTAGTCCTTCATGTTCTGACCGCCGTAGTCGCCCGAAATCTGGGCATTCCACTCGGTGCCAAACCCTGGCAAGCCGCGACGGTTGGGCGCAATCACGATGTAGCCCTGCGAAGCCATCAGGCGCAAGTTCCAACGCGATGACCAGAACTGGCTCACAGCCTGTTGCGGACCGCCTTGGCAATAAAGTATTGCCGGATATTTCTTTGTCGGGTCGAAGTCGGGCGGGAACACAACCCACGTAGTCATCTGCTTGCCGTCGGTAGTCGGTACCAAGCGTTTCTCCACCTTAACTTCCTTCAACTGTGCCAGCAAGTCGTCGTTGACGTGTGTCAACTGGCTCAACTCGCCATCTTTCGACACCGAGAAAATCTCGTTGGGCGACATATAGGAATGACGCATCGTTATCAAGCTGCCATCGGCAACCGGAACGACAGCTGCATAGTCGTATTGCCCCGAAGCCACAGTGTCGATCTTGTGGGTTTCAACATCGATGCTGAATACTGGTTCACAACCTTGATAGGCGGCAAAGAACACGATTGACTTCTCATCGTCGTTCCAAGCAAAGCCGTCAACGGTATAATCCCAGTCGGCAGTGATGTCGGTCTTCTTGCCGCTTGCCATGTCCATCACGAAGATGCGGTTGCGGTCGCTCTCATAGCCGTCATGTTCCATCGACAACCAAGCCAAGTAGTTGCCCGACTTTGAGAATGCCGGTGCGGTGTCGTAGCCCATCATTCCCTCGGTGAGGTTGCGTGTCTCCTTGGTTGCAAGGTCATACTGGTAGAGGTCGGAATTGGTCGATACCGAATATTCCATACCAGTCTTCTTGCGGCTCACATACACGACGCTCTTCCCGTCGGGAGTCCAGGCAAACGACTCGATACCGCCAAAAGGCTTCATCGGTGCTTCATACGGTTCACCCTCCATGATGTCGGTGCCAGCACCCACCTTGCCGCCAGTAAAGTCAGCTATGAACGGGTGAGGAATGGTTTTTACCCACTCGTCCCAATGCTTGTACATCAAATCATCGACGATGTGGCAATTAGCCTTGTCGAGGTCGGGATAGGTGTCGGTCACTTCCTGTGCCCACTTCACTTGCGAGATGTAGAGCACCTTGCTCTCGTCGGGCGAGAAAAGGAAGCCGTCAACGCCCTTTTCCACGTTCGACACGCATTGACGGCCAGTGCCGTCGGCGTTCATCACGAATATCTGCATCTTCCCGTCTTGCGGATAAAGGAATGCGATTTTGTTGCCGCCGTCAATCCATGTGGCGTTATACTCCGATTTGGGCGAAGTGGTGAGGCGCACTTGGTTGCCGCCGTCGATGTCCATCACCCACAACTCGGCATTCGACTTATTTTGCTCGATGCTCGTGAACGACACGCTGTAAAGCACGCGCTTACCATCGGGCGAAACCACCGGCGACGAAACTCCACCCATCGCCATCAACACTTCGGGAGTGAATTTCCCGTCTTGCACCGTCACATCGGGCCGCTCCACGATTACCTCGTCGGCGGCTTTCTCCCCCGTCGTGCAAGCCACGGCAGCAGGGAGCAACAGCAATGATGCCATAATCGATTTTGAAATGTTCATAAATTAAATTTTGTGTTTATATCTATCTGTTAAAGTTTTTATTGTCATGCTTCTTGCCGCGCCTCGGGTTGCCATTGCGCTTCCCGTGCTGGCTGTTGCGGTCGCCGTTCCTGCCAGCCATGCCATTTTGCCGCAAGCCATTGGTGTTGCCGAAGAGGGCGGCAACAAGGTCGCGGCGCCCCAGCCGGCACAACGAGTTGTAAATCTCCTGTCGATACTCGGGTTCATACCAGAAGAAATATTTGCGCTGCGCAAGTTTTTCCTCCTTGGTGGTAGCAGTGAACACAGGTTCGAGCGTATAAGGATTGTAGCCCGTGTAATACATCTCGGTCGAGACGGTCATGGGCGTGGGCGTGAAGTCCTGCACCTGTTCGAGATGGAAATTCAGTTTCTTAGTCTTTACAGCCAACTCTGCCATGTCGGCCTCGTGGCACCCAGGGTGCGACGATATGAAGTAGGGAATAAGTTGCTGCCGAAGCCCCTCGCGCTCGTTCACTGCGTCAAACACCCGCTTGAACTCTTCAAACAAGGCAAACGACGGCTTCCGCATCAGCCGCAGCACAGCATCCGACGTGTGTTCGGGCGCAACTTTCAACCGCCCCGACACGTGGTGCTTTATCAACTCCTCGATATATTGTCTGTTGGTATCGTTGATGTGGCTGTCGGCATTGCGGTGCATGGCAAGGTCGTATCGCACTCCACTGCCGATGAACGACCGCTTCACCGCCGCCATCGCATCCACCGCATGATAGATGTCGAGCAATGGGGCATGGTCGTTGTTCAAGTTGGGGCACGGCACAGGGTGCAGGCACGACGGGCGCACGCAGCGGCGGCACTTGTCGGTGTCACACCCCGACATCATGTACATATTGGCTGAAGGACCTCCAAGGTCGGAAATATACCCCTTGAAGTCGTCCATTCGCGTCACCTGCTCCACCTCCTTCATTATCGACTGCTTGCTGCGCGAGGCAATGAACTTGCCTTGGTGTGCCGAAATGGTGCAAAAGGCGCAACCGCCGAAACACCCACGGTGCATGTTCACCGAGTGACGAATCATCTCGTAGGCAGGTATGCGTTTCCCGTTATATCGCGGGTGCGGCAGCCGCGTGTATGGCAAATCGAACGACGCATCTATCTCGGCAGTAGTCATCGGCTCATAGGCACGGTTCACCTTTATCGCCACATCGCCCGTGCGCTGCCATATATCACGCCCCGTGTAGCGGTTAGACTCCACCTCGATATGCTTGAAGTTCTCGGCATGGCAACGCTTGTCGGCAAGAGCCTCCTCATAGCTGTGCAGCACTATGTGGCTGTCGCTCTCGGGCTGCTGAGGCATGGCAGAAAGAGGGCGCACGAGTGCCGTTTGCGGCACGTCGGTCAACTCCCCTACCGGCGTTCCTGCCGCCAGAGCGTCGGCAATTGCCACTATCGGCTTCTCGCCCATTCCATACACCAGCAAGTCGGCATGGCAATCCATCAATATCGACGGGCGCAAGCGGTCTTGCCAATAGTCATAGTGGGCAAGGCGGCGCAACGATGCCTCGATGCCCCCCACCACGATAGGCACGTCGGGGAAGAGCTTGCGCAAGATGGCAGAATACACTATGGTCGGGTAATCGGGGCGCAGCCCAGCCCTGCCGTTGGGCGAATAGGCATCGTCGCTGCGACGGCGGCGGTTGGCGGTGTAGTGGTTCACCATCGAGTCCATCGCCCCAGCCGAAATGCCGAAGAACAGGCGCGGCAGCCCCAACTTACGGAAGTCGCGCAAGTCGTCCTGCCAGTTGGGTTGCGGCACGATAGCCACACGGTAGCCGTGCGACTCAAGCACACGCCCTATCACGGCTGCACCCATCGACGGGTGGTCAACGTATGCGTCGCCCGAGAACAATATCACATCGATATATTCCCAGCCAAGGTGTTCAATCTCCTTTTTGGTAGTCGGGAGCCATTGCCCCTCTATTTTGTTGCTATGATTTGTCATTCGGCAGTCTGTTTCTGTTTGGCAAGGCGAGCCTCGATGTCGAGCAACTGGTCGCGCAATTGCGCCGCCTCGATAAAGTCCATCCGCTTGGCTGCAGCCACCATGTCGGCGCGCAGGCGGTCGGCGGCACTCTGCAAGTCGTCGCGGCTCATGTATTTCACCACAGGGTCGGCGGCAAGGCTCGCATTAGGCGAGAACTCAGCCTCGCATTGCCGCAATATGTCGTCGGGCAACTGTTGCTTGCGCGTGTATTCATATTTCTTGCCCTTGCCACGGCTCTGGCGGTTGTCGGTGTCGATATCGGCTTCGTCAACCTCCTTGCCTATTATCAGGTTGCGCGCCTTTATGATTGCCTGCGGCGTGATGCCATGCTCCTCGTTATACTTCAACTGGGCTGTGCGCCGGCGTTCGGTCTCGTCGATAGTGCGCTGCATCGAGTCGGTAATCTTGTCGGCATACATTATGACAAGCCCGTTCAAGTTGCGGGCTGCACGTCCTGCCATCTGCGTCAGCGAGCGGTGTGAGCGCAGGAATCCCTCCTTGTCGGCATCGATGATTGCCATGAGCGACACCTCGGGCAAGTCGAGCCCTTCGCGCAACAGGTTCACGCCTATCAGCACATCGATTGCGCCAGCTCTCAGGTCGTCGAGAATCTTTATTCTGTCCATCGTCTCGACATCGCTGTGCATATAGGCGCAATTTATGTCGAGTTTGGCAAGATAGGCGGCAAGCTCCTCTGCCATGCGCTTTGTGAGCGTTGAGACAAGGGTGCGTTCGCCCTGCTCGATGCGTTTCTGTATCTCCTCGATGAGGTCGTCGATTTGCCCCTTCGACGGGCGCACCACAATCACCGGGTCGAGCAACCCCGTGGGGCGTATAATCTGCTCGGTGACGACACCCTCAGCCTTGTTAAGTTCATAGTCGTCGGGGGTTGCGCTCACGTATATCGTCTGGTGGGTCAACGACTCGAATTCCTCGAAGCGCAACGGGCGATTGTCGGCAGCCGCTTGCAGACGGAAACCGTAGTTAATCAGGTTGGCTTTGCGCGACTGGTCGCCACCATACATGGCGCGAATCTGCGGTATGGTCACATGGCTCTCGTCGATTATCGTCAAAAAGTCCTTGGGGAAATAGTCGAGCAGGCAGAAGGGGCGCGCCCCTGGGCTACGTCCGTCGAAGTAGCGCGAATAGTTCTCGATACCGCTGCAATACCCCATCTCCCGAATCATCTCGATGTCGTAGGTGACACGTTCCTGCAGCCGCTTTGCCTCGGCAAGCCGCCCCTCCTTGTTGAACATTCCCACCTCGGTGCCCAAGTCGAGCTCTATTTGTGCTATGGCTTGCGCCATGCGCGCCTTTGAGGTCACAAATATGTTGGCAGGGAATATCTTGAACTCTTGCAAATTCTCTTGTGGCAGCTGCGACACTGTGTCGAGCACTTGTATCGTCTCAATCTCGTTGCCCCAAAAGATTACACGTATCATTATCTCTTCATAAGCCAGATACACGTCAACCGTGTCGCCCTTCACGCGGAAGGTGCCGCGCTCAAGCTGCACCTCGTTACGGGAATAGAGCGCGCCCACAAGTGTGCGCAGGAACTCGTCACGCCCCACGTTCATGCCGCAAGCTATATGGATGATGTTCTCGCCGAAGTCGTCGGGATTGCCCATACCGTAGAGGCACGACACCGACGACACCACCACTATGTCGCGCCGCCCCGACAGCAGTGCCGTGGTGGTTGCAAGCCGCAAGCGGTCGATTTCGTCGTTAATCATCAAGTCTTTCTCGATATACTTGTCCGACGACGGAATGTATGCCTCGGGCTGGTAGTAGTCGTAGTATGAAACGAAGTAATGCACCGAGTTCTCGGGGAAAAACGACTTGAACTCCGAGTAAAGCTGCGCAGCGAGCGTCTTGTTGTGCGACAGCACAAGCGTGGGGCGACCCACACGGGCAATCACGTTTGCCATCGTGAAAGTCTTCCCCGACCCCGTAACGCCAAGCAGCACCTGATAGGGTACTCCGCCGTTCACCCCCTCCGACAGCTCGGCAATAGCATTAGGCTGGTCGCCAGTGGGCTGGTAATCTGAATGAAGTTTGAAATCCATCTTGCAATCTATATCAGAGAAAGCACACACGTGGTGCTATCAATTTACAAAATTACTAAACCCCGTGCAATTACCCATCTACACCCATGCGAAAATTTGCACAGGCGCACAATAAATATATAAACGGATTTATAATACTCCAATTATCTACCTGAAAACCATATAATCACAAATTTCACTGCATACAATCAGTTTATCTACCAAAAGTGCCAATTTCCCTATCAAATGTAACATTTTTGTCACCACTCTTTTGACTAATTTTGCGCTTGTTTAACAAAGGAACCTACTATCACATGAATCTAAAAATCAAACGAGTCGAAACAAAACATGAAATGGACGATTTCATAAAATTGGCTCACAATTTATATGCCGACTGTCCACAGTATGTTCCCGACTTAGACATGGACATAAGAGAAACTTTCGATACCCGCAAAAATGCGGGTTTGGAGTTTTCCGACATACAGCCATTCATTGCCTACGACAGTGAGGACAAAGCCGTTGGGCGCATCGCCGGTATCATCAACTGGCGAGCTAATGAAAAATGGAAGGCACGAAACGTGCGTTTCAGTTTTCTTGAATTTATCGACGACCCACAGGTGTCGGCAGCCTTGCTTCATGCTGTGGAAGAATGGGGAAAAGAACACGGCATGGAATACATACAGGGGCCCATGGGCATATTCGACTTCGACAAGGAGGGTATGCTCATCGAGGACTTCGACAAGATGGGGTCGATGATTACCATTTACAACCATCCCTATTACCCACGCCACATGGAGGCATTGGGTTATGAAAAGGAGGTCGATTGGGTGCAGGTGAGCATCGACGTGCCGACGGAAATTCCGCCCAAGTATGCCCGCGTGGCAGAATTGTCGCAAGAGATGTTTGGCTTGAAGGTGAAAAAGCTCACCGATGACGACATATACAAGCGCGGATATGGCAAAAAAGTGTTTGACCTGCTCAACATGGCATACTCGCCGCTATTTGGCTACACCGAACTATCGGACAAACAGATAGATGCATTCCTGAAGCGTTATATCCCGCTAATCAACAAGCAGATGATACCCGTCATCGAAAACGACAAGGGCGACGTGGTGGGCGTGGCAATCACAATGGGCAGCCTGTCGCACGCCTTGCGCAAATCTCACGGGCAGCTCTTACCATTTGGCTGGTTCCACTTGGTGCGCTCACTGAAGTGGAAACACGAGGACAAGGCAGAACTGTTGTTGATAGCCGTACACCCCGACTATCAGGGCTTTGGAGTGAATGCATTAATATTCAACGATTTAATTCCTGTTTACAATAAATTGGGATTCAAATGGGCTGAAACGGGTCCACAGTTGGAAGACAATGTGAAAGAATTGTCGCAATGGAAGCCGCTCAACCCCACATTCACCAAGCGCAGACGGTGTTATGTAAAGAAATTATAATACAGAGAGATATTCATAAGATATTATGGAACATAGAGTAGTAATTACAGGAATGGGTATTTGGTCGTGTCTCGGAACAACGTTAGACGAGGTGCGCGACTCACTATATACTGGCAAGAGCGGAATCGCCTTCAGCCAAGAGCACAAAGACGCCGGTTTCCGCTCGGCACTTTGCTCGACCATCGCACAGCCCGACTTGAAGCCGTTAGTTCCGCGCAACTTGAGGCAGTTCATGCCCGAAGAGGCACAATATGCCTATATGTCAACACGTCAGGCATTGGAGAATGCCAAGCTCGACATCGACTATATCGCACAACACGAGGTGGGACTAATATTCGGCAACGACTCGACAGCCGAAGCCACGGTGAACGCCATCGACAAGTTCCGCGACTTCCACGACACAGCAGCCTGTGGCAGCGGCTCAATTTTCCAGTCGATGAACTCAACGGTGACGATGAACCTCGCTTGCCTGTTCAAGCTCAAGGGCATCAACTTGACGGCATCGGCAGCATGTGCCTCGGGGTCGCAAGCCATCGGGCTCGGGTCGCTACTCATACGCAACGGCTTGCAAGAGTGCGTAGTGTGTGGCGGAGCGCAAGAAGCCAACATGTTTAGCGTGGCTGCATTCGACGGGTTGCAGTCGTTCTCGGTGCGCGAAGACCAGCCCTCACAAGCCAGCCGGCCCTTCGACCGCGACCGCGACGGCTTGGTGCCTGGCGGAGGTGCTGCCACCGTCATACTTGAGAGCTACGAACACGCCGTGCGCCGCGGTGCGCCGATATTAGGCGAAATCATCAGTTGGGGATTCTCGAGCAACGGCGACCACATCTCGACCCCAAACGTCGAGGATCCAGCCCGCTCACTTGAACTGTGCCTGAAGAACGGCGGTGTCTCTCCCGACGAAATAGGCTACATCAACGCCCACGCCACGTCAACCAAGATTGGCGATGCCCGCGAGGCTCAAGCCATTGCCCGCATATTCGGCGACAGGCGCGTGCCAGTCACCTCTACCAAAAGCCAGACGGGGCACGAAATGTGGATGGCAGGCGCAAGCGAACTCATCTATTCGATGCTGATGATGAAAAACGACTTCATCGCCGGAAGTCTCAACTTCGAGAACCCCGACGACGACACGGCTTGCATCAACATCTTGCCCGAATGCCAGGAAGTCCACTTCGATATGTTCTTGTCCAATTCGTTCGGATTCGGAGGAACCAACTCGACTATCATCGTGAAAAATCTTTAATTCTTATTTATCAATACACTAACATTATGACACGTGAAGAAATAATTACCCAAGTGAACTCATTGCTTTCCGACGAATTTGAAGTGGATGCTGCAACTTTCGCTCCCGATGCCAACATTCGCGAGACGCTGCAACTCGACAGCCTCAGCCTCGTTGACCTCGTAGCCCTGGTGCAACAAACCTACAGGATTAAGATTCCCGTAACCGAGTTGCGCGGCATTCAGACGTTTGCCAACCTCTACGACTACATCGAATCACACTTGCCTGCGGCATGAAAAGCGAAAGCATCGAGAAATTAATTCCACAACGCAGCCCGATACTGATGGTTGACGAGTTGGTGGACGTGCACGACGGCGTGGCAAAAACACGCCTCGCCGTCGCTGCCGATAATTTCTTCATCGACAAAGACGGACTGCTTGCCGAGGCAGGGCTGATTGAACACATCGCCCAGTCGGCTTCGGCACTGGCAGGACACATGGCAATCGAGGCTGGCGCCACCGAGCCACCAGTCGGCTACATTGGCGAAATAAAGAAATTCTGCTGCAACTTCCGCCCGCGAGTGGGCGACGTGTTGCACACCACCATCACATTGGGAGCCGAAGTGGGCGGCATTCAAATCATAACGGGTGAAACCAGTGTCAACAACAAGGTTGCCGCGTCAACACAGATGAAAATCTATATCCAAGAGTGATATAGACCAGCACTCCCCCTTGACAAGAATCGGTTGTCCTGCCTTGTGGCAGCAGCAACCCAAACCCTTGCGCCACACCACCCCCAATCTGCAATCAAGGTACAAAAATGCGACTCGAAAACAATTATTACGAAATCACCGGCACTCGCTGCGACACGACAAGCGGCACGTTCCACATCGCCTTGCTGAAAGATTGCGATGTGTATCGCGGCCATTTTCCCGGCAACCCCGTTTGCCCGGGCGTGTGCAACATACAGACCATAAAAGAGTGTGCCGAGAAATTGGTTGACAAGACTTTGACTATATCGACCATAAAACTGTGCCGACTGACGGCTGTCGCCACCCCGACGGTATGCCCCGAGCTCGACGTTACGGTCAACATCGCGCCCACAACGGCAGGATATGCCGTGACGGCAAGCATTGCCGACGACAAGCACACCTACATCGACTTTAAAGGAGAAATGATGAGCGTATGACAGAACTTTGCATAAAGATATACCGTTTTTTCCGCAGCCACAGGGGCATATTTTGGCTCTTGCTGGTGGGGCTATTCCTTTTTTGCGGCTACTTTGCCACTCAAATCCATCTTGAAGAAGACATCAACAAGCTGATGCCATCGTCGCGCAACGAAGACGGCAGCACCAAGTTGGCTTTTGCCAACCTGCGCATCAAGGACAAGACATTCCTGCTGTTTGAGGGGAAGGAAGGGGCAGGCATAGAACGCATTACCGAGGTGTGCGACGCATTCATCGACACACTGCTCGTGAGGAACGAAGCACTCGACTCGACCCACAGGGTGATTGGCGACATATTCTACAACCTCTCGGACGACCTGCTGCCCGACGTTATCTACTATCTGGGCGAACATCTGCCGGCATACATCGACACGACAATATATGCCCACATCGACACGATGCTGACGTGCGAACACATGGCGCGGCAAATGCAAGCCAACCGCCGCGACCTGACGGGCGACTTCGGGTCGATGTTCCCCGAACTGATACAGATGGACCCCATCGGGCTGCGCTCGCTCATTGCGCAACAGTCGCGCTCGATGAGCGAAGGCGGCACGGGCGGCTACAAAATCATCGACAGCCATTTCTTCGTGCCCGACTCCACCGTATGCGTGGCATTCATCACCCCGATGTATTCGTCAACCAACACCGGGCAAGGGTCGGCATTGTTCGAGATGCTCAACGAGGAGATTGCACAGTTTGCAAGCACTGCCCCCGACGTGAAAATCTGCTACCACGGCACTCCTGCCAGCGGATTCTACAACTCGACACAGATAAAGAAAGTCTTGAAAGGCACCATCGGCGGCGCATTGCTGCTGGTACTGGTATTCATTTGGATATGCTTCCGCAAGGGCAACACATTGCTGCTGTTGCTGCTGCCCGTTGTCTTCGGCACACTGTTCGGGCTGGCAGCGATGTATTTCATCAAGGGGCAATTCTCGCTGCTTGCACTCGGCATAGGTGCCGTAGTGCTTGGAGTGGCAATGAGCTACGTGCTGCACGTGCTCACCCACCACAAGTATGTGAGCGACCCCGAGCAGTTGTTGCGCGACCAAGTGACACCCGTGTGCCTTGGCTGCCTCACCACTATCGGCTCATTCATAGGGCTTATATTCATCAACACCGAATTGCTGCAAGACTTCGGACTGTTTGCCGCCCTCGCCATCGTGGGCACCACGGCATTCAGCCTCATCTTCCTGCCGCAATTCCTCAAAGCCGGGGATAACGCAGTCAACCGCCGTATGTTTGCGGCAATCGACCGCCTCAACTCCTACCCCTTCGACCGCAACAAGCCTCTGTTGGCTGTCATCGGTGTGGTTACCGTGGTGTGCATAGGCTTCTACATAGCCAAAGGCACTCCCTTCGATGCCGACATGCACAACCTTGGCTACAAGGCTGAAAACACCACCTACTCCGAAGGCCTGCTGCGCAGCAAGACCTACACTGGCGACAAGCAGAAATATTTTGCCGCCTCGGGCAAATCCATGGAAGAGGCAATAGCCAACTTTGCAGTGCTGTCGCACAAGCTCGACTCGCTGCAACAGTTGGGCTTGGTGAAAAGCTACACCCACACCGACCAGATATTTGTATCGCAGCAACTCCAGCAACAGCGCATCGACGCATGGCGCGCCTACTGGTCCCCGAGCGGTTGCAACTCGTCGGGCGGCTCATCGGGCAGACAGCTCCCGAGGCTGGGTTGCGCCCCGAGGCATTCGACCTGTTCTTCGACTACGCCACAGCCGACTACCAGCCCGATACCATATATGAGGCTGGGATAATCCCTCCGGGCTACCAGTCAACGCTGATGGAGCAGTCCTACAACGGCGAATACCTGTGCTTCACCTCGGTGAGGTGTGCCAACGACACCGTGAGGAGCAAGACGAGCGACTACCACCGCATCTGTGATGCCGTGGCACAGATTTCCGGCTTGCTGGTGCTCGACACCTACTACTACACCACCGACACACTCATGCAGATGAACGACGACTTCAACGTGCTGCAATGGGTGTCGATGCTCTTCGTGTTCATTGTATTGCTCTTCAGCTTCCGCTTCAATCTGCGCAACACGCTGCTCGGTTTCCTGCCGATATTGTTGAGCTGGCTCATAGTGCTTGGCACGATGGTGATATTCGATATGCGATTCAACCTCATCAACATCATCATCTCGACATTCATCTTCGGCATAGGTGTCGATTACAGCATATTCGTCATGAACGGGCTGACACACAGCGACGAAGACTCACGCCTGCTCGGCTACCACAAGACGGCAATCTTCTTCAGCGCAATCATTCTGATTGTCACTGTCAGCTCGATGCTGTTTGCCGGGCACCCGGCTATCCGTTCGGTGGGCTTCTCCACGCTTGTCGGGTTGGTATCGGCAATTGTACTGTCGTATGTGGTGCAACCTGCAATATACAGGCTCATCAACAAGAAAAACAGGAGTGGCAAACGCACGGAGGAAGCATGAAATACGATGCAATCATCATAGGCGGAGGCTTGGGAGGTCTCGAATGCGGCTACATTATGTCGCGCAACGGGCTTAGCGTCTTGCTCCTTGAACAGGGTGCGCAACTCGGCGGCTGCCTGCAAAGCTATCGCCGCCGCGGACAATCGTTCGACACAGGTTTCCACTACGTGGGCGGGCTCGACAAGGGGCAATCGCTGCACCCGGCTTTCGGCTATCTCGGATTGCTCGACTTGCCGTGGCACAGGCTCGATGCCGACGGGTTCGACCGCGTGAGCATCGGCTACCGCACTTTTGCCTTCGCACAAGGCTACGACCAGTTTGCCGACCGCCTCGCCGAGCAATTCCCGTCGCAGCGTGCCGCACTGCTCAAAAGCTCTGCCACACACCAGCTTGCATCCCTCAACCCGCAATCCGAGGCATCGCAGTCGCCCATCGACCCGATGGCAACCAGCGCATGGCAATACCTGAACGCCACCTTCGGCGACCCGTTGCTGATAAACGTCCTCAGCGGCACATCGCTGAAGATGGAATTGCGCAAGGAGACGTTGCCGCTGTTCACTTTCCTGCATGGAAACGGCGGCTTTGTCGAAAGCAGTTGGAGGCTCAAAGGCGACAGCTCGCTGATAGTCGAGCGGCTGGCAAGCGGCATTCGAGCGCAAGGGGGCGAAATCGTGTGTAACGCCCGTGTGCAGGAATTGGTTGAAAAAGAGGGCAAGTTGGCTTATGCCATCTGCTCCAACGGCGAAACCTACGAGGGCAGACTGTTCATAAGCGACACCCACCCAGCCCTCACGTGCCAGATGGTGAAGCAGAGTTCGTGCATGAAAAAGGTATATCGCAATCGCATTGCGCGACTCGAAAACACTTTCGGCATGGCAACGGTGTCGCTCACCATCAAGCCCGGCAAGTTGCAATACTTCAACTGGAACCAGTATATATACCGCACACCCGACGTGTGGGCAGCACACGCAAGCAACAGACAGGTGGCAGGCATACTTGTGAGCTGCCGTGTGCCAGAAAGCGGCACCTGCGCCCGACAAATCGACTTGCTCACCCCGATACAATGGAGCGAGTGCAGCAAGTGGAGCGACACGCACGTGGGCAACCGCGGCGACGACTACAAGGCACTGAAGGAGCAGCTTGCCGACGAGTGCATCGACTTGGCTGAACGATTTATCACCGGCTTGAGGGAGATGACAGAAAACTGCTACGTGAGCACTCCGCTCACTTGGCGCGACTATACGCTCACGCCCGAAGGGTGTGCCTACGGCATTCGCAAAGACTTCAACCAACCGTTGCTGACGATGCTCTCGCCACGCACCCCCATTCCCAACCTGCTGCAAACCGGGCAAAACCTGATATTGCACGGCATTCACGGCGTGACGATGACTGCGTTCCACACCTGTGCCGAGGTGCTGGGCAGGGAAAAGATATGGCAAATAATTGGAAACGAATAACAACACACATACAACACGATATATGGGAAAAAACGATACTCAAGTGAAATATGCATTAGTGACCGGAGGCAGCCGCGGCATAGGCAGGGCTGTCTGTGTGAAACTTGCCCAAATGGGCTACAACATACTCATCAACTGCGTGAGCAACGAGGCTGAAGCGCAAAAGACGCTCGAACTCGTGCGCCAGAACGGGCAAGACGGCGAGATACTGAAGTTTGACGTTGCCAACCGCGAACAAGTGAGCCACGCCATCGAAGCATGGGAAAACGCCCACCCCGAGGAGTATATCGAGGTACTCGTCAACAATGCCGGCATTCGCCGCGACGACGTGCTCGTATTCATGGCAGAAGATGAGTGGCACAGCGTCCTCGACACCACCCTCGGCGGATTCTACAACGTGACGCAAGCCGTGCTGCAACAAATGCTCACCTACCGCTATGGACGCATCATCAACATGGCAAGCGTGAGCGGACTGAAGGGGGCTTGCTGGGCAAACCAACTACTCGGCAGCAAAGGGGGGCATCATCGCTGCCACCAAGGCTCTGGCACTCGAAGTTGCGCGCAACGGTGCCACCGTCAATGCCGTCGCCCCAGGATTCATCGAAACCGACATGACCGAGGGGCTCGACGTTGACTCGCTGAAGAAAACTATTCCCACACGTCGCTTCGGCAAGCCCGAGGAGGTGGCAGAGTTGGTGGGCTTCCTTGCATCACCGCAAGCAAGCTACATCACCGGCGACGTGATTTCGATTAACGGAGGTCTTTACACCTAACCACCGACGAGGAAACAATACTCACACATATTCAACAACCATACACAATCACAAAATTATGAAACGTTTATTTACTCTACTCATTGCCACAGTGCTTGCATGCACCGCCATTTCGGCACAGGAAGCCGAAATCAGGGAGGCTGCAAAACGATATAAAAACATCACATCGCTCGTGACCGATGTCACCCAAACGCGGCACAACGTAGCCATTGCCGACGACGAAGTGATAAAGGGGCATTTCTACTTCAAGAACCCCAACCAGTTGAGCATGGTGTTTGCCGACGACAAGGAAATACTGCTCGCCTTGGGCGACACTTTCACCAAAGTCAACGACGGCAAGAAGAACACCCTCAAAGCCAAGGGTAAAGGAAACAACCCGTTTGAAACCATCAGGGAAGTGTTCTACAACCTGCTCACCGTGCAGGAGAACAACGCCCCGATTACCGACCTTGCCGACGTGAATATGGAGAAACGCGATGCTTCGACGGCAATCCTCACCATCACCCCCATCGCCAAGGGCGCAAAGGCAAAACGCCGCATGATGTTCACCTCGTGCGAGGCAACCATCGACTTGAAAACAGCCGAACTGCGCACGTTGCGCATCAACGAAAGGGGGGAAAACTATACTCAATTCGACTTTTCAAACTACCAATTGAACGCAACAGTGGCAGACAACGTGTTCGACCCACAATGTGTGTTATGATGAAAGAAGAGCTTGAAGACATCTGCCATGTTCCTGTACGGTTCAGCGAAATCGACTCGATGAGGCGCGTGTGGCACGGCTCGTATGTGACCTACATGGAAGACGGGCGCGAATCGTTTGGGCGGCGCTACCCCGGCATCGGCTATGCCGATATGCAACGTGCCGGAATATATGCCCCGATTTACGACATCCACGTGCGCTACTACGCCCCGTTGGCAATGAACGATGTGGCTGAGATACACACCCGATATTGCTACAAGCCCGGGGCGCGCCTCGACTACGCCTATGAGATATATCGCGGCAGCGACCACACATTATGCGCCAAATGCAGCTCGACACAGTTGTTTATCGACACCGACGGGCAGCTGATGGTTGACAAACCCGACTATTACACAAAGTGGCAGGAGAAATTCCTTGAAATGGGAAAATAGCAAACTGGCTTGAATGAGCCGTTTACCGCCTTCGCCCCGTCAATCCAAGACCCTGACGCAGGTCTGAGGCAAGGCATGGCAACACACCCGCACCTCCCAAGAAAACAGCAGATGGAGCGAGGGCGTGTAGAGGAGGTGAATTTTCCTTATTTTTCAGCAAGAATTTTAACAAAACCTTGATAATCAATAATTTAATTTATAATAATGGCAAGCAACGACATAAAATCGACCTACAAGTCAAACGACACCGAAGAGTGGCTCGACCGCGTGTGGACGCGCCCCATAGGCTACCGCTGGGCACTGCTGTTCCAGAAGTTGAACATACACCCCAACACGGTCACCGTGCTGTCGATGATTATCGGTGCAAGTTCTGCCCTCTTCTTCGCCCACGGCTCCTACCGCTACGAAGGAATCACGGGGCTGCTGCTCAACATCGTCGCCATCTTGCTGCTGGCATGGGCAAACTTCTATGACAGCGCCGACGGGCAACTTGCGCGCATGACGGGCAAGAAGACGCGGCTTGGGCGCATTCTCGACGGGGCGGCAAGCGAGGTGTGGTTCATTCCCATCTACCTGAGCCTTGTTTACCGTTTCTACGTCCACCACAGCTGGGAGTTCCAGTGCCTTGGCATCGAGGACAATATGCTCAACACCGCCATTGCCACGCTGGTGCTGTTTGTCCTCGTGCTCTACTCGGGCTTCGGCAGCCACAGCCAGCAATGCGGCATCGCCGACTACTACCGGCAGATACACCTCTTCTTCCTGAAGGGCGAGGCTGGCAGCGAACTCGACAACTCGGCACAGCAGCAACACATCTACGACACCACTCCCTGGCAGGGCAACCGCTTGTGGAAGATGTTCCTGAAAACCTATGTCGGCTACACTCGCCGTCAAGAGGCACAGACACCCGAGTTCCAAAAGCTGATGCAGAACCTGCGGCAACGCTACGGCGCGACCGAGAACATCCCACAGGAGTTCCGCGACCAATTCCGCAGCCTGTCGCTACCGTTGATGAAGTGGACCAACATTCTCACGTTCAACACCCGCGCCATCGTGCTCTATCTGCTTTGCCTCGCCGACCTGCCTTGGCTCTATTTCTTCTTCGAAATATTCGTGATGGGGGCGTTGTGCCGCTACATGCGCAACAAGCACGAAAGCATCTGCCGACGGCTCAACGGGCAATTCTGAAACAGCAACTCGACACTCTACTAATGAAATATATGGGAACAATAAGACTTATGAACAATTGTGAAAACAAAACGTAAATAAAAAAAGACTGCGATGAGAGATAAAATAATTTTTTGCTTGATAGCCTTGTTCACTGTGTTCAACGCAGCCGCTCAAAACACCGTGATAAAGGGCGTCGTGACCGACTCTGTTACTGGGGAGGGCCTGCCACATGCACCCTTGACAATCGAAGGTACAAGCCTTGGCACCACCACCGACCTCGACGGCAATTTTGCCATCGCAGTCACTGCTGCCGACATAAAACTGCACGTGTCATACCTTGGCTACAATCCCAAGGTGGTGAAAGTCGTGGCAGGACAAACCAATACCCTCGAAATACACATGGTACCAAGCAGCTACACGCTGACCGAGGTAACAGTAACGCCTGGAAAGGAAAAATACAGCAAGCGCAACAACCCCGCCGTGGAATTTGTGCGCAAAGTCATTGCCCTGCGCAAAGACAACTTGCCGCGCGACCGCGACTATTACAGCTATGACCATTACGAAAAGATTCTATTCGCCAAGAACGATTACACCTATAAGCCCAAAAAGAACGGCAAGAAGGGGAAATTCGACTTCCTCAACGAGTTTGTCGATACCCTCGACACTGGAACGACAATACTTCCCGTCTCGGAGAAGGAAAAGTTTTCGACTGTAGTCTATCGCAAGTCGCCACGCTCCGAAAAGCGCGTGGTGAAAGGCTACAAGTCGTCGGGTGTGGACGAAATATTCTCAAGCGACGGCATACAAGAGGTGCTGGGCGAGGTGTTCCGCGAGGTTGACATATTCCAAAACGACATACAGCTCTTCATGCAACGCTTCGTCAGCCCACTGTCGAGCATCGGTCCCAACTTCTACAAATACTACCTGCTCGACACCGTGGAAGTGAACGGCAATAAGTGCATGGATCTCGGCTTTCGCCCGTTCACCTCCGAGGCATTCGGCTTCACGGGTCACCTGTATGTCACGCTCGACTCCACCTACTTCGTGCAACGCGCCGTGTTCAACGTTCCGCGCAACATCAACCTCAACTTCGTTTCGCGCCTCACCATCGAGCAGGAATTTGAACGCACCCCCGACGACAGCACCCGCATCATCACCAAAGACGACATACGCGTCAACTTCAAGCTCACCGAGAACTCCAAGGGAATGTATGCCCGACGGCTCAACATATACAGCAACCACTCGTTCGACGAGCCGAAGCCCGAGTTGGCGCAATACTTCAAGGAGAAAGCCCCCGAAATCAACCTGCAAGACTACCAGAAGCAGAACGAGGACTTTTGGAGTGCACACCGCCCGCAAGAAGCCGAGCGACGCAATCCCAACTCGATGGAAAAACTCATGGCGCGCCTCAACGAAGTGCCTGCCTACCGCATCACGACGAAAGCACTCTCAACCATCGTGTCGGGCTACCTACCCACACACCGCGATGAGGAGAAAAGCAAGTTTGACTTCGGACCCATGAACTCCACCATCAACAACAACACGCTCGAAGGCATGCGCTTCCGCATCGGAGGAACCACCACGCCGGCATTCAACCGCAATCTCTTCTTCGACGGATATGTGGCATACGGCGTAAAGGACAAGAAGGTGAAATACGATGCGCTGGTCGAATACTCGTTCAACCCGCGCAAGGAATACCGCAAGGAGTATCCCATGCACTCGCTGCGCTTTGAATACATGTACGACATCAACAAGCTGGGCCAGCAATACGCATTCACCAGCAAAGACAACTTGATGTTGATGATACGCCGCAAGAAAGACCCGTATATCACCTACCTGCGCCGTGCCGAGCTGACATATACCCGCGAGCACCACAACGGCATCTCCTACAATGCCATCGTGCGTAACCTGCGCGAATATGCCACCTCGAAAGCCACGTTCAACAACATCGGACCCGGCGGCACGCTCACGCCTGTCGATCACTACGACATGACGACGATGGAGCTGCGCTTCCGCTTTGCCAAGAACGAGAAATTCTACCAGACACGCAACCTGCGCATACCCATCACCTACGATGCGTTCATCTTCAACATAAGCCACATAATGGCTTGGAAAAGTTTCCTCGGTTCCGACTACAACTACCAGCGCACCGACCTCAGTATGCAGAAGCGGTTCTGGTTTTCGGCATTCGGCTACATCGACATCATTGCCTCGGCAGGCAAGGTGTGGAGCAAAGTGCCCTATCCCTTGCTCATATTGCCAAATGCCAACCTCACCTACACCATCCAGCCGGGAACATACAGCAACATGAACGCGCTGGAATTTATCAACGACGAATATGTGTCGTGGGATATAACCTACTACCTCAACGGCAACCTGCTCAACCGCATTCCACTCATCAAGAAGCTGAAGTGGAGGGAAGTGTTCTGCTTCAGGGGGCTGCTGGGCAACCTCACCGACAAGAACAATCCTGCCAAAGAGGGCGAAGGGCTGTTTGCATTCCCCACCGACACCTACGAGATGGGCAAAACGCCCTACATGGAAGCAAGCGTGGGCATCGAAAACATATTCAAGTTCCTGCGCATCGACTATGTGTGGCGTCTCACCTACCGTAACCACCCGAACATTCAAAACAGCGGTGTCAGAATGACGATGCACGTAACATTCTGACACCCACCGCCCCCCGATACCAAAGCATTGCAGGGCACCAGTCCAAGGTTAGTTTTTTGAAAAATTTTCTACTTTTTTTAACCTAAAATAATCATGATAACATTTTTTTAATTATATTTGCAAAAAAAGTCTGAGTCGCATCGAAGAGTCGATTTTCTCGGATTCACATATCGTTAAAGAAGGTGTTATTGAAATTGTCTTCTGTATTCAAACTTGGCGGTTTACAATGCAGTGAGGATAATTGACAATAGCACCTACATCAATTGCAAGTGTCCTGCTCAATTTTTATCGAGGGGCAAACATATTGTGCAATGTGGTGTGGGGGGCTGTTGTTTTATCTACTGCATAGGTACGCCAAGACCTGAATACAAGATAAAACGCGATACAACCTCCACACCTCTTCTTTTGTATTGTTAACCGTTCTATTGGGAGGCTGAAGAACACACATTAGTACTTTTGACTATGGCGAAACTGAAAATTGCAGCATGGCTGCTCGCCTATTTTCTTTGCGGGATAGCCGGCAGTGTAACACTTCGAGGGCAGACAATCGACAACTTCCCCTACAACCTCGCGCCCAATGCCGACGGGTGGACAATCTATTATGGCGAATGGGGCGACAACGAAAACATCATTACCAACAACTCCGGCATGATCGAGCTTCGATCGCCGCAAATCGACCTCACCAACGGAGGCGGAGGAGAATTGCTGCTCGAAGTTGGCATTGGAGAGTCGATTCTTGGAACTAAAGGAATAATCTTTACAGCCTATGGCAGCGATGAGAGCGTAATATTCTCAGCCGAGACACAGCCGCTCGACCTCACCCGCGACAACGAATGCTACCTATATCCGCTCCCCGAGGAGGTGAAAAGCGTACACATCATAGTGGGCGGCTTCGATGCTGCAACTTCGATAAAGTCGCTGACGATTCGCAGCGACGGTTACCACGGCTCGACGACTGGCAACACCTTCACGCTGCCAAGCAGCGACATTGCCGCTGGCGAAGAGAGATACTACTGGCTGCCGAAAGTTGCCGACGTAACAACTTCCCTCTCAACAAAAGCCTCGTTCGAGATTCAGGCTTCGGGCAACCATGAAATCTATTTTGTGGAGCGATTCACCGACTATACAATAAAAGAAACGCTCATCAACAGCACGGGCGGAAGTGGCGCAAGGGTGCTTCTCGAACCGTTCCGTGCAACGGGCATCATGGGGTTCAAGGTTAAAGCCAACGCCGCCGCCACGCCCGACATCACCATCGACAACTACCGTATTGAATCGCTCGGCGAGAATGCCAATATGCAACACGACCTCGCCTATTGGTACGACATGGACAACGATGGCATGATGGAATTTTCCATTGGCGGCAAGGGAAAGGTCTTCGACGTGCAAAGGGGCTTCTACAAGATAGCCAGCGGCGAACCGGCAAAATATGCCGACTACCCCGAAAACGCCGCAATCCTGAAGCCGCAGAATATCGACAACAACGGCATCATCGACTTTGTTGATACCGGCAACAACGGAACAGTGTATATCGACGGCACACAAGCCGTCGAACTGTCAAGCTCCGACCTCGGCGGCAGCATGATTGTATGCGACTACGACAACGACGGACTTGCCGACTTCCTGCTCGACGACAACACTGTGGCTGTGCAGCTGCACGACGGCTCGTTCCAAATGCGCCATTATGAAACCTACACCCAAGCCGAATACCTCAACCGCGACAAGACGAGCAGCGAATGGGCGCCCACCTACAACAATTCGAGCAACATCGTTTCGAGCAGCTTCGGCGATGCCTTCCTTAGTGGCGAAGATATGTTCATCGGCAGCGGCAACGGCTCATACGGCGACAGCATGGGTGCTGCGACAGCCAACATCGACTTCGACAAGGACGGAATGCCCGACATCATCAACACCGCGACGGGCAACGTGATGCTGTATGTGGGCAACGACAAATATGTGACGTTGCCAATGGGCGGCAGCATCTGCTTCCGTGACCTGAACGGCGACCAGCAGACCGACTATATCGTGTATGAACCCGAAACGCGCACCGTGGCTGCCCACTTGTGCCATGCCGACGGCAGCAAGACCAGCCAACAGTTGATGAGCAACATGAGCATGGACTTCAATATGTGGTGCTACGACTTCGACCGTGACGGCGACATCGACGTGCTGCTGCCATTCAGCTACATCGAGTCGAACGGTGCCACATTCCTCGTGCTGATGGAAAACGACGGCTCGGGCAAATTCAAGATGCACGAAACGGCATTCGACGAGAAAATCACCTTCACCGACTGTGCCGACATCGACGGCGATGGCTACCTCGACGTGATTGCCGTGTATTCCGACCTCGACGACACGTCGGACTATTACAGGGTGTTCATGATAAAGGGTGGTGCCAACTTCAAGTTTGAACTGAGTCAACTCGTCGAACTCGAAAAGAAAGCCACCAGTTCATACTACCTTTCCAGCAATGCCAATGTCGCCGACATCGACGGTGACGGCTACTTCGAACTGCTGACTGCCTGCACGACAACCAATGGAAGCCAATACCGCGAAGAATCTATTCCGCTGTCGCAGGTGTATGAAATAACCCGTTTGCTCGACAACGTAAAGGTCAACAACGCCCCACGGCAGCCAAACCCGCCGACTTGCATATATGAAGCGGCAACAGGCTTGCTGAAAGTGAGCTGGCAGCAGGGCGAAGATGCCGAATCGTCGCCAGCCGACCTCACCTACGCCCTGCGCATAGGCACATCGCCGGGCAAGGGCGACATCTTCTATGCCCATGCCACTGCCGACGGTACTCGTCTTAACCTGATGGACGGCAACATGGGGCATGCGCTCGACCACGTTTTTGACGCATCGGGGTGGAATGCCGGCAAATACTACATAGCCTTACAGGCAATCGACCCGATGCACAAGGGGTCGGCATGGTCGCAAGAGGCTGTGTTTGAGAAAAAGCAGCTCAACGCCCATTTCATTCTCACCGACGAGCGCACCGTGTGCGACACCATCACTCTCGCCTTGAAGGGCGGCAAAAATGCCTCGCTCGAATATGACTGGAATCTCGACGGAGGGGAAATTGTTTCACAGAATGCCGACGGCTCGACACTCAAAATCAGGTTTGCCTCGCCAGGCGAAAAACGCATCACCCTGCAAGTGTCCGACGGAAGCGGCAACATGGCATCGACCGACAAGCAGCTATACATCAGCGCCAACAAAATTGCCTACGACACCGTTGCATTAGACCCTGCCGAAACCAAGATATGGGGAACTATCGACATGGACGGCGACGGAGTGCCCGAGTTGCTCACTGGCAACGGCGTATATGAAAACACGGGCAAAGAGAAATACGTCAAGCTGAGGAAGATATACAACACCAACCTCGAATTTCAGCCAAAGAGGACACTGGTAGCCGACATCGACATGGACGGAATGCCCGACGTGGCAGAACTGGCAGACAGGAGCGACCAATACAGGCTTATGCTCAACCAAGGCGACAAGACTCTTGCCGTTGAAAGCCACACGGGAATGGAACTGCGCAGCAATTCCATTACGTGCCTCACTCGTGCCGACTTCAACAACGACGGCTACATCGATTACTCGTATGCGTTGCTGAACAGCGGCGACTACCTGAATTTCACCGCAGCCGACATTGAGCAGCGTGACAAGTGCCACATCGCTGATGTTGACAGAGACGGCTTCTTCGACGTGGTGTGGGCTACCTGCGAGGGAGGCAATGTCGTTGTGGCTATAAACAACGGCAATGGCAATTTCACCGAGACAAGCATTCCCATCACAATCGCCGACTTCCCCGGCTCGACATTCAGCATATTGGCAGTTGCCGACATCGACAACAATGGTTTCCCCGACGTTGTGATGATGATGAACGACATGACTGCCGCCGTCTTGTTCAACGACCGCAACCAGTCGTTCAACAAAATACTCAAATTGTCGTTGCCAAGGGAAATGGACGTGTTGACAGCAAACTGCATCGACCTCGACAACAACGGCGTACCCGACATATTGCTGCACGACTACTATGGCAACTATGGCAACGGCGCACTGCGAGCCATTTACATGGAGAGCGACTTGAGCTATACCGTGTCGGAGGTGTTCACCGGCGGACCGAATAGCGGCATAACAGTCTTTATCGATTACAACAACGACGACACGCCCGACTTCGACACCCTCGACGACTACAGCTACAACGGCATCTATTACAGCAACCACACGACAACTCCCAACTCGCGCCCCGCTGCCCCAGGCAACGTGCGTGGAGCGCAAGACGAGAATTTCGTGACCCTGCAATGGGATGCCGCCACCGATGCCGAAACGCCGGCAACGCAGATGCGCTACAACATAAGCGTGAAACGGAAAGGAGCAAGCGGCGAAGGGGCATACGTCATCTCGCCCATGAACTGCGACAATGCCGATGCCGCCATATTGCCGCTATACGCCTACCCCTCGGCGACCACCTACCGAATACCCGTTTCGGCGATTCCCGCCGGCGACTATGAAGTGAGAGTACAGGCAATCGACGCATGGAACGCCACATCGCCATTCTCTGCCACCTATGCGCTGCACGTCGATGCCAATCCGCAAATGCAAGTTGCCACCACCATTCACGCCGATATGCCCACGGTGGTAACCTACACGGGCAATGCAAGCACGTCGGGGCTGGAATGGAACTGGGATGGCGGCACGCTGCTAAGCCATGAGGGGAACCGCTACACCGTGGTTTGGGCTGAAGCCGGCGACAAGCAGATTTCAGTCACCTCCGACGGTGCCACTTCCACCGTCAGCGTGACAGTGCTGCCAGCAATAGATGCCACATTTGCCATTGCCGCCAACACACTTGCAGGAGCTGCAACACCAATCACCGTGCCGCAGGGTGCCGACTACCGATATGGCTGGACAATAAGCACTGATGGCGGCAACAACTTTGGCAGCATCGAAGAGTATGCGAGCGTGACTGCCACCGACGCCAATGCACGGTGCAACATCACCTTCAAGGCTGTCGGCAACTACATCTTGCGGCTCACCGTCACGTCGGGCAATTGCAGCGTGGCAAGCGAACGGCAAGTGACCGTGGCAGATGCCCACGACTATGTGGCAATCGACTTGGTGAGGACAAACAACGACTTGGGCAAACATGAAATCTCGTGGACGGCAAGCGAGGCGATGCCAAGCTACTTCAGCAACATCGTCGTTTACAAGGAAAGCAGCCGCTACAACGACTTTGTGGAGATTGCCACAGTGCCCGTTTCGGCTGGCTCATACATCGACGACAGTTCCAATCCGGCGGTTTGCGCCTCGCGCTACTGCATAGCCGTAACCACCAAAGATGGCATGGTTTCGCCACTCGGCGAGCCGCACAAGAGTGTGCACGTCATGCTCGGCAAGGCTGCCAGCAACGGCTGGAACGTTATGTGGAGCCAATATGAAGGTGCCACGGTAGAAACTTTCCGCATATGGCGCGGCACATCGCCCAGCAACATGGAGGTGATAGCCGAAGTGGCTGGCAGTGCCAACTCATACGCCGACCTCAACGCCCCTGACGGAACGCTTTACTATGCGCTCGACTTCAGCATCAGGCACGAAGCCACTGCCCGCCGCTCAGCCGCCTTGCGCAGCAACGCAGCAAGCAGCATAATGTCGAACGTGATAAGCACCGACGACGCTATGGAGATGATTTATGCCGAGTGGATAACCATCGCCACACCGCAGGAGGGCGATACGTCATCGGCTGCCATGCAGTTGTTTGCCACTGTCTATCCGTTGAATGCCACATTCCGCAATGTCAACTGGAGCATAACCGAAGGGGGCGACATAGCCTCGATTGATGCAAACGGGCTGCTCGTGGCTACGGGCTCAGGCAACGTGGTTGTGAGGGCTACGGCTTCCGACGGCTCGGGCACGTATGCCGAAAAGCGCATCACGGTAACAAGCTCGATACACGACGCTATCGAAACAGGCGATATGCAATTGTCGATATACCCCGTTCCTGCGACCGACGTGCTTAACGTGGCTGGGCTGTCGGGAGGCAGAAACCGCATCACCGTCTATAACCTGTGGGGGCAGATGATGCACCGCGAGGAAACTTCAGCCAGCTCGGTGTCTATCCCATGCAGCGCATATCCGTCGGGGATATACATCATAAAAGTCGAAAACGACAAGGCTGCCATGACACTCAAATTCACCAAGAATTGACCGCCGCCTCCACATCCGGGGGCAACAAAAAAGGCGCACGGCTCTGAGCGAACCGTGCGCCTTTTGCTTTATATTCCCTTTTACTTTACAGCTTGTGAACCACTTTCACCATCTGCTCGCCAAGCCCTATGTTATAGCCCTCGGAGCAGAACACTACGCGATTGAACGTGTCGCCGATGATGAATATGGGCAACGTGTTGTTGCGCAACTTCATCGCCTCGCGCAACTGCTTCTGTATCGCACCGTCGATGTCGATGCCATAGGTTATCGTCTTGGGCAAGCCGGGGAACTCGTCGGGGTTGAACTTGCGGTATTGTTCCTCGCTCGGGAAGAGCAGCACCATGCTGCGCCCCCACTGTTCGAGTTCCTTGCTCATGGCAGCGATGCCGCGCAGCGCGTGGTTGGTAGGCTCTTGTCCAACGCCAAGCACGCCCACCACGAAGTAGCCGCGCCCGGTAGTCGAAAGTATCGACTTCGGCAGACCGCCATCAACGGGCTTGTAGGTCGATTCCGAATTAAAGTTGCCTATCACTTGCACCTCGTCGCGGCTTTCGCGCATTACAAGGTTCACGTTGGTAGTCTTGCCCGGGGTGATAGTGAAGAACTCAAGGTGTGACAACACACCGCCGTTGGCAAGACGGGTACCGCTCACCATCAGGTAGTTGCCGGCATCGAGCGTAAGCCCCCTCTTCAGCATCTGCGACCACGTGCTGCTACCGTCCTCGCCATATTCGAGCAGGCGCAATGTGCCGTTGTCGGTGATGCGCGATATTGTGAAGTGGTAGTAATACTTGGGGTCGTCGAGCGACTTTATCGGCGCATAGCGAGCAACGAGCTTGCCCGTCGGGGCAACCGTCTGCTTGCTTGCCTCAAAATCCACGTCGGCAGCACCATTCTTGTCCATCAACTGCACCTTGCCTGTCACCTCATCGATGCGGGCAGGTATGCCCATGCTGCGGGCAAGCGACACAAAGAATATGTCGCGGCTGTGGGCATCTGCCACGCGGGCGTTCCACACACCTATCGGCGTGATGGGCGCGCCGCCAAGGTTGCATTGCGCATCGACCGTGATGCTGTCGGCAACCCAAGCCACGAGGCCCATCGGGTTGGCGCGGAACGACTCCTGCAAATCCTCGCTCACTGCCGATGCGAAAAATGCCTTGTAGGGCGTAATCATCTCGTTGCTCACGCGCGGATTGCATATATACCTTGCCGACAGCTCCTCGTCGTCACACGGGCGCGAGTTGAGCAAGTGGTCGTTGAGCACGTCGAGCGACACGTCGCGCAAGTCCTTCTCCGACACCTGTTGCAACAGTTCGATGCCTGCCTGCTTGGTCTCGTCGCTGTCGAGCGATGCAAGGAATGCCGTCAACACGTCGTGGTTGCCACGGGCAGCCACAAGCAAGTCGGCAACCGTCTCGGCAGGCTTCAACCCCTGTTTGGAGGCAAACTCAAGTGCGCGCTCGCGAGTGTAGAACGTAGCCTCATAAGCCCTGCGCAACGAGTCCTCCAGGGCAAAACGGCGGTCGTTCTCGGCACGCTGCTCGGCTGTGACTTCGGGCACATTGGAGTTTTCCTTCGGCGGCACTATGTCGAAGTCGATGCCGCCGCTCTTCTCCCCGTTTTCGGTCAAGGCGATATTCACACGCTCGTCCTTGCCAAACGACACCTGCGAGAAGCCATACAGCCCGTCCTTCGATGCCCACACCACCATGTCGCCCATGCCGGCAGTGAGGAACGTGCGCCCCTCGGCATCGGTCTCCTTGGTGGCTACCGAGTAAAATTCGCCATAATTATATACCTTAAATTCCACCTTTGCCCCGGCGACAGGCTTGCCGGCGGCATCAGCCACGTTGACATACAGCTTTGCCGTGGGAGCATAGTTGTCAATCACATTGATTTCGGTGTAGCGCGGTGTGCGGTACATCACCTCCTCGGGTCCCATATACCTGCCAAACACCTTGGTATGCATGAGCATTCCGCGCGAAGCCGGAGCGTTGAACCATGCAAGATTCAGCACTGGCTCGGGCTCGCAAGCTCCAAGGAAATACCACTTGCCATCGACCCACGCCTCGACCCACGCATGGTTGTCGTCGGTGTGAGCCCAGCGCGGCGTGTAAACCTGCCGTGCCGGTATGCCCACCGAGCGCAGGGCGGCAACGGTGAATGTCGATTCCTCGCCGCAACGCCCGTATGCGGTCTTGACCGAGGCAAGCGGACTGCTCGTGCGAGCGTCCGACGGGCGGTAAGTCACCTTCTCGTGGCACCAATGGTTGACTTCGAGCACCGCATCGTGGAGCGAAAGCCCCTTCACGCGGTCTTTAAGCTCCTCGTAGAACACCTTGCGGCAGTCGTCGAGGTTCTCGTTGTTGACCCTCACAGGCAGCACAAAATGCCTGAACTCGCGCTCAGGAATCGACTTCCCCCACGGCATCTCCTCGCGCGCCTTGAACGAGTATTCGATATTCTCAAGGAAATAGTCAGCCGAGTGGTCGGCAATGTCGGCGAGCGGCATGTAGGCATAGAGGAACATCATCGCCTCACGCTGCTCGGTGGTAAGCTCCATCATGTCGATGGCATCAAACAACTGCTGGCGAGGCATCGAGTCGCGCCGCGCCTCAAAGTCGGCGACAACCGCCGCCCGTTCAGCCTCATCGCCAATCAAATGTCGGTCGGCACAAGACACACACATAGCGAGTAGCACTGCTACCGAAAAAATTGCAAAAGATTTCATATCGCTTCAGGTTCTGTTTTTAAGTTTACTGCAACGAAGATAACATTTTCGCCCCACTACTCCAAATCAACCACCCACAACAATCACCCCACCCCCGAAAAAAAATCCATATCACCCCTCACCAATAGAACCTATCTATTTCAATGATTGAAGATTTGAATTATTTACAATCGCTTCATAAAGTTCATCATGCGTTACATGAATTATACATTTTCTTGCAGAAGGATTATATGTTCGTACTCACGGCTCTTTCATTTAAAATATAGGCATCCGCTAAACTCATAAATATTTAATTCTCGTATTATAACCATTAACAAACCTCCTTTGTGGAATATGTTCATAGATGCACAGAGGGCGGCGAAGCCGTCCAACTATGTCGTAACCGCTGGTGACGCAGCCCGACGTAGTGGGCAAGAAACCTGCGGACAGCCATCACCTCCACCCAGTCTGGGGCCTCGGAGAGGTCCAACGGAGCTCCATTGCATTCTTGCTTGAAAGGAAACATACATATCCACACCATGCTTGAAAGTTTGCAATGCAGTTTAAGCACTACCAAGCGGTATGTTGTACCTCTCCGAGGCGCTATTATGTGAGGGAGGGAGCGCGCTTCCGCTGGTTACGCTTGCGCTCCACCAGCGGTTAAGGCATAGTTGGACGGCTCTGTCGCCCCACAGACTTATTTTTTGATGAAAGAATCCTACTGCCCACTTTGTATTTTTTGCCTGACTTTCGCTGCAATACCTTTCATTACTTCATATATCTTTCTCAATTCTTTTATAACATTATCCTCATCTCCTGATACGTCGGCAACCCACAAATTTATACGATTATATTCATCAGGGGCTGGCTCTTTCAACGACGAGAACCAGCTCAATACTTCATCTCTATAAGGCTTCCAGCTTTCTAAATTCCAAGTAGTTATTTTAATTTTAAATCTACCGCAAGCACCTGTTTTATCTCTTGCAAACCATGATTCGATACCAATGCAACATAAATCTTCATTAAACTTAATTCCAATATCTGTTTTCTGATATATCCACCAAGAATTATCTTTCGTTTTCTCCTTTATTTTTTCAAGAATATTTGCGGAAGCATCACATTGCTCTTTATATATTACATCTTTAAACTCATTATATCGATTAATCAAGCCTTCTACAATATCGGCATTTTTCAAGAAAAATTCCTTCTCTTGTTTAGATTCAAATCCATTCATTGTATTTATATATTTCATGAAATCAAACATAAAAAACAAATATTCCTTGTTCGCCTTCATTACATAATAACCAAGACGCCTCTCTACAATTTCAAACAAATCGATATAACGACATCGCAAAAAGCCCTTTTCAAGAACTGAATCACCGACAGGATTAACCGATAGAACCAAGAAATAATGTTTCTGCTCCTTATATTCAGATTCTACATATTTTTTATATTCCTCCAACGGATTATTCAAAACAGCTGTAATCTTGTTTTCTATAGCTATTACAAAAGACCTTGTTACAATTGTCAAGTCAATGCGCTTGTCGCAAGCCCTTTCTTCTGTATTTATCTTTATGGAATTATAGTCATACTTTTCTTCACAAGTCTTACCTGTTTTTTCTTCTATAAGCTCCCACAACGAACCCAGCCATAAATAATACAATTGATGCTCGGCATTGGGGTTAAAAAAGAATTTCAGAATGCGGCTACACACCTCCTCAAACCGAGAACCTGGATATTGGCAGATTTCCAACATGGTCGAGCTTCTATCAATTTTAGGGAGTTTCGAGAACTCCTCTAAAACCCTCTTAAACTCATCTATATCGAAACACATATTCAATATTTTAAACAATAAAAACGAGATTGCTCCAACAGGGGGGGGTTACACGGGATCGACGTCGAAGTAGAGGAGGGTCGATTTCATGCGGCTGTCAACTTTGAGCATGTTTTCGTAGATGAGGCGCAGGATTTGTTTCACTTTGCTCATCGATGCCGTGTTTTCCATCTTCAACACTATCTGGCGTATGTACCAATTCTGTATGCGGCGCACTGCCGGTGCCTCGGGGCCCAACACTCGCTGCTTGAACACTTGCCTCATCATGTTGCTCATGCGCACAGCCATCTCGCCCACCACGGCATCGTCGCGATGCTTGAGATAGACGTTGATGATTTTGGTAAACGGCGGATAGCCGTAACGCTCGCGCTCGCCTATCTCGTCGGCATAGAAGCCCTTGTAGTCGTGAGCAGTGACGAAGCGTATCACGGAATTATCGGTGTCGTAGGTCTGCACCAGCACCCTCCCCTGCTTCCCCTTGCGCCCGGCACGCCCTGCCACCTGCTCCATCATGTTGAAGGCACGCTCGTGTGAGAGAAAATCTGGGAAATTTATCATGGTATCGGCATTGAGTATGCCCACGGTGCTGACACCGGCAAAATCGAGCCCCTTGGTGACCATCTGCGTGCCGACAAGCATGTCGGCCTTACGGGCAGAAAAGTCGTCGATTATCTTCTCATAGCTGTTCTTGTTGCGAGTGGTGTCGAGATCCATGCGCATGATGCGGCTGTCGGGGAAGAGTTCGGTGATGTTGTCCTCGACGCGCTCGGTGCCAAACCCCACGATTTCTATTGTCGGCTGCCCGCAAGCCGGGCACACGGTGGGCAACGACATCGAGTAGCCGCAATAGTGGCAACTGAGGTTGTTGACGTGCTTGTGGTAGGTGAGCGACACGTCGCAATTTTCGCACTTCGGCACCCAGCCACACTGGCGGCAAGTGACCATCGGGGCATATCCGCGGCGGTTCTGGAACAATATCACCTGCTCGCCGGCACGCAACGACTCGCGGCACTCCGTCAACAGGGCGTTGGAGAAGAAGCCATTCACCTCGTGCTTGCGGCGTGCGTCTTTCATGTCAACCACTTCCACCTGCGGCATCTCAATACCCTCGTATCGCACGGGCATCTCCACCAGCCCAAACTTGCCCGTCACCGCCTTGTAGTAGGTCTCGATGGCTGGCGTTGCCGAGCCGAGCAGGCTTTTCGCCCCGTGCATCATGGCGAGCATCATTGCCACATTGCGCCCGTTGTAGCGCGGTGCCGGCTCTTGCTGCTTGTAGCTCGTGTCGTGCTCCTCGTCGATGATTACGAGCCCGAGGTTGGAAAATGGCAGGAATACCGACGAACGTACCCCGATGATGAGGCACGGCTCGTTGCTGTGGAGCAACTTCTTCCAGGCATCGACACGCTCGTTGTCGGAAAACTTCGAGTGGTAGATGAGCAATCGGTCGCCAAAGACGCGGTGCATGCGCTGCGTGAGCTGCGTGGTGAGGGCAATCTCAGGCACCAAGTATAGCACCTGCTTCTTCATTCTCAACATTTGGTCGATGAGGTGCATATACACCGATGTCTTGCCGCTCGACGTGACACCGTGCAGCAACACTGCCGGCAACGTGCGGAACAGTTCGAGCGTCTCGCGCAGGGCGCGGTTCTGCTCGTCGGTCAGCACGGGCAGTTCGGCACGCGTCTCGGCAGAGAACGAATAACGGTTAATCTCTTTCTTATACACCTTCAGCAAGCCTTTTTTGACGGCTGCGGCAAGCACGGGCTGCGTGACATCGGCGCGCTCAAGCAGCACCTGCTTCTTCACCTCTACAAGGCGGTCGCGCCGCTGCAACCAGTGCGACAGGTCGATAAAGGCAAGCAACAGTTGCTCCTGCTTCTTCGACCGTCCGACGAGGTCGAAGAGGCGGTGCAGCCCGTCGCTGTCGCCATGCTCGATGGGCAATGTGACAAATGTCTCGGTCTTCGGACGATAGTTGTCAACCACCTTTTCCGACACGAATATAGCCTCCTTTTCGAGCATTCGGCTCACAGTGGCTTCCACGTTGCGGAAACCCGTCGAGCGCGTTATCTCGCCAAGCTGCACACGGTCGCGGCACGAAACGAGGTCGTAAATCACCCGTTCGCGCTCCTTCAGCTCACACCCCTCGGTCTCCTCGAAGTCGGGGTTGACGCTCACGTAGGTCTCGCTCTCAATCTTCAACCCCGACGGCACGGCAGCCTTGTAAACGTCGCCAACGGGGCACAGGTAATACTCCGAAATCCACTCCCACAACTTCAGCTGCGGGTGGCGCAACAGCGGAGCATCGTCGAGCAGCGACATAATCTCCTTCACCTCATATCCCTCGGGGGGCGCATTGTGAATCATGCGCACGATGGCAGTGTAATACTTCTTGCGGCCGAATTGCACAAGCACCCTGCAACCAATCTTCACCTGCCCCTCCATCGTGGGCGGAATGGCGTATGTATATGTGTTATAAAGAGGCAACGGAAGTATCACCTCGGCATACTGTGGCATACTCATCAATATTTTTTGTCGATGGGCAAAGATAGTGCAAGTCGAGCGCAATACAAAAAAAGAACTTGTTCATTTTTGTGTATTGCCGAGACGCAGCCTATCTTTGGATAAGATAGTGCAAACCACGGGCAGAACGAAACAATTCCACCCGTTTTTTTACCACAGCCGCCATGCCCCGAGCCTCGCCCGTCACCCATCAAGGCATCTGGCACGACACAAAAAAATCGCTCGCCGCCGAAGCTCGGCGACAAGCGATAAATCATATCATAAAAGTGTGTATTTAAACTATTTATTTCTTTATCTCGATAGTGGCAGCGCGGTCGAGGTCGGCAGAGTTTTCACCAAATCCGCTCAAGCTGCTGTCGGCTGTAGCAGCTTCAAGACGACCACCGTCAACACCATTCTTCACAAGCAACTTAACCACATTGTCGGCACGTTGTTCACGCAATTGTTGGTTGCGGGCAGCCGAACCGGTGTAGCTATCAGCCCATCCAGTTACAACATATTCGTCGTCGGTACCGCTCATGGCGTTGGCAACGGCTGCAACCACCTTGGTCTGAACACCTTGTACACGCGAGCTGCCGATGGGGAAATAAATCGTAGCAAGCGGAGCTTCCTTGGCAGGAGCAACGGGTTCGGGTACGGGGCGGTTCATGCACTCACGCAATTGACGCTCAAGGTCGGCAATCTTGGCATCTGCTGCCTTCAAGCGTTCAACAAGGGCATCACCCTCGGCATCGGTGTACTTGTACTCGGGGCAAACCGGTACAATCGGTGCACTCCATGTGGTCTTGTTGAATTTGTAAGCCACACCAGCCATAACCGAACCGTAGAGGTTCACTTGGCGAGTCATGTCCATATAATTACACTGGTCGGCATCGAGACGAATGTCGAGCAAAATGTCAACATGGTTAGAAACCCTGAACGAGTTCAACAAACCAGCGCGGAGACCAATCGACATTCCGTGGTGTCTCCACTTGGCATCGTTGCCGTCCATTTTCTTAATCATTTGCGAATGTGCTGCAACACCACCGTAGATAGAAGCGTTGTAAACTCGATCGGGCTTGTAGCCACACCACCAGTTGGTCAAGTTCAAATAAACATCGGCAGCTGCACCAATCGACCACTGGCGGTTCACAAGATAGTTGCCAACTGCTCCATCGGTAGGATTCACGGGGTCGATACCGGCGCCGTCGATTGTGGCACCTTTCATCTTGCGGAAGTCGGCACTAAACCTCACGCCAATAAGCGGAGAGAACCATTTGCCCACACCAACATTGAACGAAGGCATAAGACGCTTGCCAAAATCCAACTCGCCATCGTAAGAACTGCCCAATCCGCCAACACCGATTTCACCAGTTACAAACCAATTGTCTTTAAAGCGATTCAAAGTGACACCTTGTGAAGGATCCTCCACATAAGTCACCTCTTGCGCTTTGGCATCTGCACCAGCAATAACGGTGCAAATCAATGCAAGTAAAAAAATCTTTCTCATAAGACTTACGTTTTAATTTCCAATTATAATATGATATTCATACTTTTTTTCTTACCAAGCAGCTCTCTGCTTAATCTTTTTTCCTCCTTAAGGCCCGATCTATAAAATCAACATTTATCGGACTTATGCCAAACAGGCTCTAAATATTCGACAAAATAACAATAAATTTATAAGCCACACAAGTTTTTTCACACTTAAAATTGCATAACCGCCAAAAAAAATGACTGTCGCGCCAGTGGCAACATCGTGGCGACGCGCAATGCTACATATACGCCACTTATACTGTGCCAACAGCACTTCAGCCAACAAAATAAAGCCCTCACTTGAAACACAACGTGCAAGGGCTGAAACAGACCTATATCAATTCGGATATTGCCGAAATAGCCGAATGGGCGGTCTGGTCGGCACGGCACGGAACAACCGTGGCATACCCCCGTTGCAACCAATACAAATCTTGCTGGTCGTTGTCGGGTTCCGACGGAACATAATTGCCCGTGAGCCAATAATACTTGCGCCCGTGTGGGTCGATGCGGCAATCATACTCCTCGGTCCAACGCCCAGGAGCTGCAGCCACCACTTTCACACCCTCCACCTGCCGGCACTTGGGTATATTCACATTATAGCATACATCGGTGGGCAGCTTGCCTGCAACGGCAAGCTCTATCATGCGCCTCACCACTGGTTCACACGACGAGAAGTCGGGGTGGGCGGTATATTCGCCATACGAGAAACCGATGCTCGGCACTCCGAGGAACGAACCCTCGAATACCACCCCCATAGTTCCCGAATAAATCGCGCTGTTGCCCGAATTATAGCCGTGATTTATACCCGACAACACAATGTCGGGGCGGCGAGGCATCAAGTTACTCACCGCAAGTTTCATGCTATCGACTGGCGTACCGCTGACGTGGTAGGCTGTAAGCCCCTCTTCCTCGGCAAACAATGTGGCGTGCAGCGGCACATCGACAGTCAATGCCGACGACTTGCCCGACTGGTGGGTACTTGGCGAAGAGATGAACACTTCACCATATTGCCGGGCTATGCCAACAAGGAATTTCAACCCGTCGGCTTGATAGCCGTCGTCGTTACCGATGAATATCAGAGGCTTGCGTTGTGGTTCTTCTGTTGCCATCTATGTAGTCTTATTTTATAGGAATAAGTAATGTTTGTCCGGCACGGATACGGCTACCACGTATGCCATTGGCACGGCGAATGTCAGCCACCGTCACGCCACGGTATAACATGGCTATGCCCGACAATGTTTCGCCTGATTTCACCTTATGCTTACGGGTTGCTTGGGTTGACTTCTTCTTTGTCGATGAAGATTTTTTCTTCGCCGATGCCGATGCAAGTTGTTGCTGGTCGTCGTTGCCGCCATTGTTGTCTTTCACTCTCACTCGCTGGTATGAGCTTATTTTCAACAACTGTCCGCGCTGTATGCCGTCGCCGCGCAATCCGTTAGCCCTCTTTATGCTGCTCACCGTCACTCCATACTTGCGGGCAATCACCGACAGCGACTCACCACGGCGCACCTTGTGATACTTGGTAACGAGCTTGCGCTCATAGCTTCCGTTGCCCGAATTGTCGTCATAATCGACAGGATTGACAACACCGCGCAAGGCATACTTGTTGCTGTCGTAGGCGAGGATGCTGTCTTCGCTCATTATGTAGCTATACACCTGCTGCGACGGGAGTATTAGCTTGTAGGGATGCACGTTGCCCGGGATTATATCCTTGCGATACTGCGGATTGAGCACACGAATCTCGTCAACAGGCATATTGAGTACAGCCGAAATCTGCTTGAAGTGTACGCGGCGGTCGATGCTCACGGTGTCGGTGATGAGCGGCTTCTTCGCAAGCCCCGGGCTGATGCCGTGGCACTTGAAGTAGGTCATCACATAGTTGGCGGCGATGAAAGCCGGCACATATCCGCGAGTTTCGCGCGGCAAATAATAGTATATCTCCCAAAAGTCCTTTTTACCAGTGTCGCCGCTATCGGCATTGGCACGTCGCAACGCCTTGTTCACGTTGCCCGGACCGCAGTTGTAGGCGGCAATGGCAAGCGACCAGTCGCCATATATGCCATAAAGCTCCTTGAGGTAGCGGGCTGCCATCTCCGACGAGCGGTATGGGTCGCGGCGTTCGTCAACCAGCGTGTTCACTTCCATCCCCAGCCCCTTGGCAGTGCCTATCATGAATTGCCAAAGCCCCGTGGCACCGGCGCGCGACACAGCCACAGGATTGAGAGCCGACTCTATCACAGGCAAATACTTCAGTTCGAGCGGCATTCCCTCCTGTTCAAGAGCTTGCTCGAATATGGGCATGTAATACATGCTCATGCCAAGCATCGTCTCGACAAGCTCGCGGCGACGTGTAATATACATTTCTATATAGCTGCGCACGATGGGGTTGAATGGCATTTCAATCTCGGTGGGCAACGCCTTGAGCCGTTCGATGAACACTTCGTCGGAAGTGTTGTCGGCGACAATGTCCTCAACCTCGGCATCGAGAGCCGTATAATTGCGTATATACCAGTTCTCGCGCATCTCGCGAGTGTCGGTCTCGAAACTTTCGGGAAACACTATTGCAGTGTCCGATATAGTTTCCTTTATGGTGAGTATCGTTGGTGCCGGAGCCGCCCAAGCTGCCATACACGCCCCGGCAGCGACAATCGATGACAATATAATCTGAAGTTTCATAATCTTTATATTTTGTATATAGTCGGATTTTCCTAATTAGCTATTATGAGTATAAACCATGCCGCTCTCACCGCCCATCGTCAGAAGTCGATTATGAGCGAACCTCCAAGTGCCGGCCAGCGGCTGAAGGGAGAGTTATCGACCAACGTAGGCCTGAACTTCACCGATACCGACGACAAGTCGGGCGACACGTTGAAGTTGGATAGCGACGCGTCAACATAGGCATCGATGATACATATCACATACACGCCCACCATCAATATGATACACAAATCGCGGTAGCGGCGGTAATAGTTGCGTCGCGACTGCAATGTACGTTCGAGCCAATCCATGTCAAGGTCGGCTTCGGTCACGGTCGATGGGTAGAAGTCCATGTAACTGTGCGTGTCGGGGTCACTGTCGGTAATGTCACGGTATGCTTGTGAATAGTCCTGGAGCATCTGGTTGTTCCACGACGTAGCATAAGCCAAGCCGGCATATCCGCCGGCGATTATCGGCAATTTCCAATAACGGCGGTTGTAAATCTGCCCCAAGCCGGGGAAAAGTACCGACAACCACACGGCACGCGTGGGGTCGGGATTGAACTCGCGCACCTTGCCATAAGTGACACGGTCGATTGAATCCTTCCTTATCGAGTCGTTCACAAACTTGATGCGCTCGGCGAGCAACGCCTCGGCGATGCTGTCGGCTTGCGACACCTGCACGGTGTCAACCGTCAAGTCGGCAATGCTGATGCTGTCGCTCACAACCGCCTCTCCTTCCTCGTCGAGAGTGACACGCACACGGTCACCAGGCAATCGCGCCGGCACATCAACGGGCAACTCGGGCAATGAGTCGGTTGGCAGCGCAGCAGTCATCTGCGCCAACAGATGCGCATCGGCAAATGCCTGAAAGGGTATGATAAACACGCTGCACAACACGACGGCTATGCACTGGTAAAATCTTTCCCTTGACCTGAAATCAAATTTCACTTTCTACAGTTTCTGGATTTGCTGCTTGCAAATTTACTGCAAATTTTGCAAATCTTCATTCTTTAATTGGTCAAAGATGCTAATTAATCGCTCAAGTTCCTCCTCATTCTTGAACGGGAAAGTTATTTTTCCCTTTCCTGCCGCGTCGCAACTAAACTTCACATCGGTGCGGAAAGTCGATGACAGGTGCTTCTTGAGTATGTCATAGTCTTTGGCAGTCAACCGTTTCGCAACGGGCTGGTTCTGTTCGGCTTCGGCTTCCCCTTTCTCGTTGTATTGCTTGGCAAGCATCTCCACTTGGCGCACCGACAAGCCTTTCTTTAACGTTTCGTTATAAAGTTTTAACTGCAACGACGGTTTCTCGACGGCAAGCAACGCCCGTGCATGCCCCATGTCAATCATGCGGTCGCGCAGCCCGAGCTGCACCTCGGCTGGCAACTTCAGCAGGCGCAGGAAGTTGGCAACGGTGGTGCGTTTCTTGCCTATGCGCTCGCTCAGCCGCTCTTGCGTGAGGGCATACTGGTCGATGAGCTTCTTGAACGTCAACGCTATTTCTATGGCATTCAAGTCCTCGCGCTGTATGTTCTCGATGAGAGCCATCTCGGTCATTTCCGAGTCGTTGGCTGTGCGCACGTATGCTGGCACCGACGCGAGCCCGGCGAGCTTGGCGGCACGGAAACGGCGCTCACCCGATATAATCTGGTAGCTGTCGCCACCGACGTTGCGCAACGTCAGCGGCTGTATGATGCCCAACTCGCGTATCGACATGGCAAGCTCTTCGAGCGACTCCTCGTCGAACGTGCTACGAGGCTGGTCGGGGTTGGGAGATATTTGCTCGATTGGTATTTCATTGATTGCCGACGAGCCGCTCGTCTGTATGTCGTCCATCGAGATGAGCGAGTCGAGACCGCGGCCCAATGCTGCACGTTTCATTGACATAATTCCTAATGTTTTCCTCCGTAATTATAGTTTATGTGTATGGGATTGGGGGGGTTACGCCGACTGGCGGATGTGTGGTTTTGAAATAAGCTCCTGCGCAAGCTGCAAGTGGCTGGTAGCCCCGCGGCTCTCAGCGTCATACAATATTGCCGGCAACCCGTGGCTCGGTGCCTCGCTCAGCCTTATGTTGCGCGGAATCACCGTGTTGAACACCATGTCGCCGAAGTGGCTCTTCAGCTCCTCATATATTTGATTGGCAAGGCGCAGGCGCGCGTCATACATCGTGAGCAGGAAGCCCTCGATGGCAAGCGACGGGTTCAACTTCGACTTGATGATGCGTATCGTGTTGAGCAGCTTGCTGATGCCCTCCAATGCAAAATACTCTGCCTGCACGGGGATAATCACCGAGTCGGCGGCAGTGAGGGCGTTGACAGTGATAAGCCCCAACGACGGGCTGCAGTCGATGAGGATAAAGTCGTAGTCGTTCTTCACCGGGGCGAGCATGTTGCGCATCACCCGCTCGCGGTTGGGCTTGTTGATAAGTTCCAGTTCTGCACCTACCAAGTCGATGCGCGACCCGACAAGCTCAAGGTTTTCGATGCAAGTCTTGGCTTGCGTTCCCTTAATTGGGTAATCATCAACAAGGCATTCATAAATCGAGGAAGTCATCGACTTAGGGTCTATGCCGAGCCCCGAGGTGGCATTTGCCTGCGGGTCGGCATCAATAATAAGCACTTTCTTGCCCTGCACGGCAAGCGACGAGGCGAGATTTATGGCAGTGGTTGTCTTTCCCACGCCTCCTTTTTGATTGGCTATTGAAATAATTTTACCCATATCAGAAATCGTTTTCTCGCTGCAAAGGAATCACTTTTTGCGCATATATCATTGTATTTCAATTGAAAAATTGCAAAATTGTTGATAACTGGCTTTTTTTGTTAATAACTCGCCCCCGCCCCCAAAGTTATCAACAACTGTCAATAATCTCCACTCCAACCCGCACCGTGGTTTACAAAAAAGCTCACCGCACAACCGTCGAGCCTCACATTTGCGGTCAACCTACCGCCACTTATTCCTGTCCCGCTTGTTGTTCAATCCAAATTTCTCATCTCGTCAAGCAGATTCTGGTAACTATTTATTTGATGGTAACGCACGCGGCTGGTTGAAACGTTGTTGAACAACTTCTCGGCACATTCAATCTTGGCTTTTTCCACGCCGCGCAGCTCCATCGAGCCCATCGAGCCTTTGGTCTCGGCGATGAAGAAGATGTGCTTCACCGTGCCTTTGTTGAAAGCTATAGCCCAGTCGGGCGAATAGTTGCCCACAGGCGTAGGAATTTGGAACGCACGTGGCAGCTTGGCATATACGCACACCTCGGTTGCCCCGTCGAGGCTCCCGGCAAATTCGGTTTCGCCCTTGCTGTCGGGAAACACGTAGTCCATCACGTGCTTCTTCGCCAAGTAGGCTTTCTCAATGGGTTGCGTGTGCTTGTCGTGGGTGAAGATGGTGCTGTCGTAGGTCTCATCTATCTTGTCATAGCTGATGTGGTCAACTATCATCGTGGCTTTCTGCTCCTTGATGATGCCTATTGCCTTGCGGATAAACTCCTCGGGATTGTTGCGGAACATACCCAACTTGCCCGGGGCAATCCCTTTCAAGATAGCCACCACGGTGCGACGCGTGAGGGTTGCCCCTTTGGCTATCTCACCCACGAGGTCGTAACGCACCGTCGAGGTGCTTACCGTGCCTATCCGCTTGGTTGTAGTGCGCGTGTCGCCAAACTGGTCGGCATCCTGCTGCACGCCCTCGGTCATTATATATTTCAGTTCTGTCACGTGCAAGTCCTTGTCGATGGCTTCGATAGCCTTTTCAATAAGTTCGCCGCTGTCGTAATGCACGGTATAAACATATTTGTGGTTGATGCTGTGCCACAACTCCTGAAACTCTTTCTTGGCAAAGTTCTCGTTCAGCTTGTTTTCGGGCGACCGCGTTTGGTTGCCGTCCTCTATCATCTCGCCGAGCAAGATGCTTTCGTCGAACGTGCTTTGCACAAGCGCATGGATGCCTTGCGACATGGGTTGCAACTTGCGAGGCAATGCCGCCAGGCAGTTGTCCTGCAAGTCATCCTTGTAGCATTGGGTTACCAAGCCCTTTTCATCAATGTATTCGTTGTCGTAGAGGTAGGCTTGAATAGATACTGCCTCCATGTCCGTGACAGTGTGCTTCGTGCCGTCGGCGAGCAGCAACGTCTTGCCCTTGAAGTAATCGACTGTGGCAAGTCTCGGACGTTCGCGCAGCGACTCGCGGGTCTTCGTCTGCAAGTCGTCAACAAAGGTGCTGTAACTTTCGTTGGCAATCACGGTCAGCTTGTTGACGTCGTGCACGCGGTCGCCAAGCGTTTCATAGTCCATACGGTTGCCCTCCTTGTCAACACACAGGCGCAGCCCGCGCCCCACTTCCTGCCGCTTGTTGACTTCGGAATTGGAGTGGCGCAGCATGCATATCTGGAACACATTGGGATTATCCCACCCCTCGCGCAATGCCGAATGTGAAAATATGAAACGGGTAGGCTCGTCGAAGCTCAACAGGCGTTCCTTGTTTTTCAATATCAGGTCGTAAGCCGATATATCGTCCGAGAGGTCACTCTTCCGCCCCGTCTTGCTGTCGATGGCATGGCCGCTCTTCTTGTCGATAGAGAAATAGCCGTTGTGGATTTCCGGTGTCGGGAAGCGGCGCAGGTAGGCTTGATAGGCATCGTCAAACAGCGAAATGTTCTCGTTCAGCAGGTTGGTGTATTCCTCCTCGAAAATTTGCTGGAACACACCTTTCACCTCGTTGCCTTGCTCATCATAACACTTGTATTTCGCCACCTCGTCAATAAAGAACAGTGAAAGCGTCTTGATGCCTTTCTCAAACAGTTCGCGCTCCTTCTCGAAGTGGGAGCGTATGGTTTCGCGTATCTGAACACGCTGCAGGGCAAGTTCGCTCACGTCGCCCACCACTTCGCCCTTGCGCAGCGTCACGCCATTGAGAAATGTGACGGTGTTGCGAAACGGATTTATGTCGGAAATCACATAGCCCTTGTATTGGTTAAGGTCGGACACAACAAACAAGTCGTTGCCATAAGCCAGTTTCCTCGATTCGCGCCTTATGCCGTTGCCTCGCTTCACTTCAAGATCTATCCTCACCATAGGCGGCTTGGTTTTCGACAGAATGATGCTGTCGATATAGAGATAGGTGTTAGTGCCTTGCAAGTTCCTCAACTCAAAGCCTTTCACTTGTATGCGCTTCACGAGTTTCTTCTGGTAAGCGTCCAAAGCGTCGAGGGCATACACGGTGTTGTGCTTGGTCTTGTGCGTGGCAGAATAGTTGAGCACAAACAGCGGCGTGAATCGCCTTAGCCCCGTCTGCGTGGCGTCGCCCTCCATCTTTTGCGGCTCGTCCATGACGACGATGGGGCGGTTGGCTGCAATCACGTCTATCGGTCGCCGACTGCCGAAAGCGTCGCGCCTGTCGTATATTATGCGGCTCTCCTTGCTCCGCCCTCCCTTCTTCAGCGAAGCGGCGAAAGCCTGGGTGTTGATTATCATCACGTTGATGCCGCCATCGCTCGAAAAGCTGTCCAAGCGGTTCAAGTTGCCGCTGTCATAGACAAAGTGGCGCGCCTTCTTGCCGTAATGCTCCATAAAGTGGTCTTCGAGCATGGCAAAACTCTTGCTCACGCCTTCGCGAATGGCGATGCTCGGCACCACCACTATAAACTTGCTCCAGCCGTAACGCTTGTTAAGCTCAAACATCGTCTTGATGTAAACGTAGGTCTTGCCCGTACCAGTCTCCATCTCGATATCGAGGCTGCACGCTCCCAGCCCGTTGGTCGCCACAAGCGTGTCCGACAGCGGAATATTGCTCTCGCGCTGCACCTTGCGTATGTTTTCCAACAGTTGCCTCGGGTCGAGTTCCACTTCGGCATTGCGGTAGCCTATTTCCTCAAAGGTGAGCTGCCCGCGCCCCTGGTCGAGGCGATAAGCAGCCGGGTCGCGCGACGGCTGTCCGGCAAACACGCCGACGGTGTTCTCCACCGCATCGGTCTGGTATTGCTGTATCTTGAATTGAAATTTCATTTTCTGCTACTATATGTTGCTTAGCAATAGATATTGTTTTTTACAATTTTCACGAAAGACTTTCCCTGTCCGTAAATTTCACATAAAAAATATGCCGCTCCCTTTTGTTTCGTGCGAAAATATACCGCCGTAAAATATACCGCCATATATTTTCACCCATCTCTTGCAAAGATTCCAAAACTACCCGCTGCTATATATAGTGATATGATACCACTTTACACTGCAATTGCAGACAGCTTTATTGAGATATTGCGGCTTTCTCTGCCACCGAAACGCAACTTTTTCATTTAAAGGGCGGCGAAGCCGTCCAACTATGCATTAACCGCGTGGTGACGCAGCCCTTTAGGGCAAGGAACCCGCGGAACGAAGCCCCCACTCAACAGGGCCTCGAAGAGGTCCAACGTGTCGCTTATGGTAATACTTAACATTTAGTACAGTGAACATGTTCATTCTTTCTTCCTCAAAAAATTACAATAGTGCTCCGTTGGACCTCTTCGAGGCCCCAAACTGGGTGGGGTGACGTTCCGCCGGTTCCTTGCCCACTGCGTAGGGCTGCGTCACCGGCGGTTACCAAAAAGTTGGACGGCTTCGCCGCCCCCTGTGCCATCGTATTCCATAACACACCATCATCACACTTTGCCACCACTATCATTTCAGGTAAACGCTTATTCTCTGTCATAGATAAGTGCATTTATTTTGTCACCCCATTTCTCTTGTTTTGCTGCAATATCCTGCTGCATACGAGTCCAACATTCTTCCGTGGCCTTGCGGTTGCTTTCTCTTGCTTCCTCTGCCACTTCTTTCATAATTTGTTCCAGCATTTCGTCGGTGGGTTCTTGTTCCGGGCTGAAACGATATGCGTTTAGTTCTTTTTCCGACATTTTCCTATTGTAGCTTGTTATACTTACAAAGTATACGCAATCCGTTTGATATACAGACTTTCGCGTGCCGTTAAATTATCTTGCGGATGGTGTCGTTGCTGTAGGTGGCGAAGAGTTGGTCGAAGTTGTCGGCTACGTTGTCCGAGGCGAGAGAGCTGTCACGCATCACGAAATAGTAAGGCTTCATTTTGGCAATTTCCGTGATGGTGCTTTCGGAGATGTTGTCGTCGAAACAGGCAACAAGGTAGTTGTCATTGTCGTTGACATTGACGAAGAATACCTGCTTGCCACCTATTTCGCGCTCCTCGATGGTAGCCGAGAGTTCCACGCCGAGGTCGAGCATCACTTGGAATAGCAGGTCCTCGGCTGTGCGGTCGGGCTTCACATTGTCGGAAAATAGGTTTTGCTCCGAAAACTCCTGCGGCGTGTAATACACATCGAGCATATTCGAGCTGTCCAACTTCAACACGCGGAACCCAGTGTCGAGGTCTTGCCCTTGCAGCCCTGCTTCTTCCTTGATTTTCTTCCCAGCACGGCGAATCCGCTCCTTGCCAATCTCGCAAATATTCTTGTAACCAGCCTTGTATGCCTCGCTCTTCTCGTCAGTCTTTTCGGGCAACTGCACCATTATAAACTTGCGCTTACCACCATCTTCAGCATTAAGCTGCATCACAGCATGAGCAGTAGTAGCAGACCCCGAGAAGAAGTCAAGGATAATTCCTTCTTTACCCAAAACAATATCACAACAACGCTTAATAGTTCCTATCGGTTTGGGCTTAAGAAAAATTCTTTTGTCGAATCCCAAAGTAATAAAATCTTCTGTTCCTCTTTCACTATTAACATCTTTGAATGTCCATGCTGATGTTGGTTTTACAAAATCTCTATCTTTTAAGAAATCTTTTTCCATAATTCCCCAAACTTTTCTTGAAGGCATGAATTTGGGTTCAAGTTTCCACAATTTTTCTTTTGCTGTATCTAATCCCCATCTCCAATTTCCTTCTCGCCCATCCTCCCGTTGAGGTTTAATTTGTATATAGTTATCAATGTTTTCATTTCGAGATGGAAAAAAGTTTTTAGATTCCTTGTCATAATAGAAATAATAGAACAAGTTAGGACGATCTTCACGTAAATCATTTTCGCCTGTTTTTCTCAAATCTATTTCTCTATAACGATTCCCTTCGTCATCAATTTTATTGTATCGTTTAATAATGTCTTCTCCGGGCTCAAATCCATACCAATTTAAGACTTGAATGTTTTTGGCAAAAACAATAATATATTCATGAGCTGTAGCAACAAATTTGTCATCGGACCGTCCTTTGGGATTATTGACATTAGCTATTGTAGCAATATAATTCTGTTCTCCCAAAATTTCTTTTCCTATTTTAATCAATTCTTCTACTTCATTATTATCTATACTCATAAGCAATGCACCATCATCAGAAAGCAAGTCTTTCGCAACTTTCAGACGTGGGTATATCATATTAAGCCAATCGGTGTGAAAGCGTCCATTTGATTCAGTGTTCTGCACTAAGCAGTTGCCCTCGTCGTCAAATTGTCCACTGTTTTCTTGATAGTTATCTGCGTTTTGCGAAAAATCGTCGTTGTAAACAAAGTCGTTACCCGTGTTGTAAGGTGGGTCGATATAAATCATCTTAACCTTGCCGAGATAGGTTTCACGCAGCACTTTCAACACTTCAAGATTGTCTCCCTCGATGTAGAGGTTCTGCGTTGTGTCGAAATCAACGCTTTCCTCTCTACAAGGGCGCAAAGTGTTTGTAGTCGGGGTATTAGCCAAGTGAGCATGAGCCTTTTTGTCAGGCCATGTGAATTGATAACGTTCCTCACCATCGTCAATCACATCGGCAGACAACTCATCACGCAATTTGTCGAAATCAATCCCAAGCACAACCCTGCCGTCTTTGTCCTTATGCTCAGTCACACACTGCGGAAACAACTGCGCAATCTTCTCAACATTAGAGCCAGCAACATCAAGGCTCCGCATCTTCAACCTATCCATCATTTCACCCGTTTAATATAAGGCTCAACATCTTTCGGTCTCCATTCTATCGAAAACAAATCCCCATCTTGCTCAGCATCAAAATGGATAGATTTGGAAGTGGATTTAAGATATTGTGATTCCACTTCATAAATCTGCTTATGTTCCAAACCATATAAACAGATTATTTTCAATACATCAAATGTATCCTTATCACCATATTGGTATTTATAAGAACTTGTCGGTTTTCGGCTGTCAAACCTAATATTACGGGTCACAGTTTTAATTTCCATCAGACCTTTGTTTTGGTGGTTTATATTGTCAAACTGAAAAGGTAATTCCATGATTTTTTCGGAGTTTATATTGTTGCCACACGAATCCTTCAACAGCGGCATTTTTGACTGTCTCTTCGTAAGAGATGGACTACAGTAAAATTCTCATTAATGATCAAGCATTTGGAGTAATATAAAATTGATGTTTGCTAAACAAATTGTAGTCAATGTTGAGCATTATGTAAAATTTATGTGGCTATCAAGTTGTGGTTTTAACCTTGATTTTGATTGAATTTATCGGCATTTATTCGTAAATTTGCGCAATTGCCACCCTCTCTTACGAAGAGAGGGTGCATTTCACACGCTTTTTAATATATGTTGATGGCGTGTTATGGAACACAGCGTACTGGGGCGGCGAAGCCGTCCAACTTTGCCTTAACCGACGGTGACACAGCCCTTTGGGGCAAGAAACCGTCGGGCACACCCCACCTCCCAGTCCAGGGCCTCTTCGAGGTCCAACGGAACCCCATTGCTATTTATCAAAGAACAACGCACTTATCCTCCATATGCTTAGCTGTATGAAGCGGTACGTTGGACCTCTTCGAGGCCCCCTTGCCGTGTGGGATGATTCCGTTCCGAGGGTTCCTTGCCCACTACGTGGTCTGCGTCACCACTCAGTTAGCGCAAAATTGGACGGCTTCGCCGCCCCCCTTCCAGCTCTATTGCAAAAGAGTCGGGTGCATTTTGTATGCCCTATTTAAGCCATGAAGCACTCCGTTGCAGAGACACACATCTCTTCCCTGAATGGAAACCATTTGCCCACTTTTTGCGTGTTTTTTCTCATGCCGTTTTTCGTGCCAAATTTCGTCTTGCGAGAAAAAAAACGTAAATTTGTAAAGATTATACCGCCCGGGGCTGCAAAGCCTCTCACGGGCAAAGTCTAACACCCTATAAATACCTGCATTATGGCAAACGATCAGGAAGGAAAAAAGGCTTCACGCAAAAAGAAAGAAATGGAAAGTCGAGTGATTGACTTTTTCAACCGAGAAGAAAACATACCCTACAACTACAAGCAGGTTTCGGCAGCAATCGGCGCCGAAACGCCCAAACAACGGGCTTTGGTGGTGGAAGTGCTCGAAGAGCTGGCAATCGAAGGGCTGCTCATAGAGGTCAACCCGGGCCGCTTCAAAGCCAAGTCGAGGAGCAACGTGGCAACGGGCACATTCGTGCGCCGCAGCAACGGCAAGAACAGTGTGATACTCGACCAGGAGGGCGAAGCGATATTCGTTGCCGAACGCAACTCGATGCACGCGCTCAACGGCGACCGCGTGCAGGTGCACATCTCTGCCCAACGCCGCGGCTTCGAGCCCGAGGCTGAGGTGATAGGCATCATCGAAAAGAAAGACCAAGTGTTCATCGGCACGCTGCAAGTGGAGAAATACTTTGCACACCTCATCACCGACAGCAAGTTTCTTGCCACCGACATCCTTATCCCGCTCGACAAGCTCAAGGGAGGCAAACAGGGCGACAAGGCGGTGGCTAAAATCATCGACTGGCCCGACGATGCCAACAGCCCCGTGGGCGAAATCATCGACGTGCTGGGCAAGGCTGGCGAGAACAATGCCGAAATTCACGCCATCCTCGCCGAATTCGGTCTCCCCTACCGCTATCCCGAGGAGGTGGAAAAGGCTGCCAACGAAATAGATGCGACCATCACGCCCGAAATCATCGCCGCGCGCAAGGACATGCGCGAAGTGGTGACGTTCACCATCGACCCCAAGGACGCCAAGGACTTTGACGACGCACTGTCGCTGCAGAAGTTGCCCAACGGCAACTGGCAGGTGGGCGTGCACATCGCCGACGTGTCGCACTACGTCACTCCCGGCTCAATCATCGACCGCGAGGCATACAGCCGCGCCACGTCGGTCTATCTCGTTGACCGCACCGTGCCGATGCTCCCCGAGCGGCTGTGCAACGAGATATGCTCATTGCGCCCCAACGAGGATAAACTCGCCTACTCGTGCATCGTGGAGATGGACGACGACGCCAACGTGCTGGCAACCGAGATATGCCACACCGTCATCTGCAGCAACCGCCGCTTCACCTATGAGGAGGCGCAAGAGGTGATAGAAACCGGCAAGGGCGACTATGCCGACGAGATACTCACGCTCGACCGCCTTGCCAAGATTCTGCGCAAGCGTCGCTACGACGAGGGGGCAGTTGACTTCGACCGCTTCGAGGTGCGCTTCGACATCGACGAGACGGGAAAGCCAATCGACGTGTATTTCAAGGTGTCGAAAGATGCCAACAAGCTCATCGAGGAATTCATGCTCCTTGCCAACCGCAAGGTAGCCGAAAGCATAGGCAAAGTGCCCCCGGGCAAGAAAGCCAAGACATTTGTTTACCGCATACACGACAAGCCGATGGAGGAGAAGCTCGACAACTTTGCCGAAATCGTGCGTTCGTTTGGCCGCAAAATCAAGACAAGCGGCAAGGCAGCCGACATCAACAAGTCGCTCAACAGGTTGCTGCACGACATAAAGGGTGCGCCCGAGGAAAACATGCTCTCGACCCTTGCCATACGTTCTATGGCAAAAGCCATATACTCGACCGTCAACATCGGCCACTACGGGCTGGCATTCGACTACTACACCCACTTCACCTCTCCCATACGCCGCTACCCCGACGTGATGGTGCACCGCCTGCTCGACCGCTACAAGGCTGGAGGACGCAGCGTCAACCAAGACAAGACCGAGGAACAATGCAAGCACTCGAGCGAGATGGAACAGCTTGCCGCACAAGCCGAACGGGCATCAATCAAGTACAAGCAAGTGGAGTTCATGGGCGAACGCCTCGGCAAAGTTTTCCAAGGCACCATCTCGGGCGTGACCGAATGGGGATTGTATGTCGAAATCGACGAGAACAAGTGTGAAGGCTTGGTGCCGATACGCGACCTCGAAGACGACTACTACGAATTCGACGAAAAGAACTATTGCCTCATAGGCCGCCGTCAGAAGAAACGCTACCGCCTGGGCGACCCGGTGACAGTGCAGATAGCCCGCGCCGACCTGGTGAAGAAGCAGCTCGACATGGCACTCATCGACGAGAAGCACCCCGTTGGCACCCACCACATCGACTCTGCCCCCATCACCGTGTCAACCGCCTCGCGGCGCAAGGAGTCGCGGCGCGAGAAGATGCGCGACAACTTCGAGAACGGCGGCAACGCCAAGCGCAACACCAAGCAGCGCGGCGGCAGCAAGAAAAAGGAGGCAAAGAAACGCTCGAAACGCCGTTGAGCAAGATCCTAAGAAGCTGTTTTTATTGTCTTTCAATGATTTGAGACCGATTCCGAGTTGGCATTGATTGTTATTTTTGACGTTCAGCCCCCTAAACTTATGAAAATAATAATCAAAAGCCACAGGAAAGACACTCAAAGCACTGACGAAAAACGATGCTGCGACGCGGCACTGTAACTTTTCGCAAACATAAAAACAGCTCCTTATTTAAAGATTTTTTTCTTTAATCTTTGCAGTAACGACGAAATGCAATACTTTTGCATAAGATTTCCAGTCATAATTGCGTGATAACGTTAGGAATATTATCATAACTAACATAAATCAAATTTATTAACACTTAATTCAGAACTACTATGTGGTTAACAAATTCGTCCGTAGGCCGGAAAATGGTGATGGGTATCACCGGACTTTTCCTCGTCCTATTTGTAACCTTTCATGTGCTGATGAATGCGGTGGCGTTGTTCTCTCCCGAAGGGTACAATGCCGTGTGCGAATTCCTCGGTGCTAACTGGTATGCGATACTCGGTACGCTCGTGCTTGCCGCCGGTTTCGTCATTCACATCATTTACTCGTTTTGGCTCACACTGCAAAACCGTCGTGCCCGCGGCAACGACCCCTACCAAGTGAGCAAGCGCCCTGCCACAGTTGAATGGGCATCGCAAAACATGCTCGTACTTGGCATCATCGTAGTGTGCTTCATGATTGTCCACCTCGTGCAATTCTGGGCAAAGATGCAGTTGCCCGAACTGCTTGGCGAGCATCTCGAACTCACCGGCATGGGCTTCGTCTATACCGCATTCGGCGAAGTATGGACTCTGCCTGTTTACTTGATTGGTTTCATCGCTTTGTGGTTCCACATGACTCACGGTTTCTGGAGCGCATTCCAGTCGATTGGTGCCAACAACGACATTTGGTTGTCGCGCTGGAAAGCCACTGCAAAGGTTTGGGCTACCGTTGTGTGCCTGCTCTTTGCCATCGAGGCTATCTGGTTCACCGTTCAAGCCCAAGACAAAGCTAACATGGGCAAATATGGCATCAACACCGAAGCTGTAGTGGAACACGCCGTTAACGACGCTATCGAATCATTGGACATAACAATCAACGATGCTGAGTAATAACCCACACTTAAAACTTCAATACTGAAATGGAAGATATTAAAAAAGACAAGAATACAGCCGCTCAGCCTGTTATCGACTCTAAGATACCCGAAGGCCCGATAGCGGAAAAATGGACCAACTACAAGGCCCACCAGAAGCTCGTCAACCCAGCCAACAAGCGCCGCCTCGACATCATCGTTGTCGGCACGGGCCTCGCTGGCGCATCGGCAGCATCGTCGCTCGCCGAAATGGGCTTCAACGTGCTCAACTTCTGCATTCAAGACTCGCCCCGCCGTGCCCACTCGATTGCCGCACAAGGTGGTATCAATGCAGCAAAGAACTACCAGAACGACGGCGACTCGGTTTACCGCCTCTTCTACGACACAGTGAAGGGTGGCGACTACCGCGCTCGCGAAGCCAACGTTTACCGTCTTGCCGAAGTTTCCAACAATATCATCGACCAATGCGTTGCCCAGGGCGTGCCTTTCGCACGTGAATACGGCGGCTTGCTCGCCAACCGTTCGTTTGGTGGCGCACAGGTGTCGCGTACATTCTATGCCAAGGGTCAGACTGGTCAACAGCTGTTGCTCGGCGCATACGCTTCGCTCAACCGCCAAATCCAAATGGGCAAGGTGAAGAGCTTCAACCGCTATGAAATGCACGACGTGGTTATCATCGACGGCCGCGCACGTGGTATCATCGCCCGCAACCTCGTCACTGGCAAGCTCGAACGCTTTGCCGCCCACGCTGTTGTAATCGCAACCGGCGGTTATGGCAACACCTATTTCCTTTCGACCAACGCAATGGCTTGCAACTGTAGCGCAGCAATGGCTTGCTACCGCAAGGGTGCCTACTTTGCCAACCCGGCATTCGTGCAAATCCACCCGACTTGTATCCCCGTTCACGGCGACAAGCAGTCGAAGTTGACCCTTATGTCGGAATCGTTGCGTAACGACGGCCGCATCTGGGTGCCCAAGAAGCTCGAAGATGCCAAGGCACTGCAAGCCGGCAAGAAGAAAGGTAGCGACATTCCCGAAGAAGACCGCGACTACTACTTGGAACGCCGCTATCCGGCATTCGGCAACCTCGTTCCACGCGACGTGGCTTCGCGCGCTGCCAAGGAGCGTTGCGACAAGGGCTTTGGCGTGAACAACACCGGTCTTGCCGTGTTCCTCGACTTCTCCGAGAGCATCGAGCGTCTGGGCCTCGACGTTGTACGCCAACGCTACGGCAACCTCTTCGACATGTATGAGGAAATCACCGACGTAAACCCGGGCGAATTGGCTCGCGAAATCAACGGCACAAAATACTACAACCCGATGATGATTTATCCGGCTATCCACTACACGATGGGCGGTATCTGGGTTGACTATGAATTGCAGACTTCGGTCAAGGGCTTGTTCGCCATCGGCGAATGCAACTTCTCTGACCACGGTGCCAACCGCCTCGGCGCATCGGCACTCATGCAGGGTCTTGCCGACGGATACTTCGTGTTGCCTTACACTATCCAAAACTACCTTGCCGACCAAATCACAGTGCCTCACTTCAAGACCAACACTCCCGAATTTGACGAAGCCGAGAAGAAGGTGCAAGCACACCTCGACCACTTGATGAACATCAAGGGCAAACGCTCGGTTGACTCAATCCACAAGGAACTCGGCCACATCATGTGGGAATATGTGGGCATGGGCCGCACCAAGGAAGGCCTCGAAACCGCACTGAAGAAACTCAAGGAACTCCGCAAGGAATTTGAGACCAACTTGTTTATCCCAGGCTCTAAAGAAGGCATGAACATCGAGCTTGACAAGGCTTTCCGCCTCAACGACTTCATCACTATGGGCGAACTCATCGCTTATGATGCCCTCAACCGCAACGAAAGCTGCGGCGGACACTTCCGCGAAGAATACCAGACTCCCGAAGGCGAGGCAAAGCGTGACGATGAAAACTACTTCTATGTTTCGTGCTGGAAATACAACGGAACCGACGAAGTGGCTCCTACTCTCATCAAAGAACCGTTGCACTACGAAGCCATCAAGGTTCAAACTCGTAACTACAAGTCTTAATCTTTAACTAACACAGTATCTAAACAATGGAATCAAATATAAGTTTCACTCTCAAAGTTTGGCGTCAAGCCGGACCAAAGGAGAAAGGTGCGTTCAAGGACTATGAAATGAAGGATATCCCGACCGATACCTCTTTCCTCGAAATGCTTGATATCCTCAATGAGCAGTTGGTCGAGAAGGGCGAAGAGCCTATCGTATTCGACCACGACTGCCGCGAAGGTATCTGCGGTATGTGTTCGCTTTACATCAACGGACACCCCCACGGGCCAGCAACTGGCGCAACCACTTGCCAGCTCTACATGCGCCGCTTCCACGACGGCGAAACCATCACTGTCGAGCCTTGGCGTTCGGCTGCGTTCCCTGTTATCAAGGACTTGATGGTTGACCGCAACGCATTCGACAAGATACAGCAAGCCGGCGGATATGTATCGTTCAACTGCGGTAGCGCACAAGATGCCAACGCACTGCCAATACCCAAGACTGCTGCCGACGAGGCTATGGACTCGGCTTCGTGCATCGGTTGCGGTGCTTGCGTGGCTGCCTGCAAGAACGGCTCGGCTATGCTGTTCGTTTCTGCCAAGGTGAGCCAGTTTGCACTCCTTCCACAAGGCCGTGCCGAGGCTGCCCGCCGCGTGAAAGCAATGGTAAGCAAGATGGACGAACTCGGATTCGGCAACTGTACCAACACTGGTGCTTGCGCCGCCGAATGCCCGAAGAACATCAAGTTGAGCAACATCGCTCGCATGAACCGCGAGTTCCTGTGCGCAAAGTTCAAAGACTAATCCAATTGCCACTATTAAAAACAGGAGGCTGTGCCTATTTTTTGGCACAGCCTCTCGTTTTTATCATCCAGGAAAAAAGCAATAAACCCAAACAAAAAATGACATACGAAGTGAGCTGCTCTATCATCTTCATGTGCCATTGCATTTTGTAAGGGCATCATCTGAATATTCATATTTTACCAATTAGTTAATCGATGCTTTTAGCGACATCTGTTTACCACATTGTTTTTCCATACGTTCCCAATAGTTCCACATTTAGGATAATAATACCTTATTACGATACAAAAATGAGGTCTGGACACCCATAAGGCAACCCACGACTGAATCTTTTTCCCATCCATGAAGCTCTTTGCCAAAGAACATAATTTTGATTATTAGCGGACACAAATAAAATAAGCCAACTAATTCATACGCAAAGCGTAGCAAATTAGTTGGCTTATTTTGTAACTTTAGGTAGGGATATTCAGTAACTGCCCCCCCTATTTCGTATTGAGATTTATTTACTTGATGCCTAACTTGGCTTTTACTTGGGCAGATACGTCTTCGGCACCTGCACCAGTGTAAACCACGCATGGAATCGACAAGTCGTAGATGAAAGTATAACCACCCTCAACGCCAACAGCCTTTATGGCTTGCTGAATCTTGTCGGTTATCGGCGCGAGCAAGGTTTCTTGTTGCTTTTGCATGTCTTGCGATGCCATTTGCTGGAAGTTCTGGATCTTTTGTTGGTTTTCGGTCAACTCCTGCATACGACGATCCTTGATTGATTGCGGTGTGCTGGGATCGAGTTCTTGGAATTCCTTGTATTTCTTTTCAAATTCCGTTTGCAGGTTGGTGAGCTCGGTTTGGTATTTTTCTGCCACCGATTGCAAAGTTGTCTCGGCGGTAGCTTTCTCGGGCATGAGATTGAAAATTTCTTGAGAATTAACTGTGCCGAATTTCAAAGTCTGTGCGGCAATGCACATTGGAAAAGCTACCAAGGCAGCCAATAAAAATTTCTTTATCATCTTTAATTTAAGTTTTTAATTTCCTGTGGAATGGCGTAAACAGGGTTTACGCTGCAAAAATAACAAACTGTTTTGTTTTACACAAGTATTTTGCCAATCACTTAGTGTAACCGAGTTTAGATAGCACCTCGTTGCTTATGTCGATGCGCGGCGATGCAAAGATGATGCTTTGCGACGATGCGCGGTCGAATATCACTTGGTAGCCCCGTTCTTCGCTCACTTTCTTGATGGCGGCATATATGTCGTCTTGTATAGGCTTGATAAGCGACTGGCGCTTCTGGAACAGTTCTCCTTCGGGTCCGAAGTATTTGTAACGCAACTCAGTCACAGCCTTCTCCTTGGCAACGATTTCCTCTTCCTTGGTCTTTTTCTGCTCGTCGGTGAGGAACACCATGTCGCTCTGGTAATTCTTATACATGTTTTCGGCTTCCTTGGCAAGGTCGTCAACCTCCTTCTGCCAGCGGAGCGATACTTGGTTGAGTTGTTCATTGGCCATCTCATAGGCAGGAATATTCTTCAGGATATATTCCATGTCAACAAGCGCAAATTTCTGGGCTGACACTCCAAAACTGCACGCCATGGTGACCACAATAGCTATCAATACTTTTTTCATATCATGTAATGTTTTTAATTCCTAAACATAAAATGCGACTGCCTTTGTGACACAAAAATAACGCATTAGTTTAGTCGATGTTCCTTTATTTAATGATAATTCCACAATTTTCACGTTTATATATCAAAATCCCCTCCGCCGAGGCTCGGCAACCAACCATGCGGGAAAAAAGATGGGTGCCAAAACGCTTAACAGAAACGCATGGCACCCGTCCATAACCAATATTTGCTTTAGAAACAAAAGTATTTCTTAAATTCTTAGCTAAGTATGAACGCTGTCCGTTTTTATCTGAAAGCATTGATACTCTTTGTTCAAAACGCATAGTTTTATCTGCTTCTACTTTTTCTATAGTTTTGATTTTCCAAAATATACTA
>CASEAQ010000009.1 GCA_949285735.1 uncultured Bacteroidales bacterium
TCGGCGGCGTGGCAGGTCAAACGGCTAATGCCACGCTGACCGCCTGCTATGCCACAGGCGATGTGACAGCTGAAAGAGACCCCCAAAACAACACCTATGCCGGTGGCGTGGTGGGAAGCAATTATTTGAGCACCCTTATCGCCTGCTATGCTACGGGCAACGTGATCGGCACAGGCACCGGAACTGGCTCTATCTATGTAGGCGGCGTAACGGGGTCCAACGATTCGGGCACCCTGACCGCTTGCTACCATGCTGCGGAAACTGTCAGCGGCCCGGATGGATACACAGGCGGCGTAACGGGACGGAACTTCAAGGACTCCATGTTTGGTGGCGGTATCATCACCGCCTGCTACTGGGAGAACAACCAAAAACAAGGCATTGGTGACAATCATGCGGACACTGGCGAAACCACTAAGGTAGACGGCAACTGGACGGACGCGATGAAAGCCATGAACACGGCTCTTTCCGGCACGGGCTGGCTGTATGTACCTGGCAGCGGCAGCATACCGCTGACACTGGAGAAACAATAAACAGATGTATCACCCTAAAAAGAAGGAGGACGCGGCAGTTCGACGGTTCCTTGCCCACTGCGTTGGGCTGCGTCACACGTCGGTTAAGGCATAGTTGGACGGCTTCGCCGCCCTCAGTGCTGCCATATTCCAAGGGGCGCGCCGTCATCACGCTTTTAAATGGAGAAGTGAGTTGGGAAATAATCGAAATAATGGGAAAAGCATATAAGTTTCGGACAAATTTCGTAATTTTGTTAAATGACAAATTGAAATAAAGCTGATTATGGAACGAACTGTATTCAACAAAGCACAATTGGAGATGCTCGACATCATGGCAAACATTCAAAGTGATGAAGAGCTGGATGCCTTGAAACATGCCGTATCAGAATTTTATGCTCGCCGAGCCGATGAGGAAATGGAAAAGTTGTGGAAGTCGGGGCAATGGAATGAGCAGACCTTGAAAGAATTGGGCAATGTCCATTACCGTACCCCTTACAAGCCGCAATGAAAAGACAGGTGGTATTAGACACCAATTGTTTGGTGCAGATGTTGTCGGTACATGGTCCGTATCGTGCGGCGTGGCAGGCGTTTCGCGAAGGAAAATATGAGTTGTGTGTAACCGATGAAATTGTGGATGAGTATGAGGAAATCATAGAGCGCGTAGCCAATGCGGCTGTTGCCCATAACATCGTTAATGCCATAATTCGCAGTCCGTTTACGAGGTTTTTTACTACGCATTTCCGATTTCGCCTAATTGAGCAGGACCCCGACGACAATAAGTTTGTGGATTGTGCTATAGTGGCAGGAGCCGATTACATTGTAAGCGAGGATGCTCATTTTCGAGTATTGGAAACGATACCATTTCCTAAAGTGATTGTCATTCGATTAAACCAGTTTATGGAAGAACTTGCCGGACTTTGACAAGTTGGAAAAACATATTCCATTATTCCGTTCTGCTTTTCTCTATGTAGTGAAGGCTGAACGCTTGTTTGCCAGTTTGTTGATTTAAGGTTTTGCGGAAAATTCAAGTTATTGGGCATGGCATGAAATCTACGGCACTTGTTTATCAAAATAGAGTGATTTGCTGCATTGGGTATTTCATACAAGAATGGCGGTGGAGCTTTGTTGGACCTCTTCGAGGCCCTTTTGGGGTGGTGGGTGCGGCAGTCCGACGGTTCCTTGCCCACTGCGTTGGGCTGCGTCACACGTCGGTTAAGGCATAGTTGGACGGCTTCGCCGCCCTCAGTGCTGCCGTATTCCAAGGGGCGCGCCGTCATCATGCTTTTGAATGGAGGAGCTGTGTGTAAAGTGCGAAGTTATGGCTTCGCCGCCCTCAGTGCTGCCGTATTCCAAGGGGCGCGCCGTCATCATGCTTTTGAATGGAAGGGCTGTGTGTAAAGTGCGAAGTTATGGCTTCGCCGCCCTCAGTGCTACCGTATTCCGATGGGCGCGCCGTCATCATGCTTTTGAATGGAGAAGTGGTGCGTAAAGTGCGAAGTTATGGCTTCGCCGCCCTCGGTGCTGCCGTATTCCAAGGGGCGCGCCGTCATCATGCTTTTGAATGGAGAAGTGGTGTGTAAAGTGCGAAGTTAGATGGTTTCGAGCCCCGCTGTATTCTTAAAGTGCTGTCGTTGCATTTTGATACTGCCCCCTCCCTGGGTATTGGCTATCTGATGCCGAGGAGGCGGTGGGTTTGGATCGAGAGCCGCCATCGTGGGTCGTCGAGGACAGCCTTGATGGTGGCTTCGATGTTTTGCTGCCTTGCTGCGGCATCGTCGCAGTAGCAGGGTTGGAGGAAGCGGTGGGTGGCACGAATGTCGAAGTATGGGGCGAGGGGTTGCCCTGTGTAAACCACCTTAAGCTCGTCGCAATGGTCGATTACGAGCGGGAACGTGTCGCCGCCTCGGTATGCCCCCTTGGGAGACAGGGTGACCCAGTCGAGGTTGTCGGGCAACGGATTGGTGCCGTTGGTCTCGATGGCGACGAGCTTGCCAGTGTATCGCTTTAGCAATGCGACAAAATCGTGGTCGATGAATAGCGACGGCTCTCCGCCCGTGAGGACGATGAGTGGTGCGAGGGGATATTGCAATATCTCCTCGATGATTTGCTTCTCGCTCATCACCGTGCCGCTGTGGTGGGGCGTGTCGCAGAAGTGGCATTGCAGGTTGCAGCCCGAGAACCGCACGAAGACGGCAGCCGTGCCGGTGTTGTATCCCTCGCCTTGCAGGGAGTGGAAAATTTCGTTGATGCGTTTCACTCTTCTTCGTCTTCGATATATGTGGCGATGTTGTTGGTCGATTCCTGCACGTCGGCACGGTAGCATTGCGGAATGGAATCGACAATCCACTTGGCGATGTTCTCGGCAGTTGGGTTGAACGGCAGCACCTCGTTGAGGTTGCGGTGGTCGAGGCTGCCTATTATTTCCTGCTTGATGTGGGTGAAGTCGCACACCATGCCGTCGGCGTTGAGCTGTCGAGCCTTGCAATACACCGTTATCAGCCAGTTGTGCCCGTGCAAGGTGGTGCACTTGCTGGGATAGCTGAGCGTGAGGCTGTGGCAGGCAGCCACTTCCATTGTTTTCTTTATGTAGTACATTTGTAGAGTGTCAGTTTATGTGTGTGTGAGGAATTATTCTTCATATTGCGTTGGGTCGTCGATGCCGGCTTCGGCGAGAGCTTCCTTTCGCTCGACGCATGTGCCGCACTTGCCGCAGTGCTTTGCTCCGCCCTTGTAGCACGAGTAGGTGAGTGCGTAGTCCATGCCGATGAGTTTGCCGTGTCGGGCGATTTCGCCCTTGGTGATGCCCGTGTATGGTGCAACGATGTCGATGCCGTCGTAGGTTCCGTTTTGCATGGCTTGCGACATGGCATCGATGAATGGGGCACGGCAGTCGGGGTAGATTGCGTGGTCGCCGCTGTGGTTGGCAATCATCACGTGTCGCAGCCCGAAGCTTTCGGCAAGCCCGCAGGCGACGGCGAGCATTATGCCGTTGCGGAACGGCACGACTGTCGATTTCATGTTGTCGTCGCTGTAATGCCCTTCGGGAATGGCATCGGCACCAGCCAGCAGCGAGCTGCGGAAGTATTGCCCGATGAAAGCGAGAGGAATGACGATGTGGCGTATTCCGAGCTGTTCGCAATTGATGCGAGCGCATTCAATCTCGCGGCTGTTGTGGTTGGAGCCGTAGTCGAATGTCACAGCCAGGGCTATGCAGTCCTTGTATTCGTGCAGGAGCGTGGTTGAGTCCATGCCGCCCGACAAGACTATGATGGAATCTTTCATAATGCGAGGAATGGAGGTTATAAATTCTTGAACGAGGCGAGCAGCCGTTGCTTCACCATGTCTTGGTGCTCGGCATCGCCATAGTTGGCAAAGGGGTATATCGATATGCCTCCGCGCGGAGTGAATATGCCGCAAACCTCGATGTAGCGAGGCTCCATGAGGCGCACAAGGTCTTTCATGATGATGTTGACGCAATCTTCGTGGAAGTCGCCGTGGTTGCGGAAACTGAAGAGGTAGAGCTTGAGGCTCTTGCTCTCGACCATGCGCTCGCGCGGGATGTAGTTGATTATGATTTTGCCGAAGTCGGGTTGCCCGGTTTTGGGGCAAAGTGTCGTGAACTCGGGGCAATTGAAAGTCACCAGATATTCATTTTCGGGGTGCTTGTTGATGAAAGTTTCAAGCAGGTCGGGATTGTAGTCGTAGGTGTAAGCCGTGTGCTTGTCGCCCAGCAACGTCACCCCTTGTAGCTCGTTCTCGTTACGTGACATGTATATATGTATGTTTTGTTTTCGTTTTTATATTGCAAATTTACAACCTTTGCATGATAAGTGCAAAATCAGTAATTGGGGAATTAGGAATTAGGAATTGGGAATGAGGAATTAGGGAATTAGGAATTGGGAATGAGGAATTAGGGAATTAGGAATTAGGAATGAGGAATTGGGAAAGAGGAATTAGGAAAGAGGAATTAGGAATGAGGAATTAGGAATGAGGAATTAGGGAATTAGGAATTAGGGAATTAGGAATGAGGAATTAGGAATGAGGAATTAGGAATGAGGAATTAGGAATTAGGGAATTAGGAATTAGGAATTAGGAATGAGGAATTGTTTTTTTATTTAAAGGCAATCGTGGAATATAGAAACGCGCGGGGCGGCGAAGAGGTCCAACGGAGCTTCTTTGCTTAATGTTTAAGTACACCAAAGTGGTACGTTTGACCTCTTCGAGGCCCATGCAGAGTGTGGTGACTATGTTCCGAGGGTTCCTTGCCCTAAAGGGCTGTGTCACCCTCGGTTAAGGCATAGTTGGACGGCTTCGCCGCCCGTCGCATTGTTTTATATGAGGGTTTCGGGAGAGATGGTTGCCATCTTATGCCGTGGTGCTCAACGGCTGGAATTTTTTTACCGACTTCTAATCTCAGAGGGGTTGCTGACAAAAAGTTTTTCTTATTCCGAATCGCAAACCTTTATGTGTGTATCTCCACTAAAAATATACTGTCTTCTTTAGTACACTTTTTCGTGTTTCTGCAGTTGGGGGATAAAAAAAGCGAGGCTGCTGTGTGGCAACCTCGCTCTGAGCCGCGAATGGGACTCGAACCCATGACCTTTTCGTTACGAATGAAATGCTCTACCAACTGAGCTATTGCGGCTTGATGTAAAGCATCGTCTGAAATGCGAGTGCAAATATACTAATTATTTTCTAATAATCGGCTATAATAGAGTGTTAATTTTGCTTTTTCGAGATCGAGTTTAACAATTGAGGGGCGTTCGATGGCTGGTTTCACCTCCAATATGGTTGAAGACGAAGAAGATGAGCTATATGACGGATAGTAGCCGTATAATAGATAATAGACATAAGTGGAGTAGTTGTATCCAGAACTGCTACTGCTGTTGTCGAAGAACACGTCGATGGGCGTGAGCGAGAACACGCAATCCTCTTCGTCGGCAACGCCGTTTTTCTCATCGAGGAGTTGCAAGAAGTATTGTCGCATCTCGGAGAATGTGTAGCAGTCGTTGGTGGCGTCGTATTGTGCATAAAACGAGGTTACGTTGTCGGGCGCGTTGGTCGATGACAAGAACTCCTCTTTCTTGTTGGCAGGAATCAGCAGCAAGTATTCGGGCGGAGTGATTCCGCGGTCGTTGACAAGCTCCTCGGCAGGAATGGTGAGGCTCACGCTGTTGAACACCGTTTGCGCTTCGTGGTCGTTGCGGAAGCGGTCGAGTATTTCCTGTATTGGCAGGTTGAGCTGCACGTCGTATGCCGCAGGGGTTTGTATTATAGCCTCGCCGTCGGCAACCATTGCTTTTACCTTGTCGCTTATCTGGAGGTTCATATTGTTGTTCGACAGCACTTCTTCGGTCGAAGCCATATAGCTCTGGCTGTCGTAGTAGGTGGTGTCGATTTCTTCATCTTGATATTCGTGGCGGTAGTGCACGATAAACTCGGTGTTGGCGATGTTCATGATGCGCCCCGAGCCAAACGACGTGGTGACGTATATTCCCGGGAAGAACGTCTCGAAAGTTGACGGGTCGCGGAATATGTCGGGGTTGGTCTTGAACTCTTGGAAGATGTCAACTGCGATGCTGCGGTCAACATGGACTTTTATTTCGCGGTAGCTGTCGATGGAGTCGGCAAGGTCGTCGGATTGCAGGAATGTAGCCGTGTAGGATGCCGAGCCGAGCGGGCTCTGGCTGTCGTAATAGCCCGTTGGGTCGAACGAGGAGTTGATCGAGCTTGGTAATTGCTTGTTGAGCTTGTAAACGGTGGCTCGCATCGGTGCAACGCTGTCGCCCGTGTAACCGCCCGTGGGAATGCGGAAGACGAAATAACAGCTGTCGATTTCATCGGCAGAGGTGTAGTTGGTGTCAAGAGGCACAGCCGGCATCATCTTGGTGACGAAATCGGTGGTTAGTGTGCCGTAATTGTCGGCACTGATAACGCCCAGCAATTGTGTGATGGTGCGAGCAGGCAGGTTGGTGTTTTCCACCGTTTTCCCTGTGATGGTGAAAGTAGAGTCTCTAACTACCTCGGTGCGTGTAGCCATTAATGAAGAGCCTATCCCCGATTCGGTGCAGGAATGGGCTACGAGCAGCGTGACAGCTGCCGCTAATGCCAGAATGATTTTTCTCATTGTTGTTTTGTAGTGGGCAAAAAAATAATTTTTTTGCTTGTTTTCAAAAAAGAAGCCGCAAAATGCATGTGGCAGAGCAATTACAGCGATTTGTAGAACTCGGCGTAGGCATCGATATAGTTTTCCCGCTCTTCGTAGGGGAGGAACGGTATGCCGCTTGCCTTGGCGCAATCGACGAGTTCGGGAGCAACCGTCGCGCTGTGTTGTATCACGCCGTCGGCATTGGCGATGGCGAGGCGCATGAGCGAGATGTAGTCAACCTCTTTCCCGGCAATGGTTTTGAGGCATTCGGCAGGAATGCCGTCCATTTCCATTTTTTCGGCAAGGCGGCTGTTGAGCGGGGGTGCGATGGAATCGTCGTATAGCGACAGCACCACTTTGGCGTTTTTGAAAACAGGGTCGTCGTTATATATGTGTTTGATGTAGATTGTAGTCAGTGCCGAAATCCAGCCGTGGCAGTGGATGACGCTTGGAATCCAGCGCAGCTTCTTTACAGTTTCGAGCGTGCCGCGCACGAAGAACACCGAACGCTCGTCGTTGTCTTCGGGCGACGTTTCGGTTTCGAGGTCTTTCACAAGGTTGTGCTGGAAGTAGTCTTCGTTGTAGATGAAGTAAACTTGCATTCTCGACGGCAACATTGTTGCGACCTTGATGATGAGCGGGTGGTCGGTGTCGTCGATAATCAGGTTCATGCCCGAGAGGCGTATCACTTCGTGCAACTGGTTACGACGCTCATTGATGCAACCATACTTTGGCATGAACGACCTCACTTCAAATCCTTTTTCTTGAATACCTTGGGGCAGGTCGTGTCCAACGGTTGAAATTTCAGTCTTCGGCAGGTATGGTTCGATTCCCTGAGAGATGAATAACACTTTGCTTACGTCCATAACGAGATTCTCCTGTAGTTTAAATGCTTGTTTAGCTGGCAGGGGCATTTGCCCCTTTCCCAGTGTGGTTTTGAATAAAGACAGGTGGAGCGCAATAGCGGCAATGGCGTAAATTCGGCGCAGATACGTGATTAGCCATCATGGCATTTGCGCTACCTTTTTGCAAAGATAGTGATTTTCTTTTAATTTGTTGCGGTTGGCTTTGCGGTTTGCTGCATTTTTAATGAAAAAACAGTTGCGGCGGCAGTGAGATTAACAGGAGTTAGTAATTAGTTACCAGTTAGTAGTTAGCAGTTACCAGTTACAAGTTAGTAGTGAGGAGTTATTAGTTTTTTGCTCAATTAAGAATGTGGAGTTGGAATGAGGAATCAATTCTTGCCCCACTCTGCTTTAATTAAAGAAATCACTGCACGTTGGTAACTACTAACTGCTCACTACTAACTGCTCACTGCTCACTGCTAACTGGTAACTGCTAACTGTTAGTCGGGTTATTGCAGTTCTTTTGTGTTGTGGCTGTTGTGCTTGTCGAGGAGGGAGCGGGTGCGGGAGATGAAGCGGTCGAAGTCGGGCAGTTGGTCGGTTCTCACAGAGTCGCGCAGCGATGCTGGGATGACGGTGTAGTTGTCGCCGCGGTTGCCGCGCAGGGGCTTTTGGCAAAAGAGCAGTTTGTAGTCGAGCGTGGTTCCGCACACCGTGTCGCCGCGGAACTTGATTTTGGCGACAGCCATTGCTCCGCCACGGCTGTCGATGTCGTTTTGGTTGGAGATGAAGTTGCCCAGCGAGTATGCCACGGCTACATCTTTGCCGCGGCTGGCATTGTGGCGCACTTCGAAGGGCTGCACCACGTGGGGGTGGCTGCCGATTATCAAGTCAACCCCTTCGGCGAAGAGGAAGTCGGCAAGGGATTGTTGCTCCTTGCTTGGAGTGCGCTGGTATTCGACGCCCCAGTGCAGGCACACACACACTGCTTGCGCCCCGCGGCGGCGCGCCAGGGCTATGTCGCGACGCATGGTGTCGCGGTCGAGCAGGTCGATTACGATGCCGTCTTTTATGGGCATACCGTTAGTGCCGTAGGTGTATGTGAGTATGGCGATGCGCTTTCCGTCGATGTCGGCGATGAACGGCATCACCGAGTCGCGTTGCGCTGCCGAGGCATACGTGCCGATGCTCGGCGTGCCCATTTCGCGCAGCACCTGCACGGTGCGCTTCACGCCACGGCTGCCACGGTCGAGGCAGTGATTGTTGGCTGTGAGCAGCAGGTCGAAACCCGACGTGCCAAGTTGCCGTGCAAACTCGTCGGGCGCGCTGAAGACCGGGTAGCCCGAATATGGCTTGCCTGCCAACGGCACTTCGAGATTGGCAACTGCAAAGTCGGCACTCGCGAGGTCGCTTTCGATCATTGAGAAGCATTGCGAGTAGTCGAGAGTGCCGTCGTTGCGGGTTGCAGCCACGATTTGTGGCTTGTGTTGCATGGCGTCGCCGACGAATACCAGTGTCACCTCCTCGTCGGCAATGCCGGCAAGTTGCAGAAAAGAGAACAGCAAGATTGAGAGGAGGTGTGGCATCGGTGGCTCGGCTATGGGGTCGGTGCTTACAAGGTGTAAATGGCTTTCTTGGCTGCAAGCAGGGTGTTGCGCATGAGCGAGCAGATGGTCATGGGTCCCACGCCGCCCGGCACTGGTGTGATGAACGAGCACTTGGGAGCAACATTTTCGAAGTCAACGTCGCCCTTGAGCTTCCAGCCGCTTTTTGTCACGGTCGAAGGTACTCTTGTCGTGCCCACGTCGATTACCACTGCACCGGGTTTCACCATGTCGGCAGTCACGAAGCCCGGTTGCCCGAGGGCAGCGATGATGATGTCGGCTCGGCGGCAAGTTTCGGCAATATCCTTTGATGCGCTATGGCACACGGTCACTGTGGCGTTGCCGGGGTATGCCTTTTGCATCATGAGTGTGGCGACGGGCTTGCCCACGATGTTGCTGCGGCCCAGCACCACGCATTCGGCACCCTTGGTGGGAATGTCGTAGCGGCGCAGCAGCTCGATGATGCCGGCAGGCGTTGCCGAGAGGTAGCATGGCAGCCCGATTGACATTCTGCCGACGTTGATTGGGTGGAAACCGTCAACGTCTTTGCGGTAGTCGATTGCCTCGATTACTTTCTGTTCGTGTATGTGGGCTGGCAACGGCAGTTGCACGATGAAGCCGTCGATGTCGTCGTTGGCATTCAGCTCGGCGATGGTTTCGAGCAATTTTTCTTCGGTCACGTCGTCCTCAAAGCGAATGAGGGTAGATTTGAAACCGCATTGCTCGCAAGCCTTCACTTTGTGTGCCACGTAGGTTTCGCTTCCGCCGTCGTGGCCCACCAAAATGGCTGCGAGGTGCGGGCGTTTGCCTCCACGTGCTACTATCTCGTTTACTTCGTCTGCAATCTCCTGCTTGATTTGTGCCGAAATTGCCTTTCCATCGATTAAAGTCATAATTGTGTATATTGTTTTTGAGGTGGTTCGTGCGTGTTTGTTCCACAGTGCCGTGCTTAGCGGCACGAGAAACTGATTGCTTGGCAAAAATAGTGATTTTTGTGGAGAATGGCAACCTTGGGGCTTTTGAGCAATTAGGAATGTGGAATCATGAATGAGGAATTGACTTTTCTGGGTGGAAGTGGTTGAATGCGGTGCTTTTTCCTAAGAACGTCATGGAGCTTCGTTGGACCTCTCCGAGGCCCTGCTGTGTGGGGTAAGTTCTGTTCCGAGGGTTCCTCGCCCCTTTGGGGCTTCGTCACCGCTCGGTTAAGGCATAGTTTGACGGCTTCGCCGCCCCTTTGTGCGGCTGTGTTCTGTAATACAATGTCATGAGAGGTTGTGTTAATAGGGGCATGGAAAAAGAGGCGCGCCCATGCTGTTTGGGTGCGCCTCGTGTGTATAATTTGTGATGATGAAATAATGATTTCTTTCTCCCTGTTAGCGGCGTTTCTTCATGTTTCGCATAGCCTTCAGCGGGTTTTTCATCGTCGTCACCTGCCTCATCATCTTGCGGGTTTCCTCGAATTGCTTCAGCAGGCGGTTTACCTCTTGGAGCGATGTTCCGCTACCGGCGGCGATGCGCTGGCGGCGGCTGCCGTTGATGATTTCGGGGTGCTCGCGTTCGTAGGGTGTCATCGAGTAGATGATTGCTTCGATGCCCTTGAAGGCGTTGTCGTCGATTTCGATGTCCTTGATGGCTTTGCCCACGCCCGGAATCATCGAGGCGAGGTCTTTCAGGTTGCCCATCTTTTTGATTTGGGCAATCTGGCTCATGAAGTCGTTGAAGTCGAATTTGTTCTTGGCAATCTTGGCTTGCAGCTTGCGGGCTTCTTCCTCGTCGTAGTTTTGCTGCATGCGCTCAACGAACGAAACGATGTCGCCCATGCCAAGGATGCGGTCGGCCATACCGGCAGGACGGAACGGGTCGATGGCTTCGAGCTTTTCGCCCGTACCGACAAACTTGATTGGCTTATCGACAACGGTGCGGATTGAGAGCGCGGCACCACCGCGAGTGTCGCCGTCGAGCTTGGTGAGCACCACGCCGTCGAAGTCGAGGCGGTCGTTGAACTCCTTGGCTGTGTTGACGGCATCTTGCCCCGTCATTGCGTCAACCACAAACAATATTTCGGTTGGGTTTACGGCTTTCTTTATTGCCTCGATTTCGTCCATCATCTTTTCATCGACGGCAAGGCGGCCGGCGGTGTCGATGATGACGAGGTCGTAGTTCATCTTGCGGGCTTCGGCAATCGCGTCGGTGGCGATTTTCACTGGGTCGCTGCAATCGGGCTCGGTGAATACTGGCACGTCGATTTGGGCTGCAAGCACCTTGAGCTGCTCGATGGCGGCAGGGCGGTAAACGTCGCAAGCCACGAGCAACGGACGCTTGCCTCGCTCGCTCTTGAGCTTGCGTGCGAGCTTGCCCGAGAAAGTGGTCTTACCCGAACCTTGCAAACCCGACATGAGAATGATGGCAGGCTTGCCCTCAATTTTGAATTCGGCAAGTTCGCCGCCCATGAGCTGGGTGAGCTCGTCGTGGACGATTTTCACCATCAACTCTTTGGGCTTCACCGAGTTGATTACGTTTTGCCCCAAAGCCTTGGCTTTGACGGTATCGACAAACTGTTTTGCCACCTTGTAATTGACATCGGCATCAATGAGGGCGCGGCGCACGTCTTTGAGCGTCTCAGCCACATTGATTTCGGTAATCTTGCCTTCGCCTTTAAGTATCTTGAACGACCGTTCGAGTCTTTCGCTTAAATTTTCAAACATTGAGGTATGTGTTGTTTATAGATGGGGTTTTATACTTGTTTGGGCAATTTGTTGGTGCCAGCCTCGGGGAAGACGACCGACGGCTTGAAGTCGCGCGCCTCGTCGGGCTGCATCATCGCATATGCCATTATTATCACTATGTCGCCGGGTTGCACCTTGCGTGCAGCCGCGCCATTGAGGCACACCACGCCCGAGCCGCGTTCGCCGGCAATGACGTAGGTGTCGAACCGCTCGCCATTGTTGTTATCGACGATGAACACTCGCTCGCCCTGCATGATACCTGCGGCATCAATCAGGTCTTGGTCGATGGTAATGCTGCCAATGTAGTTGAGGTTTGCCTCGGTGACGGTGGCACGGTGTATCTTTGATTTCAGGATTTGTATCAGCATCGCACTGTAGGTTTACTTTTGTTTGTAAGCAATGTTGTCGATGAGCCTTACGCCGCCGCAATATACCGTCACGCAGCCCACGATGTAGTCGCTGTCGCTCCAGTCGTTTACTGGCATCAGCGTGATTCCGTCAACGATTTGGTAGTATTCCACTTCCATCTCGGGGTGGGCGTTGATGTAGTCGATGACGAATTGTTGCGTTTCAGCCACGGTGTGGTTTTGAGCATACTGGGTGCTATCGGTCAGGGCGTGGTAGATGCTCGGAGCGGCTTCCCTTGCCTCGGGCGATAGCCTGACGTTGCGGCTGCTCTTTGCCAGCCCGTCTTCTTCGCGGACGATGGGGCAGGGCACGATTTGCAGCTTGAAGCCTTCGGTCTTTAACATCTGCCTGATGACGGCGATTTGCTGGAAGTCTTTTTCACCGAAGTATGCGCGGTCGGGCTTTACCATCATGAAGAGCTTGCTGACGATTTGCGCCACGCCGTTGAAGTGGCCCGGACGCATCGCGCCTTCCATCACTTCAGCCACCTGCCCGAGGTCGAACACGCGGGTGTCGGGTTCGGGATATACTTCTTCGACCGATGGCATGAAGACGATGTCGCAGCCAGCTTTTTCGAGCAATGCCTTGTCGGCTTCTTCGGTGCGCGGATATGTGCGCAGGTCTTCCTTGTTGTTGAATTGGGTTGGATTGACGAACACGCTCACTACCACAACGTCATTTTCGTTGCGGCAACGTTCCACAAGCGACAAGTGTCCTTCGTGCAAGGCACCCATTGTCGGAACAAGTCCAATGGACTTTCCTTCATTGCGAAAGGCATCGACAGCCTTTTCCAAATCATTGACTTTACCTATTACAATCATTTTGATGATAGTATTTCAAAAAGACTTGCAAAGGAACAACTTTTTTGCCACATACACAAGTTTCTGAAACCCGTTTGATATTCAAGCCGTTTTTTGCTCGCATTTTCCATATAATTTCCAAGTCACATAATCAAAGACAAATCAAGCTATGCATGATATGCACATTTGAATTTTCAGAGAAGAGAGTCAGAAACATTTCCGTGTAATAAAATTTTTTCATCAAAAAGCCACGTTTTCAATCAAAAAGCATTAAATTTGGAGCAGGATTGGCTGCGCCATATCCTGAGACATATTAATGAAGCGTTTCTTTGCTTTATCCTTCTTACGAAATCGCCAAAATTATCTACGGTGGGATTAAGCAGTCGAGAAGACGCTCATGCTTGTCGTATATCCACTCCCCTGCAAGGGGTTCGAGATATTCGATTAGGCGTGGGAGTAGACTGTTTATTACCGTAAGGCGTTTGGCGATGCCTGTAAGAGATGAACAGACGTGTCCTACGCTTTTTGTTTATCTATAAATCGCCAAAATGAGGGGACACATGAGGCCCTAATACATTATCAACCATGATACGACGATTATTTAGTCTTGGAAGTGTGATTGCTATGATTTTCAGTGCCTCGGTCAGTGCGCAAGATGTTGTAGTGCTTAATGATGGTACTGAAATACAGTCGCAAATCATAGAGGTGTCTGAGAACGACTCTATTGTGTATTACAAGAGCTGGATTGACCTTGAAAGTCCGACCGATTCAGTTTCCTTCGCCGATGTTTACCAGTTGCGTTATGAAAATGGCCAAACGCGCGTCATCACCGACGGGTATAAAGCTACCGAAGAAGAAAAGCGCGCCACGCGCATTCAATTGCACAAAACTAAGTACCATGTGTCGTTCTATTATGGCATCGAGGCTAACATGATGAGCGATGGCGTTGGCGACGTGGGCACAACTTTTCAGTGGATTTGCCACTTTGAATACTTCCCATCGCTTTACAAACAAATGTTTTGGTCGTTGGGCGGAGGAGTTTCGATGTTCGGCCTTACTGACGACTTGCCCAATGACGACGATAGTTATGGTGCCTATTTTGTGCTTCTTCCCGAATGTGGCTGGCTGTATAGAAGAGGGTATGCCCGGTTTGGTCCGAAACTTGAATTCTTGGTTAGCGGCGGCGATTCACACAATTCGGTCTTGTTTGGCATCTCCATGGCAGGCGGCTGGAAATACAAATGTCTTGAAATTGGGGCAATTTTTGAATGTGGCCTCACCAATGTTTATTCCTGCTTCAGCGACTCGAGAAAAAATATATCGTTAGGGCTTGCCGTCGGCCTTCACTTCTAATAGACAAATGCTATGAACAATTATCATCTTCTGTTAAGGACTATACTTGTGTGTTTATTAGCCGCACTGTTTTGCGGCGAATTGGTCGCCGCTCCTAAGAAGTCGAAAAGATGGAAAAATGTGGAAAAAAACATAGAGGCAAAAGACACGGCTGCCATCGAGAGGGCTATTGTCGAATATCTCATCAACGATAGCAAGGACGACAGCCTTGTCAATGTGGCACATAACTTCCTGACCGACTATTACATCAATAGCCGCAATATCGCTGGCATATATCAGGAGTTCAGGCACTACCAGCACCGAGCCAGCGAGGGCGACACCGCGGCTGAGAGTGCCAAAGACAAGTTGTGGCAGGATTACCAGGACGCACTTGCCTGGCAGCTACAGGATGGAAACATCCACGAACTGGAAGGTGTGTGGATGTCAGACTATTTCGATGAAGATTTTGTGCCATACCTTGCTATCAAAATCGAGATTGACTCCACGGGCGTTCCCTGTGGCGGCATATTGCCCGGCTGCGGCTTTGCCCGGGAAACTCAAATGTTCGACGCCAACGGCAAGGGCGACCGGCTATCATTGGGCTCGGCACTTGCGGTCAGGGACGACGGCTCGATAGAGATGAGCTTTGCCCGAAACAGGCTGTCGCGGTGCTTCCCTCTGCTCACGCAAGCCGCCATAAATGGCATCTCCGACATACAGGCCGCTGTGGAAGCCGCTTTTGAAAACTACCAGGCTGAATATCGCGAAAAGAAGCACACCGAAGACTTCACCGCCTCTCTTCAGTTGTTAGCTGTAATTGCCGTCATGAAGATTTGGAAACAAGGAATCTTTGAATCGGGAATGAATCGGACAAACGTGGGCGATATGATGGTCTTGAATATATGGAAGCAGCAAGGCACACCGAACGAGTTGCGCGTGAAAATGTCGTATCTCGCGCAACTCTTGGAGGCTGGGCTCCCTGCTGGCTCGCAACCCGACGTGGAACATTGGTGGAAATATTTCCGCCTTTACAGGGTGCAGCCGCACAACGAGGTGATGTTCAGGAGTGACAATAAATACATTTTGGCCAATGCCATCGGAGTGGGCGGAAACATCTTCCAGCTTGCCGGCACCGACAGCTTGTGGTCGAAAAACGATTCCACGTTACGCCCCATAATAACGGAAGTTTTTGCCCGCAGGACAATCCCGACAAAGGGCTATCGCAGGCAGGTGGAGTATTACTATCCCGATATGCTCGACAAGGAGAACAAGTGGACCAACGAAGATATGTTCAAAAAATTTGCTAAGAATGTCATTTTCACGCCAATGCTCGACGACCCCGTGGGGCAGCCGTTGCAGCAGATGCCAAATATTAGCGTGAGGTATTTCAAACATCCGCGTCAGCCCTACTTGCTGCTGTGCGGCGGCAACGGTCAGGGCGACTCAATAGTGGCGACAGCCAGATACAACGGCGACATTTACTTCGACCGGTTGAAACATGGCAAGCCCACCGGCGTGTTCTCGCGATATTACTCCGATGGCACATATGTCTATTCGCGCGAAACGACGACGGCGGGCCTGTCGCGGGGCGAAATCTCAAACGCCGTGCTGCAAATCTACTATGAAGGCGAGTTTAGCAACATCAGCAAGGAGGGGCAAGGTACAGCCACATATCCAGATGGCTCGAAATATACTGGGCAATGGAAGCGAAACCGCCGCGACGGGCAAGGCTCGATAGTGACTGCCTCGGGCGAATTCTGGTCGGGCACTTTCGCCGCCAACAAGCCTTACAACGGCGAAGGCACTCTGGTGCTGCGTGACGGAACGGTAGTCACTGGGCGCATCACCGATGGCACTTTCACCGGCGACGTGTCGGTGACACTGCCCGACGGCACCACTTACAAGGGCGATGCCGCCGGTTGCAACGCACTAAACAACATAGAACTATAAACACAACCCGGGTGCGGGCTGTGTCGGGATGCCATCGTGGCACAGCCCCTCCTATTTTAACAACAAATATGAAACAATCGATTTTTGCAATCATAATACTCGGCATGGCAAGCCCCTCGGTGTTTGCACAGACCGATGCCGAAGAAGCAATCCGCCGCGAGCGCGTTTATCGCGGAGCATGGATGAATGGCGATATACAAAGATGGGTTGAAAGTGAAGGTTCTCTGCCTATTGATACTGAAGAGGATGTTCAAAGAAAACGTGCCGCTATAGACGAAGTTATTAGACGGCAAATTAGAGAACAAGCGGAGCGAGAACGCCTACGGCAAGAGCAGATAGAACGAGAGAAAGAGCTGGCAAGGCAGAAGCAACTGCGGAAACAACGTGAAGAGAAACGCCGACAGGAAAAACTGCTGCAACAACAGCGGGCAGAAGAACGCCGGCGACAGGAAGAGGAACGCCGCCGGCAAGAGCAGCTGCGCAGAGAGCAACGCTTCGAGCAAATATTGGTCGAAAAACAGCAAAAGGCCGAAGTCGAAAAGTCGCAATGGGCCAACCGCATTCACCACATCGCCAACCAAGACCTTTCAGCTGTCGATGGCGATAGAATGAAAGCCGATGCCATGCGGGGCGGCTACACCATGACAGCCGGCAACTACCGCAACGTCGGCATACGTCGGCAAGGGACCAGCACCGGCTCAGCCAATCCGCTCAACCCACGCCGGCCCTACAAGCCCACACAAAGCGCAAGCCTCCCAAGCGGCTGGCCATCGGGCTTCAGGCTCGACCCTAACGCCACCGTGCGCATCGACTCAATCGGCCACCAAAGGGCAATCATGGCCCTCGAAGACATCCAAAAGGAATATGACAACCTTATAGGCACGTTTGCTACTATCGACTCTGCTTTCACCCAACATCAAAAACTTGCCAAAGAAGCCTTCGGTGACAAATACCCAGTCGCCACAAGCATAATGATTGACCTGTGTGGCGAAATACCCAACCTGGTTCGTATCGACAGCAAAACTGGCGAGTATATATTCTGCTCCAACGATGGCAGCAAGACTTTCATCTTTACAAAGGATGGTTCATCGTTTGAATATTTTACCCACGACGAAGAAACGACTGCGAAGTTCCTTGATAAGGCTTACATAAACCTTGGCGTTGTTAGTGCCTATGGTGATAGAACCAACAAGAGCTACGGACTGGAAAGCAGCAAGAACATAGATATAGTAGAAACAATAACACGGGAATTTGATGACGGCACAGAACTGACAGACAGCAATATTCCACTTGGTTTCAAAGCCAATGTTCTATCTGCAAAATCGAGAACTGCCAATTCCATGGGCTACGGTTATATAGTTAAAGATGGGAAATCAGCCGTGTTTTACGAAGGAGGCGAACGTTCCGAAATCAGTGCCTCTGCATCGGTCAGTGCTAAAATCCGGGAAATTAATGCCGAGGCACGTATTGGCGGCAAAGATGGCAAAAACCATTCACAAAAAGATTACAAAATGAACAGCAATGGCACTTGCACTGTGACCGAACTGGCCGCCGAGATTAATGATATTGATGCTCAGGTAAAGTTGAGAGCGGGGGCAAAATGGTTGCAGCAGGGCGAACGGAAAGCCGGCCTCGCAGCTAAGGTCGGTATAATCGGAGGAGAGGTCAAATATGAGGAAAATGACACAAAAAGCACATTGTCTATCAAAGGCAGTGTTGCCTTCTTCAGCGGAGCGGCGGCTACTTGGTCAAAATCTATGATTTATACCGATAGGGCACTTGTGGAAAGGGGCATAAAAGAAACCGACCCTAAAAAGACTGCGTTATGAAAAACTTTTTTTATATTGTCTGCCTTGTGATGGCAAGCAGTATGTATTGCCAAAACTTTGTGGTTTACGAGTTATTCGATGCCACAGATGGGTTGCGCAATGCCAAGTTGTGTGCACTCCCGGCAATGGGGCTATGCAAGATTGAGGGCGGAAGCATCGTGCCATTGGTCATTGATGCCCCCACATTGCAGTTGCCGACGGGCATGGAAGTGGACGACGTGGTATTCATTGACGACAAGTTTGTGTTCCAGTCAGGCACAGCCATTTATTCCTACGATGGCGACCGCCTGCGGCGCGAATGCAGCTTCAGTGGCGGCACGGTGAAGATGTATGGCGGGGCGAAAAGCAATATCGTAATCGTGGCGCAGGACGGCAGCTTGTCGCAACTGCTCGATTTCGACCTCCAAAGCCGGATGCTGAGACCTGTGCTCCAATCGGGTACCGAGCAGTTTGTGGGTGCATTCGGCTGCGACAGCACCCACATGGTGGCCACGCGCACCGGCATATTTATGCAACACGGCAAAAATGGCTACTATCCGCTCATTCAAGCATTCGAACCCATCAATGCCATCAACGTCACCGACTACGGCACATTCTTCTGCACCGATGCAGCCCTGTATTTCCTATATGCCAACAGCGAGGCGCAAGTCCTCTCCACTGAAGGATTTTCAGACATTCTTTACGATGGCATAAACATATACCTGACAGCCTCCGACGGCTACATCTACTTGCTAACACCCGAATAGTAGTTGATAGGTGATTGTCCGCTCTTGCGACGACAAAGGTTACAATATCATCATGGCGAGCAGCAATGTGGTTAGTGCTTTGATTTTCAGTGTATATTGGGTATTAAATATTTAATTGGCATGTGAGGAAGAATCTGCCTTGAAAATTCATTTCAATTCATTGAACAAAAAATCAAAACAGTTTCAAAATGGAAAAGTTCTTTTTGCTTTGTGTTCTACTTTGTGTATTTTTGTAATAAATATCGCTTGCGGAAGCCCGATATTGGGGCGAGTGGGCGGGTGCAGACATAACCTGGAAAAGCGTTTACGTGACGCTTTATTCTTGGCTGTTTTGGAATGTGGCAGTTTCAAAAAACAGGGTAAGAGCGGGTAACACGTACAGGCTCTTACGCTTTTCTTTTGATTAACAAAAGCCAATGAGGGGAGCCCGGCGGCATCGGGAATTGTATGAGAAAGGAGATTTAGTACAATCTATTTTGGATTTTAGTGAATAAAATTGTCATTTGTGTCCATGCTTTGAGAGTGTTTCTGGGGCGTTAGCAGTTATTTTCGATGATAATTGGGAATGTTCCTTCAGAATCTCGAATCATCGGGCAATGAAATTGAAAAGACTTTTAAAAATTAGACATGTGCCGCGTGAAGCGCGATTTTTTTATTTCAATAGAAAAACAAATGATATTATGATTACTAAAATGAATTTTGCGGCACTCGTTGCTGCGTTGTCAGCCGGAGCGTTCGGTGCCCAAGCTGCCGATTTCGAGGTTGACGGTATCTGTTATAATATAACCTATGCGAACCAATCGGTGGAGTTGGTGGGCGTGAGCAGCCAGTTCCAGGGCGGAACCTTGGATATTCCGCAAAGCGTGTCGCACGATGGTGTTACATATGCTGTGACATCGATAGGAACAGAGGCGTTGATGGACAATCAGAACCTGCTGGCGGTGAAGATTCCCGGCAGTGTGGTCAGCATCGGGACGAAGGCATTTGAGGATTGTCGGAACTTGGCCACGGCAGAGATTGCCAACGGCGTTGTAAGCATCGGCGAAAGTGCTTTTGCCGATTGTGTAGGCTTGACGGCAATGTACATTCCTGAGAGTGTCACCACTATTGGCAATGGAGCTATTGAGGGTTGTGAAAATATGAAAACCCTTGAAATTCATGGCAATATAACCAGTATGGGGCATTATGCTTTTGCCGATTGTTTACGCTTGACTTCATTGGTGATTGGTGACGGTGTTACTTGTATTGGGTATGCAGCCTTTGCTGGTTGCGGAGATTTGCCATCGGTGGTTGTGCCTGAAAGTGTTACAAGTATCGATTATTATGCATTTGGACAATGCGATAATTTGCAGACAATAGAATTGCCAAATAATGTGACCTATATAGGTTCAGATGCGTTTAGCGGTTGTGATAAATTGGCAGCCATAAAAATCCCGGAAGGCGTAACCAGCATTAATGATTACACTTTCTATGATTGCGATGCATTGACGGAGGTGTATATACATGATGGTATCACGAGCATCGGAATTGATGCTTTCTCGTCGTGTGATGCTTTGACAAAGTTGCATATAGGCAAAGGCGTGACAAGCATCGGCATGTATGCTTTTGGTGATTGCACCAGCTTGGCGAGCATATATTGCAGCCCAATGACACCGCCCGCGGCTGATGCTGAAACTTTCTCTGAGCAGACGCAGCAAACGGCAACTCTTATTGTTCCCGTTGGCGCACGGTCGGCGTATGCAACGACTGCCCCGTGGAGCAACTTCCTGAACATCGAGGAGTCGGATGTGTCGTCGATTGAGACGGTGGAGGCTGACGAATGCTCGGTGTGGAGTGCTGACGGACGGCTCATGTTTGGCGGATTTGCCGACGGGGAGAGTGTCAAGGTTTACGGCACTTCGGGGCAACTCGTGTATGACGGCGTGAAGGAAGGTTGTCCGCAGTTGGTGGCAGGATTGTATATCGTAAGGATAGACGACTTGTCATATAAAGTGATGGTTAAATAATAGTGACGTGCTACGTGTTGAGTGTTACACTCGATGTCGCTATATGTCAAAAGAGGGGGCGCACTGATGTGAAGTGCGCCTCCTTCTCTTTATAGGTTGGTTTGATGTGGGAGCGTCGCAGCCGTGTCATTGTCATATAAATCAGCTCGAAAAGATGCTGAACGGCATAATTCAGTCATCTTCTAAAATGTTAATGGAAAGCCGTTTCTTAAATAAAATTAATTACGACAATTTTCGGGGAATAATTTTTGTAGTTCACACTTATTTGTTAATTTTGTGCCGTTGTGTTAATGCTTTTGGCATTGGCGCGAATGAATAACAAAGGAGTTTATGCAATGAAAAAATCGACGATTTGGCTATTGACCATAATAATGGCATGTACATTTATTGGATTGCTGTATGTGCAAATCATGTATATGGAAAACATGATAAAGATGCGCAACGAGCAGTTCTCGGAGGTTGTGAAGCGTAGCCTTTATGGCGTTTCCAATACGTTGGAGCAAGATGAGACGAAGCATTATCTTGAAGAGGACTTGGAACGGTTGTCCAACTTCTACACCGACTTCAGCTCCAGCCGCTCGAAGAGCTTTGAGTATTCGCTCAAGTCGTCGGACGGATCGTCGGATTTTCGCATAAAGGGAACGTTGAATGCCATAAACCAGGAGGGCAGCGACAACATAAAGGACCTGAGCGACAGCTACAGCAATATGCAGCGAGTGTTGAAAGGGCAATATCTCTATCAGCAAGGAATACTCAACGAGGTGATATTGAACATGCTCGCACAGTCGTCTAATCGCCCCATTGAAGAGCGAGCCGACTCGGCTGTGGTGCGCAAGTATCTCGCCGTGGAACTTGAAAGCAACGGCCTCGACCTGCCGTTTGATTTCGCGCTTGTCAACCGCAATGGAGCAGTCGTTTACCAGTCGGCGAATTACCGCCCCGAGGAAAACGGGAACGTGTATTCGCAAGTGGTGTTTCCCAACGACCCGGTGAACAAGATGAACTACCTGAGGGTGACATTCCCCACCAAGAACGACTATATATTTTCGTCAATCAAGTTTATGATTCCGTCGTTTGCGTTCTCGTTTATCTTGCTTGCGGTGTTCCTTTACACGATAATACTGGCATTCCGCCAAAAGAAGCTGACCGAGATGAAGAACGACTTCATCAACAACATGACGCATGAATTCAAAACGCCTATATCGACCATATCGCTTGCGGCGCAGATGCTCAACGACGACAGCGTGAGGAAGAGCGGCATGATGATGCAACACATATCGACGGTGATAAACGACGAGACCAAGCGGTTGCGTTTCCAAGTGGAGAAAGTGTTGCAGATGTCGATGTTCGACCGCCAGAAGGCGACTTTGAAATTGCAGGAGATTGATGCCAACGCGGCTATCGCCAATGTGGTGAACACCTACAAGATAAAGGTTGAAAAGTATGGAGGAAAAATAACATCGAGCCTCGATGCCGAAGACTCGATAGTGAATGTCGATGAAATGCACTTCACCAATGTTATATTCAACCTGCTCGACAATGCAGTGAAGTACCGCAGGGAGGATGTCGCGCTTGAGCTCGGTGTATCGACGCGCAACGTTGGCGAGCGGCTCGAAATAGTGATCTCGGACAACGGCATAGGCATAAAGAAAGAAGACCAGAAGAAGATATTCGAGAAATTCTTCAGAGTGTCAACAGGCAACCGCCACGACGTCAAAGGATTCGGACTGGGGCTGGCATACGTCCACAAGATGATTGTGGAACTGAAAGGTGACATTCGGGTGGAAAGCGAACTCGGAGTGGGGTCTAAGTTTATCATAACATTACCATTGTTAAAATAAAAATATACGATTATGGAAGAAAGATTGCGCATACTGTTATGCGAAGATGATGAAAATCTTGGCATGCTCTTAAGGGAATATTTGCAAGCCAAAGGGTTCAATGCCGACCTTTTTGCCGATGGAGAAAGCGGCTACAAGGCATTCTTGAAGGGCAAGTATGACTTGTGCGTGCTCGACGTGATGATGCCCAAGAAAGATGGCTTTGCGCTCGCACAGGAGATTCGCACGGTGAATAGTGAAGTGCCCATTATCTTCTTGACAGCTAAATCGTTGAAGGAAGATGTGTTTGAAGGGTTCAAAATTGGTGCCGACGACTATATTACAAAGCCCTTCAGCATGGAAGAGCTTGTGTTCAGAATCGAAGCCATATTGCGCCGCGTGAAGGGCAAGAAGGGCAAGGAAATCACCATGTACAAGATAGGCAGGTTCACGTTCGACACTCAGAAGCAGGTGCTGATGATCGACGACAAGGTGACTAAACTCACCACCAAGGAGTCGGAATTGCTCAGTTTGCTTTGCGCACACGTCAATGAGATACTCGAAAGGAATTTCGCCTTGAAGACTATCTGGATTGACGACAACTACTTCAACGCCCGCAGCATGGACGTGTATATCACCAAGTTGCGCAAGCACCTCAAGGAAGACCCGTCGATTGAGATTATCAATATACATGGTAAGGGATATAAGTTGATAGCACCCGATGTTGAGGCGAAAGCCAAGTGACACGGAACTTGCAACGCAACGCATGAGTAATGTTTTTTTTGGAGCGATACCATTTTAGCGATGAATGGTGTCGCTTTTTTGTGCAATATTTTGAGTGCCGCTGCGTAGTCTTGTTTTTCGACTTCAAGAAAAACAATATAATCAGCCTTGGAAATGTTTTGCGGAGCGCAAAACAATGAAATTTGCGCAGGCTATTATTGCTTTTTGCATTATCTTTGCATTATTGAAAAATGTTTGGGGCAGATGTTCCCGATAATTAGAGCCGATTATGAAATATGTTGTAAGACTATACCAATGGGTAATAGCGTGTCCGATTTTATTGATATTGACCATAGTAACTGCGCTGGTGACGGTGTTCCTGAGTTTGCTTGGCATGGGCAAATGGGCGGGGTACTATCCACCTATGCTTTGGGCAAAGTGTTGGTGCTGGCTGATGTTTGTGAAGGTTGAGGTGAGAAACCGTAACTTTATCGACAAGCGCACGTCATACGTGTTTGTCGCTAACCATCAGGGGGCTTATGACATATTTTCGATATATGGTTATCTTGGGCACAACTTCAGATGGATGATGAAGAAAAGCCTTGAGAAAGTGCCTTTTGTTGGGCTTGCCTGCAAGAGTTGCGGGCACATAATGGTTGACCGCACTTCAAACTCGGCAATAAGAACAACGATGAACGAGGCAAAGGAGAAGCTGAAAAACGGAATGTCGCTCGTTGTGTTCCCCGAAGGGGCTCGCAGCTGGGATGGCAAGATGAGGGCTTTCAAGCGTGGGGCGTTCAAGTTGGCTTTGGATTTCAACCTTCCGGTGGTGCCTATTACGATTGACGGCTCATTCAAGGTGTTGCCGCGAACGACCTATAACATAACCCCTGGCAAAATTGTGCTTACTATCCACGAACCGATAATGCCTTCTGCCGAAGGGCACGACCTCGACAAAGTGTTGACCGAAAGCTACGACAAGATACAGTCGGCATTGCCTCAAGACGGCAAATAAAAATGGCTGGAGGAGTTGTTTTTCTGATAGTTGTATGCTATTTTTGTGGAAAACAATGGCACAGTCATGGCAAAATTCATCAATCCATTTACCGATGTAGGCTTCAAGCGAATCTTTGGGCAGGAAATTAACAAGGATTTGATAATCGATTTCCTCAACAGCTTGCTTGTCGGGGAGAAGCATATCATGGACATACGCTTTCTTGACAAGGAATTGTTGCCCGAGTTTGATAGTGATCGTGGTGTGATATACGACATATATTGCATCAACGAAGATGGCGAACGGTTTATAGTAGAGATGCAGAACCGCAAGCAGACAAACTTCCGCGACAGGGCACTGTATTACCTTTCGCAGGCAATTTCGCGGCAGGGCGACAAGGGTGCCGAGTGGAGATTTGACGTGAAAGCCGTGTATGGAGTGTTTTTGATGAATTTTCATCTCGACCTTGACGGGTACAGGATTCGCACCGATGTCGATATGATTGTCAGACAGACTGGCAAGATGTATTCCGACAAGTTGCGCATGATTTTCATAGAGTTGCCATCGTTTTTGAAAGAAGAAGACGAATGTGAGAATGATTTTGAACGTTGGATTTATGTATTGAAGAATATGGAAACACTAAACCGATTGCCTTTCAAAGCCCGAAAAGCTGTGTTCGAGAAATTGGAGCAGATTGTGGATATCGCTTCGATGACAATGGAAGAGCGCATGAAGTATGACGCAAGCATAAATGCCTATCGCACACACCTTGCGGTGATGGACTACGAGCGTACCGAGGGCAGAGAAGAAGGGCGCAGGGAAGGTCGAGAAGAAGGCCGAAAGGAAGGTCGTGAAGAAGGTCGCAAGGAGGGTATGGATATTGAAAAACGCCAGATAGCTTCGAATATGAAGCAAATGGGCTTGCCGGCTGGCGTAATAGCAAAAGCTACGGGGCTTGGCGAGGAAGAAATAGCAAATCTTTAAAAAAGACAGGTACATTATGGTTGGTAGCATAATAGGAGATATTGTCGGTAGCATTTATGAATTTTGCAATATCAAGACGAAAGAATTCCAATTGTTCCAAGAGAACTTGGATTTTACCGACGATAGCATATTGACGCTTGCCACAGCCGAATGGTTGCTGGAGGGTGGCAATGTTGCTGACTATTATTTAAAATATGCGTCAGAAAATCCCTACCCGATGGGAGGCTATGGAGGTATGTTTGTGCAGTGGATTCACCGCGCATCGAGAGGCTTTGTCAATCCGTATAACAGTTGCGGCAATGGCAGCGCGATGAGGGTGTCGCCAGTGGGGTGGGCATTCCAGTCCAAGGAAAAAACACTGGAAATGGCGCAGAGGTCGGCTGAGTGTACCCACAATCACCCCGAGGGCATCAAAGGTGCGCAGGCGACGGCTATGTGCATCTATATGGCGAGGAATGGTGCTGCCAAGGCTGAAATACGCGAAGCCGTAACACGAGATTTTGGCTATGATTTGACGATGACAGTTGACGAAATACGTCCACGCTACTCATGGCAAGGGCTTGATGGCGTGGGCAACGGCGCGACGTGTCAGGGCAGTGTGCCGCAAGCCATTATTTGTGCGTTGGACGCAGTCGATTTTGAGGACGCCATTCGCAACGCCATATCAATCGGAGGAGATTCCGACACCATCGGTTGCATCACGGGCGGCATAGCCGAGGCGTTATATGGCATACCCCGTGACACGTATGAAAAGGGGGTGGGTTATTTGCCCGATGAATATCGCAATCTCGTGTGCAGGTTTGAACAAAAGTTTGGAAGTAGCGTAATCTGATTTTTTCGTGGAGTGGCGACGTTTTTTTCGCTTTTAACGAGAGTGTGAAACTATCTTTCGACGGGGCTGAATGCTTGAAAAAATAAGGAAGTTTGTTTTGTTTTACGCTCGTCTTGCACTATCTTTGTCCATAAAAGGAGAGGATTGCCGATGGCAGGAAAACAAACTTTGACACAGGAGCAAAAATTGACGCAGCGGTTGTCGCCGTTGCAATTGCTTCTTGTTCCGTTGCTCCAAATGAACCGTGGCGAGATTGAAGAAGAAGTGCGCCGCGAGATGGACGACAATCCAGCTTTGGAGGTTTCGGAAGACCCTCAAGTCGAGCAGCTCGACAAGGACGAAGACGGGGAGGTGTTTAATGAGACCCCGGAGCAAATGCAAGCAGCCGATTACAAGGACGATGACGATATTCCGTATTACCGGACTAATGTTTCGAATCGCAGTGCCGACGACGAGACTCCCAATGCCGTAGTCATTGCCGAGGGGTCGCTTGTCGATTACCTGATGGGGCAGATAGGAGAGCGGGATTTGACCGACCGCCAACGCTTGATAGCCGAATACATCATTGGCAATATTGATGACAATGGGTATTTGCAGCGCAAAGTGAGTGCGATAACCGACGACATCGTGTTCCAAACCGGAAACGACATCGACGAGCGTGAAGTTAACGATGTGTTGCAGGTGGTGAGGGACCTCGACCCTGCGGGGGTGGGTGCGACCGACTTGCGCGATTGCCTTCTGCTGCAACTCGAAAGGAAGAAAGGCGATGAGATACACATGCTTGCCTACAAAATGATTGACAAGTATTTCGAATCGTTCACAAAGAAACATTACGACAGGATTATATCAGCCCTTGGCATCGATAGCGAGAAGATGAAGAAAGTGGTCGAAGTGATTCGCCAGCTCAATCCCAAGCCTGGCAACACTGTGACAGGTATTGCCGACGAGAGCCGCAGCCAGCAAATCATCCCCGATTTTAATGTTGACGTGGAGGGCGACACCATCAATCTGACGTTGCTAAACAATATCCCCGACTTGCAGGTTTCGGAGAGTTATTCGCTCCTGTATAGCAAATATAGCGCGAAAAAACCTTCCAGCCGCAGGGAAGAAGAAGAGGCTGCTGACATAAAGCACAAATATGAAAAAGCATCAAATTTCATAAAAGTGTTGCAACAACGCCAGGAAACGCTCTTCAAGACGATGCGTGCCATTACGTTGCGCCAACGCGAGTTTTTCCTGACTGGTGATGAGATGCAATTGAAGCCGATGATATTGAAAGACATCGCCGACGACACTGGATATGACGTGTCGGTGATTTCCCGTGTCACGATGAATAAGTATGTGACGACGCAATGGGGAGTTTTCCCGTTGAAATTCTTTTTCACCGAGGGATTGCAGCACGAGTCGGGCGAAGAGGTGTCGTCGCGCGAGATACAGTCGATTATCAAGGCTGTTGTCGATGCCGAGGACAAGAAAAAACCGCTTTCCGACCTGCGGCTGTGTGAGATATTGAAAGAAAAAGGCTATGAAATAGCGCGCCGCACGGTTGCAAAATACCGCGAACGGCTTTCGATACCTGTCGCAAGACTTCGCAAAGAAATTTGAAACAAACAAATGGAATACCATATAAAAAATGACTAATGAATAAGATTAATGCCGATTCTGTAATATATGTTTTCGCTCGCATTTTCTCGACGGTGCTGAGCCCGTTGCTGATGCCTTCGATAGGTATTTTCCTCGCATTGTGGGCTACTGTGCTTTGTTACATTCCGTATGGCACGCGGCTTGTAGTTCTTCTTGTGGTGTTTGGCATCACTTGCATCATGCCCATGGTGGCGATAGCCGTCTTGCACAATTTAAAGATAATAGAAGACAAACGGCTTGTGAAGCGAGAAGAGCGTTGGCTACCTTATATTGCTACGGTGTTGTGCTACATCTGTTCGGCTATATACCTATACCACATACATACTCCGCAGTGGGTGGTCATGTTTATGGTAGGCGGTGCTGCAGCTTGTTTGGTTTCGACCATAGTGACGCTGTGGTGGAAGATAAGTGCGCACATGGCTGGCATTGGAGGCTTGTTGGCGTTTGCCATACGCATACACATCGATGGTTACAATGTCATCGACATGAAACTCGTGATAGCCTTGCTCGTGTTGCTTGCCGGCTGCTTGGGATCGTCGCGTATTTTCATGAACCGCCACACACTGATGCAGGTGTTGATGGGATTTGCCAACGGCTTTGTCGTGGTTTACCTTACGAGCATGTTATTCTCATGAGATTATTAAGTCTTACTTTAAATATAAAAAATGAATCCAATAGTAAGTATTATAATGGGCAGCACGTCTGACCTGCCCGTGATGGAAAAAGCTGCAAAGTTGCTTGATGAAATGGAGATACCGTTTGAGATGAACGCTCTTTCGGCCCACCGCACTCCCGAGGAAGTGGCACGTTTTGCCACCGAAGCCGAGGGGCGCGGAATACGTGTCATAATCGCCGCTGCCGGCATGGCAGCCCACTTGCCTGGCGTTATAGCCGCTATGACTACCGTTCCGGTGATTGGTGTGCCCATCAAGTCGTCGCTCGAAGGGATGGACGCCCTGCTTGCAATCGTGCAAATGCCTCCGGGCATACCTGTGGCAACCGTGGGGATAAACGGGGCGTTGAATGCCGCCATACTTGCAACGCAGATACTCGCACTTGGCGACGAGGCTCTCTCGGCAAAGTTCCATGCTTATAAAAAAGGACTTGCCGGCAAAATCGTTGCAGCCAACGAGGAGTTGCACAAGGTGCAATTCAAGTTTAAGACTAATTAAGTTCCGACGCGAAGCCGTGTGCCTATGAAAATAGTGAAAGTGATAGGTGGGCTTGGAAACCAGATGTTCCAGTATGCGCTGGCGTTGGGGTTGAAAAAGAAGTTTCCCTCTGAGCGCATATTGCTCGACTTGAATCACTTCAAATATTATAAGGCACACAACGGCTTTGAGCTTGAGCGTATATTTGGTTTGCAGTATGCCCGTGCGTCGTTTCTTGAATTGATAAGGGTGACAAATCCATATATAAGTTATCGCATCAATCGCCTTGTCAAGCGATTGCCCACGAGGAGTACCGTGTGCAAGGAAGCCGACGGGTTTCCGATTGACACTACGGTACTCGTTGAGAAAGGAAATCGTTATTTCGACGGTTTTTGGCAACATGAAGAATATTTTGCCCATGCTGCTGATGAGGTGCGGAAAGCATTTGTTTTTCCTGAAGCCAATGAGAGAAACCGAGCCTTGATTGAACGCATGGAGAAGTCAGAGAGCATTTCGCTCCACGTCCGCCGAGGGGATTTCCTTTCATTGGACTTGTTTAACGGAATTTGCACGCTCGATTATTATAGACGGGCAATTGCTTATATGAGGCAATCGGTGGGAACGAAAGGAAGAATTTTGTTCTGCATCTTTTCTGATGACATAGAGTGGTGTCGCAGTAATCTGTCGGCTGAGTTCTTGGGCTGTGATGTGGAATATGTTGACTGGAACAGTGGAACCGAGAGCTTTCGCGATATGCAACTGATGAGCCATTGCAGGCATAACGTCATAGCCAATTCTTCGTTTTCGTGGTGGGGTGCTTGGCTCAATCCCAATAAAGGGAAAATAGTGGTTGCTCCAGACCGATGGCTTAATTATGAAGGGTTTAACGACCCGGTTGTTGAATCTTGGATAAGGATTAAAACAAAAAAATAACTTTGTTGATATGAATTACGTTCGCCGCAAAACATCACGTGTCGATGTAGGGAACACTCCGCTCGGGTCGGAGTTCCCCATAAGGGTGCAATCGATGACGTCAACCTCGACAATGGACACAATGGGCAGTGTGGCGCAATGCCGGCGCATTTGTGATGCCGGTGCCGACTATGTGAGGCTTACGGCTCAAGGTGTGCGCGAAGCCAACAATATTGGAGAAATACGCAAAGTGTTGCGCAGCGAGGGATATTCGGTGCCGTTGATTGCCGATATTCATTTCAATCCGTCGGCTGCATACGCCGCAGCCAAAGTGGTTGACAAAGTGCGTATAAACCCGGGCAACTTTGTCGATGCCGCCCGCACGTTTAAAACTTTGACCTATACCGAAGAGGAGTATTCTCGTGAGTTACAGCGCATACACGATGCCTTGACCCCTTTCATCGAATTGTGCAAGGAGCATCGCACGGCTGTGAGGCTCGGAGTGAACCACGGCTCGCTTAGCGACCGTATCATGAGCCGCTATGGCGACACGCCCGAGGGGATGGTAGAAAGCGTGATGGAGTTTCTGAGGGTGTTTGAAGCCGAGAATTTCCACGATGTAGTGATTTCGATGAAGGCGTCCAACACTGTGCTGATGGTTGAGGCTGTGCGCCTGATGGTCGAGGCGATGGACAAGGAAGATATGCACTATCCGTTGCACTTGGGTGTGACCGAGGCTGGCGATGGCGAAGACGGGCGCATAAAGTCGGCAGTGGGAATTGGCGCGCTGCTTGCCGAGGGGATAGGCGACACCATAAGGGTGTCGCTGAGCGAAGAGCCAGAGCTTGAAGTGCCAGTGGCGAAGAAACTCGTGCGGTATATAACCATGCGGCAGGGGCATGAGCCTATCAAGGGAACTGTAAGCCGAGGATATGACCGCATCAGGCCGCAACGCCGCGTCACGGCGACAGTGGGCGATGTGGTTGGCGGCAACAAGGTGCCAGTGGTTGTTGCATCGTGCCTGCCGGGCAACGTATATGGCAAGCCACGCCCCGACTTTTATTATATTGCCGACGGGAAAGTGCCGACGGCGCAGGGCCGCTACATAGTGCCTTGGTGCAAATACAACGGTGGCGACAACGTTTCGCCATTGTTTAGCATCGACGAGATTGACAGCCTTGTCGAGTGCGACAGCCAAATGAAGTGGTTGCGCGTGAACGCCGATATTGATGTTGATGCCGGCAAGCTCGATTTCCTGCGAGGCAGGAACGATGTGGTGCTTGTAGTTGATGCGGCATCGATAAACGTCACTGGCAGCCAGCAGGCATTCCTGCACGCCCTCATCGACCGTGGCATTGATGCGCCAGCTATCCCGTTGAACCGTTATCCCGACAGCGACAACGAGTGGCTGCAAGTGAAGGCTGGAGCCGACTTCGGTACGTTGTTGCTGAATGGTTTCCGTGACGGTGTGTGGATGGAAACGCCCAACTATAAAAACTTCAGCGACATTGTGCGTTATGAGTTTGCCATATTGCAAGCTGCACGGTTGCGCATAAGCAAGACCGAGTTTATATCGTGTCCCGGTTGTGGTCGCACCATGTATGATTTGCAAACCACCGTCCGCCGTGTGAAAGAAGCTACTTCGCATCTGTCGCACCTGAAGATAGGCATAATGGGGTGTATTGTAAACGGTCCCGGAGAAATGGCTGATGCCGACTACGGTTATGTCGGGGCAGGAGTAGGCCGCATAAGCCTCTACAAGGGGAAAGTGTGTGTGGAGAAGAATATTCCCGAGGAGGATGCCATTCCGCACCTCATATCTTTGATAAAAGCCAATGGTGACTGGGTGGAAAAGAGTTGATGTATTTTCGCCTGTTGCACATATAGAGTTGAAGCCGCGACATAGAAAAAAACGAAGGAGAACGCTTTGCTGGTGTTCTCCTTCGTTTTTTAGCCGGTATATGCTTAGCAAGCCTTGAAACTCATATCGAGTCCTTTTACCGAATGGGTCAATGCTCCGACCGAGATGTAGTCCACGCCACATTCGCCATATTGGCGGAGGTTGGCGAAAGTGATGCCTCCCGATGATTCGGTTTCGTAGCGTCCGCCCACCATCTCCACGGCTTTCTTTGTCAACTCTGGTGTGAAGTTGTCGAACATTATGCGGTCAACCCCGCCAATGTCGAGCACTTGCTGTAATTCGTCGAGGTTGCGCACCTCGATTTCTATCTTCAAGTCTTTGCCGTTGTTTTTCAGATATTCGTGAGCCTTGTTTATTGCGTTGGCAATACCTCCGGCAAAGTCAACGTGGTTGTCTTTGAGTAGAATCATGTCGAACAGCCCTATGCGGTGGTTCATTCCGCCGCCGATTTTCACGGCTTCTTTTTCGAGCAGTCGCATTCCCGGTGTAGTCTTGCGCGTGTCGAGGACTTTTGTCTTCAACCCTTTCAATTCTTCCATATATTTGTGTGTCACGGTCGCGATGCCACTCATGCGTTGCATTATGTTGAGCATGAGTCGCTCGGTTTGCAACAGTGATTGAACTCGCCCTTCCACTTCAAAAGCAATGTCGCCAGGCTTCACGTGCGCGCCGTCGCCGATGAACACGGTCATCTTCAAGTCTTTGTCAAATCGTTCAAATACCATGCGGGCAATTTCCACACCTGCGAGTATTCCTTCTTCCTTCACGATGAGGTGTGATTTACCCATCTCGTCGGCAGGGATGCAGCAGAGCGTGGTGTGGTCGCCGTCGCCAATATCTTCGGCAAAAGCCAAATCGAGCAATTCGTCTATTAGTTCTTCTCTTGTTTTCATAAGTCAAATACTTTATTTCTTGCAAATTTAGCTAAAATTGCCGACATTGCATCCGTTTTGGGTGCAACAAGATTATTGGCGAGGAGTGTTGTTACATCGTCAGCACGATGCCGTTTTCCTCAACCATTTTGCGCAAGTTGAGAATGGCATAGCGCATTCGTCCGAGAGCCGTGTTTATGCTCACGTTGGTCAAGTCGGCTATTTCCTTGAAGCTCATGTCTTTGTAGTATCGCAATAGCAACACGTCTTGCTGGCTCTTTGGCAAAGCTTTGATCAGTCGCCTGATGTCGGCATGAATCTGGTTGCGTATCATGCCGTCTTCGATGGTTTCGTCACACAGCTCCTTGTTGTTCAGCAAGTCGTAATCTTCGGTGTCGCACGATTGCAAGTTTTCGGCTTTTTCTTGCCGATAATAATCAATAATGAGATTGTGGGCGATACGGGTTATCCATGCGGCAAATTTCCCGTATGCCGTGTATCGTCCACTTTTGATGGTTGCAATGGCTTTTATGAATGTTTCTTGGAAAATATCATTAGCCAATTCTGCATCTTTCACAATGTGATAAACATAAGAAAACAGCTTCCCTTTATATTTATCGATTAACGCATCGAAAGCATTATTGTTACCATCAACATATAATCTCACCAACTCATCATCGGTAAGAGATAATAGATCATTCATTACTAATGTAGGTTATAATTAATTAAGTAATGATATTCCTATAGGCACAGCAAATTAATTTATTAAACAAAACTATTATTTTGTTGCAAATGTAGTAAAAAAATCAATCAACCAAAAAAAAACAGAAATTTTTCAGATGCTGTTCCGATTTTTAGTCCAAGGCATCAACAAAGAATTATTAGGTTATTTGACAAAAATTTTTTAAAAGTCAAAACAGCTTCTGAAATGCATATTTTCAAAACTACGTGTTTCTTGTGAGGGGCGTAGTGTTGGTGCCTGTCAGGTGAAATGGTGGCGGTGTTTCTTGGGGGCATTTGGCATTGCAGCACGCCCTTTAATGTTTCAAAGTGGCAGCTTTGCGATCGGTCATTATGTCGTTGATGTTGTTTAATGCCCATTCCAACAGTGCATTGATGTGAGGAATGAGTGATTTTGCCCTTTGCGTCAAGGCATATTCCACCCGTGGCGGTACTTCGGGATATATGGTGCGTGTGATGTAGCCGTCTTCTTCAAGGGTGCGAAGTGTCACGGTGAGCATTTTTTGTGAAATGTCGGGAATTTCGCGTTGCAATTCTTTGAACCTTAATGATTCTTTGCTCGACTTGTCGAGTGTGTAAATAACGAGCATCGACCATTTGTCGCTTATTCTTGCAAGGACGTTCCTTATCGGGCAGCCCGGGAAGAGCGTATCTTGTATGGTTGTTCTGTTCATATCAGCTTGTCATATAAATTACTATACAAAGGTAATCAATATTCTTTTAATCATCAAATGATTTTTTTTTCAAAAAAATGCTGTTGTTAATTGGTTGACAATGAGCAAAGGTTGCCAGTAGGTAACTTCCTGAGGTTTAGGTGCCTACTTGGCAAATGCGAATTGCTTGATTAATTTTGCAGTGTAAAAGAGACAAAAAAACTTTTAGTAACTAATAAAACGGTTTATATGAAATGAGCTTGAAAAGCCACAACACCATCGCGAGCGTTTTACGATTGGTTATTAAAATGATATAGCCTGCCTTGAAATTACATCCCATATCGTTCTATAAAAATTTTACATATCTAAAAATAAAAAAGTATGATAATGAAAAAGGTATTATTAGGATTGTCGTGCATGATGGTTGCGCTGAATGTGGCGGCACAAGAGAAAGGTCGCTTTGAGGTTTACGACATGGACAACTTCAAGTTGCATGTTTATTACACTAACGATGCGCTTGGCGACGCAAGTTATATAATCGAAGGCGACAGTGTGGTGGTGACGATGGAGCAGCCACTTTTCAAGGATAATGTTGCCGAATTTGACGCATATCTTGCCCGTCTTGGCAAGCCTGTGGAGCAGCGCATCGCCGATTACCACATTGGTGGAACTGGCGACAGTGATTTGGTAATGGCAGAGGGTATGCCCGAATTTACCAAAGGGGAGGTTTATGGCGGCATGATGGCTGGGTTTGCCAAAGCGTTTGGCGACGCAATCGCCCCGCTGCCAACTGGCAAGGCGTCGGAGGTTGCTTTTGGCAGCAAGCAAACTTATGCCGGGGTTGAGTTCCGGTTCAATCGAGGCGCAGCGACCGATTTCCCTGGGGCGAGCATCTTGATAGGCGGCAAGGTGTATTTCACGCACTGGGCTCCGCAGAAGGCGCACGTCAACCATTTGCAGGTGTCGTCGATGGCTGCCATTGATGCCGAAATTGCCGAGGCTCGGCGTGCGTTGCAGTCGGGAGCGAAGCTGTTTATCGGCGGTCATGGTGGCGCAGCCGATGTCGAAGCCGTGCGGTTCAAAATTGGCTATCTGCAAACGTTGAAAAAACTCAGAGATGCCAATCCCGATGCCGACAGCTTTGTTGAAGCCGTGAAGCGTAGCTATCCAGGCTTGCCCGGCGAGGCTGGACTGCCCGACCTTGCAAAGGCGTTGTATTGATTCTTGTGAGAAATGCGATATTCGAGCAGGGTACACTACCGACAGTGCGCCCTGCTTGTCGTATTGTAGATATTGCCGAATCTGCTTTGCGGCATTTTATTTGCCCGTGCGTTTATCTTGGTGTATCTTTGTGGCATGGGACGTATTTTATCAATAGATTTTGGGCGCAAGCGCACGGGGATAGCAGTTACCGATGTGCTCCAGATTGTTGCCAACGGGCTTGCCACAGTTCCGACGGCGCAAGTTGTCGATTTCCTGAAAAAGTATATGGCACAGGAGCCTGTTGACTTGATTGTCGTCGGGCAGCCAAAGCAGTTGAACGGGCAGCCAAGCGAGAGCACCCGTTACCTCAACCCGTTTCTTGCGCGGTTGAAGCGGGAGATTCCCGGTGTGCCCGTGGAGATGTATGACGAGCGTTTCACCTCGTCGATTGCCCATCGCTCGATGATCGACGGCGGGATGAAAAAAATGGATCGCCGCGACAAGGATATAGTCGATACCATTGCTGCCACAATCATTCTCAACGACTACCTCCAAAGCCGCCAATACAGGACGCAGCTGTGACCATCGGCGAGGTCTTTTCCTTGCGGCTATGAGGCTGGCTAACCCCCATCTCGATTCCTGAATGGGGGAGCGTGCTGCGAGGGTTGTTAATAAGTTTACCTGCGAAACTGTTTTGCAAGTAGTGGGGGATTTAGTAATTTTACGGGCAAAATCATGAGCCTGTTTAAATTTTAGGGAATCGTTTTTATTATTGGAACAATCAAAAGGTGTGTTCACGTTTTCGAGCATCTTTTTCACGGTCGTGCCTGATTGCTATTTTTCGACGCTTGGCAAGATGATTTAGGCAGTAGCAACGAGACGGTTCGGCTGCAAGAGAGACGGGAAAAAGTTTGCTTCAAACCGTTGGGCAATGAAATTTAAACAGATTCTTGGGAAAAACATAACTCACTTAAACACGATAGTAGTATGCAACCGTTTGTCCATCTTCATGTGCATTCACAATACTCGGTGCTTGACGGTCAGGCATCAATCAAGTCGCTTGTTGACAAGGCTATTGCCAACGGCATGAAAGGCATAGCGTTGACCGACCACGGCAATATGTTTGGCATAAAGGAGTTTTACAACTATTGCAATTCGGTGAACTCGGGTGTCAACAAGGAGATAAAAGAGCTGAAGAAACAACTGTCGGCAGCCGAGAGTGCCGAGGTTGCCGATGTCGCGGCAATCGAGGAGCTTAAGGGCAAGATTGCCGAGGCTCAGGGCAGGCTGTTCAAACCTATATTCGGTTGCGAGATGTATGTTGCCGAAAAGACGCTGTATGACCGCACGTCGAAGCACGACACCGGTCGGCACCTGGTGGTACTTGCCAAGAATCTCAAGGGGTATCACAACCTTGTGAAGCTGGTGTCGAAGGCGTGGACCGACGGATTCTATTCCCACCCGCGTACCGACAAGGAGAACCTTGAAAAATATCACGAGGGGCTTATGGTGTGCTCGGCTTGTCTCGGCGGTGAGATACCGAAGTTGATTCTCAACGGGCAGATAGACGAAGCCCGCGAGGTGGCAAAATGGTTCAAGGGTGTGTTTGGCGACGATTATTATCTTGAGTTGCAGCGGCACAAGGCTACCGTGCCACGTGCCAATCACGAGACATTCCCCTTGCAGCAGGAGGTGAACGAGGTGCTGAAGCAGCTTTCAGAGGAACTTGGGATAAAGCTCGTGTGCACCAACGATGTCCACTTTGTCAACGAGACCGATGCCGAGGCACACGACCGCTTGATATGCGTATCGACGGGCAAGGCTCTCAACGACCCCAAGCGAATGCTATACTCGAAGCAGGAGTGGATGAAGACCCAGGAGGAGATGAACGAAGTGTTCAGCGACTGCCCCGAGGCGTTGAGCAACACTCTTGAACTGCTCGACAAGACCGAGTTTTATTCAATCGACCACGACCCGATTTTGCCTAACTTCCCGTTGCCCGAAGGGTTTACCGACAATAACGACTACTTGCGCCACCTCGTGTATGAGGGTGCGAAACGCTTGTGGGGCGAAAATCTCGACGACGAGCACCGCGAGCGCATCGACTTTGAGCTCGACACCATAAAGAACATGGGATTCCCTGGCTACTTCCTCATCGTGCAAGACTTCATCAAGGCTGCACGGCAGATGGGCGTGTCGGTGGGGCCCGGACGTGGTTCGGCTGCAGGTTCGGCTGTGGCTTATTGCCTCGGGATAACGCAAATCGACCCAATCAAATATGACTTGCTGTTTGAGCGTTTCCTCAACCCCGACCGTATATCGTTGCCCGATATTGATATCGACTTCGACGACGACGGCAGGGCAAAGGTGCTGAAGTACGTTACCGAAAAATATGGTGCCGAGAAGGTGGCACACATCATCACGTATGGCACTATGGCGGCAAAGATGGCGATAAAAGATGTGGCTCGCGTCGAGGAGTTGCCGTTGCCCGAGAGCGACAGGCTTGCCAAGTTCATACCCAGCAAGCCCAACGATATGCCCGAGGACGACAAAGGTAAAAAATACAAAATCACCATAAAGAATTGCTTGAAGAGCTTCCCCGAGTTTCAAGCCGAGCTGAACAGTCCTAATTCGGTGGTTGTCGAAACGATAAAGTATGCCGAGGCGCTCGAAGGAAACGTGCGCAACACGGGCGTACACGCCTGTGGCGTGATTATCGGGCGCGACGACATCACCGACTGGGTGCCGGTGAGCACTGCTCCCGACAAGGACGGCAACAAGATGCTCGTGACGCAATATGAGGGCAGCGTGATTGAATCGACGGGGTTGATCAAGATGGACTTCCTCGGACTGAAGACGTTGTCGATTATAAAAGAAGCCATCGCCAACATCAAGGAGACGCGAGGCATTGACATCGACATCGACACCATCGACATCGATGACCCTAAGACTTACAAGCTATATTGCGAGGGGCGTACTACGGGAACGTTCCAGTTTGAATCGGCTGGTATGCAAAAATACCTCATCGAGTTGCAGCCAAGCACGTTCGAGGACTTGATTGCCATGAACGCGCTCTACCGCCCGGGACCAATGGAATATATCCCCGACTTCATCAGGCGCAAGAAAGGGGAGCAGCCCATCGTGTATGACATACCGGTGATGGAAAAATACTTGAAGGACACGTATGGCATCACTGTGTATCAGGAGCAGGTGATGTTGCTGTCGCGCCTGTTGGCTGGGTTCACGCGAGGCGAGTCCGACGTGCTGCGCAAGGCGATGGGTAAGAAGCAAATCGACAAGCTGACAGCGTTGAAGCCCAAGTTCATAAACGGCGGTGCAGAACGCGGGTACGACAAGGACGTTCTTGAGAAGATATGGCACGACTGGGAGAAGTTTGCTTCATACGCCTTCAACAAGAGCCACGCCACGTGCTACAGCTGGGTGGCATTCCAGACGGCATACTTGAAAGCCAATTACCCGTCGGAGTACATGGCAGCCGTGTTGAGTCGCAACCTGAGCGACATCGACAAGCTCACCAAGTTCATGGACGAGTGCAAGTCGATGCATATCGAAGTGAAAGGTCCCGACATAAATGAAAGTTACGTTTCGTTCAGCGCAAACAAGAAGGGCAACATACGCTTCGGCTTGGCTGGCATAAAGAGTGTGGGCATCAACGCCGTGAACGCGATAATCGACGAGCGCAAAGCCAACGGGCCCTACAAGTCGATTTTCGACTTCGTGGAGCGCGTCAACCTGTCGAGCTGCAACCGCAAGACACTCGAAGCCTTGGCACTGTCGGGAGCATTCGACTGCTTCGACGACATTTCGCGAGAGGACTTCTTTGAGAAGAATGCCAAGGACGAGACTTTCTCGGAAGTGATTATGCGCTATGGGCAGAAGTATCAAGCCGACAAGCAGTCGCAAGTGACTTCGCTCTTCGGCGGCGACGAGATAATAGAGACTTCGCGCCCGATGATACCGAAAGCCGCGAAGTGGCCCAACATAACGAGGCTTGAGAAGGAGCGCGAGCTGGTGGGAATGTACCTCTCGGCACACCCCCTCGACCCGTTCTATATCGAGATAGAATATGGTTGCAACACCCGCATCAAGGATTTGAAAGAGAAGTCCGACCTTCTCGACAAGGAGCTTTCGTTTGGCGGCATCGTCGTTGGATATGACGTGAAGCCCTCGAAGCGCGGCACCAACTACGGCATATTGAAAATTGAGGATTATTCGGGCACTGCCGAGTTTTTCCTGTTTGGCAACAATTTCATCAATTTCGGCAAGTATGGCGTAGTGGGCACACCAATCATGGTGAGGGGAGCCTACCAGAAGAACAAGTTCAACGGGCGTGTCGATTTCAACATATCGTCGATCGAGCTGCTCGAAAATGTGAAAGGCAAGTTGCTGAGGAGCATCACCGTGCAGCTTCCCGAGACGGTCATCAACAATTCTTTGGTGGGAACATTCAAGTCGTTCATGACGCAATCGACCGAAAACCGCGGCGACCTGTATTTTGTGATTTGCGACGAGCATAACCACCGCAACGTGCAACTGCTGTCGCGCTTCAAGATACCCATCACGCGCCGACTTGTCGATACGCTTAATTCCGAAGAAATTAAATTTACAATCAATTAATATATCACACACAATTCAACACTTAAAAATTATGGCATTTGTTTTTACCGACGACAATGCAGCCCAGGAAATACAATCGGGCAAGCCAGTCGTAATCGACTTTTGGGCAACATGGTGTATGCCCTGCAAACGTATTGCTCCCATCATCGATGAACTCGCAGCCGAATATGAGGGGCGTGTCCTCATCGGGAAGTATAACGTTGAAGATGGCAACGACCTTGCCACCGAGTTTGGAATACGCAACATTCCCACGTTGCTTTTCTTCAAAGATGGCAAGTTGGTGGGCGACCGCATGGTGGGCGCGCAGCCAAAGGCTGAAATCGAAGCCCGCGTGAAGGAGTTGCTCTAACCATCTCGATAAGCCATGGCGCAGTGGCAGCTATGGCGCAAGATGAAATTGCACATTGTTGCAGGCAGTGGGAGGTTGTGTACCTCCTTTGCCGCAACAATGTGCAATTTTCTATTTTTTAAGCAAGAGCCATGGCACTTTCATCTAAAGTGAATGATGGGGTATGGGGGGGCGGCGGAGCCGTCCAACTATGCCTTAACCGAGGGTGACGTAAGTAACCCTCGGAACAGAACCACCCACACAGCAGGGCCTCGAAGAGGTCCAACGTGCCGCTTTGGTGATGCCGAACTGTGGATATGAAGGGCGTTGTTATTTCGCACAATTGAGCTCCGTTGGACTTCTCCGAAGCCCTGGGCAGGGTGGAGATCGCTGTCCGACGGTTCCTTGCCCACTGCGTGGGGCTGCGTCACCATCGGTTAAGACATAGTTGGACGGCTCCGCCGCCCTGCTTATTGGCGATATAGATGTATATGGAATTTTGTTGTGCATCAATGGTTTAATCTTCGATCAGTTCATCGCCCATGCGATATTTGATGTCATAATTGATAATGAAGTCAAGTTCCTCGTCGGTGAAGCCGTAATGTTTTGCAAGAACTTTATCGATTTCGTCAATGATAGGTTTGGATTTGCGTACATAATATTGCTTTTGCAATACATTTCCATGATTTGTATTTACAATCTTTTCTGTTGAAAATTCATCCAATGAGGCAATATACTTTTTACCTAAAATAGTTAATTCATTGGAAATAGTATTCACACAATCAGAAAATCTGAATCCAAATACCTGATAATCACCAAGATTAAACATGTCAAAATGGCATGAATAGTACCACCAAAATACATCACTGCTCAACATTGAAACAATAACATAAGAGTTGAATTTCTCAAAAGAGGCCTTTTTTTCGCTCCTATTATCAGTTCCAAAAGGTACATTTAGAAAAACTTTCCAATATCTTCCTCCTGCGGAACGATAATAAACATTATTCCCTTGTTTACTTTTTTCTATTGATATTGGTTTATTGCTATAAAATTTTTGCAATATAGGCATCTCTATTTCATTAGATATTTTTAATATCGATATTGTGAGTGACTTAATGTCTTCTGCTTGACGTGTGTATTTTAAAGAAAGGAATAACAGATGTCTCCATTCTGAGAGCCAGCGATTGATTTTTGTTGTAAAAAGTTCGCCACATCCATTCCTACATATAATTTCAATTATTAAGCGTTGATCTACTCCATTGAATAGCCCACTTGGCCTTTCATCATAACACGAAATCCAAGTATCATGGGTATGATATGGCTTAATAATTTTTTGTAAGCTTTCCATTCTACTTGTATTCATTGAGGGTAAAGGCACAATAAGGCCGATAAAACTTGACTTTCTCGTTAGAACAAAACATCTTTCCGCAATATAAGCATGCAGATTTCCGCAACTTTCAGTTTTATAATCATTTATCTTGTACAAATCTGATATAGCTTTGCCAGTTTTCTTATCTTTCTTATTGTATTCCACATACGGCGGATTACCAATAATCACATCAAAACCTCCATTGTCGTGGATTATTTGGTAGAACTCGGCGAGCCAGTGGAATGGTTGGTGCGTTCGCAGCCATTCATCGTATGGCAAATTAGTGGTGGCGTGCATACGGCGGTTGAGCAATTCGTTGAGTTTGGCGAGGCGTTCATTCAATCCACGCTTTGCCTGCTTGAATGTCGCCATCTCTTCGCTTTGCGTGAATTGCACAGCCTTGAAGGTCTCGTATGCCGTGGCGACGAGTTGCATTTCGGTTTCCACTTTTTCGCGAAACTCCTGGTTGGCAAACATGTCGCCCCATGTGAGGTCGCGGTTCAATTCCTCATCGGTGGCATATCCAACCAACGTGTTACCGCAACGAATGTTGAAGTCGATGTCGGGCAGCGGGTCGAGCCCCATGTTGTCGGCACGGAAGTCCACCTCCACCACTGCCATCATCTTCAAGAACAGGCGCAGCTTGGCAATCTCGGTAGCCTCTGCCATTATGTCAACGCCATAAAGGTTGCGCAGAATGATGCTCTTATAAATGAAGTATTGAATGTTGCTGCGGTAGCGATGGGCGATTTCGTCCAATTCGGGCTTGAACCAGTTGGGATTCTCGGCATTGAACTCCTGCATTCGCTCGATGCACACCTCGTAGAGCGGCTCAAGAATGTTCATGGCGGCGAAAAGGAAAGCCCCCGAGCCACAGGTAGGGTCAAGGATGGTGACACGCTGCAACGCCTTGTAGAAGTGGAGAACAAACAGGCGGTCGTCGGCATCGTGCAGCAAGTCATAGACAAACGAGCGTATGTCGAGGTTGTAGGTGATGAAGTCGTTGATGTGCGTGATTTCGCCGCTGCCGATTTTCTTGAGCAGCGTGTCGCAACGGTTGAGCCGTTCCACCGTCTCGCGCCATATCTCCGTGGGCAGCGCGAAAGCCTCAGGCGTCCGCGTGTTCCACTCCTTGCGGCGTGCTAACAGGTCGGGAGCTGTGGTGTCGAGCCCCACGGCGATACCGTCGGGAATGCGGCTGCGCCAGTCGGTCGTGTAGCCCTTCTTTACAGCGTCATAGACGTAGCGGTCGCCGCTCTGCCGCAGCGTGTGCCACACATAGCCGTCGGCACGTAACGCTTCGGGCGAAGTCTCTGCCACTTTGTCCATTAGGAACGGCAGTATGCAGTTCTTGCCGATATATTCGGTGATGTCTTCCTTGGTGTAGTAAGCCCCCATCTGCGCGCGGTCGTTGATGTACTGCTCGAAGATATAGCCAAGCACGTCGGGGTTGATGTCCTTGCCGCTTGCCGTGATGCGCGTGTCGAGGTGCCACCGCCAAGTGTCGAAGAAGCCGAACAGGCGCGCAAAAGCATCGTCGGCGATGTCGATGTCGGTGTATTCAAGCTCCAACTGGTGCTTGTCGAACATTCCGCCGTTGAGGTAAGGAATGCGCCCATACACGTTCTCGAACTCGTCGCTGTGGCGTGGCGAGTTGAGCCCCCCTTGGAACAGCTCGGAAAGGAAGCCGCGGTAGAATGTCTTGAAGAAGTGGTTTTCGCCACGCTCACGCTGCACCCACACCAGCTTTTCCCGCAGGTAGTCGAAGTTGCCGTCGAGGAAGCCCTTCTTTTGAATGAAGTAGCAGAACATGAGGCGGTTGAGCATGACCGACGTGTACCATTGCTTGTTGCGGTTGTCGGTGGCAGGTATATGGTCGTCGATGCCGCTTATGAAGCCAGCAAACGCCTTGTGTTCCTTGCGGAAACCTGCGTAGAAGTCCTTGGTGATTTTCTCGGAGTTAACGGCAAACGCCCCTTGCACGCGCTCCTTCACGTCAACGATGGTGGTCTGCTCATCGATGTCGAACGACAGGTCGGGAATCTTGGAGAACAGGAAATCGGCCTTGGCGGCGTTCTCATATTCGATGGTCACGATGTCGCGCTTCTCCACGGTCTTTACCGGGGCAATCCATTGCTGGTGTTCGGTGCCGGGAATGTAGAAGATGCAAATGTAGTCGTTGGCGTTGCGCCGCAGCTTGCCGTCGATGCGCTTGCAAAGGGTGTTGGCGGGTATTTTATCGACGGCGCACGTCAATATCTGGAAGCCGTTGCGCTCTGCCACGGTGACAATGCTATATTCCTTGCCGTCGATGGCTATCGGCGCGAGTTCGGCTGCTCCGTGAAAGCGGTTCCAGCCCATTTCGGTGATGAATAGCCCGCGGAAGTCGGCGTCCTTGATGTACAGGTTGAATGTATTTCGTTTCATGATTCAAAAGTGCGTTATGGTTCATGCCTGAGCCCCATCGAGCAGATGACGGTTGGCTCCTTGTGGCTGTATCGGTCCTTGTCGATGCGGCACAGGGTCATGTTCTTGCGCATCTCAAGCACATATTCCACTATCTCGTCGCTGGTGTTGGTGCGCAGCATTCGCCCCAACGTGGTTTTGGCACTTTCGAGCAAGGGGTAGTTATACACGTCGTCGATTGCCAGCTTCAGCATCTCCTTGTTTTCCTGCGAGAAGAACAGGGTGGGTGGATTGTTGTAGTAGTTTTCCAGCAGCGTGCTGATGCGGTGGCGGACGCTGAAGCGGTTGCCGAATATGCCGCCAATCGAGGTCATTTCGTTGCCGAGCGATTCGGCAGCCTGTGCCACCAGTTCGTGGTGGTTGGCTTGCGGAGCTGCGGCAGGTGTGTCGGCATCGCAAGCCAGGGCGTTCAAGATGCGTTTTTGCGACTGGCTCACCACGTTGCCCTCAGCGTCGAGCCATGTCAGCACGTCGAAGTCGTTGTAGGTCTTGGCATAGGTGATTACGCCGCCCGGCTGTCCGCCTTCAGCCATCTTTGTTGAATACACGATGTCGCTCAATGCCGGGATTGTCTGTTTCAGCTTCGGGTCGGCATCTGTTGCATTTTTCCATATCTGGTATGCCAGCGACGACAAGTCAACGTCGTTGTCGTCCTCGTCGTCGAGCGAGCCGCTCTTTTCGTTGAACATGTCGCGCAGGTTCTGTTCGTTGCCCTCGAAGAACATCTCGTCGCTTCCCACGATGCGGGCATTCTCGTTGATGCGGGCGTTCAGGCGCGACCGCAGCTGGATGATTTCTTCCACTCCGTCGGCAGGGAAGAAGGAATAGCAAAAAATCTCGTTTGCCTCCTGACCGATGCGGTCAACGCGCCCTGCACGCTGGATAAGGCGGATGATAGCCCACGGCAGGTCGAAATTGATGATGACATGAGCGTCCTGCAAGTTTTGCCCCTCGCTGAGCACGTCGGTGGCTATCAGCACACGGTGTTGCTCGGCATCGGGATACTCTTTGTCGTTGCTCTTGGGGGAGAAATGTTCCACGATTTCGGTCGGGTTGTTGCTGCCTCCAGTCACGCAAGCCACTTGCGGCATTCCGCGCCTTTTCAGCTGGTGGTAAACGTAGCGTGCCGTGTCGGAAAACTGCGTGAATACGATAACCTTGTCAGCCCCGTGCTTCTTCTCAAGCAAGTCAGCCAACTCGTTCAGCTTGGGGTCGGCATCGGGCTGCCATGCACCGCAAAGCGCAATCATTTTCAGCAATAAGTCGCAGTCGTGGCGGAGCTGCTGCTTCAGGGTGCGCTTGAAGTATTTGGGCGAAATCCACGAGCAGGCATTGCGAGCCTCGATGATGGAATAGCATTCCTTGGCTTTTTCCATGTAATAGTCGAAGTCGGTGTGGAAAGAAATTTGCATATTCCCGTTGGTTGCCGGTTCGTCATCGATATTGCCGAATACCGATGTGTTTTCGTCTTCATCGTCCACGTAGTCGTCGGGGAGCGAGCTTTCGTCGCCGATGGGCAGCGGCAGCTTGTTGTCGATGGCATAAATGAAAACGGCGTTGCGCAGTATGTGGCGGTAGAGCGTCAGCAGGAAAGCGAAGCCGCTGCTGTCGATGCGTTTGAAGAAAGTGCTTTGGCAGAAGCCCATCATGCGCTGTCCGGCACGCGAGAGGTTCTCGATTACCTGCCTTTCATGTGGCTGTATGTCGGCAGCCTTGTTCTCGTCATAAAAGTGAATCAGCCCGTAGCGTGGCAGTTTCAACTCTTCCATCAGGCTTATCATTTCAGGCGAATACAGGCGGCTGTATTGGTCGCCGACGGTGGTGGCAAACTTCACGGCACGGGGAATCCTGTCGGGGAAATACGACCGTTTGCCGTCGGGGAAGAGCAGGTATTTCCGCCCCGTGGCTTCATCCGTTTTGGCATAGTTCTCCTTGATGAACGTGCGAGTGCGGCGAATGAGGAACAGCTTCATCAGCTCGTTCCAGTCGTCGGGTTTGCCGCTTTTCTCGAAAGCGCGAATGGAGCGTGGGTGGATGTCGCCGTGCTTCCGCTTGAACTCCCTTTCGCCCCCGATGGAACGTATGTATTCCTCAGGGCGGATGCCCAAGTCCTGGTCTTCGCCGATGAACAGGCGCAGCTGGCTGCTCAAGTCGGAGAAGTCCTTGTTGTAGGGCGTGGCAGTGAGCAGCAGCACCTTGCAACTCTGACGCTCGATGAGGCTGCGAATGTTGCGGTAGCGTATGCCAGCCGAGTTGCGCAGGTTGTGGCTCTCGTCCACGATTACCAGGCGGTAATAGCGTGCCGATTCCACGTCGATGGGTTTTGCCATGGATTGCACCTCGGCTTTCAAGTCATATTTCCTGATGTATTTCCTCCACATCTCCTGCAAGTTTGCCAGGCAGATGATGAGAGTGCTGCTGGCAAAAGCCATTTCATACAGTTTGGCGATGGCGCAGGCAGTGATGGTCTTGCCCAAGCCCACCACGTCGCCAATCATTGCCCCGCCTCGCTTGTCGTTGTTCAGGTTTTTTGCCGCTATCTTCACGGCAATCTGTTGGAAGTCGAACAGGTCGTGCCTGAACTCAGGCGGCAGCGTGAACTCCTTGATGCCGTTGCGGGCTTCCTGGCTCAGGTAGTAAGCCACTTTCAGATAGATGTAGTATGGCGGAATAGTCTTGTCGCCAGCCCAGCTCTCGTCGATTATCTGCGCCAGTTCTTTGGAGATGTCGAGGCAGAACCGTTCGTTCCAGCGGTCGTCGAACCATCGTGCCAGTTTCTCCGCGCTGTCGCTGTCGGCAAACTCTGCGTTCAGTTCGCCCTGGCGGGTCAGCCCGGCATACGTCAGGTTGCTGCTGCCCATGATGGCTTGAATCTTGTTGAAGTTGTCGTCGGGGCGGTGGGCGAGGTAGAGCTTGGCGTGCAGCGGTTCTTTAAGATATAGTTTTACGCACACTTTTTCTTCTTTCAACTGCACCGACAGGTGGCGCAAAGTCTGCTCGTCGGCATTTGTGGGCAAACCCAGCCGGAGCTGGTTCCTGAAATCCTGTGCAATTTGCCACTTGCAACGTTGCACGTATTCGGCATCGGGCAGCGATTCGTGACGCGAATAAAGCGAGCGAATCAAGTCCTCGTCGGGGCGGTGCATTCCAATCAGCAGGCGGCAATACCTCATCTTGCGTTTGTCGTCCTCATATACATTGTCGCCGGGCAACTTGTCAATCTGTTCCACTATCAGATTCCAGCCGCGTAGGTTGAAATAGCCCACGCAAAAATCGACGCGCTTCACCCCGGCATTTTCTATGATGCCACGAAGTCCGTCTGTAAACTTTATGTCTATGTTGTCGTATATACGTGCCATTCCCTCTCTTCTTAGGAGACGGATTGTGTGCTATTGTATGCTGAGAATCAATAAGTTGTTGACAGAGTGTGAAGGGTTATGCTAAATATTTTCGCATAAAGTATTGCGAAAAATCGCTTTTTTAGTATTTCGTAGCAGAGAGACAAATCGCTGATATTACAATATATATGTGTATATTTGCAATATAAAATGTATCTCCTAAGAAGAGTGGGATTGTTTTTGCTAAACAAATTTTTATTGCGAAGTAGCTCTGTTGGACTTCTCCGAAGCCCTTGTGTTAAGTGTGGGTGGAGGTTACTATCCGACGGTTCCTTGCCCACTTCGTTGGGCTGCGTCACCATCGGTTAAGGCATGGTTGGACGGCTCCGCCGCCCACTTTTGCGTGTAAGGTGACTTACAATCAATTAGGAATGAGGAATCGCAATAAAATTAGGAATGAGGAATTGTGTTATGTGGCACAATTCACTTGCTCGTGCGTTCAATGTGCGAGGAAGGTGGCGTGTGGCGATTGGGTGCTACCTTTTGTTGTGTCAGATGGGAGGGGTGTGCTGGTCGAGAATTGTTATCAGCGACTGTAGGCTCTCTTTGTTGGCAAAAGCGGTGAAGGGGATGGCAATGAAGCGGTGGCGTACTCCCTGCAGGTTGAGCAGCAGGCACTTTGACTTTACTTGCCTGCTGCTAATGTCGTGCCATGGAATAGTCACCACGGGATTCTTTAGCCCATATTCAGGGTCGATTGTCAGCGTGATGCCAGCCGGGTCGGCGGCGAGGGTTTTCAGCATTACGTTGTAGCGGTTCACCTTGTCCAAGCCATAGTTGGCATAAACGAAGAATATTGCCATTGGCGTCATGATGAAAATCATCATCAATGCCACGAGTAAAAACCTGACGTCGCCCAATGCCAAGCCGAGGCATAGTGCGACAGGGAGGGCGTAAGTCCACCACCACTTGCGCAGGTGCCACATAATCAAAATCTTGCTGAATTTGCCGCCCGAGATGTTGAATGGGGCTGATTCAAAGCGTTGAGTTTCCATGATAGTGCTTGCGTTTTTCGCTGATTCGTCGATATCCCTGCTCGTATGCTTCGCTGTTGCGCTTGGCAAGTTTTTGGCAATATCCTGTTCCGGCGTTGTTGTAGAGTTTGCTAAGGTCGGCATATCGGTTGCCGTTTCCGTCTTTCCCGAATACTTCACGCTTGCGAGCCACAACGGTGTCGCACTGGGGTGAATGGTGGTTGTTGCCTGTGCCGCGCAGCGACGCCGGCACGCCGTTGCCGTCGAGCCACACGGCATGGATTTCGGAACATGGCGGATAGCCCAGCCCGACCCACATAGTAGTGAGCAACGGGTTTTCGCCAGCAGTGACACCCTCGATGACGACAGTCGCCGTTGACGTGTAGCGTGGAATAAATTCCTGGTCGGCAACCAGCTTGTCACCGCTTAGTGAAATGTCGCAGTTGCGCTTGCTGCTGTAGAATCGCCTCGACAGCGTTTCGGTGAGCAGCTGCGCCGACACATTGCACGAGTCGATGTGCGGAGCAAGCTGGTGCCATGCATTTGTCTCGCGCGTGTAGCCTTTCCCTTCGCCTTTGCGTCCGCTGTGGGCATAGTTGGTCCTGACGAGCACGCCATCGGGGGCATCGGCAAGGTCATATTTTGTGTAGCCGTAGTTTCCCGTCTCGAAGTAAGCCCCGTTGCCGAGTGCGTCGATGGTGCCGAAGTTGGCTTCAACGCCGAGCGGCTTGGGCAGGTCGTTGAGAAGCTGTTCAAAGTCATCGACGGTGCGGCATCGCTTCAGAGCCTCGGTCATCACGAAACCCTCTTGGTCGATGAGCGCGACGGTGTCGGCTTTCAGGTTGTAAACGGCGGTGTTCATCACGGCAAAGCCCTGCGAGTTGTAGCCTATCCATGCTTCGCGGCACAGTGTGTCGCCGGCGTTGTAGAGTGCCACATATTCAAATGTCGAGTCGGTGGCGGCAATCCGTTCCACTTTGTTGTCTTGACGGGAGGTGTCGCGGTGTTTCCACAGCAGCGGGCGGTGGTTGCCCGTCACCCTGCCCGAGATGATTGCCGACGTGCACGCGCTTATGCCGCCAGTGGCAGCCGTGAGCGCCAAAAGTATTATAGCGATATGTTTCATTGCAAGCAAACGTGTGTGTTGGTGCATCAAAGGTAGTCATGATTGAGTTAAATGGCAAAAAAATGCTACCTTTGCTCTCAAAAACAGGGAAAAATGCACGATTATATTTTTTCGCTTGAGATGGAGGTCCGCGATTATGAAATCGATAGCGAGGGCATAGTCAACAATGCCAACTATCTCCATTATCTTGAACACACGCGTCATGCGTTTTGCCAGTATGCCGGTTTCTCGTTCGGGCAGATGCAGCAACGGGGCATAATCCCCGTGCTCAACCGCGTGGAAATCGACTACAAGGTGCCGTTGCGCAGCGGCGACACGATGGTGAGCAAGTTGTGGATTGAGATGCAGGGCGTGAGGTTTATTTTCCACCAAGACATCTTCAACAAGGCAACAGGCAAGCAAGCCGTGGGCGCGGTGGTGAGCTGCGTGTGCCTCGAAAATGGCAAGTTGTCGCGCGGCGAGGCTATCGCCGAGGCGTTTAAAGACTTTTTGACAGATTGACGACGCTGTGGCTGACGAATTGTTAAAATATCGCATTGCCTTTGCCGCCGTGAGGGGGATGGGCGTGGAGCTTGCGCAGCAGTTGCTTGATGTGTTCCCCGACGAGGCGTCGTTTTTCACAGCCAGCAGCAGGGAACTTGAGGGATTGTTGCACACCCACAGCAAAATCACCGATGACAGTTACAGGCACAAATTGCTGATGATGGCTGAGGAGGAAGTGGAGTTTGTGACAGACAATGGCATCGATGTGACATACTTCACCGACAGCAATTTCCCGGCACGGCTGCTCAATGCGCCCGATGCGCCGATACTCTTGTATGGCAAGGGGCGTTGCGACCTCAACCGTGGCAAGGTGGTGAGTATCGTTGGTACTCGCAATGCAACACCCTATGGCACTCGCTTCTGTGGCGACCTGATAGCCGAGCTTGCTGCTTGCTTTGGAGATGAACTGTTGATTGTGAGTGGCTTGGCATACGGCATAGATATTGCGGCACATCGCGCGGCGTTGCGCGAGGGGGTGGCGACGGTGGCAGTGCTTGCGCATGGGCTGAACACCATCTATCCGGCGATGCACCGCAGCACAGCCAACGACATGGTGAAGCATGGTGGCGCATTGCTGTCGGACTACACATCGCACGACTACATAAGCCGGGCAAACTTCCTTGCCCGCAACCGCATCGTTGCCGCGCTTGCCGATTGCACGGTGGTGGTGGAGTCGGCAGAGAAGGGTGGCGCAATGGTGACGGCAAACATAGCTTCGAGCTACAACCGCGACGTGTTTGCCTTGCCCGGCAGGTCAACTGATGCCTATTCGGCTGGCTGCAACCGCCTGATAGGCCGCAATGTGGCATCGCTGATAACTTCGGGAGAAGACCTCATGAAAGCCATGCAATGGGAAACTGCCAACCAGCAGCCGAAGAGTGGCACCCAATGCGAACTGTTTCCCGAATTGTCGCAGGAGGAGCAGATGGTGCTCGATTTCATCAAAGGCTGCGGTGATGACGCCGTGCACGTCAACAAGATATATGCCACGCTGAAGGTGCCGATGTCGCAATTGCTGGGCATACTCATCAATCTCGAATTTAAAGGAGTGGTGACCCCGTTGCCCGGCAACAAGTATTCGGCGTCATGAACAAACGCGGGCTGGAAGACTTGTTTTAATAGACTTTGGTCGATTCCAATCTGTTTCAATGGGGAATATTTGTCATTTGAAAATAGGGGTAAATTTTTTGGCATTTTTTTCGTCTAACATTTGGAAAATATAAATAAGTGTGTTACATTTGCATTACAAAGATGAAACATACCACATCAAAGTAGATTGGGAAACTCATCAAATTTTAATGAAATGCCGAGACAATCTTTCTACTCCAATGGCGGGCCGCACTTCGCAAGGAGCTGTTCTTCGGAACACGGCGGATTACAAAGGACGGAAGACCTCAAACCCTGATTATCGGAGTTTCATCGCATCCTTTGATGTGGCTAATATACGGGAACTGCAACGGATTTTTACTTGCAGTTCCCTTTTTTTCAATTAGGAATGAGGAATTAGGAATTGGGGGGCAGCTGAAAATTCTGGGTGTTGAGTGCTGCTTTTCGTTTAAAGCGTGATGGTGGAATGTGAGAGCGTGAAGGTGGATTTGTTATGCGTTACTGTTCATTACAAATAACTCGGGTGCTGTCAGACGCGATGAATCGCGTCTCTACGCTAATAGATTCCTCATTGAATCTTTGATTTGTTGCGACGGAAGATGTATGTCAGCACTTCTTGCTGAATGCGGGAGTGCAGCAGGTGGTTGGCTCCCATGAAAATTGCCAAGAAGAGTGCCGTTTGCGCAGCAAGTAGCAATATTGGCGATGTGATGATGCCTTGCAGCAGGATTACCGGCAGGGTGGCTGCAATTGAAATGACAACGTAGGGAATCAGGTCGTGTATCATTTGCGGAATGCCGTAGCCTGTGGTGTCGGACGTGAGCCAAATTGCATAGATGAAGTAGAGGAAGGTGGCGATTACCTGCCCGCCTACGAGCCAGCCGATGCCAAACGGAATGGTTGCCACGATGGCGATGACGGCAAGAATGTCTTTGACGGTCTCGGAATATACCATGCGTCGGGCTGCGCCGAGGGCTATAATGTGGTTGTTGTAGAGCGACGTGAGCACGACGAATATGCCACGAATCACAAGCATCTGGAAGAGCGGTATTGCCTCGTTCCACTTCGTGCCAAACAAAATATGGAATATAGGCGTTGCCGTTGCGGCAAGTAGCATCATCGAGGAGAATGTGATGTATGCAGTGAATTTGTGGGTTTTCGACATCATTCGTCGGAACCTTTCGGGGTCATCCTGGCATCCGCTCAAGATGGGGAGGAACGATGCTGTGACCACTTGCGAGAGAGATGTCACCCCCATCTTACTCCACTTGTCGGCTTGTGTGTAGTAACCGAGTTTGTAGAGGTTATAGTATGCTCCGATGATAAAAGAATATATATTTTGGAACAATATATTGAGGAACGAACTTGCCATGATGCCTGAGCCGACCTTAAAAATGGAGCGCAGTGCATCAAGGTCGAACCGCTCACGTGGCAACCACCGAGACGTTGCCCACAGCAAAGCCGACTTTACGGCATCCAGCACTATCGTCTGCCATACGATAGCCCAAGCTCCCATTCCAGCCAACGCCAGCCAAATGCCTACGATGCCGCTCGCCACAAGCCCGACAGTGTTGCTCACGGCAATCATTTTCACGTCCATCTGCTTGGTGAGGCGGTTGGTCTGCACAATTGCCGTAGCGTTTAGTACAAATGCCAGGAACATTACGCGCGCGAGCGGAATAAGCCTTCCTCCAGCATCGAAAAGGTTGTCGATGAGTGGGGCGCAAAACCACAAAATGGCATATAAGGCAATGCTCATGGCGATGTTGAAGTATAGCACGGTGCAGTAGTCGGTTTCGGTGGGTGTTTTTTTCTGCACCAGCGCGTTGGCAAATCCGCTGTCGATGAATAGCGATGCGAAAGCCTGAAAAACGAGTACCGCCCCCACAAGTCCGAACTCTTCGGGCGAGAGCAGGTTGGCAAGCACTATGCCGGTGACGGCATACAGCAGTTGTGACGACAGGCGGTCGATGGTGTTCCATTTGATAGCCCTTGCAGTCTTCAGTTTCAGGTTTCCTTCTTCCATGTTGCAAAATTACACAAATTTTAGGTTGGAGTTAGCAATGTGCAGTTAGCAGTTAGGGGTTATTTTGCACAATCTTTTGCATTACGGCTACAACTACTAATTGATTCCAAATTTCCTTAATTATATCACTTATTACTTGCTAACTGTGAGGAATCTGTTTTTTTCCTTACATTTGCTTCAAGATTAAGCCATATTTAGCATACAAACAATTATTTATCAATAACCAATACACTATGAGTATAAATCACTTATGCCGGTCGATTGCCGTGATGGCTTCGTTGTGCTTGATGGCATCGTGCGACCTTATTGATTTTCACCCATACGATGTGCATATAACAGGCGACACCGACATCAATGCCCGCAATGTGTCTCGCATAGAGGAAGCCTGCAAGGATAAGCAGCAGATAAAAGTGGCAGCCATAGGCGACACCCACCGTTGGTATGACGAGCTGCGCTACTTCGTTGACGCCGTCAACGAGCGCAACGACATAGATTTTGTAATACACGACGGCGATATAAGCGAATATGGCTATACGCAAGAGTTCTTGTGGACGCGCGACTATCTCAACGAGTTGAAAGTGCCTTATGTGGCATTGATTGGCAACCACGACTGCCTCGGCACGGGGCGCGACGCATTCGGTGCGGTGTTTGGAGCCACCAATTATGCGTTTATCGCAGGGCGCGTGAAGTTTGTATGCCTCAATACCAATGCGCTTGAGTATGATTATTCCGAGCCGATACCAGATTTCAAGTTCATAACATCGCACGTGACCGACCGCGCAGGGGAGTTTGATTGCACGGTGGGCGTGATGCATGCCCGGCCCACCGACGATGTGTTCAACAACAACGTCGCCGAGGTGTTCCACCAATATATGTTGCAATTGCCGCAATTGATGTGTTGCATCAACGGGCACGGGCACTCGATTCACCATGCCGACTTGATGGGTGACGGGTTTATATACCACCAGACTGCCAGCATCGACGACCGAGTTTATTTGCTTTTTACGTTCAACAACGATGGAACTTACAGCTATGAGGAAGTGGCTTTTTAGCGTGTTGTGGCTATTGGGCATCGTTCTCTCGGCTGTGCCAGCCAGTGCGACTGAGATTGACTTGGATACAATCCCCTCGGACAGCCTGCGGCGGCTGAGGCGTTACGAGCAACGAATGAAGCGAATGGAAGAACGATGGCACAAGTTGATTCCGTCGTATGGCAAATGGCAATTTGCCGGCAACATGGGCTTGATTTCGCTCGGAACCGGATGGTCGTATGGCAAAAACAAGCAGTGGGAAACAGATTTTTTTGTTGGTTTCTTGCCAAAGTTCAAGTCGGACGCGGCAAAAGTGACCTTAACGCTCAAGCAGAATTTCATGCCGTGGAAGTGGCACTTGAATGAGAAATTCTTCATCGAGCCGCTTGCCTGCGGACTTTATATAAACACCGTCCTGCACAACGACTTCTGGGTGCGGCAGCCCGACCGTTACCCCAAGGGGTATTATTGGTTTTCGACCCGCATTCGCACAAACATCTATCTCGGGCAGCGCATAACCCTTAAGATACCCCAGCACAAGCGTTTTTTTGCCAAGTCGATAACGGCTTTTTATGAAATAAGCACTTGCGACTACTATATCTTGAGCCACATAGGCAACAGCGGCTACCCGCTGCACGAGCTCATCAGCCTCTCGTTTGGCGTGAAATTGCAGTTTTTTGACTGATAGGCGAGTGTGCAGTTATGATTTGCCTGTTTCGTTGATTTTTTGTATCTTTGCTTGTTCAAAGTGCGTTGTGGAAACAGGCACGATTTATACGCTTGGTTTATCTCTTGTAAAAAGGGAATAGTAGCAGGCTAAAAGGGAAAATTACAACTATGTCATCAGAAGAAATAGAAGAACAAAAGTATTCTGCCAGTAACATCCAAGTCCTCGAAGGGCTTGAGGCTGTGAGGAAACGCCCCTCGATGTATATTGGCGACACGAGCAGCAAAGGGTTGCACCATCTGGTATATGAAGTAGTCGATAACTCTATCGACGAGGCAATGGCAGGGTTTGCCACGCACATCGAAGTAACAATCACCGAGGACAATTCCATAAAGGTGGTTGACAACGGTCGTGGCATTCCGGTTGACATGCACGAAAAGTTGCACAAGTCGGCACTCGAAGTGGTGTTGACGGTGCTGCACGCCGGAGGTAAATTCGACAAAGGCTCATATAAGGTTTCGGGCGGTTTGCACGGTGTGGGCGTGTCTTGCGTGAATGCGCTTTCTACTTATCTGCGTGCTGAGGTTCGCCGTGGAGGGAAGGTGTATATGCAAGAGTACAGTTGTGGTCATCCCAAGGCTCCGGTGTCGGTGATAGGAGAAACATCGCCCGAAGACCACGGCACGACGATATTTTTCCACCCCGACCCATCGATTTTCTCGGAGACGGTGTATAGTTACGAAGTATTGGCTACCCGTTTGCGCGACTTGGCATTCTTGAATGCCGGGGTGAAGATGACGCTCACCGACTTTCGCCAACTCGACGAAGAAGGACTCCCGAAGAGCGAGCAATTTTATTCAGAGACGGGTCTTGATGAATTTGTGCGCTATATCGACTCCAACAAGGAGCACCTTATAAATGACGTGATACACATAAGCACCGAGAAGCAGGGGATTCCTGTGGAGGTGGCTATGACCTACAACACGTCGTTCAACGAAAACATATATTCGTTTGTAAACAACATCAATACGATAGAGGGTGGTACACACCTCACCGGGTTCCGCCGCGGACTTGGAGCGACGCTCAAGAAGTATGCCGAAGACTCGAAGTTGCTCGAAAAGGTTAAAGTGGAAATCAGCAAGGACGACTTCCGCGAGGGGTTGACTGCCGTTATCTCGGTGAAGGTGCTTGAGCCTCAGTTTGAAGGACAAACGAAAACCAAGCTCGGCAACAACGAGGCGATAGGAGCCGTGGAGACTGCCGTGCGCGAAGCCCTTGGCAACTATCTCGAAGAGCACCCGGCGCAAGCCAAGGCAATTGTCGAGAAAGTGATACTTGCTGCCACTGCGCGCCATGCGGCACAAAATGCACGACTGAAGGTGCAGCGCAAGAGCCCGCTTGGCGGTGGCGGATTGCCCGGCAAGCTCGCCGACTGCTCGTCGCGCATACCCGATGAGTGTGAGTTGTTCCTCGTTGAGGGAGACTCGGCAGGCGGTTCTGCCAAGTCGGGGCGCGACCGCGTTTATCAGGCAATATTGCCGTTGCGCGGTAAGATTCTCAACGTTGAGAAGGCTATGGAACACAAGGTGTTTGACAGCGAGGAAATCGTGAACATCTTCAAGGCTCTCGGTGTTACAATCGGCACCGAGGACGACCCGAAGGAAGCCAACTTGTCGAAGTTGCGTTACCACAAGATTATAATCATGACCGATGCCGATGTCGATGGTGCGCACATTGCCACGCTGTTGATGACATTCTTCTTCAGGCGTATGCGTTCGATTATAGAGAATGGCTACCTTTATATCGCCACTCCGCCGCTCTACAAGTGCACCAAAGGCAACAACACTGAGTATTGCTGGACCGACCAGCAAGTGCAACAGTTCATCGACCGTTACGCAGGCGGCGACGAACGACAAATTAAGTTGCAACGCTACAAGGGTCTTGGTGAAATGAATCCCGAGCAATTGCGCGAGACCACGATGGATCCTGCCAACCGCATCCTCAAGCAGGTGTATATAAGTGACGCAGCCGAAGCCGACCGTATATTCTCGATGCTGATGGGCGAAGATGTGGCTCCGCGACGCGAATTTATCGAAAACAACGCTACTTACGCCAATATAGACGCATAAAAAACTGGCAGGCACGCGAGCAAAGTGCGAAGTGCCTCTCGACCATACAAATCAGTGTGGCGGCATGTGAGTTACTCATGTGCCGCCACATTAGTTTTGTATTGCAGCGGAGTGGGCTTTGACGAGTCTTGCGCAATATATGAATGTCGGCGTGTTGTGTGATGAACGCGCGGCACGTGTTGCATAAGCTCAAAAAAAATCCATGAACCTGCTCACGCAGCCTCATGGACAAAGTGGTAAGTCGTAGTGTATAGAGTTATTTCACAAGATATTATGAAACCAAATGCTCTTTTTGATAGATGTTGTCACTGCATTAAGCCAACTTCTTGATTACTAGGTAGCCGCCGACAATCTGCAACAAGATGCCCGGCAAGCCGATGGTGAGGTCTTGCAATGCGGCAGTGAAAGAGGCTGTCATGCCCCATTCGATGAGTGAACCTACTACTTGGTAGGCAACTACAGCGGCTGCCACCGTGAGCAAGTTGAATGTCTTGAACAACTTGGTTGCTGCGGCAGTTGCGCCAACGAGCAGCACCGACTTGGTGAGGATGATTGGCAACATTGCCGTTCCGGGCATTCCGAAAAGCAAGTTGTTGGCTATAGGTGAAATTACAGCAGTCAGCAAGCCCACTTTCCAGCCATATTTGTATGCAGCCACGAGGGTGAAGAAGTAGATTGGCAACCATGTGAGCCCTCCTTGCGGCATCAGGTGGCACAATTGTGGCAAAACCAGGTTGCCGACGATGAACAGCGTGGCGAAAAGGTAGGTTTTCAGTTCGCTGTAACTGTAGTTGTAGAGTTTTACGCTTTGAGTAGTCATAACTATGTATATATTTTGTGTTTTATTTCTGGTTATTTTTTGCAGCCATCGACTCGATGAATTGCTTTATCAGCGGCAAGGCTTCCTGTGCCGACTTGGCTTGCGATGTCAACTTCTCGACGGGGCAAATGTCGTCGCCCGCGCGGTTGATGATGTTATCGACAAGTGTTCCATAGCCAGTTTCGATGCCGGCTTGGTCGAGCAGGTCGAGTGCAGGGCGGCTAAGTACATCGGTGTAAAGTCGTTTTATGTGCCCAAGCACCATCAATGCGGCAGCACCTCTTCCCACAACTTTGTCGGCAATCGTTGCGCCGTCGAGCACTTCGGGGCTGCCGAGCAACAGTTCGTAAAGGTCTTTCACACCTCGCTGTCTGCAATAGACGAGTTCGCCGTTGCTCTTTAATATAACGCACGATAGCCCTTTTTCGTGTAATATTTTTATTAAATCTTCAATTTCCATAAAAATAATCCTTTTGGCACCGAGTGCAAGTCCGTTTTATTTCAGTTACAAAATTACAGTCGCAATAGGAGATAAAATGTATCTAAATTACATATTATGCTACCAATATTACAGACATATTGGTTATTTGATTTTAAATTTCGAGAATGTCATTGTCAGTGCGTCAAACGTGAGCACTTGGTTTTCAAGCAATTCGCCTATGCCCAGCGCGAGCTTCAGGGCTTCGGTTGCCTGTATTGTGCCTATGATGCCGGCGATTGCGCCAAGCACGCCATATTCGCTTGCCGGGCGGGGCGATTGGGGCGGCATGTCGAAAAGGTCGCGCAGGGAGGCGTTGCCCGGGGTTATGGTCATGACATTGCCCGAAAACTGGTTGATTGCCCCATGGACGAGAGGCTTGCCGGCGTCAACACACAAGTCGTTGATGAGGAATTTCGATTCCGCATTGTCGGTGCAGTCGATTGCGATGTCGTAGTCGCGTAGCAAGTCGTGTGCGTTGTTGGCATTGAAAAAAGTGTTGTATGCCGTCACCGTCACGTCGGGGTTGAGCAGGTTGATTTTCTCTTTTGCCGAAGCGGTTTTGTCGCGCCCGATGTCGTTGGTGTTGTGCAGTATTTGCCGCTGCAAGTTCGACAAGTCAACTTTGTCGCTGTCAACGATTCCCAAGTTGCCAACCCCGGCTGCTGCGAGGTACAAGGCAACCGGGGAGCCAAGTCCGCCGGCACCTATTATAAGTATTCGCGATTGCAACAGCCGTTGCTGCCCGTCGCGACCCACCTGTGGCAGCATCAGGTGTCGCTTGTATCGTTGTTCGAATAGCTGGTTTCCGTTATTAAGCATGGTGCAAATATATCTCAAAATATTGTTTTGGCTCTTTAATAATTGTGATTTTTTGTTGAACGAGCATCTTTCTTGTGGGGTTCAGAATGAAATGTTTCGATAAAACAATCGAAAAGTATTGAAAATTAGAAAATTCTGCGTAAATTTGCAGCCGTGCTTCGGGTGAAGTGTGTCCGGGGCTAAGAATTAACCTAATTATTAACAATTTAAATGAGCGAAGAATTAAAAAATTCTCCAATTGAAGATTTCGATTGGGATGCCTTTGAAAAAGGCGAGACTCAAGGAGAGAAATCTCGTGAGGAATTGGTACACACCTATGACGAATCTCTTGGCACCGTTAAGGACAAGGATGTAACAGAAGGTACCGTTATTGCACTCAACAAGCGTGAAGTAGTGGTTAACATCGGTTACAAGTCGGATGGTATCATTCCTTTGAATGAATTCCGCTACAATCCCGACCTCAAGGTGGGTGACAAAGTAGAGGTGTTCATCGAAAACCAAGAAGACAAGAAGGGTCAACTCATCTTGTCGCACAAGAAGGCACGTGCTGCCAAGAGCTGGGAACGCGTTAACGAAGCCCTCGAAAACGATGAAGTTATCAAGGGTTACATCAAGTGCCGCACTAAGGGTGGTATGATTGTTGACGTATTTGGCATCGAAGCATTCTTGCCTGGCTCGCAAATCGACGTTAAGCCCATTCGTGACTACGATGTATTCGTTGGCAAGACAATGGAGTTCAAGGTCGTTAAGATTAACCAAGAATTTAAGAACGTGGTTGTTTCGCACAAGGCTCTCATCGAGGCCGAGCTCGAACAACAAAAGAAAGATATTATTGCTAAGCTCGAAAAGGGTCAAGTGCTTGAGGGTACGGTTAAGAATATCACTTCTTATGGCGTATTCATCGACCTTGGTGGCGTTGACGGGCTTATCCACATCACCGACCTTTCGTGGGGCCGCGTAAGCCACCCCGAAGAGGTTGTAAGCCTCGACCAAAAGCTCAATGTGGTAATTCTCGACTTCGACGACGAGAAGAAGCGCATAGCTCTTGGCTTGAAGCAATTGCAGCCCCATCCATGGGATGCCCTTGATGCTAACTTGAAGGTTGGCGACAAGGTTAAGGGTAAGGTTGTGGTTATGGCTGACTACGGTGCATTTGTTGAAATTGCTCCGGGTGTAGAAGGTCTTATCCACGTGAGTGAAATGTCGTGGTCGCAACACTTGCGCTCGGCTCAAGACTTCTTGAAGGTGGGCGACGAAGTTGAGGCTGTGATTTTGACTCTCGACCGTGCCGAACGCAAGATGTCGCTTGGCATCAAGCAACTCAAGCCCGATCCATGGGAAAATATCGAGGTCAACTATCCTGTTGGCTCGAAGCACACTGCAAAGGTTCGCAACTTCACCAATTTCGGTGTATTTGTTGAACTTGAGGAAGGTGTTGACGGTCTTATCCACATCTCCGACTTGTCGTGGACCAAGAAAATCAAGCATCCGTCGGAATTCACTCAAATCGGTGCCGACATCGATGTTCAGGTTCTCGAAATCGACAAGGAAAACCGCCGCTTGAGCCTCGGCCACAAGCAGCTTGAAGAAAACCCGTGGGATGTATTCGAGACCATCTTCACAGTTGGTAGCGTTCACGAAGGTACTATCGTTGAAATGCTCGACAAGGGCGCAGTAGTTGCCTTGCCTTATGGCGTAGAAGGCTTTGCTACACCGAAGCACCTCGTTAAGCAAGACGGTACGCAAGCCAAGCAAGACGAGAAACTTGAGTTCAAGGTAATTGAGTTCAACAAGGACGCAAAGAGGATTATCCTCTCGCACAGCCGCATATTCGAAGATGAGGCTAAGGCTGAAGCTAAGAAGGCAAAGAAGGCTGCAAAGGCAGCTTCTGACGAAAACACTTCGTCGGCTCCGGCTATAGAGAAGACTACTCTTGGCGACATTCAAGAACTTGCCGCTTTGAAGGAAAAGCTCTCGAAGAAGTAAGATTTCGATTAAAATCGAGATATGACAAGCACTGGAAGTGACCGCTTCCAGTGCTTTTTTTGTGTGTAATAACGGCGTGTTACGGAATGCGAGGGGGCAAAGTTGGGCGGTTCCATGCACCCACAGTTCGGTCTTTTAGGGAAAGAGCTGGGGAATGATGTTGATTTTTTCAATCGAAAAAGGGTGATTGCTTATGGGAATTTGTTATTTTTGTGAATTAAATGTGAAGATTGATTCTGATATGCAATACTGGGTACATATAAATGGGGTACAACGCGGGCCGATGCAGCTTGACGAGTTGATTAAGATTGGCGTGACGCGCGATACTTATGTGTGGCGGGAAGGGCTTGAAGACTGGATTAAAGCCAGCGAATTGCCCGAGCTTGCCGGATTTTTTGTAATAGGGGGGAACTCTGTTCCAACGCCTGTGCAGCCTGTCGATGACAACGGCGAGGCTGGGAAATCGCAATGGGTTGCCGATGATACCGACGTCAACCAGCCGCAGCAGGAGGACGCAAATGCCGCTACTGGGCAATCGTATGTCGCACAGCAGCCTGCAGCGGTGCAGCAGCCATCGTTCGTCGCCAACCCGACTTTCATGCAGTCGCCAGTGCCGCCTTGCCCTCCGACCAACTTGGCGTGGGCTATTATTGTAACCATATTGTGTTGCCAGATTTTCGGAATAATTGCAATAGTGTATGCGGCACAAGTAAAGTCGAAGTATGACGCGGGGCAGTATGAGACAGCTGTGAAGTATAGCGAAAATTCGGCTTTGTGGTGCAAGCTCGGTATTGCTTTCGGGCTTGTGTGGGCTACATTCTATGCAATGTTGCTCCCATTTATGTAAGCGAGATGTTTCTGCATGATGGCAGATGCGCCTCCGCGACAAAGGAGGGAGGTGAATTAAAATTGCCTCATTGGGATACAACGCTTGAAATTGAGCTATATCAAAATGAACTATATCGTAGGGACGCACGAGCCGTGCGTCCTATGTTATTATATTGGAGTACGATGTGTTGGCAATGCGACTGCTCACGGGGCTGCATCAAAACGCGGTGTTATAACGATGTAGCTCGAAATACACAGCGACACATAGGGCGGCGAAGCCGTCCAACTATGTGGTAACCGAGGGTGACGCAGCCCTTTTGGGCAAGGAACCCTCGGAATGAAATCACCCTCATACAGCATGGGCCTCGAAGAGGTCCAACGTACCGCTATGGCAGTGCTTAATCATTAGGTATGCGTTTTTTCGCACAAGAATGGGAAGAAGCTCCGTTGGACCTCTTCGAGGCCCTAAATTTGGTGGAGATGGTGATGTCCGCGGGTTCCTTGCCCCGTTCGGGGCTGCGTCACCACGCGGTTACGTCAAAGTTGGACGGCTTCGCCGCCCTCTGTGTCGCTATGTATTCCGAGCTACACTGTCATCACACCTTGAATGAAAGAGCCGTGGTATCAAAATTACAAATTATTCATTGAGTGGGGGCACATTGTGGTAGAAAATGAGCCGCGGCACGCCGCGGCTCTACAAGGTAGCAATTATGTATGTCGCGCTTCCTGCTATTTTCTTATCCACGCTTTGTCTTTTGTGTCGGGTGTGACGGCTTGCGGCGGTTGGTTGTTGAGTGGTGTGCCATTCAGCACTTGTTCGTATTTCTTCAGGTAGTTTTCTGCCATTACACGTGAGTTGAACAGGTCGCGTGCATATTCGTGGCACGTGGCTGGCGAGTAGCTTGCTCCACAGTTTTGCAAGTGTGCAATCATTTCCTGCTCGCTGTTGGTGAGGAAGCCCACCTCGGGTTTCACGAGTTCGGGCAGCGAACCATAAGGAGTGCCGAATACGGGAGCACCGAAGTAGAGGCTTTCGGTGATTGCCAATCCGAATGGCTCATCCCACCTGACTGGAAAAATCAGCCCCTTGGAGTGCTGGAGGTAGGTGCACTTCTCGGCTCCGCCCACCATGCCTTTGAACGAGGCTTTGGGTGTAAACGTAAATCGCCAACCCATCTTGAAATTAAATCGGTAGCCGCCGAGCACAATCAGTCGCTCGCCGCGCGGTAACGCTTTTACAACGTCGATAGCCCCTTTGACGTTTTTGACGCGCCATGCAGCTTTCCCAAGGAAGTGGTAGTAGTTGCGAGATGCGTTCAAATCGACCGTTCCATAATCGTCCCAGTCGAGCCCGTTATATACAAACGAGGAGCTGTTGTAGCGGCTGGCATGGTTGCCCGAAACAAAGATGGCATTCTGGTCCAAGCGTCCTGCCATGAAATTGCCGTGGTATGTAACGACGTAGGGAACTTTGACCATGCCGCTGCCCGGTGTGACACCGTTAAAGTGGGCTATGTCGATGCCGTCGGGAATTTGCAAGGCAATCTCTTTGCCGGGATCGATGGGGATAATGCTTGCAAAGTCGCACGATGATCCTTGTGGAACGAGAAAGCTCACTTTGTGCCCCATTCGAGACAACTCTTTTCCCAGCGACCACATTACGCGCTCGGTGCCGCCGTATGTGATCACTGGAATTGTGTTGTCTAATTGTATCAATATGTGCATATTGGTGGGCTGTATTATTCCGTTTCTATCAGTACGCCGTTGCCTGGCAGGTGCATTCCGGCAATCACCATGTGCTTGTTGCGTGCAAACTGGAAGTAGAACTTGCGGCTCTCGGCGGCTTGCTCGGGATTGATGTCATAGCTCGGTGATATGTTCATGTCTTGCTTTTGCAGGTCGTAGCCGTGCATGAGGTCGCCAGCAATGAGCAGGCGTGTACCGCTCACTCGGTAGGTGGTGTGGCCCGGAGTGTGCCCGACGGCAGCCATTGCGCGTATTCCCAACGGGAGTGCGGTGGTGTCGGTGAGGCTGAACAGGTGAACGCGTTCGCCATAGGCTTCAACCGTTTTTGTAGCGAGTTGCCCGTTGGCACTCGACTGGGTTGCCCAATATTGGTATTCGATTTGTGGAATGTATATCTCGGCGCGAGTGAACACGGCGCTGTCGCCCCTTAGCATTCCGCCGATGTGGTCGCCATGCATGTGTGTCAGAATCAGGTAGTCGATGTTTTCGGGCGCGTAGCCTACCGAGTCGAGGCGGGCAAGCAGTGTGCCTCCTTTTTCACTTCCCACTCCAGTGTCGAAAAGAGCCAATTTATTGTCCTTTTTCACAAGGAAGGCGTGTATCGACGATGGAACGGTGCCGCCTGGCGACAGTTGCTCAACCTTGGCAGAGTCTTTGTTGTCTTTCCCGTAAAACAGGCGGTTGGGCTGCGTTGTAGGTTTGGCGTTGTCGCGCAGTGTGAAGAGTGTTGTGACAGAGTCGATTTCGAGTTGCGACACGCCTTCGCAGATGGCTGTTGCCACGGGCAGCGGCTTTTCTTGTTGTTCATTGCCGCTGTTGTTGCATGCCGTTGAGCCGAAAGCCAAAGTTATTGCCAAAGTGGCGATTGATAAAGTATTAAGTTTCATATTCCTAATTGTATGATTTGTTCTATCTATGCAAAGATAATGCAAGCCGGGGGCAGGACAAAACAAATCAATTTGTTTTTCAATCGTCAGATGACATTGATGATGGACCATATATGCGTTTAATAATTGATTATCAACCGATTAGAAGTACAAATTGTAATCCATAGTCTAATGTTGTCATTATGATTGTTAACAAATATTTCTTTTTGCTTAAGCGTCAAAATTCAATTGAGAATTATGATTGATATTTGTTAATTAATATTAGTCTGTGGGAAATAAATAGTGTGAAATATCGCATTTCGTAATTTAAATTTTTAAATTTGGGAAGAATGAGAAAAGGAACTTTGAATATGTCCTAGGAAGTCTTGTTCAATTAGTGTTTAATTAATAGAAGTAGCCATGAAGAAAATTAACAAGAAAGACTTGTCTTTGAACAAGGAAACAGTTTCGGGGCTCAGCAATAGCGGTTCTGAAAGTGCTAACGCTGGAGCAGGTGTTACGGGTGATACTTGTCAAACATTTTGTATGCAGGCAGGTTGCCCAGACCATTCTGGTAACCCAGATGATGGTACGTGCCAATCATTTCAGAGTGTATGCTTGTGTATAAGTGATAATCTTCCGTGTGAGAGCAAAGTATGCAACCCGACGACTTCGCAAGGACCAGTTTGTTGTGAAACTCCAATGACTGATGAATGTGAACCATATTCAAAAGCATGTGAATTATCTTATGGTTTAATTGCTTGTGAATCTATTAACTGGTGTGAAGGGCAAACAGATGCGAATACTTGTGGTGTAGAAATAATAACGAGAGCTGGCGCAGAGTTATCGGAATGTATGTGTATAGCAACAACAAAAAACTGCACAGAACTTAATTGTGAGGGGTAGATATTATGAAACGGGTGTTTGCGATAATTACGGTTATGTCGGTGTGGTTTGCGGGATTCTCGCAGGGTATAGCCGACACGCTTCGGTTGAGGCTTGAGGAGCAGTATTATGAGTATCCGCAGGAGAAAATCCATGTCACCACCGACCGTAACCACTATATGGGCGGCGACACGATATGGTTCCGTGGATTTGTGGTGAGTTCGGCGACCCATGAGCCGGTGTCGGTGAGCAAGTACATGTATGTCGAGTTGCGCACGCCATACAACACTGTTGACCAGCGCATAAAGGTGATAGAGCGCGACGGGGTGTATGCCGGATATGTACCGCTTGACATGCGCATAGCCGAGGGAGATTACACGCTTGTCGCCTACACCAACTTCATGAACAGCGCAGGCGAGGCATACTTCTTCAAGAAGCCGTTGGGGATACGCAACGCCTACTCGCTACGTCTCGACCTGTCGTCGAGCTATGAGTGGGAGAACGGAGGCGAGCGGCTCGTGTGCCGCATCGACTACCGCGACCGGGCGACGGGTAAGGACCGCGAGCGTGAGTTCACCTACCGCACGATAAAGGATTCCGACTGGCGGCAGAGCTGGCGCAAGGACGGCACGGAGACCGTTAAGCTCGACCGGGAGGAGTATATGGCGGGTTGGCTTCTCGTGATGTGTGACGACTATGCCAAGTACCTGCGTCTGCCCAAGAGTGTTGCGGAATATGATGTGACATTCCACCCGGAGGGCGGTTACTTGGTTCCGGGCGAGGAGTGCCGTGTGGCATTCAAGGCGATAGACAGCTATGGCGCTGGAATCCCGGTGACAGGTTCGGTTCTCGACTCGCGCAATAACGAAGTTGCGCAGTTTGAAAGCCTGTATGCTGGCATGGGGAGTTTCTCGTTTGTGCCACAACTTGGCGAGACCTATCATGCCGAGTGCGTGGCTCGCGACAGCTTGCGGGCGGTATTTGCGTTGCCCGTAGCCGATGCACGGGCGGCAGTCGTATCAGCCGACTTGCAGGGCGACAGCATCATAGATATAAGAGTGAAAGGTAATTGCTCGAGTGATGCCATAGTGGCGATACATGAACGAGGGTTGTTGGTCTATGCCGACCGCCTTGACGGTCGCCGAGAAGCACAGATTGATTGTGGGGAATTGCAAGCAGGCATTGTGCAGGTGTTGTTGCTCGATGGCGGCATGAATATATTGAGTGAACGTCTTCTTTTCGTGAGAGGGGGCGAGGCTGGCAGTGTGGGCATGAAGTCGTCGCAGCCGATGTATGAGAGTCGCGACAAGGTGAAGTTGACGTTTAAGCTCGA
>CASEAQ010000010.1 GCA_949285735.1 uncultured Bacteroidales bacterium
CGTTCCCCGTTTGCGGTTGCAAAGGTACTACCAAATTTCCCCACAAACCAAATTTTTTCGCAACTTTTTTCAAACTTTTTTCACCCCGTTTAACCAACCGTCTATCCCACAACAACTTCCACAAATAAAATTTTTCCACAATTTTCTGCCCTAAAACATACACCCAACCCATATCCCACAAAAACACCCCCAATTCCCGAAACAATATTTAACACTCAGCTACTGAAAAATTCTCCGAAAAGGAGACCGCCTACCTGTCGAGGCGGAAAACGATGCGTTGCACACCACCCTCAAAACGGGTGCTGCTGATGCGGAAATGCCCTATTTGCGACGTGTGCTGCACATGAGCACCTACGCACAGGCACTCGTCATAGTCGCCGATATGCACAATCCGCACCGTCTGCGTGGCATCTTCGGGAAGCCTCGACAAGTCGAACCGCCCCTCGCTAAGGCTTCCAACCTCGGCAAACTCGAAAGTAACGGGCATATCGGCAGCAATCACTTCGTTTACCGCACGCTCCACTGCCTGCACTTCCTCGGCAGAAAGTTGCCTCGGCAGCGCATAGTCGCACTTCGACTTCTTCCTCTCTACGTGTGACGACTGTGCGCGCCGGCAACCAAACATCTTTACCATCGTTCCATTCAATATATGTTCTGCTGTGTGCATCGGCGCAATGCCGTCGTCTTTAAATTTATCGCTTGCCTCGTTTATTTCCATAAATATTACTACTTTTACAAAAAAACGAAACCGATGAGCAATATATTATATTTGATACCTGCCCGTGGTGGCAGCAAGGGGATTCCGGGCAAGAACATCAAGCCGCTTGCCGGGCGGCCGCTGATAGCCTACTCGATAGATGTAGCCCGACAATTGGCAGACACTGCCGACATTTGCATCTCGACCGACGACCCCAAAATCGCAGATGTGGCAAGAGCCGAAGGAATTGATGTGCCATTCATGCGCCCGGCAGCTCTCGCAGCCGACACCAGCGGCACATACGAGGTGCTCTTGCACGCCCTCGACTTTTACCAAAGCCGCGGCAAAGAGTATGACACGCTGGTGCTGCTGCAACCAACCTCGCCACTGCGTACTGCCGACGACGTGCGCCAGGCGCTGGCATTATATACCCCCGACATCGACATGGTGGTATCGGTAAAAGAAGCGGCAACCAACCCTTATTATAATGCATACGAGGAAGACGGAAACGGATTCCTGCACATATCGAAAGGCAACGGCAACTACACCCGACGACAAGATGCCCCACACGTGTGGGAATACAACGGTGCCGTGTATGTGATAAACGTGGCATCGCTGCGAAAGATGCGGCTCGGCGAGTTCCGCCGCCGGCGTTGCTATGTAATGGACTCTGCCCGCTCGGTCGATCTCGACACTCCGCTTGACTGGATGATTGCCGAAACAATAATAAATAACCAAAGATGAAACCTACAATAGTATTTGGCGACATACATGGTATAGGATTCTGGAAATGGGTGGTAGCAGAACACCCTACCGACCGAATCGTATTCCTCGGCGATTATCTCGACCCATATTTTTACATACCGAGCAGCCAACTGGTTGCAAACCTGCGTAATATCATCGACTTAAAGAAGGAGCGCGGCGACGACGTAGTGTTGTTGCTCGGCAACCATGATGTACACTACTTTGACAACGAAGCCCCAAACAGCACAAGGCGAGACGAACAGATTGCCTATCGAGCCAAACAATTGTTTGGCGAAAACCGTCACTTGTTTGCATTCGCATTCCAAGACGGCAACACCATATTCACACATGCCGGCATATCCCAGCAGTGGTTTGAACAAGATTTCGGAGGAGACATAAACCGAAACATTGCCGACCAACTCAACAATCCAGCCAACGAACAGCAACGAAGAGCGATTTACAACATTGGTTACTTGCGAGGCGGCTGCGACAACTATGGCGGCATAGTGTGGGCGGACATAAAAGAACTTACAGACCCGCTGCACGGCTACTCACAAATAGTTGGTCACAACCGTGTCAAAGAGATAACCGAGCGCACAAGCACTGTGCCCGATACAAAAATCATCTTCTGCGATAGTCTATACAACCTCAACTACTTGCAGATAACCAGTGACGACCAGTACATAAAACGCCACCTGACAGCTTAGCAATAGCCGTTCCCCCCCCGCCATCAATGCGCATCGAGCCAATTGGTTGCCGCACCACAAGAAGCTGTAAGCGGCACACTGCCCTGATATGCTGCCTCCATCTCAGTCTTCACAATAGTTTCCACGCGGTCGAGCTCTTCGGGAATCACGTCGAAATTCAATTCATCGTGCACCTGCATAATCATGCGCGAATGCAACCCCTCCTCCTTGAAACGGCGATAGATGCGTATCATGGCAATTTTTATAATATCGGCAGCAGTGCCTTGTATAGGGGCGTTGATGGCATTACGCTCCGAGAAATTGCGCAAGTTGGCATTGCGCGAATTTATGTCGGGCAACACTCGCCGACGGCCATACAGCGTTGACACATAACCCATTTCATGGGCTTGCGCTATCGCTTTGTTGATATATTGCTTCACGCCGGGGAAAGTGGCAAAATAGCCGTCGATGAGCATCGTAGCTTCGGCGCGCGGAATCTCAAGCCGCTCCGAAAGCCCGAAAGCCGATATGCCATACAGTATGCCGAAGTTTGCAGTCTTTGCCTTCCGGCGCTGGTCGGGGGTGACACTTTCGATTGGCTCGTGATAGATTTTCGCTGCCGTGAGGGCATGAATGTCCTCGCCGTCGCGGAAAGCGTTGACCATCGTCTCGTCGCCGCTCATGTCGGCTACCAGCCGAAGCTCAATCTGAGAATAATCGGCAGAAAAGAACAGATTGCCACGCGCCGGGATAAAAGCCTTGCGAATCTCCCTGCCATCTTCGTTCCTCACCGGGATATTCTGGATATTTGGATTGGTCGAAGAGAGCCTGCCTGTGGCAGTCACCGTCTGGTTGTAGGTTGTATGTATCCGCCCCGTCACAGGGTTGATAAGCAAAGGCAATGCATTGACATAGGTCGAAAGCAACTTGCGGATGCCGCGTAGCTCAAGTATCTTCCCCACTATCGGGTGACGGTCTTTCAGCTTGGCCAACACCTCCTCGGTGGTCGAGTATTGCCCTTTGCGCGTCTTTTTCGCTTTCGGGTCGAGTTGCAGGCGGTCGAACAACACCTCGCCTACCTGCGCCGGAGACGATGTGTTGAACTGCACACCGGCAAGTTCTATGCACTCGGCTTCGAGTATGTTCATCTGCTGCGTCAACTGCTGTGAAAAGTCATTGAGGGCTTTCACATCAATCCTCACGCCAGCCACTTCCATACTTGCCAACACCTCGATGAGCGGGAACTCGATGTCGAACAGCAACTTTTGCATTCCCAATTCCTCCACCCGGGCTTGCAACACGGGTTTTAACCGCAGGGCATAGTCGGCTTGCTCGCACACATACGCGCATAATTCCGACGGCGTGAGTTGCGATACCTCGCGGTAGTTCTTCCCCTTTGGACCAGTAAGACTATCAAGCGCAGTGGCTTCCACGCCGAGGATTACGTCGGCAAGTCGGGAAATGGTGTGATTGGTCGTCTCTGGCTGCAACAAATAATGCGCAACCGATGTATCGTAATATTTCCCCGACGGCACTTTCACCCCGATGCTGCCAAGCATGATTATGTCGCGCTTCACATCACCGCTCGCAATCGTGCCACATTTTGAAAACACCTCTTGCACAGCCGAGGCTACAGCAGCTGAATTTTCCTTGTTGACAGGCACATACACTGCCTTCCCCTCATCGGTGGCAACCGCCACTCCCATCAAGTGTGAACGCATCGCCTCGTCGCCCGACGGCATTGCAGCAAAGCCGATGTTGCTCCCTTGCCGCACCATTGCCGCAAGGTTGCCGGCATCTGCCAACACGCTATAATCGGCTACGACCTGCGATGGCGCAACCTCGTCGTCTTCAGTGTCGAACAGCGACCGTTGTGCAGGCTGCGGCTTCACTGCTTGGGCAGTGGCAGTCGTTGCCTGTGCGGTGGCAGCAGCCTCCTTGCCCAATATCCTTGTCAGAAGTGTTCTAAACTCAAGTTTCTCGAAGACTGTCCTCAGCGCATCGGCATCAATCGGACTACGCCTCAACTCTTCTTCGTTGAACTCGACAGGAACGTCGGTCTTTATCGTTGCAAGGAATTTCGAGAACTTTATTTGCTCAATATTGGCTTCGACCTTGGTTTTCAATGCCCCTTTCAGCATGGCGGTATTGTCAATCACCCCCTCAACCGAATGGAACTGCTTGATGAGCTTTATAGCCGTCACCTGCCCCACGCCAGGACAACCAGGAATGTTGTCAACCTTGTCGCCCATCAGAGCAAGAATGTCTATTACCTGTTCGGGGCGTTCCAGCTCATACTTGGCGCAAATCTCAGCCACGCCCCTCACCTCGAAGTCGCCACCACGCCAGCCTGGCTTGTATATGAATATGTTATCGTCAACAAGTTGCCCGAAGTCCTTGTCGGGGGTCATCATATAGGTAATTATCCCCTCCTTGCCAGCTTTCTTGGCAAGCGTACCTATCACGTCGTCGGCCTCATAACCGGGCACTTCCACCACTGGAATACGATAGGCTTGCAATATCTCCTTGATGTATGGAACAGCCAACTTTATATCTTCGGGCGTTGCCTCTCTCTCAGCCTTGTAGCCTTCATACGCCTCGTGGCGGAACGTAGGTCCCGGAGGGTCGAAACACACGGCTATATGCGTGGGATTTTCCTTTGTCAACACCTCTTGAAGCGTATTGACAAATCCGAAAATCGCCGACGTGTTCATTCCGTTAGATGCAATGCGAGGCGATTGGGCAAGAGCATAATAAGCCCTGAATATCAAAGCGTATGCGTCGAGCAAGAAAAGACGTTTATGTTCCATAATAGTGATGCGTTGGCAATTTTTAAGGCACTAAATTAACATATTTCCGCCACACCGCCACCACTTGCATCATTTTTTCTCCCAAAAACTCTCGGCATGGTTTCATTTGCCCACTTTTGCCGTTTATCCCCATCCATCCGACATAATCACTACAAAATCACACAAAGGCGTAACGATAAAGTCAAAACAGTTTCTTATTTTTGCGCCTCAGATTCAACAATCAACACACTCTGAAAATGTCAACATTAAAACAACGTTGCAACACACTGCGCAATGAGTTCAAAGCCCGGCTTGGCTACTCGCTCATCTCGGCAATCATCATAACCATAATTTTGCTGCTCATCAAGAAGTCGGACATGCCATCAGCCGACCAGCACATCAGCCTCGGCATCGTGGCAGCATACGCAGCCATCGCCGTCGCCACCCACATCATATCCGATGCCATAAGCTACATCGTCGCCGGGTTCTCGATGAGTCTATCAACATCGTGGCAAGGCACATTCAACACCATTTTATCGATAATGCTGATGGGCGCAGCATTCTCATACGTCGAAGCAACGTCGCCCGGCGGCATTGTCATATTCTTCGATGGCAAGGGAAATTTGCCGCAAATACTGCTTTCCAACTATGTGCTGGCAATTATCGCAGCTACAATCACATCGTCGTTTGCGCGTAACAGTGAGCGACGGAAAGAAGAGTTGCGAATCAGCGAGGAGTGCTCGGCAATCAACGACTGCATAGCCCGCCGCAATGCCGAGAAGAGCAACGCCACTTGCCCGATAATCATGGATCAGATAATAAAATTAGACACCGCGGCTGCCAGCCACTCCTCCGAGTTTGCAGTGTGCGACATAATATATGCCCACAGAACCAGCAACCAGCATATAACGCTCGCCTACAACTGCGGACGGAAAGTGTGCAGGACGTGCATCGACGGCAACATCGCCGACCTGTTGCAGGCTTTTGCCAACTATAGCCAAATCATGCGCTGCCACAAGGACTACATTGTAAACACCGACCTCGTAAACCACGTCTCCTACAACCGCAACCAATACCTGCTGCAAATGCGCGGCACCAAGCACATCATTCCAGTGTCGCACAAATACCAGCGCATGATATACGACACTCTGACAGCCGAATAAGTCTCCCAATGAACAAACGCATTCTCGCAATAGCACTCCCGTCGATCGTCACCAACATAACGGTGCCGCTGCTCGGGCTTATCGACATCACAATTGCCGGACACCTCGGACACACCGAATATATGGGAGCAATAGCCGTCGGGGCTATGATGTTCAACCTCATTTATTGGAACTTCGGCTTCTTGCGAATGGGCACTGCCGGACTGACGGCACAAGCCTACGGGCGCGGCGACAAGCAAGCCGCTGCCACAGTGCTCGCCCGTGCAACGGCGTTGGCTGCCACAATTGCAACAGTTATCCTCGTGCTGCAAGTGCCGCTGCAATGGCTGTTGCTGACGGTGGTAAGCCCGTCGCCCGAGGTGCTTGACTTTGCGCGGCAATACTTCTATATATGCGTCTGGGGTGCGCCAGCCATGCTCATCGACATGGCACTGAAGGGGTGGTTCTTGGGTATGCAAGACTCCCGAACACCAATGTTCATGGCAATCGGCATCAACATCGTCAACATCATCACCAGCCTTGCAGCCGTATTCCTCCTCGACATGGGATTTGCGGGCATACCGATGGGAACGGTTGTCGCCGAATATGCCGGCATGGCTTATGGCATCACCGTCGTCTATCGCCGCCACAGGCACATATTGCGCAACATCGACTGGCGCAAGACGCTTGTTGCAAGCGAGATGCGGCATTTCTTCGGCATCAATGCCGACATATTCCTGCGCAGCGCATGCCTGATGGCAGTGAACCTGTTTTTCGTGTCGGTGGGAGCCCGCAGCGGCGATGTCACACTCGCCGTCAACGCGCTGATAATGCAACTGTTCACTCTCTTTTCCTACTTCATGGACGGATTTGCATTCTCGGGCGAGGCATTGGCTGGACGCTACACCGGGGCACGCGACCGCACGATGCTGCGCAGTTGCATTCGCCACATATTCGGTTGGGGAACGGCAGTGGCAATCATATTCATGCTCGCATATACCTTTGGAGCCGAACCGATTTTCGGCATAATTACCAACGACACCACCGTCATCACGGCAGCCATGCACTATCGATGGTGGTGTGTGGCAATTCCTGTTGCCGGCATGGCTGGATTTGTGTGGGATGGAATATACATCGGGCTTACTGCCACACGCGAGATGCTGGCAACCATCTTATTGTCGTGCGCCACATATTTTGCCCTATACTTCGCCATGCCAGCCGACATGGGTAACGACCGACTGTGGCTTGCCTTCATAGCCTACCTTGCCATGCGCGGCGTGAGCCAAACAGCAGTTTACCACTATCGGCTTAAACGCCACATCGAGCAATGGACTTAAATCATGCGCATCACGGGCTTTTCGATTGCATGGCTCCAGCAAAAACTGGAATCACTTCTTAAACCCAAATCGGTCATTAGACCGCTCAAAGGTCTTTTCTTTCTGAAAGAAGTGTAATAACAGTGTAACTCGGAATACTGTAGCACAGAGGGCGGCGAAGCCGTCCAACTATGCGCTAACCGACGGCGACGCAGCCCAACGTAGTGGGCAAGGAACCGTCGGACATCACCACCGCCACCCAATCCAGGGCCTCGAAGAGGTCCAACGGAGCCACTTTGTAATTCTTGTGTAAAGAACAACGCACATATCCGCCACATATTTGGCGGTTGTAATGCTGTTTAAGCACAGTCAAAGCGGCACGTTGGACCTCTTCGAGGCCCTGCTGCGTGGGTGGTTTCATTCCGAGGGTTCCTTGCCCCGATGGGGCTGCGTCACCACTCGGCTACGACATAGTTGGACGGCTTCGCCGCCCTCTGTGCTACAGTATTCCGAGCTACGCCGTTATTACACTTGACCAATTTGGGTTAAAAAATCTTGTCGCAACACATTTTTAACTTCAAAACTCCTTATATTTGCAGTATTAAACTCTATTTTTATGACAAGCGGAAAAATAAAGACATATATACTCCTATCCATTTTATCGGTGCTGGCTGTTGTTAACGTGTCGTGCGTTGAAGAAGAGGTATATTATTTCAACGACCCGATATGGGGCAGCTGGATTCTCGCCTACGACAATTACGGCCCCGTATCGCCCGACTATGCCGAAGTGTATTATTTCGGTTCCGACGGTTATGGCTATTTGGATTGGTATGACGAGTGGGGCACACGCTATGTTGACGACTTTTCGTGGACTGTCAACGGCGACCACCTTGACATATTCTATGTTGACGGAAGCTATGAATACTACAACTACTACTTCCGCAACGGCAACCTCGTTCTCGATGACGGATACAATTATTTTGAATACCGGCGATATTGACACCCGTATAATAAAGGACTAAACAAATCAGCAGTTGCACAAGGCGGTAAAGCCATGCAACTGCTGATTTGTTTTATCAATAAAACTCCGTTACAGCGTCACCTCGCCGCAAAGCGAGTAGCAAAGATACTTCTTCACGCTCTCGGGCGGCAACCCCATGCCAAAGAGATACATCATCTTGGTTATGGCAGCTTCGCTGGTAATGTCGTGGCCGCTCACCACGCCAGCCTGAGCCAAGCGGCTGCCAGTGTCGTAAAGTTTGGCATGTACGCCGCCATTCACGCATTGCGTCACATTCAGAATCACGATACCACGCGCTACAGCCTCGCTTATGGCATCGATAAACCATGCCGCCTCGGGCGCATTGCCAGCACCATACGTCCGCAAAACGATACCCTTCACATCGGGCGTGTCGAGCAAGTAGCGCAATGTCTTTTCGGTAATTCCAGGGAAAAGGTCTATGAATATGACATTGGTGTCCATGTTATAACGCACCCTCATCGGACGCCGCGACGACACGCGATACAGAGCCTCCTCGTTGAAATGTATGCCCAGCCCAATCTTGGCAAGCGCAGGATAATTGTTGCTCTTGAAGGCATTGAAATTGTCGGCACTCATCTTGGTGCTGCGGTTGCCACGCCACAAGTAATTTTCAAACAATATGGCAACCTCCCTCACCATCGGTTCGCCTGCCTTGTCGCGGGCGGCAGCCACCTGCAAGGCGGTAATCAAGTTTTCTTCGCCGTCGGTACGCACCTCTCCTATCGGCAACTGCGACCCTGTAATAATCACCGGCTTGTGCAGGTTCTCAAGCATGAAACTCAATGCCGATGCCGTAAAAGCCATCGTGTCGGTACCATGCAGCACCACAAACCCATCGAAGTCGTCATAATTCGACTCGATGGTAATGGCGAGTTCACGCCAGTGCGACGGCGACATATTGGCACTGTCGATGGGCGGATTGAATTGCGTGTTGGCAATATCATAATCGAGCTTCTTCACCTTGGGAACATTGTCGATGAGATGTGTGAAATCAAACGGTTGCAACACGCGCGTCTGTGGATTCTCAATCATACCGATTGTGCCACCGGTATAGATTATCAATATTTTAGGTCTCTTTCCGTCCATCTGTCGATTATTGTTTCAGAAGCATACAGCACACTTCTTCCAACACAAAAATAGTAATAATTGCATATACTCCAAAAATCCGCAACAACAATATCATTATTTGACATTTAAGTTCCTATAAAATTTGTATTTACCGTACCTAATAAGTAATTTTGCACAAATTAAACCCTTATGAATAAAAATACGGACAAAAAAACAAAATCCATATTCCAACGTGTACTTGAAGACAAGCGCGCCATACGTTGCTGCATTCAAAAGGGAGAAGATGTTAAGACAATAGCAAAAGAACGTGGCATCAAATTCGCAACTCCCCTATGATGTAATAGAAGAAGACGATTGGAACTATTCTTTTACCACCAAGCATGGTATAGTATATCATGCCTATTTTTTAGATTTCTCAACATACCATCCTTCGTTTTCTGATGTATATACATTTAATATCGAACCCGACAACGAAAAGCCACACCCCATAGACAACAGAATTGCACAAACTATTGTACACATACTAAAATCATTCTTTACCCATAAAAAGAATTCTATGCTAATGGTTTGTGACAATTTAGATGGAAAAGAAATCAAGCGTAAAAACCTTTTTACCAGATGGTTTAACCAATATAAAGATGGAAATATTGATAAATATGACGCATCTGCCAATACCGAAGATTATGTATTATATGTGTCAATATACATACACAAAGAGAACCCCAATAAACGTGAACTCATATCTGCATTTTACGATTTAATAAAAAACAATCTTTATACGATAGATTAAAAGCGTTATATTTGTGTCAACTTATTACAATGGTTGATACATGAGAATTTTAGCTACCTTGGCAGTTGCGGTATGCTTCGCACTGCTATCCTACGGACAAGAATTGAGATTCGACAACGACGGCAAGTTCAAGATAGTGCAGTTCACCGACTTGCACATAAAGTGGAACGATGCACGGTCGGACACTGCTTTTACCTGTATGCGCAACACCATCGAGGCAGAACACCCCGACCTGATTGTCGTCACCGGCGACATCATTTACAGCACTCCTGCATTGGAAAATTTCACCCGCGTGATGGAGTTCCTCGCCCAGTTCGACACGCCATTTGCCATAACGTTTGGCAACCACGACAGGGAATTTGGCGCAAGCAATGCCGAATTGCTTAAAATCGCCATGCAAACGCCCAATTGCGTGGCAAGCGACACCGAGGGCTTGTCGGGCGACGGCAACTATGTGCTCGAAGTTCGCGGCAACAACGGCAACGAGGTTAAGTCGGTGCTATACTTCCTCGATTCACACCAACTATCCCAACTTGCCGACAAGGGGGTTGACGGATATGCCTACGTCTGCCGCGACCAAATCGAATGGTATGCACAGACAAGCAGCAAATACGCCTCGCTCAACGGCGGCACTCCCATGCCATCGCTGGCGTTTTTCCACATTCCCCTGCCCGAATACAACCAAGCCGCAAGCTGCGAAACTGCCACACTGCGAGGCATCCGCCGCGAAAAGGCTTGCGCTCCGCAGCTCAACACCGGGCTTTTTGCCGCCATGAAGGAACAAGGCGATATAATGGGAATCTTCGTCGGCCATGACCACGACAACGATTATGCCGTCAACTGGCACGGCATACTGTTGGCTTACGGGCGCTTCACCGGAGGACCCACCGAATATAACCACCTGCCCAACGGCGCACGCGTCATAACCCTCACCGAGGGGAGCCGCACCATCGACAGTTACATACGCCTCGCCGACGGCACCATCGAGCAGCGCACGTCGTTTCCCGGCGACTACACAATGTGACACCACACCTTCAAGAGAGAGATACATCGCCTGTTATTTTTCACCTCAAAAGATAAAGCCACACTTCTCAAAAGCCACAAAATAAAATTAAAACACGTGTGTCTCGTTAAATCCATAGGCATGATTTGCAAAAAAATTCTTATTTTTGCAAGTTGACACATATAATCATACAACTTACAATATGGAAGAGACTGCGACACCAGTCAAACCAATGGTTCTCGACTATGACGAGATATGCCGCATGGCACCGTTTTTCAAAGGGCGGCCAAAGTTGGTCAACTGGCTATTCCACCTTTTGGCAATCGACAAGGTTAACGATATGCACATTCGCAACTGCGACACCCCAGGCGTAGAATTTACCCGGCGTTTGCTCAACGACCTCGAAATAAAATTGCGCATCGACAACGAGCAACTGCTCGACCAACTGCCAAAGGGAGCGTTCATCACGGTGTCGAACCACGCCTATGGCGCGCTCGACGGCATCACACTAATCAATATGGTTGCCTCGCGCCGCCCGCAATTCAAGGTAATGGTGAACATGATACTCAACCACATCGGGGCGATGCGACCCAATTTCATTGCCGTCGATGCTCTGGCTTCGACCGACCCTGCCAAGCAAGCGGTGTCGAAACATGGCATACGCGAAGCCTTGATGCAGGTGAAAAAAGGCGAACCGATAGGATTCTTTCCTGCAGGGGCGGTGTCGAAACTCAACAGGCACTTCCAGCTCGAAGACCGCAAGTGGCAACCGTCGGTGATTCGCATCATAAAGATGCTCAAGGTGCCAGTCATTCCCATCTATTTCCACGGTGGCAACAGTGCGTGGTTCAACTTCCTTGGGCTCGTGAGCTGGCAACTGCGCACCTTGCGCCTGCCTGCCGAGGTGTTCAGGAAGAAAGGCGCTACAATGCACATCTCGGTGGGCGACATCATCTCGCCCGAAACAATTGCCCAATATGACGACATCGACCAATTGGGAGAATTTTTGAAAAAAGAAACTTACTCGCTGAGGAGGTATAAATGAACAACAACGACAACAATACACCTGCCAATATCCCCCCCGAGATATTGCGCGTGAAGCAGCGTTACTCAATCATCGGCAACGCCCCGTCGCTCATCGGCGCAATACGGCGTGCCATGCAAGTAGCCCCTATCGACCTGTCGGTGCTGATTATCGGCGAGAGCGGTAGCGGAAAGGAGTTTTTCCCGAACATAATCCACGACTTCAGCTCGCGCAAGCACAACAAGTATATCGCCGTCAACTGCGGTGCAATCCCCGAGGGAACCATCGACTCCGAACTGTTCGGGCATGAGAAAGGGGCTTTCACCGGTGCCATATCATCGCGCAAGGGCTACTTTGAAGAAGCCGACGGCGGAACGATTTTCCTCGACGAAGTCGCCGAACTGCCGCTGACCACACAAGCTCGCCTGTTGCGCGTGCTTGAATCGGGCGAATACATCAAGGTAGGCTCGTCGGAGGTGCAAAAGACCAACATACGCGTCGTTGCCGCCACCAACAAGAATATGCTGCAAGCCGTGAGCGAAGGCAAGTTCCGCGAAGACCTCTACTACCGCCTCTCGACCGTGCAAATCAACATACCGCCATTGCGCGAACGCGGCAAAGACGTGCTAATGCTCGTGCGCAAGTTCTCCAACGACTTTGCCGAAAAATACGGCACCCCGTCGGTGCAGTTCGACGACTCTGCCCGCGAAGCCATCATGAACTACCGGTGGCCAGGCAACGTGCGCCAGCTCAAGAACGTAATAGAACAAATATCGCTTTTCGAGGCTGGCAACACAGTCGATGCCGACAGCATCAAAAAGTATTTGCCGCAATATAGCACCGAGTATAAGCCTACGGTGGCATCTGCCCCGTCGTTCAACTACACCCAGGAGCGTGAAATGTTGTTCAAGCTCATCTTCAAGATGCAGCACGAGATAAAAGAACTGCACAACCGCATCGACACACTGTCGAAAAGCGGCAACGAGCTGCACAACCAAGACATCGAAGGCCATCGCAACCGTTCGCTTGTGAGATACTCAGGCACAGGAAGCTACAAACCCACCTCCCCGATTAAAGATGTGTATGACATCGAAGATGGCATCACCGATGACGACGAGATAACCGCCACCGAGGCAACCAATATCGCCGCCGACAGCAACGACACAGCACGCACACTCGAAGACACCGAGCGCGAAACCATCAAGCGGTCGCTCGAACGCAACTGCGGTCGCCGCAAAAAGACCGCCGAGGAGCTGAACATTTCCGAACGCACCCTATATCGTAAAATCAAAGAATACGGGCTTGAATAAACACAAATGATAAAGCGCATATTTCTCATATTAGTCCTTGCCGTGGTGTCGCAGGCTTGCTCCATCAGCTACACGTTCAATGGGGCAATACTCGATTACAGCATATACAAGACAATCTCGGTATCCAATTTCCCCATACGTGCGGCATTGGTATATGCCCCGTTGCAACAGATGTTTGAAAACAAGCTGCAAGACATCATAACAAGGCAAACACGCCTGAGCATCGTCGATTCGAGCAACACCGACCTGCGGCTTGAGGGAGAAATCACAGGCTACGCTCTGTCGCCGCAAGCTGTAACCGAAGACGCCTACGCATCGCAGACGCGCCTGACAATCACCGTCAGGATAAGGTACATCAACAGCAAGAACCCCGACATGGATCTCGACCAGACATTCTCGGCATACCGCGACTTTACCAGCGACCAGCTGCTCATCGACGTGCAAGACTCACTGTGCGATGAGATATGCGACGAGTTGTGCGACCTTATTTTCAACGCCACATTCGGCAACTGGTAATCGCTGCACAGGAGGAGCGCACGCACTTATGACAGCAGACGAAATACGCAACATGGTGAACGGTGGCAGCATCGACCGCGACACCCTCGATGCGGCAAGGGAGGAATACCCCTACTTTGTCGTTCCATCTATATTGTACCTGCAACAACACAAAGAGCAAATCGACGATGCCGAGCGTGAACGCGTATTGCCGCCGCTGGCGCTGGCATTCCCCGACCGCACAGTACTCTACGACCTTGTGGGAGAAGATGCCGGCAGGTTCAAGGGATTCTACCCTCCACAAGAAGCCAAGCCTACACCCGACACCGACACCACCATCGACTCGTTTCTGAACCGCTACGGCGGCAACGACGACAAAGAGATGCAACTACTCGACAGGCTGATATTCAACCCCGTGCCCGACGACTACTCGCAAGTGCTCGCCGAGCAACAGGCTGCCGCAGGCGACCAGCAAGCCCCCTCGCCCGACGACCCGCTGGCACAAGCAGCCAGGGCATTCGACAACATATTGGCACAAGCCAAGCCCGCACCTACCGAAACCAGCCAACCCGAGCCCGAAGAACCCGAAACGGTGAAAGAGCCAGAAAAAAGCGACGACTCGATGTTGAGCGAAAGTCTTGCCAAAATATTCATCAAACAAGGCAAGTACAATAAGGCTTTGGAAATTATTAAAAACATAAGTTTGAAATTTCCAGAAAAAAGTATTTACTTTGCAGACCAAATACGTTTCTTACAGAAACTTATACTCAACGAGGAAATAAACAAAAGATAATATATATAAATTATGTACGTTTTTTTAACCATTCTGATTTTATTGGCTTCTCTGCTTTTGATAGGCGTGGTACTAATCCAGAAATCTAAAGGCGGGGGGTTGGCTTCTAATTTCTCAAGTTCCAACCAAATCATGGGTGTACGCAAGACCACCGACTTCATAGAAAAAGCAACATGGACACTTGCCATCGTGATTTGCGTATTGAGCATCGTATCGTCGTTTTTTGCTCCACAAAACTTGGTTCAAGGCCGTCAGTCGCGCGTAATCGAGCAACAGGAAGCTCCTCAACAACAAGCTACTCCGTTTGCTACTCCCGAGGCTGCAACCACTACGACACCTGCCGCTGCTGCCGACACAGCAAAATAAAAAATCAGAGATTACAAAATACACACTTAGCGAAACGGCTTCGAGCAAGTCGTTTCGTCTTTTTGCGTCCAAATGGCAAGAGCCTGCCACCGCGAGCTGTGCAGAATGTGATTTTATACGATGCTGTATGGACGCACGGCATCACATCAAATCACATGCAGGCATCATACACCGCGGTATCCCTGTGAAAGAGCGATCCTGAGGCACAAAAAATGCCGATTCCCCAAGAAACCGACATAATGCCATAATAATTCAACCATCGACCCAATTCCTCACTCCTAATTCCTAATTTTATAAATTATCGTCAGCCCGTCACGCAGCGGCAAAATCACCTTTTCCACACGAGGGTCGCGAGCCACCTTGTCATTAAAGTCGAGTATGCCTTGCGTCTGTGCATCGATTTTCTTGCCCGGTTCCACCACTTTACCATCCCACAACGTGTTATCGGCTATTATAAAGCCACCAGGAGAAACATGGTCGAACACAAGGTCGTAGTATTCGCAATACTGCCGCTTGTTGGCATCGATAAACACCAAGTCAAACATTCCGGCATCTTTGCGGGCAAGCACATCGCGAGCATCACCTATGTGCAACGTAATTCGGTCGCCAAATGGCGACCGAGCCAAATGCTCGCGAATGAAATCCTCAAGCTCGTCGTCAATCTCTACCGTATGTAACTCTCCGCCGTCGGGCAACCCCTCGGCAAGGCACAGAGCCGAGTAGCCTGTAAACGTGCCAAGTTCAAGTATGCGGCGCGGCTTGACCATGCGCACAAACATCTTCAACAGCCTCCCCTGCAAATGCCCCGAACACATTCGTGGCCGCAAGTGGAAAAGATGGGTGTCGCGGTCGAGCCGAGCCAGCATTTCCCCCTCGGGGTCGATGTGGGCAAGTATATAGTCGTCTAACTCTTCGATTTGCATTGTTCGGTCGATTCGAGATTGGGCAACAGATATTCGTCATAATTGGCGAGAATGCTACCCACGCAATTTATTTCGAGGAACGAAGTGCCCTTACCCTCGCCATAAGCCCCACCTATGTAGGCAATCAGGTATTCCTTATCAAGTAGCCCGAGGTTGATGAGCTGCTTCAGCCCCGAATACAAAAACTCGCGAGACGTAGCCGACCGCTTCAAGTAGATAGGGAACACGCCGTAGCTCAATGCCAACAGGCGTATCACATGCTGGTAGTAGCACAATGCCAGTGTGGGATTCTTGCCACGGAACGAGGCGATGTAGCGAGCAGTGCGTCCAGTGTAGCTATCGGTGATGATGGCACGAGTGCCTACGACCTCGGCAGAGTCAACAGCCTGATGCGCCAAGAACGAAGTAACGTCGTTCTCCATCTTGGGGTGGCGGCTGTCGTCGTGTGGCATCTTGCGCAAAGTCTTTTCAGCCTCGATGGCAATGCGCGACATGGTGGCAATAGCTTCAACGGGATATTTGCCATAGGCAGTCTCGCCGCTGAGCATGAGCGCATCGGTGCGCTGGTAAACGGCATTTGCGATGTCCGACACCTCGGCACGCGTCGGGCGCGGACCGGTAATCATCGAATGCAACATCTGCGTAGCCACAATCACTGGCTTGTGGGCAGCTATACACTTGTTGATAAGGTCGTTCTGTATGCCTGGAATCGACTCGGCAGGCACTTCAATGCCCAAATCGCCACGGGCAATCATGATGCCATAGGCCGCATCGAGAATTTCGTCGAAGTTGTCGATACCCTCCTGGTTCTCAATCTTGGCAATAATCTTGATATGGCTGCCACGAGAGTCCAATATGGCTTGTATGTCGAGCACATCTTGCTTTGAGCGCACAAACGAGTGCGCAATGAAATCTATGTCGAGGTCGATTGCCGTGTGTATGTTCACGATGTCGCGCTGCGTGAGCGAAGGCAACTTGATGCTCACGCCTGGAATATTGACACTCTTGCGAGAGCCGAGCGAACCGTTGTTCATTGCCGTGCAATAAATCACGTCGTCCTCGATGCTGTCGATCAAGAAGTCGAGTTCGCCGTCGTCGATGAGCAAGTGTGCACCCACCTTCACGTCGTCAGCAATACGCGGGTAGGACAAGCAGATGGTGTCACTGGTGGTCACGCCCTCGGGAGCACCAATCACTTTCACCTTGTCACCCTCATTGATGTCGATGTTGGCATCCCCCTCATTGGTTGTAGTACGCACTTCGGGTCCCTTTGTGTCCATCAATATACCTATGCGGTCTGACACGGCGCGCACATTGCCAATGATTTTCTCAAACCCCTCGCGATTGAGGTGTGCCGAGTTCATGCGCACGACATTGAGCCCGTTCTCAAATAAGCGTTGGATAAAATCCTTGTCACAACGCTTGTCAGATATTGTAGCTACAATTTTCGTAAATTTATTCATATCGATATAACCTAAAACAAAATTCCTATTCTCTGTTTATTCTATGTGTCTGTGTGAGCAGTTTGCTATTTCCCCTTTTAATCCGCGATACGCCTCGCGTGTCACTTCATTCCGAGTATTGCCTCGACGGCAAGGCGATAACTATCGAGCCCGAAGCCGGCTATCACTCCGGCGCAAGCCGCCGAAATCATGCTGTGGTGGCGCACCTGCTCGCGCTTGTGCACATTGGAAATATGCACTTCCACCACTGGGGCAGTTATCGAACGTATGGCATCGGCTATGGCAAGCGACGTGTGGGTGTATGCCCCCGCATTCAGCACAATGCCATCGCAATCAAAACCCACGCGGTGCAGCTCGTCGATGATGAAACCCTCCACATTACTCTGGAAATAATGCAATTCGGCAGCCCCTTCATATCGCTGGCGCAATGCAACAAGATAGTCTTCAAAACGTTGCTCGCCATATATGTCGCGCTCGCGAGTGCCAAGCAAGTTCAAATTGGGGCCGTTGATTATAGCTATCTTCATAAGGAAAGGAGTGTTTTACTTCTTTTTTGCAAAATTAGGCACACTTTTCATTTTCGGCAAATTAGAACCTGCATAAATTTTACAATGTTTTAAATTTTCGTTGCAGTTCTGCTTTTTATAACGATGCCACAAGTTGTATTTTCGTGAATCCTGCCACACCATAAATCTATATTATTATGGCCAATCGACCATGCACCTTCAATCCACACCAAACCTCATATTTCCCGCCTCAACTCCATTCAATAGCCACCAACCATGACTCGATGGGGCTACAAACAACAATGCCGTTACTTGGCAGGTAACGGCACGGTTAGTCGCTGCAAATATAGGCATTTTTTTATTAATGCACAAGATATTGGATTTTTTTGAGAAAAAACATGAACAGAACGCAAAAAACTGTTTCGATTTCTACTGACACACAGTTTTAGCACCCGAAATTAAACCGCAACCCTATTGTTCATGCTTTGAGCCCAAAAGAAAACAACTTCTTAAAAACACATAAATAAACGATTCTAAATTATGAACAAGACATCCATATCGGAAATGATGAGAGTGCTGGTTGACGAATACAAGCTCAACCGCCAATGGGGAACAGCACACGTGTATCAAAGCGCACTCAATGCCTTTGCGGCATTCGCAGGCAGGCGCAACCTGCACTTCGACGACCTGTCGGCACACATCGTAAAAGACTTTGAGATATTCCTGCGGCAGCGGCAATGCAGCTGGAACACCGTGGCAACCTACATGAAGGCACTCAAAGCCACCTACAACCGCGCCGTAGAGATGGGCTTGGCAGCATATACGCCACGCCTCTTTGCCAACGTGCGCATTGCCGTCACCAACTGCCGCAAACGCGCCCTCGATGCCATCGAGATAGCTCCATTGGTAGCTACCAGTGCCACACCGCCATCGCCCACCCTGCACCAGGTGAAACTCGTGTTTGCGCTCATGTTCCTGCTCAGGGGCATACCCTTTGTCGATCTTGCCTTCCTGCGCAAAGACAACATACGCAACGGCTACCTGTCATACCGCCGCCGCAAGACGGGACGAACACTCACAGTGAAACTCACCGCCGAAGCAACGGCAATCATCAAAACCCTCACCGCCGACACTCCCCGCAAATCGCCCTACCTGTTCCCCTTCATAAACAGCCAAGAGGGAAGCCTGCAAGCATACAACGAATACCAACGGGCGTTGCGCAAACTCAACCACCAGTTGCGCAAACTGTCGGCAGCAATGAATTACGCCCGCCTGAGCACCTACACGGCGCGCCATTCATGGGCGACAATGGCATATTACTGCGAAATACACCAAGGCATAATCTCCGAAGCGATGGGCCACTCGTCGATTGCCGTCACCGAGACCTACCTGAAACCCTTCCACAACGACCGCATCGACCAAGCCAACGACACCGTAATCGCATACATCAAATCCTCCACCAAAAACAAATAAAAAATTCCATCCACAAACTACTGCCCACGAAACAATAATCCCTAATTGAAAAACTGCCCGTGCCGTTACCTGCCAAGTAACGGCAACCTATATTAGGAATTTAATAGTAAAATCAAAACAACTCTTTTCATTTTTAATATTTAAAGTTTTTATTATTATGGTTAAAAAGTTTTTAAGTGCAACCTTGTTTGGATTCCTCATGCTGGGATCAGCAGGGATGTTTGTAGCTTGCGACGACTACGACGACACCGACTTAAGGATGCGCGTTGAAGCTGTGGAAGGCTCTCTTGCCGATTTGCAAGCACAGATAGAAAATGGAGCTGTGATCCAATCGGTCACCCCATCGGCAGACGGTATCACCATCACAATGATGGACGGTACCACCTACAACATCACCAACGGCAAGGACGGTGCTGATGGTGCTACCGGCGCTGACGGAAAACCAGGATCGGTTGTTGAAATCGGTGAAAACGGCAACTGGTTTATCGACGGCGTTGACACTGGTATGCCTTCACGTGGTGCCGATGGACAAGACGGTCAGGACGGTGCAGACGGACAAGACGGCACAACCCCGACAATCGAAATCATCGACGGCTACTGGTGGATAAACGGTGCCAACACCAATGTTCCTGCAACTGGAGCTAACGGTGCTGATGGCGAAGACGGTACGGAAATCACTATCGGCGAAAATGGCAACTGGTTCCTCGACGGCGTTGACAGCGGCGTGAAAGCACAAGGCCCGCAAGGTCCTCAGGGCCCTGCCGGTGAAGAAGGCGCACAAGGACCAGAAGGACCTCAAGGCCCTGCTGGCGAAGATGCCAACTTGGTTTATTACTTCCCGGGCGAAGACGGTTACTGGTATAAGGTGGTTTGCACACCCGATGAAGTAGAAGTAAGCCGCGACAAAACACAAGCAACTTGGTTGCCCGAAGGCACAATCACAGCCGTTTACGACACCGAGTCGCAAGTATTGGCACTCTACAACGTAAAGGGTGGCGAAGGCGAGAACAACGTTATCCGCATCAAGTTGTCGGAACCCCTCGTTGGTTTGCTCTTCGTTCCCGACGCTCTTAAGGACGGTGTAGGCGTTACCACATATTATTCGCTTTCGGTTGAAACCACTCCTGGCAACTACAAGTTCTTGGCTTCGAGCGACCTCGTAATGGATTACCGCATGAACCCAAGCAACGCCGACCTCACCAACCTTAAAGACAAGGCTGCATGGTCGTTCGTAAACCGCACCGTTACAGTGCGCTCTGCCGATGACCAAGCCGACTTGCTCGAAATCAAGGGTGTTGAATTTGAAAACGGCAAAGCCACTGTTACCGCTGTCACCAAGCGTCAAGACAACTCTGCCACCTACGATGACAAAGACAACAAGGAAATTTTGGTGGCTCTGCAAGCAACCGACAAAACTCAGTCGGGCACAGAGCGCGTCATAACTTCTGACTATTCTATCATCGACTTCCAGACACTCAATGACTTCAGAATCGCCAAGAAGCATGAATTGCCAATTAGCTCTGAAACGCAACGCTACTATCCCGAAACTTGGAGCGGCAACGTAACAGACGCTACAGCCTCCGATTATTCGTTTGTTTACACCGAGCAATGCAACCTCAATGCTCTTGCCGAGGCTTGGGCAACTTCCTACGCACACATCAGCCTCGTTGAAGCCGGCTTTGAGGAATATCTCACCTACACATTCGAGGAAACCAAGATAAAGGGTAGCGATGGTACCGAACAAGACTACTACACCTCAATCTCGGAAAATGAAGATGGCGAATACGTGATGACAGTTGACAACGGCCCCAACGGAACTCCTACGGAAGCTGCTATCGGCCGCAAGCCAGTGGTTAAGGTTTCGGCATTCATCAACGGAACTCAAATCGCTACTGGATATATCGTTATCGAAGTAAGGAGAACACCCGACGTGGTATTGCCAGTTTACAATGTACCCGATAAGAACATCGAAATTGAATACACTACATTGGCTGATGCCAACAGCTGGACGAAGGGTTACGCATTCGACTGGGCTACTGTAAACGATGAAATATACAAGGCACTCGGCATTCCAGCCGAAGACTTCTCGAAACTCTACGACTACAGCAATGTTTCGTTCAACACTGCTACTGGCGTTAACGTAGTGATAAATCCGTTCAACAGCGATCCTACGTTGACCGACGGTCTCGTTGAAGTTTCGTTCAACGACCAAGTTAACATCCCGACAGGCTCGATGTCGAGCAACGGCACAATAAAGGTTACAATTCCAGCCGTTGACAACACTGCCAACCGTGACATTGTAATCACTATCAATTACACTGTTAACGATAAGTGTGTAGCACCCGACTTCAACCCGCAATATGTTTCTAACGGCACTCAAGTAGTTCGCGGTACGCTCGACAGCAACACTGGCAAGTGGATTATGCAGACTACGTTGTCTGAAGCATATATTGACTACCTTGAAGGCTATGGCTACGGCAACCACACTTATGAGTTTGAGCTTGCACCAAATGCACCTGCCGGCGTTACCATCACCGATGCAGCCACAGCAGGAGGCTTCCAGAAGCAAACAATACAACTCACCACCGAACTCGGCACAAACGAAGTTCGCAGAGTACCGGTTCGCTTGGTTGCTAAGCGTGACAATGGTTCGGAACACTACTTCAACCACATTGTAGAGTTCAGGTCGCCGATTGCAGTAATTGTAAACGAAGGTCAACCTTTCGTTCTTGAAACTCCGCTCGCATTGCCGCAGACCGAAGATGTAGCAGAAGACGTTGACGTTTCGCTCATCGTAGGCAACGTACTGCTGTGGGACAACAAGGCTGTAACCGCCAATGCTGCTCTTTATGGTTTGACTACCAACGACTTCATATTCAGTTATGCTATAAAGGCTGGCGAAGACCAAAACGGTCGCTTGACAATCGACAAGACTACTGGTATGCTCACTTGGGACAACGACGGCACCGAATTGAGGGAAGACATCACAGCCCACGTCATAGTAACGTTGCGCATTCCAAACATCGGTACTATGGAAGTTGAAGTGCCTGTAATCTTAAAAGCGACTCAGGGTGTATGATATTGTATAGTAGGATCATATAACAATAAAAACTGAAGTCCTTAATAATGATGGATGGGGCAGCCGTGAGGTTGCCCTTTCCTGTTTTTATATAGCCAAAACAGAAACTAACCTACAAGACCCGAACCAAGGATTATTCACGTCAGCCGCAAAAAAGTTTTTCGTTAAAAGAAAACAACTTCCGATATTTTGCACTATTCAGGCAATATGCTAAATTTGTGAAATATTCATATAAACATCATGTCATGAGAACCAAGTACAACAGAATATTGCTGAAGTTGAGCGGCGAATCGCTCATGGGCAATCAAGGTTATGGCATCGACCCACAACGCGTGGGCGACTATGCACGGCAAATAAAAGAAGCTGCCCAGAGCGGCGTGGAAATAGCAATCGTGATTGGCGGCGGCAACATCTTCCGCGGCTTGGCTGGTGCTGCTCGTGGCGTTGACCGCGTGAAAGGCGACCAGATGGGAATGCTCGCCACCGTCATCAATTCGCTTGCGCTCAGCTCAGCACTCGAAAGCATTGGGCAACCTGCACAAGTGTTTACTGCCGTCAATATGTTCCCAATAGGCGAGCATTACAGCAAGTGGCGCGCCATCGATGCCATGAAAGCTGGCAAGGTGGCAATCATAGCCGGTGGCACAGGCAACCCGTTCTTCACCACCGACACGGGTTCGGCTCTGCGCGGCATTGAAGTCGAAGCCGATGTGATGTTGAAGGGTACTCGCGTCGATGGCATATACACTGCCGACCCCGAAAAAGACCCGACAGCTACCAAGTTTACCGAAATCAGCTACGACGAGATATACACCCGCGGCTTGAAAGTGATGGATCTCACTGCCACAACATTGTGCAAGGAAAACAAGCTGCCAATTATCGTTTTCGACATGGACACCGTGGGCAATCTTGCCAAGGTGCTCGACGGGCAGCCGATAGGCACACTGGTGTACTGATTCATGCCTCACCAGCCGCAGCATAATCATTTGTAATGCAATATATTCCAAAATTATATACGACACTATTATGAACGACGTTAATCATTACCTGAATCCAGCCGAGGAGAAAATGGAACTTGCCGTTGCCTACCTCGAAGAGACCCTCGCACGGATACGTGCCGGCAAGGCCAACCCGAAAATCCTCGACGGAATACGTGTTGACTACTATGGCAGCCAAGCACCCATCAGCAACGTAGCAAACGTGGCTGTGCCTGATGCCCGCACCATCACAATTACCCCGTGGGAAAAGTCGATGTTCAAGGTTATCGAAAAGGCTATCATCGACTCCGACCTCGGCATCATGCCCGAAAACAACGGCGAAATAATACGCATCTCCATACCGCCTCTCACCGAGGAACGCCGCAAGTCGCTCGTAAAGCAATCTAAAAACGAGGCAGAACAAGCTAAAATATCGGTACGCAACGCTCGCCGCGAAGCAATCGACGGTTTGAAAAAGGCTGTCAAGGAAGGCATGGCTGAAGATGTGGAAAAAGATGCCGAAGACAAGCTGCAAAAGGCTCACGACCGCTACATGAAGAAAATCGATGAATTGTTTGCTTTGAAAGAGAAAGAAATTCTCACTGTATAATCTTTTCGAGCTTACGCAAAAAAATCATGGCAGGAACGGGAAGCTGGCTTCAGCTCCACCTCCTGCCTTTTTTGATTACCTTGCTTCCAGCTTGTAACATTTTGAGCCATACTGACTTCCTCAATTGCTTCTCAAGGCACGAAAAAACAATCGATTCCGTTTCTTTTTACACTCGTTTTGTACTATCTTTGCCACTGTAGCATCCACATAATCCATAATATATTATGAGGTATCTTAATCCTAAAGCCGATTTGACTTTCAAGAAAGTGTTTGGTGAGCATCCCGACCTCATCATCAGCTTTCTCAATGCCCTGCTACCCTTCGAGAAGCCTGAGGAGGAAATTACTTGGGTAGAGTACCTTAACCCCGAACTGGTACCCTTCAACCCCCTGCGCAAGGACAGCGTCGTTGACGTTAGGTGCAAGGACCGACTCGGGAGGCAGTTCATAGTGGAAATGCAGATGATGTGGACTTCCGCATACAAGCAACGCGTGCTATTCAACGCCTCAAAGGCATACGTCAGCCAGCTCCCGTTTACTCGCTGAACCTCGTGAACGACACTTTCTCGACAAGCAACAGGTATTACCACGACTACCGTATTGTCGAGGTGGAGGAAACCGGAGAAGTCATCGAGGGCTTGCGGTTCATTTTCATCGAGTTGCCGAAATTCACTCCAAGGAACTACGGCGACAAGAAGATGCAGGTGCTGTGGCTGCGATACCTGACCGAAATCGGGGAAGACACATTAGCACACAAAAGATGCAAATCAGCAGCTCACGACGAGAAGGTGTCGAAGAGGGTATCAAAAAAACAGCCCGAGGCATGAAAGAGGCTGGCATAAGCCTCGACCTGATTGCCAAGATTACTGGCTTGAGTAACGATGAAATAAAAAAACTGTAATCCATTGAACACATAAAGGGCGCACAATAAAGATTGTACGCCCTAAAAATGTGTTTATGCTGCACATATATCACCACTTCACAGGCTCACCCAATATCACGCCATCAGCAGCATCTTCGGCAGTAAATGTTGCACCACGATACTGCACACACAGCATGATGAGCGGCGATGCCCCATTGTTGCGCACCGAACGGCGACCATCGGGAGCCACACGCACAACACTACCTTCCTTGACAGGAATAATTTGCCCGTCAACCTGAAACTCTCCCTCACCACCGAGGAAGAAGTAAAGTTCCTCGTGCTGCTTGTGGGTGTGCAGGAAACCTGTTTCTGTACCTGGTTGGAAAATTTGGAACGAGAAATCAGCCCCCGTTGCGCCAAGTGCAGCTCCTCCAAACACCTTGCCAGGTATTTTCACTTCAGGTCCGAGTTCAAGAACATACTCACCCAGTTCGCCCAATTTGCCAACGTTGATTGCACTGAAATTTTCAGCCGATGCAATTTTTTCAATCTGTTTCATAGCTTTATTATTTTACAGTAAAAACTTTAATACAAACCTTGCAACATAAAGTTGCTCTCTTTTTCTCACCACAAAATTAAGCACCATTTAACTATAAAACAAGAAGTTACCTACAAGTAAGCAAGTTACCGCAACCTCACCGTTGCTCACTTCCAGCCGCTTTCATAACTCATTTTTCTTAAAAAAATTGACCACATAAAAATGGAGAACTGCCAAATTCCACCAAGACAAATAAAAAAAGCAGTTAAGCGCGTGCTTAACTGCTTGGGAGTGGTCCCACTTGGGCTTGAACCAAGGACCCCCTGATTATGAGTCAGATGCTCTAACCAACTGAGCTATGGGACCTGCTTATTGATTGTTCAAAAGCGATTGCAAAGTTATGCATTTATTTTTAATAATGCAACACATCAACCCATTTTTCTGCAAAAAATCTATTCAAAAAGATTCTATACGCCGCATCATACGAAGCAAACCATTCCCCTGCGAATTAAGGCACAAGCCCATTGCCATTCATGCGCTGCATGTATTGCTGAATTATAGCTTTCAGTTCCCGTTCCATGTGGGCGATTGTGTCGCCACTGGCATCATTGTCGCCAAGCACATTATGCTTGAGCATCGGGTCTTCGCGGAACTTATAGGCAGCACACGTCTTGCTGCCATCGAATTGCAGCAAATAGTCGCCCTTGACATATTGATATAAGCCATTGTAGTTGACAGCATAGGTATCGGCTGGTGACGTAGCCAGCAAGTCGCAGCCAAACGCAACATACGGATTGTCATAGCCAAGGTAGCCGAGGACGGTGGGCATGATGTCGATTTGTTGCGCTATGGCATCGCTGCGCACCCCGGCAATCGTGCTGTCGCCTGGGGCATAAAAGATAATCGGCACTTCAAACAGCCCGAGGTCGGTCTGGTAACGCGGCAGGCACGACTGGTTGGTGTGGTCGGCAGTGATTACAAAAAGCGTATTGGCAAACCAATCCTCGCGGCTTGCCGACTCGAAGAAGCGGCACAAGGCATGGTCGGTGTAACGTATGCACTTGTGTATCGGCACCTGCCCTTCGGGGAAAGTGTCGCGATATTGCTCGGGAATCACAAACGGGTGGTGAGAAGTCGCAGTGAAAATAGCTGTCATGAACGGCTGCGGCATACGGCTCATCACGCTGCAATAATATTGCATGAACGGCTCGTCCCACACAGCCCAAGTACCGTCGAAGTCGCCCGTTCCCACTTCGTTCTCATACTCGTCTTTGCCGAAATATTGCTTGAACCCAGTCGAGCGGGCAAAAGCCTGAAATCCCATCGACCCATTTGGTGCGCCATGAAAGAATGCCGTGGAATAGCCTTTCTTGTCGAGCTCGCCGGCAATACCCGACACGTCGTTGAGCGATGCCGGGGTGAGGAAAAATGGCTCGACAAACATCGGGATACCCGACAACACCGACGGCATACCGTCGATGCTCTTGCGTCCGTTGGAATAGCTGTGGTCGAACGTGAGCGAACGCGTCACAAGTTCATCGGTAAACGGCGTAAATCCTTCATATCCCTCTTCTCCTCGATTGAGACTGCCAATATATTCTTTCCCAAAGCTCTCAATGATGATTACCACCACATTCTTCGCACTGAACTCGGTTGAGTCGGCAGGCTCGTGGACAGGATTGAACAGCTTCACCATCTCCTCATCGGGCATATAGTGCGGCGTTTCAAAGGGCTTCTTGCCAATGGTGCGAATAACCGAAAACGGAGTGTTAAGCACCACAGCCGCCTCCACCGGGCGATTGACATACTGATTGGCATTGCTGATTGTGATGGGGCGCACAGTGGGGCCTATGCCACCACGCATTCCAAACACGCATAGCGGAATAGCGACCACGAATGCAACCGCCTGCATTGCATAGTAGCGCACCTTGCGCAACGGCTGTTCGACTTGCGGCTTGCGATAAAGCCGAGCAACCGCCCACACAAGCAAGACGAAAACCACCAACAACCACCAGTGCATGGCAAGCTCTTCCAACATAATCGACAACAAATTATCCTCGTTGCCAAACTCATTGAACACAGTCGCCGTAGTACGACGGCCTGTAAAGCGAAAATAAACTGTGTCGGCAAGATTGGCGGCAAGCGCCACTGAATTAAATATCACATATGTCCACTTGGTGGCACGGTAATATGCCGCATTCTCTTTATAATGGAACGGCAATAACACCATGACAATGTAAAGCAGGTTGCAATAAACCACTGCCGAGGTGTCGAACAATAACGCCCCTTCAAACATATCGCCCAACAACTGCCACGACATATAGTCGATGAAAAAGTTGCTGTTGACAATAAAAAACACTACACGCGCAACAAAAAAGATGAAATATGACAACACTATGTTGCATACCAAACTGCCAAGCAACGTGTGTGAAAATTTTTTTAACAAAAAAAATGTCATGACCTACCTCTAATCGTCAAATTGGATAATACGAGCCAACAAAATTATCAAAAGATAGGCAAACGGCAACTCTTTTATCTGCCAAAGAACTTTAATAGTTTTTCTTTCATGACTTTTATACGAAACTTGCGGAAATTATGGCGATGCCTGTGTTCCCACCAACGGGCGGCAGAGGCTGCCATCTCGTCGGCAAAGTGGTCGGCATCGGCAATGCCTGTGATGCTGGCATAGCACAATGCCAGACGGCGCACTGCCGCATTGTCCTCGTTTATCCCGTTGAAGTTTTCCAGCATTTTCTTATAGGACACACCACTAAGCGACATTCGGTTGATATCAATCAGGTAGAACCTGTAATCCTTGTCATACAATATATTGCCAGGAGTGAAATCGCGGTGAAACACCCCTGCGGCATGAAGCCGTGCCATAACCTGTGCCGTGCCTTCCTCAATCTTGCTGCTGTCGGGTCTTTGTTCCCAATGCCTTATGTCATGCGCACCAACCAGCATTAGGCACACATAATAGCTCCTGTGCAACAAGCCGTGGCGGTAGGTCTCGACGTATGCCACCGGGGCAGGCGTGTCTATGCCAAGTTTCATCAGCTCGACAGCATATTCATACGAACGGCGGGCTTTGCTCTTGCGAAAATAAGTATATGCTATGCGATTAAACAACGGCGGCACTTTGAAACTCTTGATTGACAGGTCGATGCCATTCTCATTGGTATGGTATATGATATTACGGCCAGTGTATATAACCTCGCCCAACTGCTCGTTGCGGCTGGGAATAGTGAGCACATAGCTGCCCAACTTGTCGGCATACAACTCATCTACGACAGCTTTCACTCTCATTTCTTAAAAGCCTTGTTTATTCGTTCCATGAAATGGCTGTAGTCGAGATTGGCATCAAACTCCCGCTTGGCTGCATCGCCCATTTCTGCCATCATCTGGTCGTTGTCGAGCAACAGTTCTATTGCACCGGCAAGAGCCTTGTAGTCGCCAGGCGGTACAAGCAAGCCTGTGCGGCGATCCTCTATATACTCGGGTTGCGCCCCGTTGTCGGTGGTGATGTGGGCTTTGCCAAGCATCATATATTCGATATTGGTTATGCCAAACGCTTCCCTCACTATCGACGGCAACACACCGAAGTCGCATTGTGCCACAAGCGGCTGCACATGGTCTTGGTAGGGGATAAACGACACGTTATGCAACAATTGGTTGGCTATGATAAACGCCTTTATCTCTCCCAAATACTTCACCTCGCCGCGCCCCATTATAACGAGGTGGAAACGCTCCTTGTCGAGTTGCGTGATTGCCCTCAGCAACACCGATATACCCTTTTCCTCGCATATTCTGCCGTGAAACATTATCAACTTCTTGCCCGGCGCAATATTGTAGCGGCTGCGTATGTCAAAAGCTGCAGTTTCAACAGGGTCGCGCTTTACACTGTCATACACCACGGCAGTCTTCGACAGGTCGAGCGACGGCATATTCAGCATAAACTCGTTTCGCGCCAGTTCCGAAACGAAGATTATTCCGTCAAGGTCGTTATAAATCATGCGATGAACGAAACCCTTCTTCGCCTTCTCCACCGTATGGCACGTGAGCACCACCCGCGTGTTGCGGTTTTCCGATATGCGCCGCGCTATCAATGCCATGCGCGCGTCTTTCACATTGTGTACATGCACCACGTTGCGGCCACGCTTTATGAGACGGGCAAAGCGTATGGGGCTTTCGATATCGGCTTTTCGGCGCAATGGCAATATTGAAATGGGTATTTCGAGCGGACGAAAACGGTTGAGAATGCTCTCGCGCTTCGTAGCTACTATTTCCACATAGTTGCCACACTTTTTCAATTCCGAGGCAAGGTCATACACATATTGCTCTACACCACTCCACTTCTTCCCCGATACTATATGAAATATGTTCAAGCCCATAGTATTTTATTCAGGTTTCTTTGGTTATCGTCGTTTTCTTCCGGGATTTCTTTGCCATTCTGTAAGTAACGAGCCGTGCCGAAGCCGCAGTGCGTGCAATCTCACGCCCTTCTGCCCCATCGAGAAATCCGAACTTGAAGATATACAGCCGCACATACTCGGTCGTGGCCCTCAAGTAGGCACCGAAACGCGACGGGCGCACCCCTGCTTCGACCAGCATACGTGCCTCAAGCACGGCATACTCGGTCTCTTTGCGGCGATGCTCAGCCACCGATGCCCGGCGGTTGTGCATCAACAATCCTTCAACAGGTGCAGGCCACAACGTCGATGGGAAAGTCACACGCTCGTGTACACTACGCAGGTTCCAACTGGCATAACGCTTGTCAAACAGGCGCGTCTGCCTGTCGGGCCACCAGCCACTGTGCCTTATGGGCTTGCCAGCAAAGAAGTTAAGCCTCGACAAGCTATAAATGCGGTGCTCAAACCCGTCTTGCTTCAGTCGCAATATGGATTGCCGCAAGTCATGGTCGAGATACTCGTCGGCATCGAGCGACAGCACATAGCTGTTTGTGGCAAGCGACACGGCATATTGCTTTTGCGCTCCATAACCGTCAAACTGGCGTTGCCTTACCTTGCAACCGTGCTGGCGGCACACGTCAACCGTGCCGTCGTTCGAAAAGGCATCCACAACAATCACCTCGTCGGCAATGCCGTCGAGCGATTCAAGGCACTTGCCTATGGTCGCAATATTGTTGTTAGTGATGATTGTTGCAGAAATCTTTGCCATGACAGTATATTTTATTTCACAAAAATAGCAATTATGTGCGAATTTACACAATGCACAGCCAATTATAACAAGCGTTTTTGCCATTATTTACAGCAAAAGGAGAAAAACAGAATGCACTACGACCGCTGGCTGCGTAGTCCGTCAAGCATCCGGGCATTCAATAATCTGCCTTGCAAAATATTACCGAAATGTTACAAGGGTTATGGCGCAAAAAATGTACCTTTGCATGGTAAGAACCTGTTTTATCCACCTGCGCCAAGCCGCTTGTGGCAATATCTTAAACAGGCTTTTTAAGGAAAATCTTGTAAACGATGTTGAACTTCACTCCATTAGTAAAGCCACTGTTTGAAAGCCGCATACGCAAGTCTTTGAGATTTATCGACTATGGCGATGTGGTGCAACGCGAACAGCTCTATTCACTAATAGGCAAGGCGAGCTTTACAGAAATTGGGCAAAGATACAAATTCATCGACAGCCTCACCTACGACCAGTTCCGAGAACGGGTACCGCTGCACAGCTACGAAGACCTGCGACCGGCAATAATGCGCATGGTGGCTGGCGAGAAAAATGTGTTGTGGCGAGGGGTAACGACACGTTTCGCCCAGTCGTCGGGCACAAGCGGAGGCAAAAGCAAGTATATACCCATCACCGACGAATCGCTGCAGCAATGCCACTACCAAGGCGGCTTCGATGTGGTTGCACACTACCTCAACCTCAACCCCGACAGCCGCATATTTGCCGGTAAGAGCTTCATTCTCGGCGGCAGCTTTGCCAACGAGCTAAAGTTGAAGCCGGGCGTGAAAGTGGGCGACCTGTCAGCCAACTTGATAGAAAACATCAGCCCTCTCGCCAACTTAGTGCGCGTGCCGAGCAAGCAAATCGCCCTCATGGAAGACTGGGAGAAGAAGTTGCCGGCACTGGTGGAAAGCAGCATGGACGAAGATATTACCAACATCTCGGGAGTTCCATCGTGGTTCTTGACTGTGCTTGAAGAGGTGCTCAAGCGCAAGGGGGCAAGCTGCATACACGAAGTATGGCCGCATCTCGAAGTATTCTTCCACGGAGGCATCAGCTTTGAGCCATACCGCGACCAATATGCGCGCCTGTGCGACACGTCTCGAATGCACTATCTCGAAACTTACAACGCATCGGAGGGATTCTTTGCCGTGCAAACCTCGTGGGAAAACAACGCCATGATGCTACTGCTCGACGTAGGCGTGTTTTACGAATTTATCCCCATCGAAGATATCGACAGCGACAATCCTCGCACACTCCCGTTGTGGGAAGTGGAGAAAGGTAAAACCTATGCCCTCGTCATCACTGCCAACAACGGGCTTTGGCGATACAAGATAGGCGACACAGTGAGAATCGAGCAGACGGCACCTGTCAAAATTAAAATCGCGGGGCGCACGCAGCACTTCATCAACGCATTCGGCGAAGAGCTGATGGTGCACAATGCCGACGAGGCAATGAAACGCACCTGCCGCGAAACTGGCGCATCGGTCAAAGACTACACCGCCGCACCGGTATATGCCGCCGAGGGGAAACATGGACACCATCAATGGCTTGTAGAGTTCTCAACGCCCCCCAGCGACCTGCAACAGTTTGCCACAAGGCTCGACTTCCACCTGAAAGAGCTTAACAGCGACTACGAGGCAAAGCGTTACAAGGACTTGTTTCTCGATGCTCCCCAAATAACGGTTGCCCGCAACGGCGTGTTTGAACTGTGGCTCGGATCTACCGGCAAACTCGGTGGACAGCGAAAAGTGCCACGCTTGAGCAACGACCGCGCAATCATCTCGCAAATACTTGAAATAAATAACAACTAATAAATACACTAACAGCAATGTTCTCAAAACTTATTTCACTACTTGCCTGCCTGTCAATTGCTTTCGGCTCGTGGGCGGCACAAGCACCCAAATACATCTTTTTCTTCATCGGAGATGGCATGGGAATGGGGCATGTAATAACAACACAGACCTACAACCGAACCGTATTGGGTAACGGCAACTTACTGACTATGATGCAATTCCCAGTGGCTTCGCTTGCAATGACCTACTCGGCAAGCAGCAAGATTACCGACTCGGCTGCTGCCGGCACCGCACTTGCCACTGGCAACAAGACCAATAACAGCATGCTCGGTGTAACTCCCGACGGCACACCTGTTTACAGCATAGCCAGCGAACTACAGAAGCGCGGCTACGGCATAGCCATAGGCACTTCTGTTCCGCCCGACGATGCCACCCCCGGCGCATTTTATGCCCACGTGCCATCCCGCAGCATGTATTACGAAATAGGTCTCGATATGGCACACAGCGGATACGACATGTTTGTGGGTTCAAAACTGCGTGGATTGAAAGACTCGAATGGCAAGGAAACAGGACTTGTCGATTCGCTGCAAAATCATGGCTACACCGTGGTGGCAGGACGAGAGGCTTTTGAAAAAAACAAGAACAACGACAAGATAGTATTGCTCAACAACGACCCATCGCTCGAACACTTCGGATACACCATCGACAGCATCGAGAGCAACCTGCACCTCCCCTACATCACCCAAGCCTGCCTCGACCACTTGCAGAGGGTGTCGCCCGACAAATTTTTCATGATGATTGAAGGCGGCAACATCGACTGGGCTGCACATGCCAACGACGGCGGCGCAGTGGTGAAGGAAATCCTCAATTTCAACCAAGCCATCAAGATAGCATACGACTTCTATCTCCAGCACCCCGACGAAACACTCATCGTGGTCACTGCCGACCACAACACCGGAGGAATGCAAATGGGCGTGGAAAACGGACCCAAGGAAGTCAATCTCAAAAACATGGATTACCAACGTGTGTCGATTGAGAAATTCCAGCAATATTGCAAAGGCTTGATTAACTCGGGCAAGGCTGTCAACTGGAACGACATGAAAGCCTACTTGCAAGCCAACCTCGGACTGTATGGCGCAATCCCCGTGAACGAGGAGCAGGACGAAGAGATTCGCGACAAGTTTGAAAAAACCTTCATCGAGCACGACAGCGATGACACCGAGACGCTATACACGACCTACAACGAATTTGTATATGAAGTGTTCGCTACCCTCGACCACATCAACGGAATCGGCTGGACTACAACCAACCACACCGGCGACTTCGTGCCAGTGTTTGCCGTGGGCGTAGGTTGCGAACTCTTCGGCAACGTCAACAACAACATCGAAATTCCAGCCAAGATACGCGCTATTGCAGGCATCACAGCCCAATAATGCGCCATACAAGGCTTTTACCGAAAACTGCTTGCAGGAAACACACACCCTGCAAGCAGTTTTTTCCATTTGTAAAGACACACCACTCCCCTATCCATCATTTATTATCCCGCCAATTAGGCTATAATGTGGTGTTATTGTTGTAACTTTGCACCCAAGAATTGGAGTCATATATGGAAAACAGAGGGAAAACAGACAGATTGTATGAGTTGAAAACACTTTCAGTGGGCAAATTGCTTTGGAAATACAGCCTCCCTGCCATTGTAGGCATCGTGGTTATGTCGCTCTACAACATCGTTGACCGCATATTCATCGGTCAGGGTGTGGGGCCCGATGCAATAGCCGGACTTGCCGTTACTTTCCCCGTCATGAACCTTGCCACCGCACTCGGTATGCTCATCGGTGCAGGTGCATCGACGCGAGTGTCTATCGTACTCGGACAAAACAATAAGGAAATGGCATTCAAGATACTCGGCAACAGCATTGTAATGACTGTGACATTGGGTATATGCTACATCACCGTCTTCGCCATCTTCATGGACGACATTCTGCGGCTGTTTGGCGCAAGCGACAAGACGCTGCCCTATGCCCACGACTTCATGATGTATATCTTGCCTGGTATGCTTCTCATGAACCTGTGCTACTCTTACAACAACATCATGCGCGCATCGGGCTACCCCACGCGGGCTATGGTGACAATGTTTATCGGTGCCGGGATAAATGTAATCCTTGCCCCAACATTTATTTTTGTTCTCGACTGGGGCATAAAGGGCGCGGCAATAGCCTCCGACATTGCAATGGCAATCTCCGCAGCCTTTGTGATGATGCACTTCATGTCGAAGAAGAGCGAAGTTCACTTCAAGAAGGGAATTTACAAGCTCGAAAAGCCCATATTGATGTCAATCGTGTCGATTGGTGCCGCTCCGTTCCTCATCAACTGTGCCGGCTGCGTAATCAACGCCATTGTCAACAATATGCTTTTCAAGTATGGTGGCGACTCGGCTGTTGCCGCAATGGGCATCTTCACTACCTATTCACAATTGCTCGTGATGGTCGTTATCGGCATCTGCCAAGGAATGCAGCCCATCGTAGGATTCAACTACGGCGCGCGCCGCTTCGACCGCCTGCGCCGCACTTATTTCCTTGCCGTGGGGTCGGCTTCGATATTGTGCATTCTCGGCACAATCTTGTCGCTCACTTGCCCGCAATACATTGCCCGCGTCTTCACGACCGATGCCGAATTGATAAAAGCCATCGTCGAAAGTTTGACAATTACCACCATAATGTTCTGGGGCGTAGGGTTCCAAATCGTATCGACCAACTTCTTCCAGTCGCTTGGAATGGCAAACAAGTCGATATTCCTCAGCCTCACACGTCAAATCATCTTTCTCATTCCCTTGTTGCTCATCCTGCCTCCCCACTTTGGGCTGACTGGCGTATGGGCGGCATTCCCCACAGCCGATGCCATGGCAATCTTAATCACTGCCCTGCTCATCTTGCACCAATTCAGGACACTGAAGCGCATGGAAATGAATGAGAAAATCTTCGCATAAGAAAACAACCACACCAACAAGATGAAATCATTTTATACAATAGGATTGCTAATTATTTCAAATATGTTCATGACCTTTGCATGGTATGGACACTTGAAGATGAAGCAAGAGTTTAGCTGGTTTGCCGAATTGCCACTGATAGGAGTTGTCGTATTTGGCTGGGCAATAGCCTTTTTTGAATATCTTTTCCAAGTTCCAGCCAACAGGATTGGGTTTGTCGAAAATGGAGGCCCCTTCACGTTGATGCAGCTCAAGGTGATACAAGAGGTTATAACCCTCATAATATTCACTCTGTTCACAACGGTCTTTTTCAAGGGCGAAGCACTGCATTGGAACCACTTTGCGGCATTCCTCTGTCTGGTCCTTGCAGTTTATTTTGTTTTTATGAAATAATTTGACTATTATTGCATAAAATATATAAACTGTAAAAGTCATTTACATGGCAAAAAGTTCTGTTATATTTGATTGTGAACGAATGAAGCATCTCCATTCGGGATTTTTCTACTTTTGCGGACAACTTGGAAAAGCATTGCTGGAAGAAGCTACCAAGAGTGACGACATTTCGTTCTTCATACCAAAGAAGTTAGAAGGTTACTTCGGTGAGAATGTTGCCTACAAGAGGGTTAACCCTCTCTACAAACTATATCTGCCTACTTGTGGCGCGAAGGTGTGGCACGCCGCCTACCAAACGACTCCATACCTGCCCCTCCGGGCAAAAGTGGTACTCACCGTGCACGACCTCAATTTCCTATATGAGCGGAACGAAGAAGACCAGAAAAAATACCGCAAAAGGCTGCAATACAACGTTGACCATTCCGACGTGATTGTCACAATCTCGCAGTATGTGCGTAAAGACCTCGAAGAGCACATCGATACCCACGGAAAAGAAATACACGTCATATACAACGGGCGAAACACGTTTACGGGCGACATAACCATACCGAAAGAGGCTCCCAAACGCCCGTTCCTGTTCTCGATAGGCATGATGCTGCCAAAGAAGAATTTCCACGTGCTGCCGCAACTGCTCATCGACAACGACATGGAACTTGTCATTGCAGGCAAGCAACTCGAATATATCGACCGCATCAGGCAAGCAGCAAGCCAATGTGGCGTTGCCGACCGTCTGCACCTTGTGGGAACAATTTCCGATGGTGAAAAATATTGGTACATGAAGAATTGTACCGCCTTTGTATTTCCTTCAATCGCCGAGGGCTTCGGACTCCCGGTAATCGAGGCTATGTCTTGCGGGAAGCCCGTTTTCATTTCCCAATACACATCACTGCCAGAAATTGGCGGCGACATGGCATATTACTTCAACAAAGACTTTGACGGGGCTGCTATGCGGCAGGAATTGGAAGAGGGATTGGCTGACTTCCACAACAACAACAAAGCAGAGGCTTCGCGCCAATATGCCAACCGTTTTTCGTGGACTAATGCCGCAAAAGCCTACTGGGAGATATACAAATCCTTGATGTGACAGGAAGAATCTGCATATTTAGAATCTGTTTAAATAAAGAATCTGTGCATTCATCAACACCATGCGAGTCTTACAAGGCTGATATATTGAACGGTGTTATTTCAAAATAGATTTTATCGTGGCTGTAATTATCGGTTGGCTTAACCGAAAAACTGTCGTATGAACGCATTCCCTCGACCACAAGTTGCTGGTTGCCGATTTCTGTAATTTCGAGTGCCGCTTTCATCAACATATACTCGTCTTGCACACAAATAACGCAGAATGCCGATTCGGGCGAAGTGCCGTCGCCTGTCGATGCTATTGCCTTGAGCAAGCGTGAGAAACGCCACGCTGCAACAGTCCATATATCATGCTCTTGCGGCACTATGCGCAACAAGGCATCGAGTGCGTCGAGGTTAAACGGGTGCCGGCAAGCTGTGTCCCATGCCAGCCGCAAAGCACCTTCCAAGTCGCCGGTCTTCATCATGCAATCGATACCTATGCGGTTGAAGTCGAGATCGGAATATCCGTCGCCGATATACGCTTGAGCAACATACGTCCTTGCTATATCATCGAGCGTCAAGGTGCTGTCGAGCTGTTCAAAACGAGCCACCAAGCCAGCCACCTCCTTGGGCTCTTCACTTGCCCACTTCTCTATTTCAAGGCAATCAATCGACATTGTATCCTTTTTCCCTGTGCTGTTTTTATTGGAACCTCCAAGTTATGTAACCAATGGCTTCGCTCACTGTTCCAGTAGGCACCTTAAACTGCGATTGCAACGAAGCCTGCTCGCAACTGCGGCGCACACTCATGTTGCTTGCGGCAGTGCCGCTGCCGCTATTGTAATTGGCAGCAATCACCTGTCCGCGAGAATTGACGCGCACCCTTATCACCACCGTGCCCTCTACCGGGCTGCTTGGGTTGCCCCAATGCTCAAGTGTGTAGCCAGCCGACAACCCCGACACTCCCGGTGACCCCGAACGAACGCCAGTAGGACTGTTGCCGTCGGGCTGGCCATCGTTGCCGTGTCCACCCTTGCTCGATGAGTTGTTGAACGCACCCTTAATCAACTTGTTTGTACGCTGTTCGGCTTCCTTGCGGCGGCGAATACGTTCCTGCTCTGCAAGTTCCTCCTTGGTGGGTCCAGCCTGTTCAGCTTCCTTAGTCACTTGCATGGGCGACTCTTCATCGGTTGACAAAGCCGGCGTTGCCGACTCCCCCATCACACCGGCATCGTCGCTGTTGTCGCCACTGTTGGCTCGCTGCTCGTCGGCAGCCGAGGTTGCCGCACTGTTGTCGATGGGTTGCTGCAATGCATTGCCCAACATCACATATTCGCCTCCAAAGAATGTAATATCCTGTTGCGTGGTATCATCGGGCATCGGTATGTCGGTATAATGCAGATAAGACAGCACAAGAATAAGCAACACTGCGATGTGGAACACCACAGTTGCCGCCAATGCCATTTTTTTATTCTTGTCAGAGCCCTTCATTCGTGTCAATAGTGATTATATCTGTTTTTCTTTGCCCGGAGTCGCATAATTGGGCGATGCAGGAGTAGTGGCAAGCACTATCTTCAAGTTGTTGCGCGCACCCTTGTCGAGCACCTCCACAATCTTGCCATAGGGCACCGACGCATCGGCATACAAGGCAATGAATTGCTCGGGATTGTTGTGCTGTGCAAGACGCAAGAAAGTGAGCAACTGGTCTTCGGGCAGTGCCTTTGGTTCTTCGTCGCCAAAAGCTCCATACATTACCAAGTCCTTGTCGATATATATGCGTGTGCCAGGTTTCAACGCCGTCTGCTGGCTCGATTGAGGCAAATCCACTTCAAGAGCCGAAGGATAGACAAATGTCGATGTCACCATGAAGAATATGAGCAACAGGAATATGACATCGGTCATCGATGCCATGCTGAATATCGACATCATGTCGTGCTGCCGTTTTAGTGCCATAGTCGTGCCTCCTCTCTATTTATTTTGCTGCCGGCTCGTTAAGCAAGTCCATAAATTCCATGGTCTTGGCTTCGAGCTGGTTCATCACCTTGTTGAGCCTCGACACAAGGAAGTTGTAGGCAAACAGGGCTATGATGCCCACTATCAACCCGGCAACAGTCGTCACAAGGGCCTCATAGATGCCGCTTGCAAGAATGGCAATGTTGGCATTGTTGCCTGCGCTTGCCAATGCAAAAAACGCCTTTACCATACCTGTCACAGTGCCAAGGAAACCAAGCATAGGAGCACCGGCAGCCGTCGTGGCAAGCCAGCTGAAGCCCTTGCCGAGGGCGGTTATCTCCATATTGCCAGTGTTCTCTATGGCTACAAGCACGTCGTTCATAGGGCGGCCTATGCGCGAAATACCTTTCATGATAAGGCGCGAATAGGGCGTGTCGGTCTTTTTGCACAAGTTCATCGCGCTCTCTATCTCGCCATCGTGTATGTAGTCCTTGATGCGCTTCATAAATGTCTTGTCCTCCTTGGCGGCGGCATTTATGGCAAGGAATCGCTCGATGAGGATATAAATGCTGATAATCGACAATATGGCAAGCGGAATCATGATGATACCGCCCTTGAGCGTGAGCTCCCACACCGAGATTTCTTGAGTTGCGGCTGTTTCAACTGCCTGTTGCACAGCACCGAGGGTGTCGATAGGCAGCACGTCGGCACTTTGTAGCGACAAGGCTGCCATGATGGAATTAAGGATAGCCATGATTGGTATTTATGCGTTTTTTTTCGTTAACGTAAACAATTTTTATAAGCAGCGATTGTCTTTTCCAGACCCATGTAAAGGGCATCGGAAATGAGCGAGTGACCTATCGACACTTCGTTGAGGTGGGGCAGATTTTCATAGAAATACCTCAAGTTCTCAAGGTTCAGGTCGTGACCGGCATTCACACCAAGCCCCACGTTGTGGGCAGCCTCCGATGCTATCACGAAGGGGGCAACGGCGGCAGCCGGGTCTTTGGGGTATGCCACGGCATAAGGCTCGGTATATAACTCTATGCGGTCGGCACCGGTCTTGGCTGCGAGTTTTATGTTTTCAACATCTGTTCCCACAAAGATGCTTGTGCGTATTCCGGCATCCTTGAGGCGGTCAACGACAGCCGACAGGAAATCGAGGTTGCTGCCAACATCCCAACCAGCCGTCGAAGTGAGCGCATCGGGGGCGTCGGGAACAAGCGTAGCCTGCTCGGGCTTCACCTTGAGCAGCAAGTCAACGAAATCATCGGAAGGATAACCTTCAATGTTGAATTCGGTGCGGATAATAGGGCGCAAGGCATACACGTCGCTGCGGCGTATGTGCCGCTCGTCGGGGCGCGGATGCACCGTTATGCCATCGGCTCCAAAGCGTTCACAATCGATTGCCACTTTCACCACATCGGGGATATTGCCACCGCGAGCATTGCGCAAAGTGGCCACTTTGTTGATATTTACACTTAAATTTGTCATTTTTTCTATATCTCCTCTTAGAAAATATACACTTCTCAAATCTTATCTCTCTAAGGTGAAAATATCGTATATTTGCAAGTGCATAATTTGTTGCAAAAATAATATGAAATAATAATATAATAAAGCGAAAGGCGCAGTTTGTGTCACCAAAGACATTTTTTGACCAACTGCCAAACAACTATTTTGGCTTTATCACAAGTTATCGGAACAATGAAGATACTACTTTTCGGAAACGAATACCAACGGCACTACGCCGACGAACTGCGGCATCTTGTTGAAGTATTGGGCAATAGCGGTGCCGACATAGTGGCAGAAACCGACTTCCACAGCTATTTGCACAATGCGCTCGACATCGATGTCGGCAACATCAGGAGTTGCCCGGCGTGCGACATGGAGGGCGATGTAGCACTCAGCATCGGGGGCGACGGCACTTTCCTGCGCACAGCACGCGTGATGGCAAGGAAAGATGTTCCGATACTCGGCATCAACACGGGTCATCTTGGCTACCTTGCCGATGCAAATGTTTCTGAAATCGAGCAAGTGGTTGACGAGCTATACAAAGGGCTTTTTAAGATAGGACGGAGGACCATGCTTGAAATAAGCAACAATTGCGGAGTGAACATACGCAACACCCTTGCACTCAACGAAGTGGCAATATCAAGGCAAGACAATTGCTCGATGCTCGGTATGCGCACGTGGGTCAACGGAATCGACCTTACCACTTACCGCGGCGACGGACTGGTGATTTCCACTCCCACTGGCTCGACTGCCTACAACCTGAGCGTGGGCGGACCCTTGGTCGAACCCACTTCCCACGTACTGGTGCTGTCGCCCATATCAGCCCATTCGCTCAACATGCGGCCGCTCGTGCTGCGCGACGACTCGGTGATAGTGGTGGAAACCAGTTCCAGAACACAACAATACCTCGTCAGCCTCGACGGCGAGGTCTATTCATTCCCGACGGGGTCGGCAATTACAGTACGCAAGTCCGACATTTTCGTAAAAGTCATCGAACCGCTCAACCACAACTTTGCCGACACGCTGCGCCGCAAACTCATGTGGGGGCAATAACTCACAACACATGCGCTATGGGACAATACAGGCTTGAAGACAAGGAATTTGGAACAATGATAGTCGCCACTCGCAAGGGCATGAGGAGTGTGAAGACTTGCGTGAAAAATGGCATCATTGTGCTGCACGTGCCAGAGGGCATAGGATATGCCAACTTGCTTAAAATTCTCGACGACAATAGGGTATGGCTTCGGCAATTGTTGGCGAAGAACGAAGCCACACGCCTGCGCTACCACGCCGGACAGTCATTCAAGTGCCTTGGCGGCTACAACATCACCATTGGAACGCAGCACACGCTGCCGGGCAAAGTGGTGTTTGGCAACAGCGAGACGGGAAATATGTATATCAACCTGCCGCAAGATGCCGATTTCGACAGCGAACGCACCACGTCGCTAATTTCCCGATGCCTGAAAATGCTTGCCAAGCGCATTGCCCCACAGGTGCTTATCCCCTATGCCGAAGAAGTGGCAACCGAAGTGGGCGCAAAGCCATGGCGTTTTGTCATCGGCAGCGGGCTACACAAGTTGGGGCATTGCACACCAAAGGGGGAGATACAACTATCGTTCAACCTCATGTTCCTGCCCGACCATCTCGCCCGTTTCATAATCCTGCACGAACTCGCCCACCTCACCCACTTCAACCACAGCCCGCAATTCCACGCCCTGCTCAACCGCTATTGCAACGGCGAAGAAAAGCGGCTCGACACCGAACTAAAACACTTCCCCTGGCCCGTGAAGCTATAAAAGCGACTCGTCGTCGAAGGGCTTGATTGTCGGGGTGGGGGCGTTGCCTTGCACGGTGAGCCTGACGGTGTTGCGCCCATACTTGGTGTTGAGGCGGTCGGCTGCTTCCATCAGCCTGCGGTTTTCCGAGGTGTTGATTTTGTCAAACAAGTCGAGTTGTTGCCCGTAATCCTCAACCAAGCCGCCAAGCACTATCCCCATTCGTTTATATTTATACCCCTTGACAAACAGCTTGTCGAGCAACTGCAATGCCACGCGCACGATTTCCTGCGTGTTGGCTGTTGCCGTGGGCAACTTGGCTATGTCGGAGTTGGAATATTGCGGCAAGTCGGTGCGGTGGGGGTTGGTGCAGATAAACACCGTCACATTGCGACACAGGCAATGGTCGCTGCGCAAGCTCATGGCGGCATCGGCAGCATAGTTACTAAGCAGCTCGTGTAGCCGCCCAAGTTCGGTTTCCATAAACGGAAAGGTGCGGCTGTGCATAATCGATTGCTGGTGGGCTGGGGCTGACAAGTCGATTGACGGCACTCCATGCAACTCGCGCCATGTGCGCACACCTGCCGTAGTCATCATATAGCTCACGAGCGACTCGCTCAATTGCGCAAAATCGTGTGCCGTGGCAATGCCCATCTGCCTCAACCGTGGCACACTGCGGCGACCTATTCCCCACACATTCTCGATGGGAATGCTTTTCAGTGCCTTTTCCCTCGTTTCGGGCGTGATGACACAGATGCCTCCATAAGCCTTGTACCGCTTGGCAAACCATGTCGCAGTCTTTGCCAAGGTGTAAGTGCTCGAACAGCCGCAACTGACTGGCACGCCACAACTATTGGTTATGACATCCACCACCTGCTCCATGCACTGCCTCACGCCGACAGGGTCGTCAACGGGAATGCAGCCGAAAAACTCATCGACGCTATATTGTAAAAAATCGAGCACAATCTCCTGCTCCACAACTGCTTTCATGATGAGCCTCGACACGCTGCGATATTTGTGCAAGTCGGCGGCAAACAGCTTCACGCCGTTGTCGCGCAATACCTTTTTCACTTTGAAGATAGGGTCGCCACGACGCAAACCCAGCGACTTGGCTTCTTGCGTCAGGGCAAGGATTATGCCGCCGCCAGCCTCGTTGTTGCTGGCAACTACGACGGGCTTGCCTGCCAACTCGGGATGGGCAGCAATCTCCACCGATGCATAAAAAGAGTTGCAGTCAATGTGTATAATCATGGAACAAGTGTGCTTTCATTGCTGCAAATATATAGTTTTTGCCACAGCCAGGCAATAGGGTGGGAGTGCTGCCCCCATTTGTTTTTGCTATTCGTCGATTCGCGAGCGCAGGCGTTTCCATGCGGCAGTGCCGAAAAGGCTGCTTTGGCGCATGGTTGCACACATCTCCTTGAAACGCGACATGGGAACAGACAATCCTATAATATCCTTCTCGAAGTAGGGACGCACCGACAAGTCAAACAGTGCCAAGAATGTGCGCTGCCCGCCACGGCGATTCTCGTTGATGGCTTGAGTGATGGCAGAGCTGCATCCTGAACCGAAAGGAGCCGTTACCGCCTCGGGTGAATTGTTGTCAAAGAATATCCACGACAGCAACCCCGACAGCACATCGGGAGCTGCAAGAAACAAAACGCCTTCACACCACGGCTCGATGTCGGCGATACGGTCAACTCGGGCAAAACAAAGAAATTCCTTGTCGGCTGGCATCACATTGACTTGCCGCACGTAGTCGCGCACCATTTCGGGCGATAGCTTATAATGCTCCTTATGTGACACAAAATCGGGCACATACTCGGGCATCGGCGCAAACCCCGTGTAGAACTTGCCGCCACCGCAGCCCACCGTTTGCGCATTGTAGCAAATCGCTTCGCCAGCCCTCAACCGATTAAATGCCTTGAACATACACCCCTGCGTCTTAACCAACTCGCCCACCTCGTGGTCGGAGTAGCCAAACACATAAGGAAGCTCCACCTTCTCGCCAAAAGCCTCCTTGTAATCGTTCACAAATGCTTTCAAATCCATATCACCTCCCTTTTAATTTAGCACCTCCAATTTACAAAAAAACTTCCACTCCCCCAAAAAGTGCAACAACGCATTCCCACCCAACCTGTTCAAGAATTTTTATCAGACAGCAATAGTTATATTTATTCATATTGACAATGCCGCGGATGATGTTGAAAACCTATTTGCTGCAAAGCCATGTGCATTCACACAAACAACTTGTAACAGCGATAAGCAAAAATAGGTGAATTGATTGCGCTAATTTGTGTTTTTTGTGAGGTTATTCCACAGATTTGTCGTAAGTTTGCAGTTGCATAACAATTTTAAATTTTTATTCATTCGATGAATTTTATTGAAGAGCTGAAATGGCGCGGCATGATCAACAACATGATGCCGGGCACTGAAGAACAACTCAACAAGGAAATGACCACGGCATACCTGGGCATCGACCCCACTGCCGACTCGTTGCACATCGGCCACTTGGTGGGCGTGATGATGCTCAAGCACTTGCAACGCTCGGGTCACCGTCCTATTGCACTTGTTGGCGGTGCTACGGGCATGATTGGCGACCCTTCGATGAAGTCGCAGGAGCGTGTGCTCATCGACGAAACCACATTGCGCCACAACCAAGAATGCATCAAACGGCAACTTGCCAAGTTCCTCGACTTTGACAGCGATGCGCCCAACCACGCCATCCTTGTCAACAACTATGATTGGATGAAGGATTATGGATTCCTAAACTTCATTCGCGACATAGGCAAGCACATCACTGTTAACTATATGATGGCCAAGGATTCGGTGAAGAAACGCCTTGGCAGCGACACGCAGCACGGAATGTCGTTTACCGAATTTTCCTACCAGCTCTTGCAGGGCTACGACTTCTTGCACCTGTATGAAACTATGGGGTGCAAGCTGCAAATGGGCGGTTCCGACCAATGGGGCAACATGACTACCGGAACCGAGCTGATACGCCGCATGAACGGCGGCGAGGCGTATGCCCTAACTTGTCCGCTCATCACTAAAGCCGACGGTGGCAAATTCGGCAAAACCGAGTCGGGCAACGTGTGGCTCGACCCGAAGCGCACATCGCCCTACAAGTTCTACCAGTTCTGGCTCAACGTGAGCGATGCCGACGCAGCCAAATACATAAGGATATTCACCGACCTCCCGAAGGAGGAAATCGAGGCACTCGAAGCCGAGCAGGAGAAAGACCCGGGACAACGTCCGTTGCAAAAACGCCTTGCACGCGAAATCACCATAATGGTACACTCGCAACAAGACTACGAGGCAGCCGTCGAAGCATCGCAAATACTCTTCTCCAACAAGGCAAACGACATCTTGCACCGCATCGACGAAGACACGTTGCTGTCGGTGTTTGAGGGCGTTCCCACATTCGAAGTACCTATGAGTGTTATCGAGGCTGGAGTGCCTGCCGTGGAACTGTTCACCACCCATGCAGCAATATTCCCATCGAAAGGCGAGATGCGCAAGCTCACCCAGGGCGGCGGCGTGTCGGTCAACAAGGAAAAAGTAGCTGATGCCAACATGACAATCGACAACTCGATGCTGCTCAACGGGAAATACATACTCGTGCAACGCGGCAAGAAAAACTATTACTTGATAATAGCGAAATAATATCGACTCAGATACTAACTCGATGTGCATAGTGCTGCGGCACTATGCACGTCTTTTTATACAACAAGATGAATTTCAACGACATAATCAAGGAGGCACGCACTGCACTTGGCGGAAAGCTGTGCAAGGCTTGCGATGAGTGCAACGGCAAGGCTTGCCGCAACATGATCCCAGGTCCCGGGGCAAAAGGGGTAGGCGACACCGCCATACGCAACTATGATGCATGGAGGCAAGTGAGGGTAAAAATGGACACCATCTGCACCAAGCAGGCTGTTGACACGAGCGTCGAGATGTTTGGACATCGGTTCAAATATCCATTTTTTGCCGCACCCGTCGGTGCCGTCAATATTCACTTCGGCGAAAAATACGACGACAAGCAATATAACGACATCATGGTGAAGGCTTGCGCCGAAGCTGGCATTGCTGCATTCACGGGCGACGGCGTGCTCGAACAAGTGGTACCTATGGCTTGCGAATCAATAAGCCGAAACGGTGGCATAGGCATACCTACAATAAAGCCATGGGATGCCGAAACCATCAAAAGGAAGATGAAACATGCCACCGACTGCGGCGCGATAGCCATAGCAATGGACATCGACGCTGCCGGACTCCCGTTCCTGCGCAACAGCAATCCGCCTGCAGGTAGCAAGAATGTGGCAGAACTCGCCGAAATAATCAAGGCAGCAGGCAAACCGTTCATAGTGAAAGGCATAATGACAGCCCGAGGCGCAGAAAAAGCCATTGAGGCTGGTGCAGCCGCAATTGTGGTGTCGAACCATGGCGGCCGAGTACTCGACCAGTGCCAAGCCACAGCCGAAGTGCTCGAAGAGATTGCCACAGCCGTCGCCGGACGTTGCAAGGTACTTGTCGATGGCGGAATACGCTCAGGTATCGACGTGTTCAAGGCACTTGCCCTCGGAGCCGACGGGGTGCTTATATGCCGCCCGATGGTGGTTGCCGCCTTTGGCGGTGCCGAGGATGGAGTGAAATGCTACATACAGAAAATAGCCGACGAGCTGCAAGACACCATGGAGATGTGTGGAGCAACGAGCCTTGCACAAATCACACGCGATATGGTGGCAAGCCCATTCTGATGTCGGCTGCAAGCTTATGACAAACACAAAAAGAAACAAGGTGAAGCAATCACTGCTTTACCTTGCCCAACTAATGAGAATTGTTAGTTAATGATAAATCAGATTTAAGGTGTTATTTTTCTAATATCCCTACTCTTGTCATGCAGCCAGACAAAACTGGCTGTTTCTGTTTGCAAATATAGCTATATTTTCGGTAAAAATCATGATACGATGTGGAAAATTAGCCTATACGGCTTATTAACCACACATTTTTTATTCAGTTGCTCCTTCAACCAGCAACCATGCGAAAAAAGCCTCCAAAAGTGGGAAATGCCTTTGGCTTGGTTAAATAATATTAAACGGCTTGATTTTCTTGTTCAAAAATTATGTTGGATAACACTAATAATATATCTTTGCATCGTGTTTTTCATGGTATTAGATTTAAGGTTAACAAAGTTGATTGTCGTGAGACAATCAATTTTTTTTATGCCTGCCCCAGAAAAAATCAAAAAACAGGCAGAAGTGCTGTAAAATCAAAACTGTTGCTTAAATTTGCATATACCATAAAGTGGGGGAGGAATATTATGCAATTCAGGACAATCATAGATGTATCGAAGAGCTTGATGCCGCCGTTGAAACATGATGACAGCGTCCTGTTGCTTGGTTCTTGTTTCTCCGACAATATGGGCGGCAAGCTACGCAACGCCATGATAGATGCCACAATCAACCCGTTCGGCACCACCTACAATCCACTGTCGTTGCTCAAGAGCATAGAATTCCTCAGCGGCAACCGCGATGTAGAAAGTTGCGACCTGTTTCAAGCCAATGGAATGTGGAACCACTTCATGTTCCATTCACGTTTCTCATGCCCCGACAAGCCAGCAGCATTACAGGAGATGAATGCAAGCGTGGAACGCGGGCGAAAGCAACTGAGGCGGTGCAGCCACCTGTTTGTCACACTCGGCACTTCGTTTGTTTACAAGTTCGACGGCAACGATGTCGTCAACAATTGCCACAAGCTCCCTTCGGGCCGCTTCACGCGCACGCTGTGCAGCATGGGCGAGATAGAGGAGGCTCTCGGCAAGATAGCAACACTGGTGCATGGGGTGAACCAGTCGGCACATGTAATCTTCACCGTAAGCCCAATACGCCACCTTGCCGATGGACTTGCAATGAACCACCTGAGCAAAAGCCTGTTGACAGTAGCCGCACACAACACCATTGCATCCCGCAGCGAATATTGCCACTACTTCCCGGCATACGAAATACTTAACGACGACTTGCGCGACTATCGCTTCTATGCCGCCGACATGGCACACCCGTCGGAGGTTGCAATCGACTACGTGTGGGAACAGTTCAAGACAGCATTCTTCGAGCCTGCCGAAAGAGATAAAGCCGAGCAGTGTGAACGCCTGTCGAAGATGCTCGCACACCGCCCCTTGAGCCGCGACCCCGAGACCGTAGAACAATTCAGGCAAAAACAGGCAAAAGCACTCGCCGACATGGCAGCGCGTTTTCCGCATATAGCAAAATTAGATTATTTAACCAGCTACATAACCAGACAGGAATCATGAAGTATCCTATTAAAGAAATAGCATCGATATTGCGAATACCGCAAGACTCGCTCAGCGATAAAAGTGCCGAGATAAGCCATTTGCTGACCGACTCTCGGTCGTTGACCTATCCAGCCGAAACGTTGTTTTTTGCCATACGCACCAACAACAACGACGGACACCGCTACATAGCCCAGCTCTACGAGCGCGGGGTGAGAAACTTTGTCGTTGACAACATAACTTACGTGCCCACCGAGCTACTCGACGATGCCAATTTCCTCGTGGTGCCAAATGCCCGCGCCGCCTTGCAGTCGATTGCCACCTACCACCGCCGCCGTTTCGACATTCCTGTCATAGCCATAACGGGCAGCAAGGGGAAAACCACAGTGAAAGAGTGGCTATACCAGTTGCTGAAAGACGATTTCAACATCGTGCGCAGCCCACGCAGCTACAATTCGCAGATAGGCGTTCCGCTATCGCTGTGGGAGATTGACGACAACACCGACTTGGCAATAATCGAAGCCGGCATTTCACAACCAGGAGAAATGGTGTCGCTGCAGGCAATGATACGCCCCACCATAGGCATAATCACAAACCTTGGCGACGAGCATAACGAGGGATTCGAATCGAAACAACAGAAAATACACGAAAAGACGCAACTGCTCACAGCTTGCGACTGCATAATATACTGTGCCGACTACCAACTCATACGCGAGGCTGTGATGCCAATCCTCGCCATTGCCCAAGAGATTGCATGGTCGAAGTATGATGCCGACCGTCCATTTGCCGTTACCTCAATCACAAAAGGTGAGAAGGGTACAGATGTCACATACTCGTTCCTCGGGCTCGAAAACAAGGTTCACATTTCTTTTACCAAAGACGGCGACATAGAGAATGTTATAAACTGCATCGCCACGATGACCTACCTGCGCATAAAGCCCGAAGTAATTGCCCAGCGCGTGGCACGCCTCACCCCAGTGGGTACCCGCCTCAACGTGATGGAAGGCATCAACAACTGCCTGGTGATAGTTGACAGCTACACAAGCGACTTCAATTCGCTCGCCCCGGCTGTCGATTTCATGACACGCCGCGCCAAGCCCGACATGTCGATGACGGTGATACTCTCCGACGTGTTACACGAGGCATACAGCCGCGACGAGCTGTATGGGCTGGTTGCCGAGTTACTGCAACAGAAAAAGGTGAACCGCGTCATCGGCATCGGTCCCGAGATGTGCCGCAATTCACGATATTTCGACGTAAATTCACGCTTCTTCGAGTCAACAGCCGACTTCCTGCAAAACGTGTCGCAAAGCGACTTTGAAGACGAACTGATACTGATAAAGGGAGCACCAGAATTTGACTTCAAGCAGATTGCCGACCTGCTCGAAGCCAAGCAGCACCAGACCGTGCTCGAAGTAAACCTCGACGCCGTCACACACAACTACAAATTCTTCCGCTCAAAACTGAAACCCGAGACCAAGGTTGTATGCATGGTCAAGGCTTCGGGCTACGGGGCAGGCTGCTCCTACGCCCTCGCCAAGACACTACAAGATGCCGGGGCAAGCTACCTTGCCGTGGCTGTACACGACGAGGGGGTTGACTTGCGCAAAGCCGGCATCACAATGCCGATAATGGTGCTCAACCCAACGGTAGTCAACTACAAGGCAATGTTCTCCTACCGTCTCGAACCCGAGGTGTTCAGCCTTGCCGAATGCCGTAAAATAATACGCGAAGCCGAGAAATTCGGCATCACCGACTATCCAGTGCACATCAAATTAGACACCGGAATGCACCGCCTCGGATTTGTCAAGGAAGAGTTGCCCGAACTTATTACCATGCTGCACAAGCAGACCGCCATACGCCCCACATCGGTATTCTCGCACCTGTGCGTTGCCGACGACCCGGCACAAGACGACTACTCGCTCCAGCAATTTGCATATTTCGACGAATGCTGCGACATGCTGCAATCGGCATTCCCGCACCACATCATGCGCCACATTCTCAACACGGCAGGCATATTGCGCTTCCCCGAGCATCAATACGACCTCGTCCGCTTGGGCATAGGGCTTTATGGAATGTCGCCCATTGCCGACAAGGTTGACGTGGTTCCTGTTTCCTCGCTCTACTCGGTGATTATTTCCATCAAGGAATGGCAAGCAGGCACCACAATAGGCTACGGGCGCAACGGAGTGTTGCAACGCAAGTCGCGCATAGCCACAATCCCTGTCGGGTATGCCGACGGCATCGACCGCCACTTTGGCAACGGCAACATAAGCATGTATGTCAACGGTACACTGTGCCCCACAATAGGCAATATATGCATGGACGTGTGCATGATTGATGTCACCGATGCCGAGTGTGCCGTGGGTGACCAAATTGAAATATTCGGCAGGCACATTCCCGTTGATGACCTTGCCAAGGTGCGCGGCACCATATCGTATGAGGTACTCACATCGATTTCCGAGAGAGTGAAACGCGTTTACTTCCGCGAATAACAACCATTTACAACAATCTTATGAAACATCTACTGACAATACTGACAATCGCAACCATGACACTCATTGCATCGTGCAAGACGCAACAAAGCGACATTCAGCCAACCGAAACGACTACTGCCCCGGCATTCAGGGGCGGTGGCAATGCCGCTCCACCCATGGCAATGGTTGCCCCCACCATCATATACAAGACCCACGGAGACTACGACAACCTCGTGCCAATCACGCTCGATGACACGGGAACACGCATAGTGTCGTATCCCGCACCGAGCGACCTAAGGCGTGGAGAAAATTTTTCAACCCCTGTCACACTCGATGGAGGCTACCTGCTCGACCGCCGGGGCTTGACAGCCAACTCGGTATTTACCGACTACACCTATGAGCAGTATTCCATTTTACCCACTGCCCCGACGACGGCAGAACTAATGAAACATATCAAATACCGCAAGCCATTTGCCGAGATGTATGTCATCGATGGAACGAGCCAGTTATCTGTGAAGCAACTAAATGACATCATTGCAAGTGGTTTTGAGGGGTGCAGGACAATCATACGTGACAAAGCCGAAACTAAATGATGTTCAAAAACATACAACTCTCATAAAGACTAAGAAATCAACGTGTTAAACAAAGATTTCTTTTAACGTTTTTGCATTTAAGTTTCATTTTATCACTTTAAATTCCTTTTTTGAGGAAAATATCACTATATTTGCAATATGTTCGCGTGTGAACGCGTACTTGTAACAAGCGTGTAAAAGCGTTGTTCTCAAATCATCTAGTCTAAATTTCCCTATGTCGTGAGTAAAGCGGACACATGTGAATGTAGAACCGATACAAACCGACAAAACACCGTATTTCCCCATTGGGAACTATGGTGACGAGCATCTGCCTCTTCAGGTAGATGCTTTTAATATTGCCCATGCCCGATTTAAAAACATTTATTTTGCTTTCAGTCTTTTTGTATTATTTTTTAACAAGACAGGCTCCATCTCGGCATAAAAAACAAACGAGTTTGTTTTGTTCTGCTCTCGATTTACGCTATCTTTGTGGCTATTAATCTTGTACAAGACACAATGAAAATAGCATTAATAGGATATGGGAAAATGGGCCACGCCATCGAGAAGTTTGCATTGCAACGTGGCCACGAGATAGTGAGTATCATCGATGTTAACAACCAAGGTGATTTTGAAAGCAACCAATTCAAAAGTGCTGACGTGGCTATTGAATTTACCACACCATCAACGGCTTATGACAATTGCCTGCGGGCTTTGAAAGCTGGCGTGAAAGTGGTTTCGGGCAGCACCGGATGGACCGACCGCATACCGCAACTGCGCAAGGATGTGGAAAGCAACAAGCAAGCTACATTCTTCTACTCGTCAAACTACAGCATCGGTGTCAACATCTTGTTTGCCGTCAACAAGTACCTTGCCAAGCTAATGAACGACTTCGGGCAATATGACGTGGAGATGGACGAAATCCACCACATTCACAAGCTCGACCACCCAAGCGGAACAGCCATCACCCTTGCCAACGGCATCATCGACAACATCGACCGAAAAACGGCTTGGACCGAAAACGAGAACCACCACGACAACGAAATTCTCATCAAGCACGAACGCATAGGCGAAGTACCTGGAACTCACATTATTAAATACACTTCGCCCGTTGACCAGATTACAATCTCGCACGAGGCATTCAGCCGCGACGGGTTTGCATTGGGCGCAGTGGTGGCAGCCGAATGGCTTCGCGACAAAACGGGATTCCTCGGCATGAACGATATGCTTAATTTCTAATCACACGTCATTTCATTATCGCTATAATGAGCAATAATCTCTCTAACAATACCGCCGCCGAGCAAGGCGGCTCGCTGCGGCAACGCCTCGCACGCGTTAAACGCACACGGTGGATACGCTTTGGCATCGTTGCCGCAATCTACATAGCATGGGTCATTTGGCTTGGCTCGTGGTGGGTGATACTGTTCCTGCCACTGCTTGCCGATATCTACCTCACACAATATATCCCATGGACATGGTGGAAACGGAGCAAAAACCGCACACTACGTTACATAATGGGGTGGGTCGATGCCATTGTGTATGCTCTCGTGCTTGTTTACTTCATATTCATCTTCATCGGGCAAAACTACCAGATACCATCGTCGTCGCTCGAAAAGACGTTGCTCGTGGGCGACTACCTGTGGGTCAACAAGATGATATACGGACCCCGCGTTCCCAACACCCCGTTGCATTTCCCATTGGCACAACACACCATCCCGGTGCTGAATTGCAAGTCCTATATCGACTGGCCTCAATGGGATTACCACAGGCTCAAGGGTTTCCGCAACGTCGAACTCTACGACATAGTAGTTTTCAACTATCCTGCCGGCGACACCGTGGCGCTGAAGATGCAAAACCCCGACTACTACACACTGTGTGAAATAGAGCCAGGCGGACGGGCTGCAATATGGGCAAACAAGGAAAAATATGGCGATGTCATATACCGTCCAGTTGACCGTCGTGAAAACTACGTGAAACGTTGCGTGGGGCTTCCCGGAAACACGTTGCAGATAAAAGACAACATAATCTATCTCGACGGCAAACCGCTCCAAGAGCCTAAAAACGTGCAATATAACTACTATGTGCAGACCGATGGGCGAGCCATCGACCAAGCTACTTGGGAACTGTTAGGAATAAGCCGCGACGACCAGATGATTGTGCCAATAACCATGCCCGAAGAGAAATTGGGGGCTATGAGCATGGGGCTGACGGTGAAATCCGACGGAACTGTTCCGCCCGTTTACCAACTGCCGTTGACAGCCGAGATGCGCGAGAAAATGAAAAAAATCTCGTGGATTACAAATATCATACCCACCCCGACAAGGGAACTTATCAACGTTTACCCAATCAACCACGACTATGGTTGGACGCGTGCCGATTATGGTCCCATCTGGATTCCCAAAAAAGGCGAAAGCATCGACCTCTCGCTCGACAATCTTCCTATTTATGAACGCGTGATAAGGAATTACGAGGGCAACAAGCTCGAAGTGCGCAATGGCAAAATCTATATAAACGACACGCCGTCAACAAGCTACACTTTCAAGATGGACTACTATTGGATGATGGGCGACAATCGCGACATGTCGGCTGACTCTCGCTATTGGGGCTTCGTGCCCGAAGACCATATCGTGGGTTCACCAATGTTTGTCATTCTCTCTATCGACAAAGACAAAGGCATACGCTGGAACCGATTCTTTACCGATGCCAATCCCGACAAGTAACATCGACGCACCAAGCGTGACAGCCGTTTTCAGTTCGGCATACCTTGGAAATGTACGCTACTATGCCGCCATGCTATCTAATGGCGGCATGGTTTCTATCGACCCTCATGAAAGGATTACCAAGCAATCGTGGATGCACAACCATTGCCGCATCGTGGGTGCCAACGGAGTGCAGGTGCTGACGGTGCCTGTCGAGCATCTCGGCACTGCCCCCATCTTGATGCGCGACTTGCGCATAGCCAAGCATGGCAACTGGCAACGCGTGCATTGGGGCGCACTCTTTTCGGCATACGGCAAGACACCATTTTTTGAGTATGCCGAAGACGACCTGCGCGCCATTTACGACCGTCAGTTTGATTGGCTCATCGACTTCAACATGGCACTGCACGAGATGGTTGTGGAGTTTCTCGACCTGCCTCTATGCACCACATTCAACTCCATAGATGGCAACTATGGCATCGACTGGCGTGGATTCATAGGAGGCAAGAAAGCCTATACGGTAAAAGAGATTACCAATATTCCATATTACAACATTTGGAGCGAACGGCACGGGTTTATCCCCTCGCTCAGCATTATCGACCTTATGATGAATTGCGGCAGGGAATCGATATTCATACTCAATAATATGTTAAATTCAATATTAATTTAAAGAAATTCAAGTTAAAATTTAGACTTGTTTTAAATTACTTTCCATTTTATTTCCCCACCCACTTCACACACAAGTATATTTGCACAGGGTTTTTCCTAATGTATGTCTATTTCCTATACAATATAAAGACATATAGTGCAAATATTTTCATGCTATACGATCGCACTTTTTTATAAAAGAAGCGAGATAACATTTAATTGGTAGATGAAAATTATAGTGTGTGATACACTATAATTTTCTGTTTTTATTTACTCTGTTTCATTTATAATCAAGTTTCTCAGACATTAAAAAAGGATTGCGAAGCCTCCATCCAATGCGGGCTATGCAATCCAATTATTAGTGAATTTCAGTATGAGTCTCGTTTGCCTAATTCATCAAAGGCTTATTTGTAAGCCTCAGCGGACGTGTGGAAATACCACAAAAACGCCCGTAAAAAGAACTTTTTCATAACAATAAGCGTTTTTAAAGTTTAACATTAATATAAATCGCGTTTAAGCGTGTGTTCTCAAACAATTATCTAATCTCGTATTTTTAGTTGTGCAAATATCATGCTAAAAAATGAATCTGCCAAATTTTATGTCTAAAAAATATGTTATACGACATATTTTACAATTTTAATGCCATTGTTTTCGGCTTTATACTGACAAAATAAATCACATTTTCGATGCAAGCAAACAGTCAAATTATATTTCTACTACACCCGATTTGCATTATCTTTGCCTTTATGAAAACAGTAAAGATAAACGGTTCTCTCGGGCAACAAATGTTTCAATACGCCTTTTTCCTCGCCGTCGATGCCGCCTATCCCGGCGAGACACGCATGACGGGAAAAAAACTGCTGCCACAAGAAATTTTCACGCTCGCTCACGGCAACAAGTTCGACCCACAGGGCAACAGCAACTGGCTGCCGTGGAAAAACAACCAGTATAAAAACTTTGCGACTATATCAGAACCAGCCAACGGTGCATTCGATGCCGACATAATAAAGAACGCACCCCAAAATGCCGTCTTCGATGGAAATTGGACAAGTTACCGATACTTCGACGATATTGAAGAAGAAGTGTGCCGGCAATTCAACTTCATCTCGCCAGTAGCACAACAGGCAGCTGTCGAAACGGTGGCTATGCACGTCATCAATCCTTCGTCACGGCTTAACCCTTGCACCCGCGACTATTATAATTGGGCTGTCGCCAACATCAATACATTTTTGCCCGAAACCAAGTTCCAAGTAATAACCGACGACCCAAAATGGGTGCAACGCAACATAGTGGGGCTGCCATCCAACACCACAATGCTAAATAGCAAAAACATGACGCTGCCCACATTGATGCAATTAATGTCAACTGCCAGCCACAACATAATATCTTCGACCCTCACCGACTGGTGGGCTGCCTACCTGAACCGAACCCCCGACAAGATAATAATCGCGCCGCAGCGTTGGAACATCGAAACTGCCGTCACCGACCTGCTGCCGATGCACTGGACTATTATTCCCGTCACTTGACCCTCAAAAAATATGCACACTTTTATCCACATGAAACAAACACTGTCGTTAATATTGCTGTTGATTGCAGCAACAGCCACCACTGCATTGGCAAACGACAGCTATGCTAAGCGCGAAGTGAAAGCCGAACGCCACTTCAAATATAAAGAATGGAGCAGCGCACTCGCCATGTATATGCTCATGCTCGACCAGCAACCTGACAAGGTAGAACCATACTACAAGGCAATAGTGGCTGGAGCAATGATTGGCGACAGCATCACACAAATCGACATGCTGCAACGCACACAAAAGCGTGGCATTCCACTCGACTCACTATTCTCTGGAGTACGCTCTGTGTCATTTTCAATAGGCGAAAGCAATGCCTACAAAAATTTTCTGCTACTTGTAAAGAACCATCAACCGTGGCTCAAGCGAAGAATCAACATCTATCTGCTCAACTACTACGATTTTTGCAACGACTATCACAACGCCATAGCGATAGGGGAACAACTCCTTGCTCAAACACCCACCAACACCGACTACATGAAAGTAATAGCACAGGCATATACCGACATGAGTGATTTCGACAATGCAATGGCATATTACCGCCGCATTCTGACAGTCAAACGCAACGACTACGATGCCTTGCTGGCACTCGGCAACTATTATGCAATGCTGTTACTATATCCAGCCGACACATCAACTTGCAGCAATGCACTAAGTCGAGACGACCTTGCCGCTCTGTCACAAACCTACCTTAGCGAAGCCTACAACATCTATCCTACCCCCTACGTTGCACAACTCATCGACAAGGTACGTAAAATATTGTTTAACAACCGTAAGGTTTATAATTAACAGCGAAAATGGTATTTCAACCTAAAATTTAAACAAGTCTGAAAATTTGCAACTTTGCCAAAACATTACTATGTTTGTGATAAATAACATTGCGATTATGACATTTGCAGAAAAGTGCAACAACATCTTTGATGGCGCAACGATTGAATACCATCGCCACGATAATATCGATGCCACAGCCATAAATCCATACAAGGCAGGAAGCATCGAACATGAATTGTTTGTTAAAAACTGGATAGATGCTGTGCAATGGCACATGGAAGACATTATCCGCGACCCCAACATCGACCCCGTAGAGGCTCTGAAACTGAAACGTCGCATCGACCGTTCCAACCAAGACCGCACCGACCTTGTGGAACGTATTGACAGCTATTTCCGCACAAAATATAGCGATATTAAACCTATGCCCGATGCAAAAATCAACACCGAAAGCCCTGCATGGGCAATCGACCGCCTGTCGATTCTTGCATTGAAAATATACCACATGAGACAAGAAGTGGAACGCGACGACGCACAAGACGAACACAAGAAGAAGTGTGCCGCCAAGCTCGCCGTGCTGCTCGAACAACGCAACGACTTGACGACAGCTATCGACCAACTGCTCGATGATATTGCCGCCGGACGAAAATACATGAAAGTGTATTGCCAGATGAAAATGTACAACGACCCGGCAACCAATCCCGTTCTGTATGCAAAAAAACAGGGGTAGCAACAAATACCACAACGTTCTCATAGCCCGCTTTTCGGCTCTTGGCGACGTGGCGATGACTATTCCGGTAGTCTATTCTGTGTGCATTGGCAATCCAGGCACACGGTTCATCATTATTACGCAAAAAGTTGCTTCCACACTGTTCATAAACACCCCTAAAAACCTCGTAGTGCTCGGCATCGACACCAAGACCGACTACCACGGCGTGAAGGGCATGTACAAGCTCAAGCGCGAACTCGTAAAGAAATACGACATCGACCTCTTTATCGACCTGCACGACGTGTTGCGCACGTGGATTCTCGGGTCGGCGTTCCTCTTCGGCGGCATCAAGGTGATGCGGTTCAAGAAAGGCAGGCAAGGCAAGCACGAACTCACACGCAAACACAACAAGCACATGCTGCCGCTCATCTCTTCGAGGGCGCGTTACCGCGAAGTATTCTATCGTGCAGGATTTTCAACCGATGACCTTTTCATGTCGATTTTCGGCAACAAGAAAGCCACACCCGAGCAATATGCCACCATTTCGACACCCAAACAAGAGGGTGAAATATGGATTGCAATAGCACCTTTTGCAAAGCATCAGGGTAAGATTTACCCGCTGCAATCAATGCGCAAAGTGGTGGAAACTGTCGCAAAATGGCCAGGCACAACCATCTTTCTCATGGGGGCAGGAAAAGAGGAATGCGAGGTGTTTGAACGCTGGGCAGAAAACTTCGATAATGTAAAAAACCTTGCCACACGCCGAAATGGTTTCCCGAGCGAATTGGCACTGCTGAGCAATTGCGACGTGATGGTGTCGATGGATTCAGCCAATATGCACCTTGCCTCACTCGTTAGGCTCACGGTGGTCTCGGTGTGGGGAGCAACGCACCCCTATTGCGGTTTCCTCGGCTGGCACCAAGAAGAGCGCAACGCCGTCCAGCTCAACCTTTCGTGCCGCCCCTGCTCGGTATTCGGCAGCAAGCCATGTATGCGTGGCGACTACTTTTGCCTGACAGGCATACAACCGCAAATGATTATCGACCACATACGCCAAGCCCTTGCCGAAAAAGGCATTTATCCCACTTATTGACATTTGTCGATAATAACCGCAATAATCTCTTTTCACACGTTATCAACATCAACTGTCAACATAGCTTGCACACAATGCAGGTTATGTTTTCTTTTTATACTTTTTTCTTTATAAATAAACCCATTAGCCGATATTAACACCATGTTTATTTTATTGTCAACAATATGTTGAAATAGCAATAATGCACAACCATATAAATCTGAAATACAACAATTTAACAATATACAAACAAGTTAATAACCTTGTTAGGAACAGCAAATAAACCTATTTTGACTATGCTTCTCTTGCTACTCTGACATTATTAACACTAATCAACACATGTTCATAACCTTGTTTTCAACATAATGTTGATTAGTGTTAGTATCGTAGTTGATATTTTTATAAACTATTGAAAACAATTATTTTAACAATATGATTAATTGTTTATAACTCTGTAAATAAAGCCATCTTTTTAAAGAAGTGCCATATCACTATTCCAGCACTTATTGACACGTTTAGCGAATGCTTGGTGCCATATTGGGGGATTTCCAAACAATAATCACTCATGTCAATAACTTGCTGGCAAACCCCCTTTACTTCATTGCCAAGCACCACGGCATAGCGTTTTCCTTCCTCCACAGTAAAGTCGTTGAGAGAAACACTGCCATTGACTTGTTCTATTGAACAAACAACATATCCCTCGCCACGCAATTGCTCTATTGCATCGGTAACTTGCCCGAAGTAAATCCACTCTACCGAGTCCTCGGCACCAAGTGCTGTCTTGTGAATATCGGGGTGGGGTGGAGTTGCCGATATGCCACACAGCACAATGCGCTCTACCACAAAGGCATCGCTCGTGCGGAATATCGAACCTATGTTGTTGAGACTGCGCACATCGTCGAGCACCACTACGAGCGGAATCTTGCGCGTATGCTTGAACTGCTCGCACGAAATGCGATGCAACTCCATCATTGTTTTCTTCTTCATGACCGTTGTTTATATTGATGATAAATCTATGACAATAACCTGTTAGAAACTGGTGAAAACCCAAAAGACAAAAAATAACAATTTTATTTTCATTTCACGGGAATTTGTATAAGCCAGCAACCGTAACCAAACTCCAAAATTGTTATTGTTTTGTTTTATCGATGTTTTCACCAAGCATTTTGGTAGGTTATTAATACTTTTTACTCGCAAATTTATTAACTTTGCACGATACTAACAAAGTGTTTATAAAATGCTTAAATGATTGATGCGTAGCCTACAAAGATGTGCATAACATATTAATTATGCCCTCTGGCGACATTAATAACTTGTTATGCAAGGAAAATGAGAATAATTTATTTCCATTATTAACGCACAATAAGCATAATCATAAAAAGAAGTTTTTAAAAATAAAAAAAGAAAATATTTATAGTTATGAATGTTGACAACGGTTATGTCGATGCTCCAATCATGGAAGGAACAGACCTCAAGAAAGAGATTCTGCGCTTGAAGCAGGAAAAGAATGCCGTGATTCTTGCCCACTATTACCAGCGGCCCGAAATACAGGATATAGCCGATTTCATTGGCGACAGCCTTGCCCTTGCCCAGATTGCCTCGAAGAGCACTGCCGACATCATTGTGATGTGTGGTGTGCAATTCATGGGCGAAACCGCAAAGGTGCTTTGCATGGACAAGAAAGTGATTGTTCCCGACATGAATGCCGAATGCAGCCTTGCCGACAGTTGCCCTGCCGACGAGTTTGAAAAGTTTGTGAAAGCACATCCGGGATATACCGTTATCAGCTATGTCAACACGACGGCTGCCGTGAAGGCGTTTACCGACATCGTTGTCACCAGCAGCAATGCACGGCAGATTGTTGACAGCTTGCCTGCCGACGAGAAAATCATCTTCGGTCCCGACCGCAACCTTGGCAACTATATAAATATGCAGACGGGCAGGAATATGCTCCTGTGGGATGGTGCCTGCCATGTGCATGAGCAATTCTCGATTGAAAAGATTCTGAAGTTGAAGGAGGAGAACCCGGGGGCAAAGGTGCTTGTACACCCCGAATGCCGCCGACCGGTGCAGATGGTTGCCGACAAGGTGGGTTCGACCAAGGCGTTGCTCGACTATGCTGTGAATAGCGACTGCGACACCTTCATCGTTGCCACCGAGAGCGGGATATTGCACGAGATGGAAAAGAAGTGCCCCGACAAGAAGTTCATACCTGCGCCTCCCGAAGATGGCACTTGCAGTTGCAACGAATGCAGCTTCATGAAGCTCGTCACGCTCGAAAAGCTGTATAACTCGCTCAAATATGAGTTGCCGGTGGTGGAAGTTTCTGCCGAACTTGCCGAGAAAGCAATCCGCCCTATAAAGAGAATGCTTGAAATGTCGAAATAATAAACAACTCAACACATACGCACACACTCATGGAATATAATTTTAGAGAAATAGAACAACGTTGGCAAAAATATTGGAAGGAACATAATACCTACAAGGTAGAGATTGACAATTCTCGTCCGAAGTATTATGTGCTCGATATGTTTCCTTATCCGTCGGGTGCCGGACTTCATGTGGGGCATCCGCTCGGATATATAGCCTCTGACATATATTCGCGCTACAAACGCTTGCAAGGCTTCAATGTGCTACACCCGATGGGGTATGATGCCTATGGGTTGCCTGCCGAGCAATATGCTATATTGACTGGACAGCATCCCGAAATCACCACGTTCCAGAATATCAACCGCTATCGCGAACAGCTCGACAAGATAGGTTTCTGCTACGACTGGAACCGCGAAATTCGCACTTGCGACCCCAACTATTACAAATGGACGCAATGGGCGTTTATAAAGATGTTTAAGAGCTATTACGACAACGATGCACAGAAGGCTTGCCCCATTGACAACCTTGTTGAAAAGTTTTCGACAAGTGGTACCGAGGGCGTGAACGCAGCTTGCAGCGAGCAATTGTCGTTTACTGCCGAGGAGTGGAACAGCAAGAGCGAGCATGAGAAGGAAGTGGTGTTGATGAACTACCGTATCGCCTACCTTGGTAATACGATGGTAAACTGGTGTCCAAAACTTGGTACAGTGCTTGCCAACGACGAGGTGAGCGAGGGTGTGTCGATTCGCGGCGGCTATCCCGTGGAGCAAAAGATGATGCGCCAATGGTGCTTGCGTGTGTCGGCTTATGCACAACGCTTGCTCGACGGACTTGATACTATCGACTGGACCGATTCACTTAAGGAGACGCAACGCAACTGGATTGGGCGTTCGGAAGGTGCCGAGATGAGGTTTAAGGTGGCTGGCAAGGATATTGAACTTGAAATATTCACTACTCGCGCCGATACCATATTTGGTGTAACTTTTATGGTGCTTGCGCCCGAAAGCGAGTATGTAGAGTTGCTTGTCACCGACGAACAGCGCGAAGCCGTTGACAAATATATCGACGAGGTTAAGCACAAGACCGAGCGCGAACGTCTTATCGAAAAGCAGGTGTCGGGTGTGTTCAGCGGCAGCTATGCCATCAATCCTGTCACTGGCAAGGAGATTCCTGTTTACATCAGCGACTACGTTCTTGCCGGGTATGGCACGGGTGCCATCATGGCAGTTCCTGCACACGACAGCCGCGACTATGCTTTTGCTCGTCACTTCGATTTGCCCATCATTCCGCTTATCGAGGGTGCCGACGTGAGCGAGGAGAGCTTCGATGCCAAGGAGGGCAAGATGATAAACTCGTCGAACGAACGTCTCCAGCTCAACGGGCTCGACGTGAAGGAAGCCATCGCCAAGACCAAGGAATACATCAAGGAGGCAGGAATAGGTTTCGTAAAGGTTAACTACCGCTTGCGCGATGCCATCTTCAGCCGCCAGCGTTATTGGGGCGAACCGTTCCCTGTTTACTATGACGAGGAAAATATGCCTCACGTGTTGAGCGAAGACGAACTTCCGCTCGAATTGCCCGAGGTTGACAAGTTCTTGCCCACCGAGACTGGTGAACCACCACTGGGTCGCGCCAAGAACTGGGTTGCCAAGAATGGCCGTCCGCTTGAATTGTGCACCATGCCGGGATTTGCAGGTTCGTCGGCTTATTACTTGCGTTACATGGATCCGCACAACGACAATGCACTTGTGTCGAAACAAGCCGATGAGTATTGGCGCAATGTTGACTTGTATGTAGGCGGAACGGAACATGCCACCGGGCACTTGATTTATAGCCGTTTCTGGAACAAATTCCTTTATGACCTTGGCTATGTGTGTGAACCCGAGCCGTTCAAGAAGCTAATCAACCAAGGCATGATTCAGGGACGTTCAAACTTCGTATATCGCATAAAAGATACCAACACGTTTGTTTCTTACAACTTGCGCAAGGATTATGACGTAACCGAGATACACGTTGACGTTAACATTGTCAACAACGATATTCTCGACTTGGAACGTTTCAAGGCTTGGCGGCCTGAATTTGCCACTGCCGAGTTTATCCTCGAAAATGGCAAATATGTGTGTGGTTTCAGCATCGAGAAGATGTCGAAGTCGATGTTTAATGTTGTCAACCCCGACGACATTGTTGAACGTTACGGTGCCGACACATTGCGCCTGTATGAAATGTTCCTCGGTCCTATCGAGCAGAGCAAGCCATGGGATACCAATGGCATCGATGGTGTGCATCGTTTCTTGAAACGCTTGTGGTCGCTGTTCTACAAGGGCGACGAATTGCAATTGACCGACGACCAACCTACTGCCGATGCCTTGAAGTCGCTTCACAAGCTCATCAAGAAGATAACTTTCGACATCGAGCATTTCTCCTACAATACCTCGGTGAGCGCATTCATGATATGCGTCAACGAACTTAATGCAATGAAGTGCACTTCAAAGGCGATTTATCGCGACTTGGTGGTGTTGCTTGCACCGTTTGCTCCGCACATCAGCGAGGAATTGTGGCACGTGCTTGGCGGCGAAGGCACAGTGTGCGACGCACAGTGGCCCGTATGCAACGAGAAGTATTTGGAAGAAAGCACTGTAAAATATGCCGTGTCGTTCAATGGCAAGACGCGTTTCAGCATTGAGGTAGCTGCCGGAATGTCGAAAGAAGATGTGGAAAAAGCTGCACTCACCGCTCCCGGTGCCGAAAAATGGATAGACGGAAAAACTCCCAAAAAGATAATTGTCGTTCCCAACAAGATAGTAAATATCGTAATATAACGGCACAACAAGAAAAAAATTCAATGGCGCACTTCAAAACCAAGAAGCGCGCCATTGCTTTATATTATATCTCATAAAGGTGTGTAAAATGGTATTTTTGTGTAATGTTGACATACGAATCGTGCGTTCCTATGATGTAGAAATGAGTGTAAAAAACAAAAGGAGCGGTTTTCAGTATTGAAAACCGCTCTTTTGCTTGAGTTGTCTTACGAGGATTCGAACCTCGACAGGCAGAACCAAAAACTGCAGTGCTACCATTACACCATAAGACAATCCTCTCAACTAAGACTCATCGTCCTAATTGCGGTGCAAAGTTAAGCAAAATATGTCATTGCCACAAAATTTTTAGAGAAAAAAATTTCAAAAACATATCTTATGCGTAAAATAAATACAGGTATCGGAGTTTTTGACTATTGCGGTTATGTTTTTAATGATTAATTTTGTTTTGAACAATGAAGTAAACCGTGATGGCGTATAAAGAAGTATTAAAAGCCTTTATGAAGTCGAGTGTGGCTGCGGCATTTTTCAATATGGCTGTGGCATACATCGCATTCATGCTTTGCCGCTTGATTTTTTTCTTTGTCAATTATTCGACTTTTGCTCCTTACATGTCGTGGCAACTTGCCGGGGAGATGTTCCACGGGGCGATGGTATTTGACACGTCGGCATTGCTGTATCTCAATTCGATGTACCTCGTTATGACATTCTTTCCGTTGCATTGGAAGGAGAATGCTGTGTTCCACACCATTGCAAAGTGGTTCTATATTATGCCAAACGCCATAGGCATAGCATCGAATCTCATCGATGCGGTATATTTCCAGTACACCGGGCGGCGCACCACGATGACGGTTTTCAGCGAGTTTGGCAACGAGCAGAATTTGGCTGGGATTTTCGGTGTTGAGCTGTTGAGGCATTGGTATCTACTGTTGGCATTCATTGTCATGGTGTGGCTTATGTGGAAGCTATTCCGTAAGCCCGAGAGCCGTCCGTGCAACCTTGTGGCATATTATGCCACGCAAGTGTTGTCGCTTGTGGTGTTTGTGCCGCTTGCCATCATCGGCATCAGAGGTAGTGCAACTGCTGGCACGCGCCCAATCACCATCAGCAACGCCAATCAGTATGTCAATCGAGCCGTCGAGACGGCTGTTGTGCTCAATACGCCATTCAGCATTATTCGCACCATAGGGAAAGAAATATTTGTTACACCTGTTTATATGACCGACGAGGAGATGGTGGCAACTTACAATCCCGAATGCCGTGTGGCAGCAGCCGACTCGGCGCGGAATAAAAATGTGGTGGTGCTTATCGTCGAGAGTCTTGGCAAGGAATATATAGGATATTACAATCAAGGCGTTGATAATGGTAGTTATAGCGGATATGCACCTTTTGTCGATTCGATAGCTTCGCAGTCGCTGACCTTTGCCTATAGTTATTCCAATGGGCGCAAGAGCATGGATGCCATGCCCTCGATATTGTCGGCTATACCCATGTTTGTCGAGCCGTTTTTCCTCACTCCGGCGGCTTTGAACGATATAAAAGGTTTGCCGTCTTATTTGTCGCCGTTTGGTTACTATTCGGCTTTCTTTCACGGCGGACACAATATTAGCATGGGATTTTCGGCTTTTGCGAAAGCGATAGGTTATGATCGTTATTTCGGGCTCGACGAGTATTGCAGCGACGACAAGTATAATGGCTATGACGATTTCGACGGGAAGTGGGCTATTTGGGACGAGCCGTTCCTGCAGTTCACAGCCGACCGCATTGCCGAGATGCAGCAACCGTTTGTGGCAACCGTTTTCACGGCTACTTCACACCACCCCTATAAGATTCCGCAGGAATATGAAAGTGTTTACAAGAACGAGGACGGGCTTGAAATATCGCGCTGTATAAAATACACCGACCACGCCTTGCGGCGTTTCTTTGAGGCTGCCCGACGCGAACCGTGGTATATGAACACGGTTTTCGTCATCGTAGCCGACCACACCAACCAAAGCCGTCTGCCGCAATACGAAACCGACCTCGGTGCATTTGCCGTGCCAATCATTTTTTATACGCCCGATGGCAGCCTGTCGCCGCAGTTGCGTAGCGACGTGATAGCACAGCAGACCGACATAACGCCCACATTGCTTGGCTACTTGGGGCACGATGTGCGATACATAGGCTTCGGGTGCGATTTGATAAATTGCAGCACTCCAGGCGACACGTGGGCTGTCAACTGGAACAATGGCATATACCAGTTTGTGCAGGGCGATTATATGATACAGTTTGACGGCGAGAAGGTGATGGGAGTGTATCAATTCAAGACCGACACCTTGCTGCAACGCAACCTTGTGGGGCGCGTTGATGTGTCGGGAATGGAACACCAGTTAAAGGCAATCATTCAGCAATATATGCAGCGAATGAATGGCAACAGCTTGGTAGTGAGGGAGTAATAATTCCCTTGCCATCAATGCTATTTAATTTGCATGTTTTTCTCGGTGGCGGCAACGGCATCGGCAATCGAAGAGCCGCGGTATAGTTGCTTGCCTATCGACGTGGTGACAACGTAGAAGGGCGTGTTCCCCACGTTGATATTCACCAAGCTGCGGTTTAGCGGTCCGCCCGGTGCCCAGTAGTGTTTCCATTTGGTGCTGTCGTTGGTGAGCATCTTGTGCCATTGTGCGCTGTCGGGCGACATCATTATGTCTGCTACCTGCAAACGCCCTTCTTCCTCATATTTGGCATACAGCTTTTTCAACTCCTTCAACACTTCGCGTTTAGAATTGTCTTTTTTATCCCAGAAATACAGCAGGGTGGTTTTGTAGCGGGCAGTTGAAATGGTGATTATAGTGTCCTCGCTGTTGAAAAGCATTATTGTGGGTATGTTTTTGTTGCTTTTTTCGGTGTCGAGCTGTTGGGTGAGGGCGAAGTAGTTGTTCACAAGCCCCGACGGGCGTGCATCGATGCTGATGTGCTTGAACAGCGTGTCAACATTGGTGGTAGTCTCTATGTTGGCATAGTCGTTGAGCAGCAACAGTGTGCTTGAGATTCTGTTAGGGTTGGTTTGTACATATTTCTCTATGGCTTGGTTGAGTTGTGTGCGGTCAGCCGAGGCATACAGTGCCGCATTTTCGGTCATAAACTGGTTCCACTCTTCGTTGGCATCATTCCCAGTCACCGTCACATGGTAGGGGTCTGCCATCGAGCCGCTTATCTCTATGTCGTCGCCATTCTTCAGTGCTGCGCGGGCTATTATCTCCTTTTTGTTGTTGATGAGGTAAACGATAGTCCAGTCGTAGTTTATTCCCGTCAGCTCAAACTGTCCGTTGGTCATGGTTATCCATTCCGATTGCAGAGTCTCGTAGTCGGTGACATAGAGTGCGCGAATGTTTTGAGTGCCGCCGTCGGAAAAGTTGCCTTTGACGGTGAAAGCCTCGTCTTTGCAGCTCACTGCAAGCATGGCTAAGGCGATTATAGCGATTATGCTTTTTATATGTTTCATTGTTGTGAGTATAAGATTTTGTGACACTGAATGCTGTGATGCTATTGCTCAAAACCTTCGTAACGGTTGATTGCATCTTTCCATTGTTGCGAAAGCGGTGCCGATGTGCCGCGGTCGGGGTCGAAGCCCACCATCACAGTGTGGCACATGGCTTTTATCTCACCTGTCGCCTTGTTTACGATTGCTTGTAACAGTTCGAAACTCTTGTTGTGGATATGTGTAATTTGGGTTTTAATCGATATGCTTTCGGTATAATATACTGGGGAGATGAAGTCGCAATTCACGCTTGCAATCACTATGTCAACTCGGTTCCAGTGATTTTTGTTGCCGCGGATTGTGTTGAAATAGTCCGATTTGCCGATGTCGAACAATGCAAAATAGGCAGTGTTGTTGAGGTGTCCAAGCATATCGAAGTCGTTGAACCGCAATTGGGCATCGACCGAGTGCCTGAAAGGTCGTTCTATCGTGATTGCACGCTTTTTCTTGCTGTTTTCTCCAGTGTTGTTTTCCATCATGCCGTGCGTTTTTTGTGAAGTGAGCAAATGCCCGATGCAAAATTACAAATATTCCACGATATGCCGAAACGCAGCAGCTATTGCTACTCTTTCATTTTGTTGCACCTCTCCGAGGCGCTATCTGTATGGAGGCGCGCTTCCGCAGGTTGCGCTTCCGCTCCACCCGCAGTTAAGAAGATAGTTGGACGGCTCCGCCGCCCAGTGCTTCGTTGTGCAGGAGGATGTGCGAAGTGCTATCTAATCACTATGTCGTGGATTACTTCGTTGCCGGCGGCTTCGTTGAGGCGTTTTATCAGGGTGGTGCGGCTCATCATCAGCTCGTTGCGCAGCACTGCCGACGAGATGTGCAGGTATAGCACTCCGTTTTTCACCCATCGGCTTGTTGTATAGCGGTTTATGCCCTGTCCAACGACTTCGGGCCACAGATACACCACCTTTTGTTCATCAAATTGGCGGTCGAGATTGTCTTCTTTCAGCAGTTGGCTTATGATGTCGCCAACGGTCTTTGCCTCGGTTCGTTTCATTTGTTCCCCTCCTCCTTCTGTGCTGATTCAGTAAGTGTGAAAGTGCCGGCTTTCACGCTCCATGTGCGGTAGTCTTTCCCTACGCGGCGTATTATGTGGTCGAGGTGGGTGCGGTTGGTGTCGGTGATGAAAATCTGTCCGAAAGTGTCGCCAGCCACCACGCCTATGATGTTTTCCACACGGTGGGCATCGAGTTTGTCGAAAATGTCGTCGAGCAGCAGCAGCGGCGTTATTCCGCTCATGCGTTTCAAGAAGTCGTATTGCGCGAGCCTCATGGCTACGGTGTAGGTCTTGCATTGCCCCTGCGAGCCAATCTTGCGCATGGGGTGGTCGTCGAGCAGCAGTTCGATGTCGTCGCGGTGCACGCCGGTCGATGTGTAGCCAAGCACCGAGTCGCGCTCACGGTTGGCATTGAGCAGTTGCTGCATTGCCGACTGGTTGAGGTGGCTGCGGTAGGCGAGCGATACGGTTTCGGCGCTGTCGGAGATTTGGCGGTAATATTGCAGGAATATTGGCGAAAATTCCTCCACCCACGCCGTGCGCGACTGGTGTATGTAGGTTGCCGACGTGCTTATTTGTTGCTCGATGCTTTCAAACAGCAACGGGTCGCGGAATCCGCGGCGCAGCATCACGTTGCGGTTTTCGATGGCGCGGGCATACTTTATGAGGTGCGACATATATTCGCTGTCGCCTTGCGAGATTATTTGGTCAACAAATCGGCGGCGGTCTTCGCCCGTGCCGCGTATCATTTCCCAGTCCATCGGCGATACCATCACGAGCGGCAGCAGCCCGATGTGTCGGCTCAGCTTGTCATATTCCTTGCCGCCGCGTTTCACTGCCTTGCGCTTGCCAGGCTTGAAGCCTATCGAGATTTCCTCGTCTTGTCCTCGCCGGTCATATTTGCCTTGCACAAGCATGAAGTCGGCATCGTGCTGCAGCAGTGCGGCATCGCCCATGCCCGTGTAGCTTTTGCAGAAGCTAAGGTAGAAGATGGCGTCGAGCAAGTTGGTCTTGCCCATGCCGTTATCGCCGATGAAGCAGTTGACGTTGCTCGAAAAGTCGAGTTGAGCCTCGGCTATATTCTTGAAATTCAATATCGAGATGCTACGCAGTATCATACGTGCAAAGTTAAGAAATATTGCCGTGCGATGAATAGTGCGCGGTTTTGAAATATTTGATTTTATTTGTAACGCGACAGCCAATATTCTCCTTGGTAAGTAGTTGCGTCATAATTACAAATATACAATTTCCATGCTGGTTGAAATGTCATCAAAATTGTGACGTAAAACTCTAATAAATATAAACGATTTTAGGTTCTTTGTCTATTAATATTAAGGATTTGTAAACAGGTTAATTGTTCTTAATTAAAGCCGTTGCAGATGAGATATAAATGTATTTTTGCCATTAAAAAATGTATTGTCATAGTAATCTTTTGAGTGTGTCACGCCGCCCACTCTTTGTTTAATCCCAAATAGAACTTGATGAAAAGATTGTTATTGTCGTCGTTGGTGTTGTGTGCAGTGCTCACGTCGTGCTACTCCGAGATTGAGTTTGACGACTTGATGCCGCAACCTGTGCCTGTGATAAATGCCATCGCTTCGCCCGACACGGTGGTGATAGCGAGCATAAGCCGCACTTATACCGAGAATGAAGATGTTACCGACTTGTATCTGAAAGATGCCGATGTGGAATTGACCGTTAACGGCAGCTACAGCGAAAAGATGCAGATGGTGGAGTTTGACACCGTCGATGGCTTTACGCATAGCCCGAGGCACGTGGTGGCATACGTGTCGAACTATCGTCCGCAGCCCGGCGACCGCATCGAGCTGTCGGCAGCAACCATCTATGGCGAAGCCCGTAGCAGTGATGTGGTGCCAAGTCCAGTCGAAATAAAAGGGGTTGAGATGGATGTTGTTCACAACGCTTATTCTCATTATTTTTACGATGTTACCTACCATGTAAAGTTCCACGACCCGGCAGGTGTGAAGAATTATTACTTGGTGAATATGTCGTCGAGCGACTACTCCTATCAAAATGGCGTGTACCTCGATTATATCGACCCGCTGTTTGAAATGCAGAACCAAGACATCACCGACATTGGCAGCGAGAACTCGTTGCGCAACGGCTGGGGGTGGACTTTCAGCGACGAGACCATCGACGGGCTCGACTATTCATTGTCGTTGAGGGAAACTGGCGTGTTGTTGAGTGGCAGCGGCGGTGGCTACTATGGTGAATCGTCAAACCGCACCGTGAGGCTTTATTCGGTGTCGGAAAACTACTATAAGTATCTGCGCAGCGTCTTGAAAGACGAGCAGCGCGACGAGTCGGCGATAGGCGACATAGGCATTCTTGAGCCGGTGGTGATATACAGCAACATCGAGGGTGGAACCGGCATCTTCGGCTCGGCTTGCATGGAGGAAATGACTTTTAGTATAACAAAACCCGAATAAACCCTACGCATGAGTATGGAAAAGTATATAGCTTGCCGCTGGTTGTCGGCACTTGTAATGGTTGCAGTTTCGTGTGGCAATGTTGCCGCCCAAGCGAGTGCCGCAACCGACTCTACCGACTTTCTCGACAAGGGGGTGGTGTTGCCCGAGGTTGAGGCGATAGGCAACGCCAACAATCGTTCAAATTCTATCTCGCTCGATGCTGGAATGGTGAAGCTGAATACCGAGCAACTGATTAGCCTGCCCACGATGACGGGCGAGCCCGACATAATTCGCGCCTTTGCTTTGCAGCCTGGCGTGTCGGAAGGTGTGGAGGGCTTTTCGGGGCTGTATGTGCGTGGCGGCACCAACGACCAGAACCTGATTATGCTCAACGGCGTACCGCTTTACCAGATTAGCCACCTTGGCGGACTGTTCTCGTCGTTCAACGTCGAGGTGGTGGATAATGCCACTTTCTACAAGTCGTCATTTCCTGCCATGTATGGCGGCAGGTTGTCGAGCGTGGTTGACATCACTACGCGCAAGCCCGATTTCTATGAATACCACGGTGCTGCCACGCTTGGACTGACGGCTGGAATGGTGCACCTCACGGGACCCATATTCAAGGGAAAAACGGCATTCGACGTGTCGGTGCGCCGCTCGTGGTTCGACGTGTTGACGGCTCCTGCCCTTGCCATAATGAACAAGATAAACAAGAAGGACGGAACAAAGAATATTGCCCGATATGCCTTCACCGACATCAATGCCCGCATCGACCATCGCTTCGACAGCCGCAACACGCTGCAACTTGACTTCTATTGGGGCAACGACTTGTTTAAGTTTGGCGATGAAGAGTTTTCGCAAGACGATGAGCACTATCTCGACCGCAATGTTGACAAGCTGCGCTGGGGCAACACCTTGGTGGCTGCATCGTGGCATCACCAGTATAGCGACTATCTGAAGTCGTCGGTCACGGCATCGTTCACGCGCTACAAGTCAACCTACGACAAGGAGAGCGTCGTGGAAAACCAAGATGAACGCGAAACGTCTGACCGCACCGACCGCAACTCGGTCGATGACATCTCGCTTTTTGCCCGTTGGCAATATAAGCGCAACGATTATGACTTTCGTTTCGGGGCGTTTTACACCAACCACAATTTTTTGCCCTCGTCGGTGGTATATTCAGCCGAGAAGCCGGGAATGTCGATAAATAACATATTTACCGATTACCGCATACATGCCAACGAGGCTGGTGTGTATGCCGACTTTGCTTGGAAGCCTGTCGAGTGGTTTGGCTTCGATGCCGGGTTGCGCTTTGCCGCATTCAGCATATATGACAAGTGGCACACTTCGGTCGAGCCGAGGTTTCTTGCCCGTTTCTCGTTGTTGCCCAATTTGAGTTTCAAAGCCAATTATGCCCGCATGGGGCAGTTTGTGCAGCAGGTGAGCGACAGTTATGTAAACCTGCCCACCGACAACTGGATGCCGATAGGCGAGGGGGCTGACATGCTGACGAGCGACCAAGTGGGCGGCGGCTTCTACTACGACACCGCCGACAAGGAATATTCCATCTCGATTGAGGGCTACTACAAGTGGCTCGACGGAGTGGCTGAAGTGAACGATGACTACTCTTACAGCTACAACAAGATGGACAACATATTGTATGGCAAAGGGAATGCCTACGGCGGAGAGATAACCATATCGCGCAACAAGGGGAGGCTCACGGGGAGCGCAAGCTACGGGCTGATGTGGGCAAACCGCAAAATACCCGGCATAAACGGCGGCAACTGGTATCCTGCAAAGTTTGACAACCGCCACAAGGTGAACATTACGCTCAACTATAAGCTCAACGACTGCATCGAGCTTAATGCATCGTGGGTGTTTGCCACCGGCAACCGCATGACGGTTCCAGTGGGAATGTACCAAAGTTTCCAAGACACTTATATTCCTGAGGTGATTGCTCCGCAGCCCAATGAGGACATGTATCACGGGCTTGGAGTTAAATACTACAACGGGCGCAACAACGTGAGGTTGCCGGCATATCATCGCTTGGACATAAGCGCATCGTTCACGCGCCAGCTCTCCGAGGGGCGCAAGGGCGTTTGGCGCGTGGGCTTGTATAATGCCTATTGCCACATGAATCCGATGGTGGTGCGCCGTCGCGAGATGACAGGAATATATACTGGCGGCAGTGCCAACCGCCCGTGGGATGTGTATTACGAGACATTCTCGATTTTCCCGATTATTCCCAACGTGTCTTATACCTATTATTTCTGATATTTGGGGGCTGTCAAAATGTGATTTATTATGCACAGCCCCCTATCTTTTCTCCCTTGCAATAGCAAATCACCGAAACAGGCAATTTTGCCCCGTTTTTAGTAAACTTTTTTTAGGGTGCTGTGTTGTAATTTTGCTATATAAATTGTTTGTATAGTTCTAATATTTTAACATAAAGAATATTATGAAAAAATCATTGACTCAATGTCTTTGTAATTTGTTTTGTGCTGGAATGATTGGCATTGCTCCTGCAAGCATGTATGGGGCTTCTCCCGATGTTGGCTCGGCGACTGGCAACATGGTTTATGGTGCCGAGGCATCGTCATTCTCTTGCTATGGTGCAGGATATGAAGCCAAGAATGCAATTGACGGCGATGTATCGACACGTTGGGCATCGGCAGGGCTGTCGGGCAATGTGTGGGTGACGTTAGACTTGAAGAGCTACAAGACTTTCAATTGTGTCAACGTTCTCGAAACCGATGAATACAAGGGGCGCATAGAGAAGATTGTGGTTTCGGTGTCGGACAACGGAATCGACTGGAAGCGGTGGATGTCGCGCAGGCCGAGCGATGCACAGACGGTGTTGGCTGGCGACCCGGTGAAAGCCCGTTATGTGCAGGTGTCGTTCCTTGATTGCAGCCCCGAGGGGATAAATGTTGACGAGATAGGGATTTTCAACACTCCCGATGCCGTGAGCACTCCCGAGCCGGTAGAGTGGCGCAAGGGCGACGCAAACTGGATTAAGCAGCAGCCATCGCACGAAGCCAGTGTTTATCAGCGACGCAAGGCGCACCTCAAGTATGGAATGTTCATACACTATGGCATCAACACATTCCTCGGACAGGAGTGGACCGACGGGTCGGCTCCAGCATCGGCATACAATCCCGACTTGGAACGCCTCGATCCCGAATCGTGGGTGAAAGCGGCATACGAGGGAGGCATGAACTTCGTGGTCCTCGTCACCAAGCACCACGACGGCTTTGCCTTGTGGAATACCGAGGTCGGCACCTACAACATCAACCACACTGGCAGGGAGGGTGATAAGCGCGACATCGTGAAAGAGGTAGCCGATGCTTGCCGCAAGTATGGCATAAAGTTGGGTTTGTACTATTCGGCATGGGATAGGAACTGGGATCGCAACAACACTCAGGAAGGCACAGGCTTGGACCGCGTCGAGCTTGCACAGAGGTACAACGATTTCGCCCTTGCGCAGGTTACTGAATTGATGGACGGCAGGTATGGCGAGATTTCGGAGTTCTGGATTGACGGCGCATGGGTTAAGAGCAACACTGCATGGGAGTTTGCACGGCTCTACGACACGGTGAAGCGGCTACAGCCCTCTTGCCAGATGGCAGTGAACACTTGTATTCGCTGCGGACGCAATCCCAATGAATATCAAGGTGGCGAGGAGATTTACTATTTCCCCAGCGACTTTCGTCTGCAAGACCCGATGTTTACTCGCCCCGGGGCTGATGCCGACCCGAAGATATATACACGCGACGGCGAAGATTACTACTTGCCCTTTGAAGCCACAGTGTGCATGAACAACAGTTGGTTCTGGACAGAAAACAACAACGCCGAGAGCGTGATGACGGCTGACAAGATAAAAGAGGCATATAACCACATGGTTGAGCAGGGCAACACGTTGGTGCTGAACTTGGCACCGGGGAAAGATGGCAGGTTCAACGACTTTGACGTTGAGGGACTTTATGCAGGTGCCCGTGCACTGGGCATTGCCCGCGGCGATGCGCGAACCGATGCCGTCGAGGGAGAATTGGCTGTGCGGGTTGATTATGTCACCACCGAAGGCTATGTGGCATTGCCCACGTGCTACATCTATGGCAAGGCTGGCGAGCCATTCACGGTTGAGCCTGTTGACTTGCGGCAATATGGCTATAAGCTCGTTGACGGGCAGACGGCTGTCGAGGGCATATTTGGCGAGAGCGACCGCATTGAGTTTGTGTATGAAGATTTGGGCGATGCCGCAGCCTCGATACACGAATTGCCAGCCGAGCAATGGTTGACGGTCGAGGGCGATGCGCTGGTGGTGTCGAATGCCGGGAATGGCAGCTTGGAGATATACTCAATCGATGGCAGGTGTGAACTTCACCGCAAGCTCGATGCAGGCATTTGCCGCATCGACCTAAGTGACTGCCCCGAAGGTGTCCACATAATAGTTCTCCGCAACAACAACGGCACGAAAGTCCAAAAAATACTGAAGTAAAGTTTCTCTATTCATCATCAAAAAACGTGGCAAGGTGCGAAATTTGTTCCTTGCTGCGTTTTGTTTTTACGGGGAAAAGAGCTATTTTGCGGTTGTTTCTGAAAAAAGGGGTTTGCCGCAAAATTGATATGGGAGCAGTATCGTTGGAAGATATTTCGTTGTCGCCCGTTTTCGCAGGGCAGAAGATGGTGGGCAGCTGGTGGAATTTCAAGAATGTCATCAGCCCGTTCTACCGCCTCTATTATGTCGAAAGCGGAGAGGCTCGTGTGTGTATCGACAATGTGTGGCACGAATTGCGGCAGGGGCAGTTGTTTTTGATACCCAAGTTCACCTACCACAGCTATGAATGCCGCAAGGCAATGAATCATTACTATATCTGCTTCTTTGACGATTTGACGCAAAACGGTGTGCCAAGACCCGACAAGATGGCTCTTCAAGTGGATGCCGAGCCTTACGACTTTGACTTGATGCGCCGTTTCCTGCAACTGAACCCTCACATGGAATTGGTCAATGTAGATCCCAAGACCTACAACCATGCAGTGTATGACGGTGCGCATGTGCTTTCACACACCCGTAAGGAGCTTGAGAGTTGCGGCATACTGATGCAACTGTTTTCGCGTTTCATCACCGACGAGTGCCTCGGAAATTATGTCGGCACTGCCGCCAACGGCAAGTTTGACGACGTGATGGGCTACGTCTATAGCCACCTCGACCGACACATAACCCTTTCCGAACTTGCCGACAAGGCTTGCCTTTCGGCGGGGCATTTTTCCAAAGTGTTCAAGCAGGTGATTGGCACCACGCCATGCCTGTATATACAGAACCGCCGCATAAAACGCGCGCAGACGCTGTTGCTCACCTCCAATATGACTATTGCGCAAGTGGCAGAGAAAGTGGGCATTTACAGTCCGGCACAGTTCACGCGGCTGTTTACAAAGATTGCCGGATGCAAGCCAAAGGACTACCGCGCCAAAGCTCTCAATTGCTATTATTGACTGTGGCGGCGCAGGGGCTATTTTGCAGGGTGCAGTGTAAATTTTATTAAAGTTTTCATTAAGTCGTAGATTGTTTGTAATTTCGCATTATGTTTAACCATGTGCGATGAGTAGCGTATGTGGCTGACAGTCAAAAATGTTGGACTATGGTTTATAAATATGATTATCTCGTTATCGGTTCGGGCATTGCCGGCATGAGTTTTGCCTTGAAAGTGGCTGAAACCGGGAGGGTGGCTTTGATATGCAAGACAACCCTCGAAGAAGCCAACACATTTCTCGCCCAAGGCGGTGTGGCTTCGGTGACTAATACGTTGGTTGACAATTTCGAGAAACACATTCGCGACACCATGATTGCCGGCGACTGGCTCAGCGACCCGGCGGCTGTCGAGAAAGTGGTGCGTGAAGCCCCGTCGCAAATCAAGCAGCTTATTAACTGGGGTGTGGATTTCGACAAGAACGAGAAAGGGGAGTTTGACTTGCACCGCGAGGGTGGTCACTCAGAGTTTCGTATTTTGCATCACAAGGACAACACTGGTGCCGAGATACAAGACAGCTTGATAAAGGCACTCAAACATCATTCCAACATCGATGTGTTTGAAAACCGTTTCGCGGTCGAGATTTGCACACAGCACCATTTGGGCAAGATTGTAACGCGCCGCACGCCCGACATCACCTGCTACGGGGCATACATATTGAACTGCAACACCGGCGAGGTTGACACCTTCCTGTCGAAGGTGACGCTGATGGCTACCGGCGGCATCGGTGCCGTTTACCGCAATACTACCAATCCGCTCGTTGCCACGGGCGACGGCATTGCGATGGTGTATCGTGCCAAAGGTACTGTCAAGGACATGGAATTTGTGCAATTCCACCCCACTGCGCTCTATCACCCGGGCGACCGTCCTGCATTCCTCATCACCGAGGCTATGCGTGGCTATGGGGCAGTGTTGCGTACCCGCGACGGCAAGGAGTTTATGCAGAAGTATGACCCACGCCTGTCGCTCGCTCCGCGCGACATCGTGGCACGAGCCATCGACAACGAGATGAAGACTCGCGGCGACGATTATGTATATCTCGACGTAACTCACAAAGATGCCGAGCAGACCAAGGAACATTTCCCCAACATATACAAAAAGTGCCTCAGCTTGGGCATAGATATTACCAAAGACTACATACCCGTTGCTCCGGCAGCTCATTACCTGTGTGGCGGTATCAAGGTGGATACAAATGCCTGTTCGTCGATACAGCGGCTCTATGCCGTGGGCGAATGCTCTTGCACGGGCTTGCATGGCGGCAACCGCCTTGCTTCCAATTCGCTCATAGAGGCTGTCGTGTATGCCGATGCCGCAGCCAAGCACAGCATGGCAAACATCGAGCATTATACCTTCCGCGATGATATACCCGAATGGGACGACCACGGAACGCAGCACCCCGAGGAGATGGTGCTCATCACGCAGAGTGCGAAGGAAGTGGGCGAGATAATGAGCACTTACGTTGGCATCGTGCGTAGCGACTTGCGCCTGAAACGTGCTTGGAATCGCCTCGACATATTGTATGAGGAGACCGAGGCTCTGTTCAAGACGAGCAAGGTGTCGCGTGACATTTGCGAGTTGCGCAACATCATCAACGTGGGCTACTTGATTATGCGCCAGGCGATGGAGCGCAAGGAGTCGCGCGGGTTGCACTACACTATCGACTATCCGCCAGTAAAGCACGAAATACAAGGTTTTTAAAAAGTTCCTCTTGATTGAGATATGAAATATCGCGACGAGATTGATAAATGCTACGGTGTGGCAGGAATGGCTTTGGGGCTTTCGCTCTTCAACGCCGAGGACAAGTTTACCGGCATCACGCTCGACGGCGAGGACGGCTTCGACTGCATCGGTTTCACGCCCGAATATTATTTGTTCTACAACCCGTCGCTTCCGGCAAAAGTGTCGTGGCGCAATATGCTCAACAATTTCCACTTGTCGATGGCTCTCACCATGGCTGATGGCATTTGCCGCCACGTTGTGGGCGACCACAAGGAGATCGACCACCAGCTGAAGCACCGACTCTACAGGATTTCGTGTGAGGAGGGGAAGGAGTTGTGCCAGCTCGAAGCCGACGAAGTGGAAGAGGTGTTCAACGAGTATTTTTCGTATCTGTCGCAAGTGTTTAACAACAAGACGGTGAGGCGTGTGGTGAAGTCGATTCGCGACGAGCTGATAAGTTCGCGGTCGATTGCCCGCCTCGATTTGCTCGATATGCTTGCGCCATTGCGCCACTGACCATGATGAAGGTAGCCATTGTCAACAAAAGCGACTCTACTGGTGGGGCGGCTGTTGTCAGCCACCGGCTCATGCAGGCATTGCGTGACGAGGGGATTGACGCGCGTATGCTCGTGATAGAGAAGCTCACCGACGACCCCCATGTGATTTCATACGCCCGTCCGCTTACCGACAAGTATAATTTCCTTGCCGAGCGGTGGAACATATTCCTGCGCAACGGCTTTTCGCGCAAGAACCTGTTCAAGGTTGACATTGCCAACCACGGGCGCAACATAGCCTCGCACAAGTGGATTGGCGAAGCCGATGTGGTGATTCTCAACTGGATTAACCAGGGTGCATTGTCGCTTCGCGCCATCGGCAAGTTGTGCAGCTTGGGCAAACCTGTGATTTGGACCATGCACGACATGTGGGCGTTTACGGGCATCTGCCACCATGCTTTCTCGTGCGACGGCTACAAGCACGTGTGCCGCGGTTGCCAGTATCTCGACAGCATCAAGGTTGACCTGTCAACTGCCATCCAGGCGCAGAAGAGCAAATTATATACGTTCCACCCCGACATACAGTTTGTGGCAGTCAGCAATTGGTTGGCTGGCTGCTGCCGTCAAAGCCGACTGCTCAGGAATGCACGGTTGGCTGTCATACCCAATGCCTTGAATGTGGAGCAATTCGATTGCCACAGGCAGCAGGGGGGAAGCCTCGGCATCGGGCATGGAAAAATTGCGATAGCGATGGGGGCAGCGCGCCTCGACGACACGATAAAGGGATTCGACCTGCTTATCGAGGCGACACGATGCTTGCGGCAGACCGACGAGGCTCTTGCCGACAAGCTGCACTTGGTGCTTTTCGGCGACATTCGCGACCGCTCGCTGCTCGAACAGTTGAGTTTGCCCTATACATATCTTGGGCGCGTGAGTGGTGTCGAGAAACTTGTTGACATATACACGCAGTGCGATATAGTGTTGTCAACATCGCGGTTTGAGACGCTGCCCGGCACCCTTGTCGAGGGGCAGGCTTGCGGTTGCGTTCCGGTGTCGTTTGGCGCAGGAGGGCAGAGCGACATAGTCGATCACCTCAAGACTGGGTTCATTGCGGCAGAAATCGAGCCCGAGGCTATTGCCGAGGGCATAGCATGGGCAGCCAATGCCGGTATCGACCGCCAGATGCTGCACGACGAGGCAGAGCGTAAGTTTTCGGCACGTGTAGTAGCTCGTCAATACATCGACTTGTATGAAAATCTTTTGAAAGAAAAATAAAACTATATTATGCAGACAGTTTTGTTCCACGAAACTATTTTCGGACCAATTCATAGCCGCCGTCTCGGCACGTCGCTCGGAGTGAACCTCATGCCTTGCGACGGCAAAGTGTGCTCGTTTGACTGCCTTTATTGCGAAGCTGGCTACAATGCCCAAGGGCAAGGCTCGACTGGGATACCGCGTCGTGAACAGGTGAAAAAGCAACTCTCAGCCAAATTGAAGCAACTGACCGAGGAGGGCACCAATATCGACGTGATTACTTTCTCGGGCAACGGCGAACCGACGCTGCACCCCGACTTCAAGGCGATAGTGCACGATGTAATCACGTTGCGCGACCATTATTTCCCACAAGCCAAGGTGTGCGTGCTGAGCAATGCTACCATGGCTGGGCGAACCAACGTGTTTGAGGCGTTGAAAATGGTTGACCGTAATATCCTGAAGCTCGATTCAGCCATTTACGACACGTTCAGGCTGCTCAACCGCCCTGCATCGACTAATGTTATGCCCGACGGGATAATCGCCGACTTGAAGCGATTTAAAGGGCATTGTATTGTGCAGACGATGATGGTGCGCGGCGAGCACGACGGTGTGGTTATCGACAACACCACCGATGCCGAGGTTGACGCGCTCATCGCCGCATACCGGGAAATAAAGCCGCAGGAGGTGATGCTCTACTCAATCGACCGCCCTACTCCCGAGCAGAATTTGCACAAGGTGCCGCTCGACGAACTCGAACGCATAGCTGCCCGCATATCGGCGGAAGGAATCAAAGTGCAGGTTAATTCATAAATATTCTTATAAAACTGTGATTGTTAGCGGCAAATTTAGTATGTTTGCACTCAGAACTGTTTGAGTTTTTATATGGAGTTTTTAATTATCCTGTTGCTATTAGTTCTCAACGGCGTTTTTGCCATGTATGAAATCGCTCTTGTGTCGTCGAGCAAGATACGCTTGGAGACGATGGCAGAGAAAGGGAACAAAAAAGCAAAAAGAGTAATAAAGCAGCGCGAGGAATCCGAGAAATTTTTATCTACCATACAAATCGGTATCACCTTGATAGGTATTGTATCGGGTGCATACGGAGGTACGAGCATTGCCGACGACCTTGTGCCGTTGTTTGCGATGATACCGGGTGTGAGCAGTGCCTATGCAGGGCATTTGGCTCTGATAACGGTTGTGGCTGTAATCACTTATTTGTCGCTTATCGTGGGTGAATTGGTGCCAAAGTCGATAGCCTTGTCCGACCCCGAGCGGTATGCAATCAGGTTGAGCGGACTGATGCAGGTGGTTTCGACTGTGGCATATCCGTTTGTGCTGTTGCTGAGCGCATCGACCAAGCTCACCAACCGAATAATGGGCATGAAGCCCGAGGAGCGGCAGATGACGCAAGACGAGCTGAAGATGATTCTCAACCAAAGCTCGGAGCAGGGGGTAATCGACCAGGAGGAGAACGAGATGCTGCGCGACGTGTTCCGCTTCTCCGACAAGCGAGCCAACGACCTTATGACCCCGCGGCGCGACATAATTGCCCTGCACATCACCGACACGCCAGCCGAAGTGCTGACTATCATCAAGGAGGAACATTACAGCAAGTATCTGCTTGTAGAGGAAGACCTCGACCAAATAATAGGCGTGGTGTCGGTGAAAGATATAATACTGATGGTGGGTAACAGCGAGCGGGCTTTTGACTTGCGCAGCATTGCCCAACCGGCGCAATTGGTGCCTGAAAGCCTGTCGGCAAAAAAAGTGCTTGAGGTGTTCAAGAAAACCAAGAACAAGTTTGCCGTGGTCATAAACGAATTTGGAAACACCGAGGGCATAATCACGCTGCACGACTTGTCGGAAAGTATCTTTGGTGACATTCTCGAAGAAAATGAGGTGGAAGAGGAAGAGATTGTAGAGAGGCAAGACGGTTCGTTGCTCGTTGACGGCTCGATGAACCTTGAAGACTTCATGGACACGATGGGCATTACCGACTTCGACGACTTGAAGGAGGAGGATTTCACCACGCTCAGTGGCATGGCGATGTTCCTCATTGGCGGCGTGCCAAAGGCTGGCGACAAGTTCAGCTACCAGAACCTCGACTTTGAAATCATGGATACCGACCGTGGGCGCGTCGATAAGTTGCTTGTCATAAAGAACAACCAAAATAGTGATAACGAGTCGGGCGATGATGACAAACCGGCTGAAAAAGATTAACGATACAATGAAAAATGTTGTTATGATGGTGGCAGCGATTGTGGCTGCCACTGTTGCTTTTACAGCATCGGGTGCTGCAAAGGCTGTCGGAGAGGACGAGAGGGCTGCCGTTATCGATTCGGTTTCGCGCAGCGAAGTAGAGCCATTGGTGATTATCGATGGGAAAAGGTCGTGTGCCAAGCGGTTTGCCGAATTGCCGCTCGACAGCATCATAGCGTTGAATATACTCAATGCCGAAGATGCCACCGAGAAGTTTGGTGCAGAGGGGAACAACGGTGCGCTAATCGTCAAAACGTATTCGTATAAGTATGTGCCTGCCGACTCCGTGAAAAAGCCACGCAAGCCGAAGCATGAAATTGATAAATCAAAATCGACAATGCCGCAATTCCCCGGGGGTGGTGGTGCTCTCATGGACTTCTTGGCAAAAAATGTGAAATATCCACCCGAAGCCAGCCGCCAGAAGATACAAGGGCGAGTGTTGGTGCAATTCATCGTTGACAAGCACGGCGCAATGAGCGATATTAGAATCGTGCGCAGCGTGCACCCATTGCTCGACGGCGAGGCAATGAGGGTGGTGCTGTTGCTGCGCAACTTTAAATGGATTCCGGGCACGATTGATGGTAAGCCTGCCGACGTGTGGTACACCCTGCCCCTCAACTTCAACCTCTCTCGCCATCGCTGATATTGCCCCTCACCACAGTTTTTCCATTTAAACGGATAGCCTGGAATACAGTGGCACTGAGGGCGGCGGAGCCTGACAAAAAATGTGGCTGTTCGCAATTGTATATTTGTAGAGCCACGGCTCTACAAATACGCAATTAGGACACAACCTCATCGCGGCAGCACTCGTAAATCATCGGGTACCGCCAAATCACCACATAATCATTACAACATAACTTTCAATACCTTGCCGCACGTCCTGACGATATACACTCCATGCCCCTGCACAGGAATGCTTGTGGCATCGCCACTGTAAACAAGCTGACCGCCGGCATTATATACCTCCACGACAGCACCGCCAGCGATGCCTTCGACCACGATGTTGCCATCTACCACGCGGATTTCTATGCCATCATTTTCAACAAGGTTCACGGCTGACGGGTCGAGCGTGTCGTGCAAGTTGGCGAAGTTGCCCCACAATGATGCAATGTAGGCATCGAGTGTGCCGCGCGGCACATACACGTTGGCACGCAAGTATTGCTTGGTGTCGAATGTTTCTTCTTTAAAGCTCGGTGGCACGTTGGCAAGCGAATTTATCGTCATCAACGCCGTACACCTACGGTATTTGCAACCAGTTATTACTCAATATTTTGTGAGTTATAAGTCAGAAATATGGGCATAACCTTTAGGGGTACATTCTAAAAGGTGAAGATTTAACCT
>CASEAQ010000011.1 GCA_949285735.1 uncultured Bacteroidales bacterium
TCGTCGGGCAACGACAACCAATACATATCGACCTACGACGAACTGTATAACCCGCCGTTCGACTACACCCACTATGTTTACGACACCGACCAAAAGTTGATGGAACACACTTTCCAGCTCGACTGGACGCGCCCCATAAACGACAAGCACAAACTCGACTTCGGGGCGAAGTACATCTTCCGCCGCAACCATAGCGAAACCACCACTCAATACGACAACCAGCCCCCCCTGCTCAGCGACTTCATGCACCGCACCCACGTCGGGGCTGTGTATGGCGAATACTCGTTCACATCGGGGGCTTGGATGGCTCGCGCCGGGGTGAGGTATGAGTTTTCGCGCATGACTGCCGACTACCGCAACAGCGACCGCGCCGGCATCGAAAAGAACCTCAACGACGTGGTGCCTACCCTCAGCCTCGGTTACCGCTTCAACGACCAGCACAGCGTGAAAGCCAATTTCTCGACACGCATCAACCGCCCCGGGCTGGGCTACCTCGACCCTGCCGAAAACAGGTCGATTGCCGAGGTGAGCTTCGGCAACCCTGCCCTCGTGAGCGCGCGCACCAACTCGGTTCAAGGCACCTACACCCTCATTCACCCCAAGCTGACGCTCAACGCCACGCTCGGCCACTCGTTTAGCAACGACCAAATCACGCAATTCCGCTATGCAGCCGACGACGTTCGCTACAACACCTACGACAACATCGGCAAAACTCGCCAAACCTACCTCAACGTGTATGCCCAATGGATGCCAGCCAAAACGACAAGCATATCGTTCAACGGCAACCTTGCGCATGGCTCATACCAGAGCGACAACCTCGGCATAAAAAACAGCCGCTGGTCGTTCGGTTTCTATGCCCATGCCTCGCAGCAACTGCCTTGGAAGTTGCGATTCAGCGTCTCGGGCGGACGCAACGATTGGGGCTTGAACGACCTCTACACCTACAACCACCCCACCTACTTCTACATGCTTGGCTTGCAACGCTCGTTCCTTAAAGACGACCGCCTCACGCTGCAAGTGTTCGCAATGAACCCGTTCTCGTCGAGACGGCAGACGTTTGAGACAATCACCGCCCACGGCGACTACACGGGCTACCAAAACAACCGTTATCTGCACCGAATGGTCCAAGTGTGCATCTCATTCAACTTCGGCTCGCTCAAAGCCTCAGTAAAGAAAACCCGCACCACCATCAACAACGACGACGTAGTGGGCAGCGGCAACAACACACCCTCACAAACGAAAAATCAGTGAGTAGTAAGTATTGAGAAGTTAGTAGTTTTTATTCAAAGAGGAATGAGGAATTGCCCCTGTCACCGTAGAGACGCGATTCATCGCGTCTAAATGGATTCATCGCACCTAAACAACGTCTATTCAAGCAATTATCAATTTTGCCGCCGTTGCACCTTCCCTCAAGGAACAGCAACGACGGCAATTTTTTACCCACTAGCCATAATCGTAGAGCCGTGGCGTGCCGCAGCTCGTTTACAGTCACAACGTAAACGACAGCCACACAAATTGTATTGCAATTACGAACACACACCGACGGCAGCAACAAAAAAGGCTGCCCCACAATGGAACAGCCCAATATCAAATGAGAACAGAAAATTCCTAATTCCGCAAAGAAAAACTCCTCACTGCTAACTTCTAACTTCTCACTACTAACTACTAACTGACTGAATTATTTCGTGCGGCTTCCTACCAACGCATAGAAGAGTTGATACAATGCACACACTACTACGAGCCAGAAACTAGTCACATAGTCAGAAACATTAACGATGGCACCTTGCACAACTGGCCAAATGCCGCCACCTACCACCATTACCATAAAGATACCCGAAGCAACTTGGGTGTATTTGCCCAATCCGCTAACCGACAGGTTGAATATAGCACCCCACATTACCGATGTGCCGAGTCCGCAAAGAATCAACATCAATATGCTGATAGGAACTTCGGTGCTGATAAATTCAAAACCATTGGCACCACTCGAAAATCCAGGAACCGAAACTATAATATCTTTAGGCAAGAAGATAGCGAGCAGCAGCAACACGGTTGCAAGCGAGGCAACTGCCGTAAGCATGGCACGGCTCGAAACCTTACCGCCAACAAGACCACCGATGAAACGGCCAACGAGCATCAGCAGCCAGTAAACACCAACGATGGCACCTGCTACCGACATCTGTACACCGAGCCCATTAAGTTCCGCACCTTTGGTAAGGTATTGCAGTGTGAAATTCGACACACCTATCTCGATACCCATGTACATGAAAATGGCAATTACGCCAAGGGTGAAATTCTTGTACTTGAATGCGCCAGAGATGGCAATCTTCTCTTGTTTCTGGCCAAGTGTCGGCGATTCGGGAAGTTTCGAGAAATAAAGCACGATGAATGCCACGGCAAAAATACCCATTGCAAGGTAGAACACCGGGTTGGCATCGGCAATGCTGGTAGCCTGGCTACCCATAAGCAAACCCACTACGGTAGGTGCGAGAGTTGCACCGAGCGAGTTGCAAGTACCACCGAATTGCACCAACTGGTTGCCCTGCTTGTCGTCACGACCAAGGCTGTTGAGCATAGGGTTAACAATAGTGTTGAGCATACACATTGCGAAGCCCGATATGAATGCGCCAATCACATAAACGATGATTGCAGCAGTGTCGTTGCTGGTGATGTAGCCCGACAAGTAAGAAATGAACACTCCCACGAAGCCCACCGAAACAGCAAGCATCGACGAAATGCGGTAGCCACGCTTTTGCAGAATCATGCCGGCTGGCAAGCCCATGCACAAGTAAGCCAAGAAGTTGGCAAGCGTAGGCAACTGCGACATCACTGCATTGTTACCCGATTTTGCTTCAATCACACTACCCAGGGGGTTTTGGTAGCCCGTTACGAATGCAATCATGAAGAATAGCGCAAACATGATGGCTATTGGCAAAGCGTAATTAGGCCTTGAATTTGTTTGTACTTTTTCCATTTTATTGGTTTAGTTGGTTTATTATTAATGATATATTTGTCAGCAAATTAACCTGATAAATATGTGTAGGTTGCTCAGAATTGGAAATTTTGTGTAAAAGTACATCAAATCAACTAAAAAAACGACATTTTCCCAAACAAATTTAAAACCACACCCCGAATTTTAACAGCAACGGGAGCAACCAATGCAAGGGCTACACCTACATGGACGGCGAAGTTATTGCCTCTCCCGACGACGAGCGCAACATTTGAGATAACTTGAAAATCGACGGGCACTCATCGGAAGAAGTGCTCAAACGCTCTTACGTTATCGGGCTTCACTAAACCACACCAATTACACAAAAATAAAGGAGGAGGCATAATTGTAAATACGTTTATTTGTTGTAGAGCCGTGGCACGCCACGGCTCTACAAATATTATGACGCTCCTCCATTCCTCAACTATATATTTCTCAATCTATGCCACAATATTTCTTGATTTCTTTGGTGGTGCCGTGACGCTTGCCGCCGAGTTCGTTGAGCCACTTGTGCTTCTTGCTTGCACGCCACTTTCGAGCGTCGGCAAACTTCTCGGGCTCGGTGATGCGCGTAAACACCACGCGCTGTATGCGCGTGCGAGGACAAGTTGCCAAGCCGTAGCCCCCTTTCACGGGGTCGTCTGCATTGTTTGAGCTCCAATATATTACATCTCCATTCTCGGCATAGCCCATAAACACGGCAGTGTGGCTGTCTTCCTGCTCGTCGGCAACCTTACCGTTGTCGCCGATTATCGCTCCGCGGTCGCTCCCATCGGTATCGTTGCTGTTCCAGAATATCTTCATGAAATCGCCCTTGCGAGCCTGCCCCCACACAGGGTCGGCAATCCATTCCTCGTCGGTCAAGTAGCGTTCGTTTTTCTCCTCGCGATATTTCTCGGTCTTTGCTCCACGATACCCCATGAAGCTGAACCCCACACCGAGTTCCTTGGCTATGACAGCAATGCCGGGACCATTTGCCTTTGCCATGCCCCACAGCCCCTCGCCGTCAGCTTGATTGTAGCCCTGATTGTTGACAATGTCGGTCACTCCACAAAAAGGCTTGAAGCAGAACCATGCGAGATTGGGCACTTCGTGTTCGGCATTCCACCTATCCCAGAGCTGTATCGCCTTGAGCATCACAAGGTAGGTAGCCATCACGTCAAACGACGGCTGCGACTTCGACAGGTCGAGCCGTGCTTCGGCATCGGTGGGCAGCATTCCGAATGTCTCGTTCATCGCCCTCCATGCTATGCGCTTGAACTGGGCGTTGGAATTGCGCCCCGTGTAGTAGCCTCCCCCCTCGGGGAACGAGTCGATTGCGGCAACCATCGCATTTTGCCACTCGGCATCCACACGGTCATATTTGTCGTCGGCTGCGACATTCGTTGTTGCCATAATCATTAAAGCCGATATTAAGCATAATACTTTTATCTTCATTTCTTTTTATCGTTTTTTACAGGCAGGGTAAACCAGAACTTGCTACCCTTGCCCTCTTCAGATTCAACTCCCATCTTGCCCCCGAGTATCCTCACAATGTTTGAACTGATAGGCAACCCGAGGCCTGTTCCTTGTGCAAAGCTATTAAGTTTTACGAATCTGTCAAAAATATTTGCTATTTTATCGGCTGGAATTCCGCAACCCGAGTCCTTGACATAGAAATAAACCTCGCTGCCACGCAATTCATAGCCAAACACTATCGCCCCCTCGGCGGTAAACTTCATGGCATTGGTGAGCAGGTTGATTATCACCTGCGACAGGCGGTTGCGATCGGTCACCAACACACATTTTTCGGCTCCCGGGCGCAACTCAAATGCCACACCCTCCTGCACACGCAACTCCATAGTGCGGTAGATGCCATTCATCACCTCGTTGATGTCAACCTCCGAATAGTTGAACTCGAGCGTGCCAGATTCTATCTTCGAGAAGTCGAGAATGTCGCTAATCAGTTGCAGCAGCAACTTGCTGTTGGTGTCGATTATCTGTGCATACTCGGTGCGCTCCTCCTCGTCCTCGGCTTCAAGCAATATCGACGAGAAGCCCACTATCGCATTGAGCGGCGTGCGTATCTCGTGGCTCATGTTGGCAAGGAATGCCGACTTCAGCTTGTCGGATTGCTCAGCCTTGTTCTTTGCAGCAATCAGTTCCTCCTCGTTGCGCTTGCGCTGCGTTATTACGAGCAACGACCCGATAACCATCGGCGGCTTGCCGTCGGCACTCTGCATGAGCATCGCACGAGCCTCAAACCATTCCACATTGCCATCGTCGGTCATCACCTTGAAGTCGATTCTCACCGAGTCGGTCTCGCCCAACAGCAACCTGCGGTAGCACTGGCTCACGCGCTCGCGGTCGTCAATGTACACTTTCTGCAAAAAGTCATCAACGTCCATCACCTCCGACTTTCCACCGGGCAATTGCGCTCCAAATTCCACTTTGCGCGAAAGCATATCTATATGGTATGGGATGATTTGCGCCACCGACATTGCCATTTCGAGCTTCCTGTTTGCCTTCCGCAACGAATCCTCCACATTGTGCAACTTTGTCGTGTCAACACCGAACACATCTATCACATTCTTCTCTGCCGACTGGCGCATGATGATGTCGTAATAGTGTTGTGTGCCTTTCAAGTGGAAGGAAAACGATGCCAGACGCGTGTGCCCGTTCACAACCTTGTCGGCATAGGGCAGTACGGCATCAACGGCTTCGGGCGGCAATTTGTCGCCTTTGCTGCAACCGTCTCCATTGACGTTGGTAAACACCTCACGGAATTTCTCATTGGTGTGTATGCACTCCATGTCATAGGCCTTGCCCGCCCCGTCACGCAACACCTGCTCCTGCGCATAAAACACTGGCATATTATCGAGGATGACGTTATGCTTCTTCAGCATAGCAATCCTGCGCATACGTGTTCGGTACAGCAATGACAATGCGACGAATGCCGCAACGACTATCACAGCTATTGACACTATCTGCCAGCGGTATTGTTCCCACAATGTGGGCGGCTTGTTGATGAAAATCGCATCGTCGGGGCACAACGCCTCATCCACGCCGCGCGTCTTCATGTTGATGTAATTGATGAGCGTATATGACTTCTCAATCGTTTGCGGCGGGATGTCTCGCGGAGCCTTGCCGCCGGCTATCGAGCGAATCAACTCGCTTAGGCGGCAACGCATCTCGTCGCGCGAATAGAAGTGCCCACCCACAAAACCACCGGCAATCATATACGACTCACGCAAGGTGTAAATGGGCTTCGATGCCGACATTATCTGCCGATATTCGCCCGAAATGAGCATTGGCATTCCAAGCAAGTTGTCGCGCTTGTACATCCACGACGAGAACAACAGCCCCACACGAGGATCGTTCTCGACAAGATATTGCTGCAATTGTGACCCGACTTTGAATTGCGGCATCAGGCGCACATACTTTATGTCGGGGTAAGTCTTTTCAACATACGGCTTTATATAATGCTCAAAATAGCGATTAAAATAGAGCATGTCGGCGGCAAACACCAGCGTCTCCATCTCGGGCTGCATCTGCACCATCAGGTCGATTGTCTCTTTGTAGTAGTAAGGAAACAAGACATACGTCATGTTGTAATTCTTGGTAAACTTCGACAACGGCACCACGTCATCCTCTTGCGGCAACTCTGCACAACCCGTGTAATAGAAGCGGCGAGGCAGCATGAAGCCCATCTCGGCACACAACACTATCGGCACATCGCCCCATTCCTGCCTCACACGGTCGCGCATAGTAAATGCCATGTTACCTATCATCACCACATAATCGGGTGTGATAGTCTCATACCGCTTGAACAGCGCATCGACCGACGTATTGTAAAGCGAGTCGTTGGTGATAAAAGCCGCATTCACATGCACGATATAGGCACTCACGTTGTGCAACCGAGACACCTCCTCTACCATTGGCACAATCACCCCATTACTCCACTCGGCATTCTCACTATAAGTGTTTATTATCAACAGGTTATACATCTCTTTTCGAGCCATACCCGATGCCGTAAACGCCGATAACAGACTTAACATTACAACCGGCAACATATAACGCAAGCACCTTTGCATAACTTAAATTAAATTAGTTCTAAGGAAATAGTCAGAATATCATATATGCAAATATACTAAATTCAAATAGTTCCACAAAACAAAAAGCAAAAGCCTTTCCTCCCACCCATTTAAATTGCAATGACAGTGCGTTACCGAATACAGCGACACAGAGGGCAGCGAAGCCGTCCCGTATTTTTTAGCGGACAGTAATAATTGAATATCAACTGCTAACTAAATTCCTAATTCCTCACTCCTAATTCCTAATTAATCGAATTTCCCATTTCTCCTATCACCCTAAACGCCGTTTCAAGGATAGTATCGTGCCCCGAAGCCATATCGGTCGAATCCATGTCAACCTTGCACTCATCCGACGGCGCAACTCCAAACTCCGTCTCGTTGCCCCCTGGGTCGAGGATTGAGCAAGCAGAAAAACGCACGTTCCACCCGTTGGGCAATTCCGAAGTAAAAGGCATTCCACTCCCGCCGCCAGTGGTGTCGCCCACGATGCGCACGTTAGGCAACGTCTTCATTATCGAAACAAAATTATTTGTCGCGCTGAACGACGATCTGTTGGTCAACACAACCACCGGCTTCAAAAACTTGATGCGCGTGTCGTCGGCTGGGTCGAAATAATAGGCATACGGCTCCGAAAACTCATCATGCCCCGGACCCGTCTTGTGCGAGATATACCCCGCATGAATGCGTTCGGTGATGAAACGCCCCACCAGCTTCTCGACATTGGTGAGGTAGCCACCGCCATTGTTGCGCACGTCTATCACCAGCCCGTCGCAAGCGGCAAGGTATGCCAAGATATTGTCCAAGTTGCCATCGCCTATGCCCGAACTGAAATCCCCGTAGTGCATATAGCCGATGTTGTTGCTCAATATCTGGTATTTGATGCCCGAGGCTTGGCGGTAGTTGAAATTCAAGTAATACTCGTCGATGATGCGCTCGTCGTAGTTCACTGGATATTGCTCCCATATCCAATATCGCGACACATCCCACGACGAAATCAGGTTGGTATGCCCGTCCTTCAGCTCCTTCAACATCTGGGCACACACGTCAAACAGCTCTTCGTTGGTCATTCCGGGCAGCACCTGCGCGCGGTATCGCTGCCCCACCTCGTTCCAATCAATATCCTTGTAGTCGAAGAAGCAATAATGCTCGTCGATGATAGTCCACAAGGCATCGAAATTTCCGTATGGGTCGTTTGAAAACTCTTCATACTCGTGGCACGACACAAGAAACATCGACAGTGCCGCCGCCACCATGCCAAGAAGACTTATTTTGAAACACGCTTTCATAGTTCCTGCAATTAATAAAGTGCCGAGATGATGCGGGCTCGCTCCACATCTCCCTTGCCCGAACGCAACGACATCCATTCTCCACTCACTCCTATCACGGCACTGTGGGTGAAGAAATGGTAATTGAGATTGTTCACATAGCTGGTCTCGATTTGCCCTCGGTAGCCAAGGCGCAACGACGTGCCGCCAAAGTGCAGGTCAACCGTAAACAGGTTGCGCATATCGAAGCGGTTGCCCCACCAGCCGCAATGCACGATTCCACTACGGTCACCAAGGTAAATCTCATAAAACGATTGTCCATACTCGGGCGAGAAGAACGCACCGATGAACGGCAACGTCGCCTCATAGCGGAACGTGACGGGCAACTTGCCCACACGCATATTGTATGCCGCCATCGCCTGCAAGTTGACGCTCCAATGTATCTTTGCCGACACGGGATTGTTTGAATTGTTGGCATTGTATATCACACCGCCACGCAGGCGGGTGCTGCCTCCAGCCATCAGTTGCAGCCCTGGCACACACGTCAATCGCCAACGGTACATCATGCCCCACTGGTATTCAATCATGAGCGAGTGCATCGTGTGGTTTCGGGGAATGTTTTTCACCTTCTGGTATTCCACCCCCATGTCCATCTGCGACACCCACCGCTCGGGGCTGAACTTCATGGCTTGCATTCTTTCGTAGCCAAGCCTCATGCCCATGCCAGTGTATTTGATTGGTGTGAGGTAAGTGTCGAGAATTTGCGCACCACCCATGTCGAACGTGAATGCCGAGTTCACTGGCCGCACGACCCTCTCGGCGACAGCGATAGAGTCGGCAACCGCCACAACGGGCTCCAACATCGCCACGATGGCAAATATCCCTGCCAGCAACCACCTACGCATCGTCTCCATCATCGGGTTCTATGTCAAACAGTTTTTTCTGCCCCGTCAGTTCGTCAAACACGTCTTGCTGGCTTATGGGCTTTTCTTGGACGGTTCCTTCTTCCTCTGCCGTCTCGTCGGCGGCTTCAAGTTCCTCTTCGGGCACCTCGCGTGGCTCGATTTCGACCACAGTATCAACCGTATAGTTGGAAACTCGTTTACCCTTGGCTTTAAAGCTCTTCACGCCAATGAATTCCTCGGCATCAATCACCAGGTTCTCGCGGAAGCTGTCGCCGCCGCCAAATTTCACGTCAAAGCGTGGATAACGCTCATCGGTGAGCAGCATGAGGCGCGACGACGGGTTGCCGCCAATGAAACTCTGCCTGCGCACCGACGGCTCAAACTCAAACCGCTTGACATATACAAATCCCTGGTCGGCATCAAACAGCACCGCCGTCCACACGGCATGGGGGCGGAACTTCTCGATGCGCAATATGTCGTCGCTGTAATGGTTGCCCGAGTCGAACGAGGTGGTGTAATACTCGCCGTTGTTGCACACGACAAGTACCATGTCGGTGCCGCCAAACTCGCCGAGCGACCGTCCGCGCCCGTCGTAGTTGAGCCTGAGCACATCGGGGTCGAACCACACTTCCCTGCCGCCAAGCGTTGACGTGCCACGCTCCTTGAGCGAGATGCGGTGCACCTCGTTCTTGGTCACCACGTTGCCGCGCGACTGCTTCCCCTTTATGGCGAGGTCGGCAAGGTCAACGTCGAACTGCAACACCTTCAGGCGGAACTTGGGCTTCAACGTGATGCGAAGCACCTCGGCTTCGCCATTGGGGTTGGCAGTGAACCACAACACCTTCGAGCCGGGCTTTCCCTGCGTCAGGTCATACTCCTTGTCGCGCGTGATGCCAGTGACGGCAAATCGCTTCATATACACCACGCCACCCTTGCCGTCTTGGTAAACGGCATTATAGATGGTGCGGGTGTCGTTGCGCTTGAATACGTTCAAGTACAGTATGTTTTTCCCCACGTATATCTTTTCGGCAACCTTTATCACCTTGTATTTGCCATCTTTGTAGAAAATAATCACATCATCGATGTCGGAGCAATTGCACACAAACTCGTCCTTCTTCAACGACGTGCCGATGAATCCCTCTTCGCGGTTGATGTATAGCTTTTCGTTTGCCTCGGCAACTTTCGTAGCCTCGATGGTGTCGAAGTTGCGGATTATGGTGCGGCGCGGATACATCGCTCCATATTTCGTCTTCAGCCCTTCAAACCATTCTATCGTGAACTCCACGATGTGGGCAAGTTCATAGTCGATTTTCTCGATGCGCTCCTTGAGCGTGGCTATATATTCATTCGCCTTTTCGCTGTCAAACTTGGTGAACCGGCGCGTCTTTATGTCGAGCAGTTTCAATATGTCGTCGCGCGTCACTTCGCGGTAGAACGACGGCTTCCACGGTTCAAGGCGGCGGTCGATATGGGCTATCGCCTCGTCGATGTCGCGGCTGTCCTCAAATTCCTTGTCCTTATATATCCGTTCCTCGATGAAAATCTTTTCAAGCGAGGCAAAGTGTATCGCTTCGAGGGTCTCGTTACGTTGTATTTCAAGCTCCTGTCGCAACATGTCCTTGGTGTGGTCAACGTTGTTGCGCAATATGTCGCTCACCGTCAGGAATTTCGGCTTCTTGTCCTCAATCACGCAACAATTGGGCGAGATGCTTGCCTCGCAATTGGTGAAGGCATAGAGCGCATCTATCGTCTTGTCGCTCGACGTGCCGGGTTGCAACGTGACTATGATTTCTGCCGACGACGATGTGTTGTCGTCGATTTTCTTGATTTTGATTTTCCCCTTGCGCTGGGCAAGCAATATCGACTCTATCAGTTTGGGCGTGGTGTAGCCATAAGGCAAGTCGTTTATGACGAGCGTCTTGCTGTCGCGCTTCTCTATCTTTGCCCTTGCGCGCACCTGTCCTCCGCGTTCCCCATCGTTATAGCGGCGCACATCGACATAGCCCCCCGTCGGGAAATCGGGGAATAACTGAAACGGCTCGCCGCGCAGGTAAGCCACGGCGGCATCAATTATCTCATTGAAATTATGCGGCAGAATCTTGGTCGAAAGCCCCACGGCGATACCCTCTGCCCCGTGGAACAGCACAAGAGGAAATTTCACCGGCAGTGTGATAGGCTCGGGCTTACGACCGTCATACGAACGCCCCCAGTCGGTAATCTTGGGGCTGAACACCACATCGAGGGCAAACTCCGACAACCGTGCTTCGATGTAACGCCCAGCAGCGGCATCGTCGCCTGTGAGAATATTGCCCCAGTTACCCTGTGTGTCGATAAGCAGGTTCTTCTGCCCAAGTTGCACCAAGGCATCCTTTATCGACGCATCGCCATGTGGGTGGTATTGCATTGTGAAACCAACGATATTAGCCACCTTGTTGTAACGCCCGTCATCAAGCTCCTTCATCGTGTGCAAGATGCGGCGTTGCACGGGCTTCAACCCGTCCTCGATATGCGGTACGGCACGCTCCAATATCACGTATGACGCATAATCGAGATACCAATTGCGGAACATTCCCGACAACTGCATACGGTTGTCCTTCGGCACGTAGTTCGAATGAGCCTGCGTCACAGCATCGGTGTCGCCGCTATCCTCTTCTTGCCACAACTCATCGTTGCCGTCGTTTTCCAACTCATCTTCGGGTGTTTCGTTGTCTTCTCTCATATATTTCTTGATTGCTATACAGTTATTGGTGAGCTTCCGGGTGACAAATGAAAAAAGTATATGCGCAAAAGGCAAAACACACTCCTTGTTACGCAACCATGATAAAAATCCACCCAAAAGCCTCGATTAGAAACCGTTCTGATTTTCAAGTCCGATGATTTGATAAATGCCAGTAAAAACCAAAACAACTTCTTATTCTATGCAAAAATACAAAATATCGAAAAATCCATCTGCATAATTATCGTTAAATCCCACGCATACAAACTTTCATTCCACTTTCCAATCATCGATAGTGCCAGTCTGCGACGAGAAGCTCACGCCGATGCGATACAAACGGCGGCGGTCGGCAGCATACGGTCGGGCATAGCCTCGCGCCTCTATCTGACGCAACGCCTCGTCGGCACTGCCGTCGAGCTTGAACTCAAATATATAAACATAGTCGGGCGTCTCGACTATGCAGTCAACCCTTCCCTCGCTCTGCTCCTTCTCGGTATAGACCGCGTAAACGCTCACCAGGCGGAATATCAGGTAGAACGTGTAGTGGAAGTAGCGTTCCCTTTCACGTTCGTCCTCCTTGCGACGCATCGTGTAGGGTATGTCGGCAAAAAAGGCTGTGAACAACTTGCGCATTCCATCGGTGTCGCCATCTTCGAGAGCGTCAAGCAACTCTTGAACCCAACTGCCAACACTGGAGCGGCGAGGCTTCAGATAGTCGGACGCGACAAGCGACACAAACCCCTTCTTGACCTCGTCGTTGGGGAAATCGAGCAGGAACGTGCCTCGGCGCGGCTTGTAGTCCTTGATGGTGAGGTAGCCGCTCTGGTAAATCATCGGCAACGGTCGCTCAACGCTCGCCTTGTAGTCGATGAACTCCTGTGGGTCGTAATACTTCCCGGTCATCTCGTCAAGGTTCTCGTCGCAATGGTTCATCAGCCTTATCAGGTAGGTCGGCGTGCCGCTGCTGAACCAATAGTCGCGTATCGACCCCGAAGCAAACGCGTTGAGCAGGCTGAACGGATTGTAAACATCTGTCATCGCCTCGCTGAAGTGGTAGCCGTCATACTGCCGTTTGAGCTTCGCCGTCATCTCCTCCACCCCGATGCCTTTCATCCTCGCCATGTTGGCTATCGATTCTGAAAAATAGGCTGCCAACTCCTCCTGCGTGATGCCGCACAATGCCTCGTATCGGCTATCCATGCTTATGTCTGCAGGCTGATTGAACCCGCTGAAGACGCTTACCTGCGAGAATTTAGTCACGCCAGTCAGCAACACGAAGCGTAGATGCTCGTCTGCCGCCTTGAACACCGAATAGAACCCTTTCAACACTTCACGGTGCACGTCCTCAAGCAGGCGCATTTCGCCGCCTGTCGCCTCGATGCCCCGCCCCGTGTCGAGAACGTCGAGTATCGGCTTGTCATACTCATCGACAAGCACAACGCACCTGCGCCCGGCACGCCTGTGGGCTTCACCAAACACCCGCGCGAAGCGGTCGCCCAAGTCACTCGCCCCAGGTTCAGACTCAATGCCATATTCAACCTCCCAGTCCGAAACATACCTGTCGAGCTTGCGCTCAAGCGCACCAGCCGAAGTAAAATCCGTCCCGTTGAAGTCGATATGGAACACCGGGTATTCGAGCCACTCCGTTTCAAGCCTGTCGATGGCAAGCCCCGTGAACAACTCCTTCCGTCCAAGGAAATAGTTCTTCAACGTTGACATCAACAAGCTCTTCCCGAACCGCCGAGGACGGCTCAGGAAATATATCTTGCCGAGGGTCACCAAGCGGTAAACCAATTCGGTCTTGTCAACATACACATACCCTTCCTCGCGTATCTGTTCGAAGCTTTGGATGCCTATCGGATATTTCATCATAATGCAAGTTCCCAACTTTTATACATACAAAAATAATGAATCATTCCAAAGCGACAAAAATCCAACACCAACAATTTCACCTGAATATACAAATTAAATCGAAAAAAATCACTTACTTTGCAACCTGAATTATAATTGATTATTTTACATGGAGAGGGCAAGCCCCCTCCCATATTTTTTCTTAAGAATACTCACAACAATGGCTAAACAAGAAGACATCTTCAAAAAAATTGTTTCTCACGCCAAAGAATATGGCTTTGTTTTCCAATCAAGCGAAATCTACGACGGTCTTGCCGCAGTGTATGACTACGGGCAAATGGGCGTAGAAATGAAGAACAACATAAAACGTTACTGGTGGGAAGCCATGACGCTGCTGCACGAAAACATCGTGGGCATCGACTCGGCTATTTTCATGCACCCTACCATCTGGAAAGCATCGGGCCACGTTGACGCTTTCAACGACCCCTTGATTGACAACCGCGACTCGAAAAAACGCTACCGCGCCGACGTGTTGATTGAGGACGAAATCGCCAAGTATGACGACAAGATAGAAAAGGAAGTTGCCAAGGCTGCAAAGAAATTCGGCGACAGCTTCGATGCCGAACTCTTCCGCACCACCAACCCCCGCGTGCTTCAGCACCAGAAAGAGCGCGACGAGCTGCACGAGCGTTACCAGAAGGCGATGAACGCCAACGACCTCGCCGAGTTGAAGCAAATCATTCTCGACTACGAAATCGTTTGCCCAATATCGGGTACAAAGAACTGGACCGACGTGCGCCAATTCAACCTCATGTTCAAGACCGAAATGGGCAGCACCGCCGACGGCGCAATGACCGTTTACCTGCGCCCCGAAACGGCACAAGGCATATTCGTCAACTTCCTGAATGTGCAAAAGACTGGCCGCATGCGCATCCCGTTTGGCATCGCACAAATCGGCAAGGCATTCCGCAACGAGATTGTTGCTCGCCAATTCATCTTCCGTATGCGCGAATTTGAACAGATGGAAATGCAATTCTTTGTGCGTCCAGGCGAAGAACTCGAATGGTTCAAACGCTGGAAAGAAACCCGCATGAAGTGGCACAAGGCTCTGGGCATGGGCGACAACAAATATCGATTCCACGACCACGACAAACTCGCACACTATGCCAACGCAGCAACCGACATCGAATTTGAAATGCCGTTTGGCTTCAAGGAGGTGGAAGGCATACACTCCCGCACAAACTTCGACCTCGGGCAACACGAGAAGTTCTCGGGCAAGAAACTGCAATACTTCGACCCCGAACTCAACCAGTCGTATGTGCCATACGTCATAGAGACCTCGATTGGCGTTGACCGCATGTTCTTGTCGGTGCTTTGCTCGTCTTACGAAGAAGAGAAGCTCGAAAACGGCGAAACCCGCGTCGTGCTGCACCTGCCCAAGCAATTGGCTCCAGTGAAGGCTGCAATCATGCCGCTCGTGCGCAAGGACGGACTCCCCGAAAAGGCTCGCGAAATCATGAATATGCTCAAGTTTGACTATGCTTGCCAATACGACGAAAAAGACTCAATCGGCAAACGCTACCGCCGACAAGACGCAATTGGCACACCGTTCTGCATCACCGTTGACCACCAGACACTCGAAGACGGCACGGTGACCATTCGCCACCGCGACTCGATGCAGCAAGAACGCGTTGCCATCGACCAGTTGCACGACATAATCGACAACGAGGTGAGCCTGAACAAGTTGCTCAAGTCTTTGGCTTAAACGCACACAATCTATAAACACACATAAACTGATGAGAAAATTTGCATTATTAGCAGTAGCAGCATTACTCTTGTCTTCGGTTGCGACATCGTGCCTGAGCGACGACAATGAAAACAGCACGTGGGAAGAGTATGCCGAATGGCGCGATGCCAACAATGCTTGGCTCGAACAAACCATTCAGCGCACCGACGACGATGGTAACCCCTACTACAAAACCGTGAGAGGAGTGTGGGACTACAACTCGTATGTGTATATGCACTACTTCAACGATACTACACTGACGCGAGACAACTTGAGTCCTTACTACACCTCAACGGTCGATGTTATTTACCACGGGCAGATGTACGACGGAACACCTTTCGACTCGTCATACTTGAGGACTACTCCTGCCGATAGTGTTTATCGCACGACGCTCACAAACGTCATCACGGGATGGGTCATCGCTCTTAGCGACATGCACGTGGGCGACTCTTGCGAAGTAATCGTGCCATACTCAGTTGGATACAACGCATCAAGCACGGGTGCAATATTACCCTACTCACACCTCATTTTCAACATGAAACTTGTGGGTGTGCCATACTACGAAACCGACTAAGTACAAACGCTCATTAGCCATAACAAGGAAAGGGTCGTGTCAAGCTCTACTTCGAGCAATGATACGACCCTTTCCTTAGTCTTTTATTTGAATAGCATGATCTATAACAATGTTATAGTCAACGGAACACGGCGGCAAAGCCGCCGAACTAATAATGCTGGAAATTCCTAATTTCCCAAATTACAAATCAAATCGGTCGATGAAATAAGAAGCCACCACAAAAACAAGCATAAACCACAGCGCAAGCAGGGCAGTCACCACTGCCACCACCAACGGCCCGCGATAAACGCCTCCACCCTTGTGGACATTCTCGGGCACAGCATCGGCAACTTCCTCATCTTCCTGCACATCGGTTATATGCACCAAATATTCCCGGCGGCTGTCGCCTCCAACTGTTGCCAAAGACAGCCGTATCAACTTCTCGCTGTCGGCTATCGACCCGTCGGCAAGCAATGCCACAATCTCATCATCAGCCATTATGCCACCCTTGTCGTTGCTCAGATAAATGTAATCTCCAGGCTGCAAATCGGTAAGATTCTTTGTAACGGCATCGAGCCGGTGTTCCCCTGTTTTGTCGCCGAGCAACGAATGTTCGTCAACATTGCGAGAGCGATAGATTATCCCCTCCGACGGCCTTACAAGCATCACCTGCGCACTACCTGCCGTGGCAAGAAAACAACCGCCACGGTGCAGCAAGGCAAATGCCAGTGCAACATCACCCTTGCGCACACTGCCGCCATCAACACCATCGACCGAGTCGAGCACATCGCTTGCCGAGTGCAAGGCATCGGCAAACGTGCTTTCGGCAAAAGGCTTAACCGCATCATACCCCGCACTCACCGAGTCGCACACAGCATGATAGACGGCTCGGCACGCCACCTCGTCGATTTCCTGCTCACCCTTAACGTCACAAACCACAAACATACGGCTGCCCGCATTGGCTGCCTCTGCCGCAGGGTAGATATAGTCGCCCCTACCGCATTTGCCCGCGGCATTCACACAATTTGACAATGGTGTAGCAATCTTGTATGTCATATTTCTTGGCTTGCTAACAAGGCATGATGCCAGCCTCGTCAATGATTTGCAAATTTACTAATAATTTGCAAATATTTTTAATGCCGTCACTACTATTAGCCATGCCACAATGTTCCTTTTTCCTCTACCACGCCTAACCATATTCGTCACACGCCCCTCTACAACGAGTGTTTCAAGCACAAAACAGCCAAACATAATTTTATATCCCAAACAATCCCAGCGCTATCAATTTAAACATTATTAACACATTGAATCCAATCCAAAATCCCTAACTAACAATTATATAAAAATGCCATCACCACAGCCCTCACAAAGAGTCGTTGCAACGATGGCAAAATCCCTTATCTATGCATCAACTACTCACGACTGCCAACTGCCAACTGAAGCAGCTGTGCCTTATTGCATGTCTCATTCCATTCCTGTTCAGCGACCGAGCCGCTCGTCAAGCCGCCTCCCACATAAATGCAATACCGCTCGCCATCAAACTCCAACGAACGCACATTCACAAACAAGTCAAACCGCCCGTCGTCACCCACGGGGCCCATATATCCGCCATAGTAACGACGGCTGTGGCTCTCCACTTCACCAATCAACTTCACGGCGGCCTTAACTGGCAAACCGCCAAGTGCTGGCGTCGGGTGCAACGTGTTGCGCATTCCGTCGAGTTGCGATGGACGCGACGCCGTGCCGACAAATTCCGTGCACAGATGCTCCACGTTGCCTGCAAGGCGCGTCGTCCGCGGCAGGCGCTCATAGTCTATCTTCATCTCGGCAAACTTTGCAGCGATGTAATCGGCAACGATAGCCTGCTCCTCGCTCTCTTTCTCGCCCCACTCACCCTCGGTGCCGGCAGGACGGGTGCCAGCCAATGCCATAGTGCGCAATTGCTTGCCGTCATAGCTCAAATACCTCTCAGGCGACGCACCCATCCACGCACCTGTGGCTTCGCTGTTAAACACAAAGACAAACGAATCGGGGCAACGGTCAAGCAGCTTCCGAAACACCTGCGTCCATGTGAGCGACTTGTCAAATTCATCGACAATCACCCTCGACAATACCACCTTCTGCAACTCGCCGCGCTGCAATGCCTCGATGCACCGTGTGGCATTCTCCATATACTCCTCCTTGGGTGTCGATACCTCGTCCACCTTGTGCAACGAAGTCACCGGCAACGACGACACTGGCAACTTCATATATTTCTCGGCATTGAATTGTGCCGATATGAAATATGGCACACAATCGGGCTTTTCCACAAATGGAACAATAGTGAACCCCTCGGGCGTCCTCTGGTCGATTATCTGTGCGCCAAAGTGCAACTGCGCTTCCCCAGGCAAGCGGTAGGCATAAAACTGAGCCTTGTGCTTGATGGCTTTGTCGATAGCCTCTATGATAATGGTATTGTCCATCGTTATTTTATTCATTACTTTATTTCCCCAATCAATTCAAAAGGCAAAGCCTCGGTTATCGTCACCGTGGCAAACTCTCCGACTCGCAGACCGCCCGACTTGCGCACAAGCACCTCGGGGTCAACTTCGGGAGAATCAAACTCGGTGCGACCAACAAAAAATTCATCCTCCTCGCGGTCGATCAGCACTTTGAACGTCTGACCAACCTTCTCCTCGTTAAGTTCGAGTGCAATATCCTCTTGCAACTCCATTATTTCGGCAAGGCGGGCTTCTTTCACCTCCTCGGGCACTTCGTCGGCAAACTGCTTGGCGGCATACGTTCCTTCCTCTTCGCTATAAGCAAATGCGCCCATGCGCTCGAAGCGTGCCCACCGCACAAATTCCTTCAGCTCCTCAAACTCGGTTTCGCCCTCGCCAGGGAAGCCCACCATGAGCGTCGTGCGCAGGTGTATGCCTGGCACTTCGCGCCTTATGCGCTCTATCAGCTCGATGGTTTCGGCCTTGGTGATGTGGCGGCGCATATTTCCAAGCACCTTGTCGCTTATGTGCTGCAATGCAATGTCGAGATAGCGGCACACGTTGCTGTGGCGAGCCATCACCGGCAACACCTCCCACGGGAACTGAGCCGGATAGGCATAGTGCAGTCTCAACCATTCCACCCCCTCGATGCTTGCAAGGCGGTCGATTAGCTCGGCAAGCATCGGCTTGCCATACAGGTCGATGCCATACGACGACAAGTCCTGCGCAATCACGTTAAACTCCTTCACGCCATGCCCCACGAGCGAGCGCACCTCCTCCTCAAGTTCTTCGATAGCCACCGACGTGTGACGCCCGGTGATGAGCGGAATGGCGCAAAAGGCACAAAAACGGTTGCACCCTTCCGATATTTTCAAATATGTATAATGGCTCGGAGTGGTTATCAGCCTTTCATAAGGCTTCACATCGGCAGGCACAGCCGCCCTAAGGTCGGCAATTATCCCATCCCAGTCAAATTTGCCATAGAAACGGTCAACCTCTGGCAACTCCACCTTCAAGTCGTCGAAATAGCGTTGCGACAGGCATCCCATCACGAAAATTCGCCCGATGCGCCCATGTCGTTTTGCCTCGGCAAGTTCAAGTATCGTGTCGATTGATTCCTGCTTGGCATCGCCGATGAATCCACAAGTGTTCACCACCACGATTTCGCCACGCACGTCGTCGCTGTCGTTCACCACCTCATAGCCGGCAGCGGCAAGACGGCGCGACAGCCGCTCGCTATCAACCAAGTTTTTCGAGCACCCCAGTGTGATGATGTCAATTCGTTTCCTTACCATTAATAGTTATCCTTTTAAAAGTCAACTACCGGCAAATGTATTACCAATGCCGGCAGCAAAAAACACACAATAAAACCGCTATCTGGCAATTACTTCCCAAACAACGATTTCACAAATTCTTCCTTGCGGAACACCTGCAAGTCTTCCATTCCTTCTCCAAGGCCTATGTACTTGACGGGTATCTTGAACTGGTCGCTGATACCTATCACCACGCCGCCCTTGGCTGTTCCGTCGAGTTTCGTCACCGCCAACTCGTTGACTTCGGTAGCGGCTACAAACTGCCGTGCCTGCTCAAAGGCATTCTGCCCCGTCGAGCCGTCGAGCACAAGCAATATTTCATGGGGGGCATCGGGCACCACGCGCTTCATCACGTTCTTGATTTTCGTCAATTCGTCCATCAACCCCTTCTTGTTGTGCAACCTGCCCGCGGTGTCGATAATCACCACGTCGGCATTATGGGCTTTGGCAGATGTGAGCGTGTCGAATGCCACCGATGCCGGGTCGGCACCCATGCGTTGCTTCACCACTGGCACACCCACGCGCTCGCCCCAAATGTCGAGCTGCTCCACGGCTGCCGCCCTGAACGTGTCGGCTGCGCCGAGCACCACGCTGTTGCCAGCCTTCTTGAACTGGTAGGCGAGCTTGCCTATGGTAGTCGTCTTGCCCACGCCGTTCACGCCCACCACCATTATCACATACGGGCGGCGGTCTTTCGGCACCTCGAAGTCGGCACCCGTTTCGGTGTCGTTCTCGGCGAGCATATCGGTTATCTCCTCACACAGCAAGTTGTTGAGTTCACTGGCTCCTACATATTTGTCGCGAGCCACACGTTTCTGTATGCGGTCAAGGATTTTCAATGTCGTGTCAATGCCGACATCTGAAGTCACAAACACCTCTTCGAGGTTGTCAAGCACATCGTCGTCGATTTTCGACTTGCCTGCAATAGCACGTGTCAACTTAGAGAACACACCCTGCTTCGTCTTGGCAAGCCCCTTGTCGAGTGTCTCTTTTTTTTCTTTCGAGAAAAAACTGAATATGCCCATAAGCCCAATTCCAAATTTTCCACAAATGTACGAAATTATTTGCAAAATCCCCCCTTTCTCCCCACCATCGCTCCAAAAAACATTCACCCAAATGCCAACCAGAACCAATGGTTTATCCGTAATATAGAGATTGATATAGTTAAATACATTGAAAAAAACTCCCCGGGAATGCGGTGCAGTTCTCGGGGAGACGAAACTAAAACTAATAAGTATGCACTTCCCATGCGGGCTGGAGGCGAGCCGTTGAGGGTGGTGTTGCCTCAACGGTTTACGCTTTTGCACCGCAGTGGAGAATGGTGATTTATTCACCAAGTATTTTCATGAAGTAGCTGCGAACGTCGTTCCAGCGATAGTAGGGGTACATGTCGGTGTCGAGCGGAATGGAGGTTTCGCGCTCGTTGTGCAAGAATTTCACCACAATGTCGTCGTGGTTCTTCTTGTTGCGGAAAAACACTATCTGCACATTGCCTGCCATAGGCGAGATTTCATACGACACGAAGTGCTTGTAGAAGTCGGCAGGGTCCTCGACCGAGGCATAGCACCCGTCAAGCCCGAGCAACCCGGCAAACGGAATGAGGTTGCCGTCGTGCCCAAACCTGAACGTTGCCCCCGTGTTGCCGCTGGCAATCACCTCGTCGGCACTCTCCACCACGTTCCTCAACAGCGGCTTGGCATTGTCGAGCAGCATACCGTGGCTGCCGGGATAGTTGCTGTCGCCCACATAGAAACGGTAGTTGAACGACTGGTAGAGGTCGAACAGCTCCTGCGGCTCAAACAAGTCCATAAACGACACCTGCGTCTCGATGTCCTGCATTCCCACTGCAAGCCAGTAGAAGCCCCACATGAGGGTGTGGGGGTTGACGTTGCGCACGACAAAGGTCTCGTCGTTGAACAACGACTTCACCAAGCGGTCGCCCTGCGTGTGCGACACCTCAAATTTGCGGTATTCCTCCTGCCACGGCCCGTCGGGGGCGTTGAAGGCATTCGACTCGGGGCTGTGGTAATTGAGGTAGCACATATAGCGGTTGCTCGCCTCGCGCGTTATGTTCAGCTCTGGGTTCAACTCCTTCAGCCGTTCGCAGAAGGCGTCCATGCTCATGGCACAGCGCAACACAATGGTCGAGCGTGCCGATATGTCAACCTTGCCCTTGAACACCTCGGGGAAGGTGGCAAACATTCGCTCGGCAATGCCGCGCTGCTGCCTCACGCCAAGCGGAGCAAGGTCGCCGCCGCGCCCCTCGGCTTCGAGCCACACCTGCTCAATCCTGTCGAGCGCGTCAAGCCCGAGCGGTGTCAACGCTCCGGCATCTTTCGCCTTGCGCATGAGCTGCAACACCCACAGATAATCGTTGTCGGCAACCAGGTAGCGCGAACCGTGCCGTCCGTAGTGGCTTATGTAGAATGGCTCATAACCCTTGGGAGTGGCAGTCTGCTCGACCGTGCTCACGGGATAGGCATAATACACGCCGCCAGCTTTGTTCAAATCTTCAAAAATCTCTTCACGCGCCGTCTGTGCAAATGCCATCACCGGCAACAGCACCCCGACAAGCGCAACCTTCAAAATCCTATTCATAATATCTCTTTTTTTGTGTGTATGCTTGTTTTTACAAAATGTGTCGGAGCAAAGCCCCTGCCCCGACACAAAGATAAAAACTCTCAAATGTAAAACCGTGCATTAATAACCATCATTTTGTTCCAGGGTCGGGTTATTGGTCATTTCACTTTCTGGTATCGGGAACAATTTGTAAAAGTCGCTTACATCGCTGCCAAGGCGGTCGCCGTTCTTCCAATCCCAATTGTTACCCTTTGTGAACTTGCCGAAACGAATCAAGTCGGTGCGGCGCACGCATTCCGAAGCCAATTCCCTCTGGCGTTCACCAAGGATATAATCGAGGTTAAACTCGCTGTCGTCGATTTCGCCCGAGACTTCCGACTTCACGCCCGGCTGGGCATATTCGCCCGACATATAGGCGCGGCGGCGCACTTTGTTGAAGTATTCCAATCCCTCGCTGCGGGAGCCTTGTGTCGAACCGCGCAATATTGCCTCGGCAGCCATCAAGTAGGCATCTGCAGTGCGGAACAACGGGAAGTCAATCGAAGTATAAGTATCGCCCTGTGCAGGAATTTCGTCATTCTTGGTCACGTTGCGCCACTTAATGTAGCCATAGCCGCAAGTGAACGTGCTGGTCATGTTCATGTCGGCATCCCAAGTCTCCTTGGTCTGTCCGTCGAGGGCGGTCATAAATTGGGCACGCTTGTCGTTCTTGTTGTTGCCCCAAGTGTCATTCGGGTCGAATGTCACGTCGGCAGGGTTGAACGCGTTGACGAGCGTAGTCTTCGAGCGCACGTTGCCCCAGCCTCTCGAACCGACACCGGTCTTGTACAACTCATCCATCGGCCCGTTGACGAAAGCCTTCACATAGAAGTTGGTTCCAGCCGAGCTTTGAGCCTTTTCACCGTCTTGCACGAGCGGCCAGATGATTTCCGAGCACGTTTCATTGTCGGCAAGGAAGATGTGGCGGTAGTCTGATGCAAGAGGATAGGTGTTCGAGTCTATGAGACGCTTGGCATAGATGTAGCAATCGGTGTAACGGTCTTCGCCAATCCAAGTATCGGCATTAAGGTACATTCTTGCGAGCAAGAACCAACCGGCAGCCTTATCAACACGGGCATACTCGTTTTGCCCTGCATCCTTAAGCACATCTCCGTTGCCTTCAGCCTCGCCGATGATTGTGAGAAGCTCGCCCTCGGCATAGTCAAACACTTCCTTGCGCGTATTCTGTGCCGGAACATCTTTCACGCCAGTGTTCTCGTCGATTATCGACACGTTGCCAAACAGGTCGCAAAGCATCGAGTAGCAATAGGCGCGAATGAAACGTGCCTCGGCGCGATAGTTAAGGTAGTCGGCACTCATGTCATTCCACACGCCGCGCTCCTGCATCTTTTCGGGAGTACATTCGCGCAAGAACTCGTTGCAATATGCAATCGACATGTACAGGCGTTGATAAGTCCACGTAACGACCGAGGTCGATGGAGTCCAGTTCAGGTTCAAGCAATTGCGCAACCCGTTTGACGACGAAGGCATCAAGAAGTTGTCGGTGTCGAGTTCCTGCAAGTAGAACAGCAGGCGCATGTATCCCGAGTAACCCTCGTTTGCACCCTCAAGGTCGCCGTCGCCGCCGTCGCCACCTTGCTGCCCGGTCAATATGAGCGATGCATAGCACTTGGCAAGCACACCCATGTAACCCTTTTTGCTTCTATACACTTGCTCCGAAACGAGACTGTTGTCGTCGATGGGCATCGTGTCGAGGTCGCCTATACAAGAGGTAAGCCCAAGGCAACCTATAACAAACATCAATATATATTTTTTCATTGTTGTCATCTTTCTTATTCGTTAAAATGTGAGATTTGCACCAAATGTATAAGAACGCGGACGCGGATAGACTTCGCGGTCGATACCGTCGGTCAACTCGGGATCCAAGCCCGAATATCCAGTGATTGTTGCAACATTCGACACCGAGAAGGTCAAGCGCAAGCGGCTTGAGTTGTTCCACAGTTTGTTGAATGTGTAACCAAGAGTGATGTTGTCGAAACGGAAGAACGAACCCTTTTCGAGCCACATGTCAGAGTAGAGCTGCTGTTGCTGGAAGCCGAGGTCGCGTGTTGACTTCAAGATGTTGGAGAAGCTGCCTTGGTCGCTGTAAACCGATTGCACGTATTGGTCGGCTGCTACATAGTTGTAAACATAGTTGCCAAACGAACCGTGGCCGCTGATGGCGAGATCCCAGTTTTTCCATGACAATTGGGTGTTGAAGCCCAAGTAAGATGTTGGCAACGCGCTCTTGCCAGTGGCATAGCGAGTTTCGGTGGCTGAAACCGACCCGTCGGGCTGCACATACTGTCCTTCGATAGGCTTGCCGTTTTCGTCGTATGCCTGCTTGCACAGGTAGAACGTGTAGGGGCGTTCGTCAACCATGAACACTTGCACATATTTGCCCGTGCCAGAGATTGCACCGGTCTGCACGAAGTTGTTGCCCGTGTCAATAGTGTTGAGCTTGGTGATTTTCGAGTCATTCCAAGTGTAGTTGAAGCCGATGGTCCACTCAAAGTCGTTTGTACGCACCGGCACGGCGTTGATGGCAAATTCCACACCTTGGTTCTCCATCTTGCCAATGTTGGTCGTGAGCACCGACGAATAGTTTGTACCCGAAATAACATTGATTGTGTTCAACAGGTCTTTGGTAAATCGCTTGTAGTAGTCGATGCTACCATAGATGCGGTTGCCGAGGAAACCATAGTCGATACCGGCGTTCCACGTGGTGGTAGTTTCCCACTTGATGTCGCGGTCGTAGCCGTTGGGGCGGTAGGTGTAATACCATATATCACCCAATTGGTAAGACGATTCGGGATAAGAAACCGTGAACGTAGTCATGTAGGGATAGTCGTTGATAATATCCTGCTGACCAGTGATACCGTAACCGAGGCGCAGCTTGAGGTCGGACATAACGTCTTGCTCCTTCATGAAGTCTTCTTGGATTATGCGCCATGCAAGTGCCACCGACGGGAATACGCCCCAGCGATTGTCAGATGCAAATCGCGAAGATGCGTCACCACGCAACGTTGCAGTCACCAGGTAGCGGTCGTCATAGCTGTAGTTGACACGTCCGTAGAACGAGAGCAGGTAATACTCTGTTTCATAGTGGGTGTCGCTTTGCAGCTCGTTACCACGCGGGTCGTCATACGAGAGGTTATATTTTTTCCAGAAGTGCTGCCAGCCATAACCCACCATTGCGCCAAACGTGTGCTTGTCGCCAAAAGTCTTGTCGTAGTTGGCAAATGCATCGAGCAACAGGTTGCGCTTGTTTTGCACACCGCGCTGCATCAAGCCTGTACCGTCCTTTTGGTTTTCGGTGTACATGGTGCCGGCGAGGTCGGGAACATCCTTGTTATACTTGCTCTCAAGCACGTCATAACCAAGGTTTACGTTCAACTTCAAGTCTTCAAGCCCGTGTACCTTGTACTGGATAGCTGCACTACCTATCGAGCGGACAACCTTGTTAGCCTGGTCGGTCAATTCGAGTTGAGCCACAGGGTTGTTGGTCTGGATTGCCATCGGCGAGCCGCCATTGGTCCAAATGAAGTAGCCAAGACCCGGGTCGGTAGCCGCTGTCGAGCTGCCAGTCATCACTGGGCGAGTGGGGTCATAACGCAATGCTGCACCCACCACCGAGTTGTCAACCATCTTGTTGTTTTCATACGACACCTTCACGTTCAAGTTGGCAGTCAAGTGGTTGTCGAAGAACGACGGAGCAATATTGCCGCCGAACGATAAGCGCTGATAATTGTTGGTTTCGATGATACCGTTCTGGTTGGTATAGCCGAGCGACACGCGGAAAGGTGCCTCGATGGGCTTAACCTTGCCCGAGAGAGAAATATTCTGCTCGGTGCCGAATGCTGCACGGTATATCTCGTCTTGCCAGTCGGTGTTGGCAGTGCCAAGTTCCACGTCCGACGGAACGCCGGTCACCGTAGGCACAAAAGCACGGAATTCGTCGGCTGTAAGCACGTCGAGGCGATTGGCTGTGGTGCTCACCGAGTAGCTGCTCGAATAGTTGACCGACAGGCGGTCGCTACCCTTCTTCGTTGTGATTACAATCACACCGTTAGATGCACGCGAACCATAAATGGCAGTTGCCGAAGCATCTTTCAACACCGTGAAAGTTTCTATATCGTCGGGGTTGAGCGAACCGATTATGTTAGAAGAACCCTCGATAGTAGAGTTATCGACTGGCACACCGTCGATTACAATCAACGGGTCGTTGCTTGCCGACAACGATGCACCGCTACGAATGCGGATGGTTGCGCCCGAACCCGGTGCGCCCGAACCGTTAACCACATTCACGCCAGCCACCTTGCCCACAAGAGCGTCTTGCGCCGTCACGCGGTTACCTTTGTTGAACTCGTCGGGCTTGATTGCTATCACCGAACCCGTTGCATCCGACTTCTTCACACTTCCATAACCGATTACTACCACTTCGTCGAGGTTCTGGACATTTTCACGCAACACTATACCACTCTGCAACTCAGGAGCGTTGGCTGCTACCTCCTGTGTCTCGCACCCCACATAAGAAATTACAAGGATTGAATTACTCTCGGGAACTTTCAAAGCAAACCGCCCGTCGAAGTCGGTGGCAGTTCCTGTCGAAGTTCCCTTTACCAATACCGATGCACCAATCACGGGCTCATGGTTGCTGTCGAGGACAAGACCATTGACCGTTGTCTGCGCATACACTTCAAAGTTCAAGATTAGTGACAATACCAAAATCGCCACCCTGAACAAATTAGATTTTAGACATCTCATGAATCAAACAGGTTTGTTAATGTATATTAATAATTTTCGATTCGCTATTCACACCTGCAAAATTATTATCCGACTGTAACAATAGTGTGACAGTTGACTGATGCAAGTAAACTTGTTATGCCGTTTTTTAAAGGCAAAACACTATATTCAAGCATCTTACAATTCAGCACCATCATAAATTTAGTAAACTTTTCCCACGTTTTAGGGAAGTTGGAATACCGATATTTAACCCGCATTTGGGGCGATAATATAACAAACCTGTAACAACTCAGTCTTATTCAATTTTTCACATTTGAGATTTAATGATATGCAATTATGTTATATAACATTAATTTGCCAATCGCCCATTTTCACACCTCGACACCCAATCCACCTCTGCTGCAGAGATGCGATTCATCGCACTGCGCCAAACAGGAATCCTAACACACGTTTTTCGGCATTGATTAGTGTATCAGAAATAAAAAATACCCGAAACAAGACTACCTTAGACCAATAAAATGTTTTGCAGCAATGGAACGAAACAGGCAGCAAAGCCGTCCAACTATCAGCAACACGGTGGAGCGCAAACGTAACCTGTGGAAGCCCACTACCGCCCTCCCCCAGAGATAGCACTTCGGAGAAGTGTAGCATACCGCTTGTACTGTCTGTGGGGGGGAGGATTTCGTTCCGCAGCTACAGTGACGAAAATCCCTAACTACTAACCACTAATTGCTAACTACTAACTATTTACAAGTTCTGCACCGCCTCGACAAACTTGTCTTTGGGCACTATGGCACGATTGCGCACCTTCTGACGGTAGTTATACACCGTCTGCGACGAATAGTGCAAGAAGCCGGCAATCTTCGTGCTGTCGTTGATTCCGAGCCTCACAAGGGCATATATCCTCAATTCGGTCGTGAGCGTGTCTTTCTCCTTGGGTATAATCTCCGCCCCGGGCTGGAGCAACTTGTTGAAGTCTTCGACAAACGTCGGGAATAGTTCGAGGAATATCATGTCAAACTTGCGGAAAAAGTCTTTCAACGCATCGGTAGTCACCGGTTTCGACACCACCGACTTTATGTCGGCAACCTGCCCAGCCTTAAACTTACGGGCGAGCGACATGCGGAATTTTTCCATCTCGTCGATATACTCGGTGCATATCTTAAACAACTGTGCGATATACGTCTCCTTGATTTTGTTTGACTCGCCAAGGCGGCTGTTTGCTACCTTCAAGTCCTCGTTGAGCGACACAAGTTCCTGGTTTTTGGCATCGAGGCGGTGTCGCATCTCGGTCAATTTACAGTTGCGCTTGTGCAAGTAGAGCAGCACCACGGCAAGCACCAGCACCAACAAGCCCACTACCACGTCAAACGTGATGCGGTTGGCACGAATGCGACGCTGCACCTGTGCATGTGCATCGAGTATTATAGGCATATACTGCGACACCTGCAGCAGACGGCTGCGCGCATTGCCAGCCATTATGTCGCCCATTGCGCAAGTTATGTATCGGTATGCCCGTTCCGAATCGCCCTCCTCATTGAGCAGTAAGGCAAGGTCTTGCAACGATGTATAGGTCTTCACACAATTACGCTTGTCGATTATCGCTCCCATAGTTAAGCAATACTTTTTGGCTTCGCTGTTGCCAAGGTGGCCATATACGTCGGCAAGCGTACACCAATATATGGCATCTCTGGCGACAAGTTCGCGATTCTCTGCCCCAAAGTCGGTCAACAACCCCAAGGCGGCATTATATCGCTTCTCGTCCATGAAAATTTCGCTCATGTTTATTGTATATCCCAACGGTTCGTCGGCATTGACAGTCGAAATTGTATCACGATAGCTACGCAACAGGCTCGCATAACGTGCAGCCTGCTCGCTGTCGGAAGCCTCCTTGTATAACGACAAGGTGATTGAGTGCAACAGATAATAATAGTAATTGCTATCCTTCACGTATGGCGACTGGGGTACACTCTTAAGCAAGTCGAGCCCGTCTTGGAAGCGGCCAAGCCCCTTCAACCCGTCCACAACGTTCATCGTCGCCACAGCCACCGAGTCGGCAATCCCTATCCTTTGCGCCACCACGACACGCTTGCGGGCATAAAACAGAGCCGAGTCGAGCCTGTATTTCCTATATTGCCCAAACACCTCCCCCAGCGCATCAAACATTGCCTCGTCGCCACGTGCCTGCTGCAACTGGTGCTGCGCGGCGGCTATCGACCGCTGTTTGTTCTCCTCGATAGGTTCTCGCCCTGCAACGATGTCATCGAGCACCGTCAACAGGGAATCGGTATTAAAAGTAGTTTTTCCATGACTCGTTTTCCCGAATGCCAAACCGACACCCAGCAAAACCATCATAGCCACAAGACTAATTTTACGTCTATTCATATTTGTCTGTTTCATAGAACAATGCCTCTCGCAGTCAAAGCCTCCGACCTCATGGCACATCATCGGCATATAAGCCCGCGCAACATTATTCCGTTTCAACAAAAGTAGTGCAAATCGAGTGCAGAACAAAACAAACTTGTTCGTTTTTTTATGCCGAGATGCAGCCTACCTTATAAAAAGGTAGTGCAAATCGAGTGCAGAACAAAACAAACTTATTTGTTTTTATTGCCTAAACGAAGCCTACCTTATCAAAAGGTAGTGCAAATCGAGTGCAGAAGAAACAAATTCATTTGTTTTTGTTGCCAAGACGCCGCCTATTTTATCGAAAGATAGTGCAAATCGAGTGCAATGAAGCTGTGCCATAATTGAAAATACATTTATTTGTTGTAGATACTTTATCCCAAACAACCCATATTCTTTACTGAATATTTAGGAATTAACAGAAACAGGGTCGCACTCCATGCGAGGAATGCGACCCTGTAAATATCTGCCACAGAGGGGCAATATCATTCAACCCGAAATCCTCCAATGTATGCCTTGCCCACGATGGGGGTCGTGTAGGCATAGGGGATAAAGTCAACCGACGGTATCGGTCGGGCTGTGATGTAGAAATTGGCTTGCTTGCCCACGGCAATCGAACCGTGGTTGTGGCTCTGCCCCATTGCACAAGCGGCGTTGAGCGTCGCGGCATTGATTGCCTCGGCTGGCAGAAGCCGCATCTTGATGCAGGCAAGCGACACGGCAAACTTCATGTCGCCCGACGGCGTTGACCCCGGATTGTAGTCGCTGGCTATTGCAACGCCACACCCGGCATCAATCATCTTGCGCAATGGCGCATAAGGCATATTCAGGAAAAACGACGTGCCCGGCAGACCCGTGGGAATTGTTGCCGACTGGCGCAGCATCTCAATTTCGGCATCGGTGATGCGCTCAAGGTGATCGACCGACAACGCCCCGTGGTCAATCGCCACCTTCACGCCGCCCGACGCAGCAAGCTCGTCGGCATGGATTTTGGGCTTCATACCCCACTTCGCCCCGGCTTCGAGTATTCGTGCCGTCTCGTCGGGAGTAAAGAATCCTTCGTCACAAAACACATCGATATACTCGGCAAGCTGCTCACGCCCCACTTCGGGTATCATTTCGTTAATCAGCAGTTCGATATATTGGGGCTTGGTATAATTGCGCCCCACGGCATGTGCCCCGAGGAAGGTTGCCGACACGTGCATCGGCACGCTCTCCTTTATGCGCCTCACCACTCGCAGCATCTTCAGCTCGTCGGCAGTGTTAAGCCCATATCCGCTCTTTATTTCCACACATCCTGTGCCCTTTGCCATCACCTCGCGCACACGCACCATCGACTGCTCAAGCAGTTCGTCCTCGCTAAGCGTGTGCAGCAAGTCGGCAGAGTTGAGTATGCCGCCACCACGGCGGGCAATCTCGGCATAGCTCAACCCTCGTATCTTATCGACAAACTCGCCCTCGCGACTGCCGGCATACACAATGTGGGTGTGAGGGTCGCACCACGACGGCAGCACCATGCATCCACGGGCATCAACCTCCTCGTCGGCATTGACACCCTCGGCTGGCAACTCCTCCATCTTGCCAAATGCAGCCACCTTGCCGTCTTCGACAAGCAAATAGGCATCGTCGATTGTATCGAGGCGAGCCATCTCTTCGCCCTGCAACCGCTGCTTGCGCTGGCAGTCACACACAAGTGTCGCTATGTTTGTTACAATCAGTCGCATACGCCGCCAAAATCATTTTGTTGCAAGAACTCGATTGAATGTCGTATGTGTGGGTACATCACCTCGTCGTTGACGATGAATGGCACCACCTTGCGGTAATCGTCATATATTGCCTCGATGGGTTTCGATGACCTGAGCGGACGGCGGAATTCGAGTGCCTGTGCAGCATTAAACAGCTCAATGGCAAGTACACGCTGGGTGTTCAGAATCACCTTGTATAGCTTGATGGCGGCGTTGGCACCCATGCTCACGTGGTCTTCCTGCCCCTGGCTCGAAGGGATGCTATCCACCGACGACGGTGTACACAAGCTCTTGTTCAGGCTCACTATCGATGCCGCCGTATATTGCGTAATCATGAATCCGCTGTTCACACCCGGGTTGGCAACAAGGAAGCTCGGCAATCCGCGAGTGCCCGACACGAGTTTATAGATGCGACGCTCCGATATGTTGGCAAGTTCGCTCATGGCAATGGCAAGGAAATCCATCGGCAAGGCTATCGGCTCGCCGTGGAAGTTGCCGGCTGAGATTATCAGGTCGTCGTCGGGGCACACCGTCGGATTGTCGGTTGCCGAGTTTATCTCGGTATCGATAACCGACTTCACATATCCCAACGTATCCTTGGCTGCACCATGCACCTGCGGAATGCAACGGAACGAATAGGGGTCTTGCACATACGACTTTGGGGTGTCAACAATGCCGCTCCCTGCCAACAGCTGTCTGATGGTGGCGGCAGTCTGTATCTGCCCCGAGTGTGGGCGCACCTGGTGTACGGCATCGGTGAACGGTTCGACAAGCCCGCAATATGCGTCGAGCGACATAGCCGCAATTGCATCGGCTTGGCGGCACAGGCGTTGCCCTGCCAGCAAAGCCCACACGGCAAACGCGCTCATGTTTTGTGTTCCGTTAAGCAGCGCAAGCCCTTCCTTCGATGCAAGCTGTATTGGCTTCCACCCGTTGCGGCGCAACATGTCGGCACCGCTCATCACCTTGCCACGGAACTCCACTTCGCCAAGCCCCACGAGCGGCAGCGTCAGGTGGGCAAGCGGAACCAAGTCGCCCGATGCTCCCAACGACCCTTGCATATACACCACGGGGTAAACATCGTTGTTGAAGAAGTCAACGAGCCGCTCCACGGTGTCGAGCTTGCAGCCCGAATAGCCATAACTCAACGACTGCACCTTCAGCAGCAGCATTATTTTCACAATCTCGTTTGGCACACGGTCGCCAGTGCCGCAAGCGTGCGACATCATCAAGTTGATTTGCAACTGGGCAAGGTGGTCGCCGCCAATCGACACGTTGCACAACGAACCAAACCCCGTCGTCACCCCATAGATGGGTGCCCGATTTTCGGCAATCTTCCTGTCGAGATATTCACGACACTTCACGATGCGGTTGCGCGCGTCGTCGCTAAGTTCTATTTTATAACCCTTGTCGATAATCTCCCCAATGCGTTCTATGGTGAGATGTTCAGCCGATATTTTATGTACCATAACTTATTAATAATTTATTGACCATGCTAATCGGAGAGGGCAATAACAACACACAGTGTCACCACCATCAGCCCATAATGCAAATGTAGCGATTTTATTCCGAAATAATACCAATTATGCAAAATGATGCACCCACATTTCACACTTCCAATAACGAAGGCGATGAAACCGTCCTAAAGGGCATTAACATGGCGGTTCGGCATCTTCGAGGGGCGAAACTATCTCCCAATATCCACCTCTTGCCCCACCTATGCGATTGATAATTCCCTTGCTTCGCAACTGCCTTATTATCTTCTTCACTCCGCTTTCCGACAAGCCTATAAACTCTTGCAACTCTCGAATCGACACGCGTGGATTAAGCCGCATGGCTTCAAGAATTTTCTGGTTACTTTTCTGGTTACTTTTCTGGTTACTGCTTTGCACCTCCTGTAATGCCGACAACAAGCAACGAAGCATGAACACAACAAACGATGTGCTTGCTCCTTCTCTGTCGCTCTGCGCAATAGCCGCGTAATATTTCTGTTGGTTTTCTTTGACAATCGTTTCCACCGGTATCCAAGCAAATACCGTGTTCCATTGCATCAGCAGCAATGTTTGCCACATACGCCCCATGCGCCCGTTTCCATCGGCAAACGGGTGGATAAACTCAAGCTCGTAATGAAACACGCAACTGCTGATGAGCGGATGCACTTTTGTATTCTTCACCCACTGCAGCAACTCGCGCATCAATGCCGGCACTCGCGTAGCCGGAGGGGCAAAGTGTATGCACTTGTTTCCTTCAAATACTCCGACACCTCCACGTCTGTAACACCCATTCTCGGCAGTCAGGTCTGCCATCATAAGGCGATGCGTCCTCAACAGGTCGGCTTCGCTGCAAGGGTCTAAGTCAAAAAGTAAATCGTATGCGTCAATGGCATTTTTCACCTCCCTGATTTCGACAGGCGGACCAAGCACGCGTTTCCCATCGAGAATGTCGGTCACTTGCTCTATCGAGAGTGTATTATTTTCAATCGCCAACGATGAATGAATCGTCTTGATGCGATTTTGCTTGCGCAGCGTAGGAGTGGGCACACCGTGCCCACTCGCAGAGATGCGCCCCACCGACTCGGCGATTTCAATCACGAGATTGGTCATCTCGTCGGTCACCGTGAACGGTGGCGTGTATGTTGTAGTGGTGACTGCTGCCATCACTGCCAATTTTAAAGACTACTGTCCAAGATGCTGTCGTCAACGAGGTTGGGCATGGTCACTTTCAGTTCGGGGCATTGTTCCATGGCTCGCTCGATGCTGCGCATCGACCCTCCATTGCGCGCCCAGCTGCGACGAGCTATACCGTTGTTGACATCCCAGAAGAGCATTTCGCGTATGTGACGCTCGCTGTCGGCTGAGCCGTCGATCACCATGCCGAAACCGCCATTTATCACTTCGCCCCAGCCTACGCCGCCACCATTGTGCAACGACACCCATGTGGCACCGCGGAACGAGTCGCCAATGACATTCTGCACAGCCATATCGGCACAAAATTGCGAACCATCGTATATATTGCTCGTCTCGCGGAAAGGCGAGTCGGTGCCCGACACGTCGTGATGGTCACGCCCAAGCACCACGGGCGCAGTGAGTTCACCGCTGGCGATGGCACGGTTGAAGGCAAGGGCAATCTTGGTACGTCCTTCGGCATCGGCATAAAGAATGCGCGCCTGCGACCCCACGACAAGGTGGTTGCGCCCAGCCTCGCGTATCCAGTGTATGTTGTCGTCGAGCTGCCCCTTTATCTCGTCGGGCGCAGTGGCTCGAATCTCTTCAAGCACCTCGGTAGCGAGGCGGTCGGTCAAGGCAAGGTCGTCGGGGTTGCCCGATGTGCACACCCAGCGGAACGGACCGAAGCCATAGTCGAAGAACATTGGACCCATAATATCCTGCACATACGACGGATAACGGAAACGTCCGTCGGCTGCCATGATTTCGGCACCGGCACGTTGCGATTGCAACAAGAATGCGTTGCCATAGTCGAAGAAATACATTCCACGGCTGGCAAGGCGGTTGATGGCTGCCACCTGGCGGCGCAACGATGCCTGCACCATCTCCCTGAACTTTGCCGGGTCGTCAGCCATCATGCGTTTCGACTCCTCAAAGGTTAATCCCACAGGGTAGTATCCACCTGCCCAAGGATTGTGGAGCGAAGTCTGGTCACTGCCGAGGTCAACATGAATATCCTCGTCGGCAAGGCGTTCCCACAGGTCAACCACATTGCCCACGTATGCCATCGACACCGTGCGACGCTCAGCCACAGCACTCTTCACGGCAGGTATCAACTCGTCGAGGTCGCTGTGCAGCTCGTCAACCCACCCCTGGTCGTAACGCTTCTGCGCCGCCTGCGGGTTGATTTCAGCTACCACGCTCACCACCCCGGCTATATTGCCAGCCTTGGGTTGTGCGCCCGACATTCCGCCAAGCCCCGACGACACGAACAGCATTCCATGCTGGTCGTTGCGCCCAGGATAGTCGGCAAGTTTCTTGCGGGCGGCATTGAGCACCGTGATTGTGGTGCCATGCACGATGCCTTGCGGGCCTATGTACATATACGACCCGGCAGTCATCTGCCCATACTGGCTCACGCCGAGCGCGTTCAGGCGTTCCCAGTCGTCGGGCTTCGAATAATTGGGAATCACCATGCCGTTGGTGACAACCACACGCGGCACATTCTTGTGCGACGGGAATAGCCCGAGCGGATGCCCCGAATACATCACAAGCGTCTGCTCGTCGGTCATCTCGCTCAAGTATTTCATCGTCAACAGGTATTGCGCCCAGTTTTGGAACGCCGCCCCGTTGCCGCCATACACAATCAATTCGTGCGGGTGCTGCGCCACGGCAGGGTTCAAGTTGTTCTGTATCATCAGCATGATGGCAGCCGCCTGACGGCTACGGTGTGGGTACTCGTCGATAGGACGGGCATACATCTCGTAGCGCGGACGGAAACGATACATATATATGCGGCCATACTTGGCAAGCTCCTCGGCAAACTCCGGTGCAAGCGTGGCATGGAACTTTGCCGGGAAGTAGCGCAAGGCGTTGCGCAAGGCGAGCCGCTTCTCCTCGGCGGTGAGTATCTCTTTGCGGCGGGGAGCGTGGTTCACGCTCTCGTCATAGGGCTGCGGTTGCGGCAGTTCATCGGGAATGCCGGCACATATCTGTCGTGCAAATTCTTCTTGGGTCATATCTTAGTTTCTTATTTTATTTTTTCGTTTACAATCTTCAGCACTTCAGCCTCGGCTGCTACGGCTTGTGCGGCAAGGCGGTCGGCTTCGGCAATCAGTTCGGCGGCACAAGCCTTGTCGGCAAGTCCGGCGGCATTGATTTTCACATTCAGCCCAGCCCCGAGCACGGCACTGCGGGCAGCAAGCGCGCCCACACCAGCGTCCGACACGCTGTTGGGATTCCCCTCGGCAGCCATAGCCTTGCATATCTCAAACACCTCGCAAGCACGGCGCATCGTCTTGAGCGGCACCTGAGCCGCACCCAATGTGGCACGCTCCAATGCCTCGGCGCGCAACCGCTTCTCCTCGTCGTTGCCCTTGGGCATCGACAATGCGTTCATTATGGCATTGAATGCCTCGGTGTCCTCGTCAACCAAGTGCAACAATTCGGCTTGCAGAGCGATACCCTTGTCGGCATAGTTGCTGAACTCCTCCCAGCGGTCGTCCCAGCCGGCTTTGTGTGCCGACAGGTTGGCAACCATCGTGGCAAGCGACGCACCAAGCGCGCCCATATATGCCGACACCGACCCTCCGCCCGGGGCTGGCGACTCGCGGGCAGTCTCGTCGGCAAATCCCTTCACGGTCAACTCTGTCAAGCGTTTACCACCCTCTCTTTCGGCATCGAGCAAATATTCTATCACCTTTTCTTGCGGATTGAACGGGCGCAAGTCGTCGAGCCCGAGCGACTTGATTGCTATCTTCATTATATCTTCCTTGGGTATTCCCGTCGAGCGGTTTTGCAAACGCAAGTAGTGCCGCCCGGCATCGAGCAAAGTGCGCTCTGGCACAAGCCCCACAATCTCGGTTCCTGTCACGCGCAACCCGCGCAACGCGGCACACCGGCACACTTCGTCAAACGCCTTGTGCAATGGCGTAATGCCTATGTTGGTTATGTTCATCGACACCTGTGCTATGCCATATTCCTCGATATACCACCCTATCGCCTTTGTGGCTTTCAACGTGCCGGGCCGCATAATCTTGCGCCCCTCGGCATCGGTCTTGATTTTCCCAGTGATAGGATTCCCCTCGCGTTCGGGGCGACCCTTCTCGCGCACGTCGAATGCCACCGCATTGGCGCGGCGCGTCGAAGTCGTGTTCAGGTTGAAATTCACGGCAATCAAGAAATCCCGTGCGCCTACCACCGTGCAACCCGTCCGCGCTATACGCTCGTCCATCGGTCGCGCCCCGAAGTCGGGAGCTTCGGCAGGATCGGTCAACCGCTCGGCAATCGCTTCATATTCACCCTTGCGGCACACGGCAAGGTTGTTGCGACCAGGCTTCAATGCAGCAGCCTCATAGCAGTAGCACGGAATGTCGAGCTCGCGGGCAATGCGCTCGGCAAGCCGCCTTGCAATCTCGGCACACTCCTCAAGCGTTATGCCACTCACCGGCACAATCGGCAACACGTCGGTAGCCCCGATACGCGGATGCGCCCCGTGGTGCTGCCTCATGTCTATCACCTCGCCAGCCTTTGCCACAGCCCTGAAAGCCGCCTCTGCCACAGCCTCTGGCGACCCAACGAAGGTCACCACCGTGCGGTTGGTAGCCTCGCCTGGATCGACATCGAGCAGCCTGACACCCTCAACAGCCTCTATCTCATCGGTTATCTGTTTTATCACCTTCTTGTCGCGCCCCTCACTAAAGTTAGGCACGCATTCCACAATTCGCCTTTCCATAGCCTATATGAAGTTTTTATTCAAAGATAGTGCAAGTTGAGTGCAATACAAAACAAATTCATTTGTTTTTATTCCCGAGACGCCGCCTGTCTTATCGAAAGATAGTGCAAGTTGAGTGCAATACAAAACAAATTCATTTGTTTTTATTGCCGAGACGCCGCCTATTTTATCGAAAGATAGTGCAAGTTGAGTGCAATACAAAACAAATTCATTTGTTTTTATTCCCGAGACGCCGCCTGTCTTATCGAAAGATAGTGCAAGTTGAGTGCAAAAGCAAAAAATAGCTCGCTAATTTTTCGCTTTGCCCACGGTTCTTTCATTTAAAATGTGATAACGGTATGCCACGAAATACGGGGGCGGCGGAGCCGTCCAACTGTGCCTTAACCGCGGGTGACGCAGCCCAACGTAGTGGGCAAGGAACCTGCGGACACCACTGGCCTCCCCCTGTCCAGGACCTCGAAGAGGTCCAACGTAGCTATGCTGCCATTCTTGCGTGAAAGAACAACACACATATCCACACCATGATACTTATGCACTACCAAAGTACCATATTGAGGGTGTTGCAAAACCTCTTTACGGCGCGCATATACACCCCAGCAGCACACCCCAAAAGCAGCCTTAGTCATATCTATTTCCCTTGCCTATGACGAACAAGATAATAATCATCAAAATCGGTGAGGCTATAATACTCAAAAGCACCCACACGGCAGCACTCCTATTCCGCTCTTTTGCCATCACTGCAACACAGACATACAATCCCACCCATGCCAAAGCAACGAACACCAATATCACAAGCATTATCAATGCAGCACCTTTACCTGAAGAATGAGAAAACGGAGATACTCCATTATTGTCGTTCGGCACACTCTCCATCACCTCCTCAAAGTTATAATCTTTAAGTTCAAACTCTATCTTGAATCTTTTACCTGAAGCACCCAATGCCTCTTCCGATTTATAATACGAATAACACCTATCATATTCATAAGCAGGAATGTCAATCTTCTTTGTCTTACCCGGCGCAATGTTAACGCTCCTCCAAAATTCCTCATAGTCGAGTTGCGTACCCGACATATCGGTATATACTATCATGAAATGCAGATTGTGGATTTCTTCATCGGTATTGTTCTTTAAAGCCAAAGTTCCTTCACTGTCCGACCAACTTTGCTCATAAGAAACCATCGTCACTGCATCAGCCACACCATTCTTTTCGGCTGCGGCACAAAACAACACACAAACCAATCCCATCAAAAACAAGGTCACTCTCTTCATTTCCATAGCAATTAACATTAAATCCAATCAACACAAAATTACAAAAAAACTACACAACCCGGCAAGATTCCACGTCTCAAAAAACGCAGTCATAAACAACTGGCAGTAAACATCTCACAATCAGTTGCCCTGCAACTTTTTTCCACATTTTCACCCACCATTTTGCAACTTTTTGCAACGACAGCACATTTCTCCCCCCACAATCATCTACACCCAATATGCTAATCATCTGCCGAGGGGGAGCGAGACTGAGACGCAGGTTGTGTGGTAGTCGATGCCGTGCCACGAGGTGAACACGCCCACCGATGCCATGTCGAAGATGTTGACCGAGTAGCCGAGTTCGCTGTATGGGCGACGATGGTGCGTCACTGCCGAGCGCAGGTGCAGGCACTCCGAGAAATTCTTGTCGCGCAAGAAGGGCAACTGCTTCAATATCATGCGCGGCGACTGCCACGTCACGCCTGCCTCGGCATAACGGCTGTCGGTGGAATAGGCATAATTGTCGAGCAAGACAAAGCTGTCGGTGAAGCGGCGGGCAGTCAACGGGAAGCGTGTCGCCGAAAAGTGCTTGAAGTCGGGGAATTGCAGCCTCGATGCTCCAAAGAACATTCCACCCCGCACCTGGTATATAATCTTGTTGAAAATGCCCAACTCCACCTCCTGCTCTATGCTCAAGTCGAGGCGATTATATGCCGGCGCGGCATCGTTGAAGCCGAAACCGCGCACGTAGGTCAACTCAAACGTAGGGAAACGCGAGCGCAGATAACGCTTGCGCCCGTCAATCACATAATAATAGGCAGCGGGGATGTAAGAAATGGTTGCCGCGGCAGTCAACGCATCATTCACTGCCGGCAGTGCCGCAAACATCTCGTTGCGCGGCACATTGGGCGACGCATCTTTCTTAAACCAGCTGTGGGCTACATGATTGTCGAGCGGACGGCGGCGTTCCCACGTGCCACCGATGGCAAACCGTGTGCCATTGGCAATCTCAATGTCGTTCTTCACCGACACAAACGCACGATCGTACAGCTTCACATCGTTTCGCCCGAACAGTGCCGTCTGTATGGCGACAACGCCAGCCGCCTCGGGACTTTCGCCATTGTAGTCGGCAGAAACTCGTCCACCCGACACAGACAGCCGTCCACGGCGCAACAGCGCATAGCTGAGTGTTGCTTCGACCTGCCCCGTGACACGCTTGCGAGCAGTGTTGTAATATGCCGATGGCTTAACCCGTATCGACAGCGCATCGCTGAAGTCATACCCGGCACTGAACCCCAGTCCTACTTTGTAGCCATCAACGAAATTAAAACCCGAAATAATCGAAGTCAGCCCGCCGAGCCTAATCCATGCCTTGTCGTTCTCAAGCAGTGCGCTATTCCCCGTGAACAAGGCATCGCCGATAATATCGGAAATATCCTCATCTTCGGCAGCCGTCGTCGCTGCAGTGTCGCCACGATGCCGGCGATAGCTTTCAAGCTCCTCGTCGTCGAGCGGCACACTGCGCACGCCAGCCCAATAAGCCGAGTCACGCCGTGCAGCGGCACTGTCGGTAGTGATGCTCCTGCTACCAAGGCGATAGGTGAGGTCGTACTTCGACCTCCGTTTTATCTTTCCTTGCGTGGCAAGGTTCTCTTCCATCAATTGCGCCGTCAATGCAGCCAGTCGGTAGGCATCACTCTTCGACAACTCCCCTTTTTGCTCCACCTCGCCTATTTCGTCCATCAGGCGGTTACCGCGCTCCGACAATCCCACGATTTCGCCCCTCGGCTGACTCTCGATGTGGGAATATTGCACCGAAGTGGTGTAAGAAGCCGTGACACCTATCCCAAGCACACCTATGCGGCACCTCAGCACCTGAGAAACAGGCAGGAACAAACTGGGCGACACCTCTTGGAAATTAGCCACCAAATGGGCATCATACAGTGCTGCCGACACCTCAAGGTCGGCAGCAGCAAGGCACCATTCCCCGTCAATCACATATATGCAGCCCCTGAAAAGTCCTTTGGCATCTCGCCGCGGCATAACGCTTATCTTGCTTATGCTCCGCCCATTCTCTTCATAATGGTCGTCGAGCTTATATTTATAATAGGTGAACGCACCTTCCCTCAATGGCGATGGCGAGCCAAATAGTTCCTTGGCGTAGAAATTGGCAATCATGGTGGGAATCTCGGCTGAAACTTCGCTCGGAAATGTGTTGCTTTCTGCCTCAACATGTTCAACCCAACTATTAGGCGCACCAAATTCCACGTTGCTCACCTTTTCAAGCACGAAAAGTCGATTCACCACGTTGTCTTTCTCCTTCCTGAAATCGGCTGACAAATTGAAAACTCCAGGCGTGTCGGTTATCTTCCCCGACCCCTTCACATACACCTTGGCAGCGAAGCTGTCGGGGCGGCATTCATAATAGGGCGCACGGGCAATTACATGGCGCATGATGCCATAGGCAGGATCTTCGCTACCGTCTGCCACCACCTGCACTTCGTCAAGGGCAATGGGCCTCATTTCGAGCGTGAAGTGACACTCGGTCTCTTCGCCCGCGACATCTACCTGCGTCTCGAGGCTCTTGTAGCCCAACGAAGTGACGCGGCAACAATAATTGCCTGTCGGCAATTCCAGTTGGAAACGCCCGTCAGCATCAGTCGAAATGCCGCGATGCAATTCATCAAGATAAACGGCGGCATACGGTATGGCATTGCCGTCAACATCGGTAACAGTTCCTCGCAACATCTGCGCCGAAACTGCGAATGACACCACCACGCACACCAATGCAAGCCACAACCTCATCACCATCATCATTTCCCCTTTCTATAATAATTATAAGCCCGTTCGAGCCTCGTGTGATAGCCGCTGCGTGCATATCCCTCACCATTATAGGCACGGGCAAAACGAGCCCAATCCTTGGCTTTCAAATATTTGTCCAGTCCGGCATTCTTTATGTAATTGGCAAACAGGCGGTGCTGCATCGCCGTGGAAGTGCTCATCTTCTCGACAAAGTCGTCAACCGAGCTCGCGCCACATAACGCCCAGTTGCTGCCACGTATCTGGTACATTCCCCAGTAAGTACACAACTTGGCTATGCTGTCGTTTATCGCCGAGGCGGCACGGTACATGGCACGCTGAGCCAGCAACGGGTCGGCATATCGGCTGCGACTGGGGCGGCTGAAGGCATCGGGCACAGCCTTGGCAAGCGAATCGACATCATATCCGGCGCGGTTCAACTGCTCTCTGAACATCGACACTTCGAGGTTCACCACTGGCGACCCGGCAGAGATAAACGCCGTGTGACTCCGACCCGACTCGATGCTACTCACCGCCCTCATTGCCGCCACCTCTACGCCAAGCTCGGCGGCGAGGCTGTCGTATATCGAGCGCGGCGAAACATCTGGCACGGCAAGCACCACGGGATAACGCCACACGGTGTCGATTGGCTCATAGCCCTGCCCCTCGGCAACGCCGCCACTCCGGCACGTGCACAAGCCCAACACGGCAAGTACCACGGCAACAACGACAATCGAAATGATAAACTCCTTCATGGCTGTAACATTTGAAATCAACAATTTGTCGCCAATTACAAAACGGGGGCATTGCTTCCCCTTTTACAAGAAACAGTGCCCCGCTATAATCAACTATGAACAATATGCGCCTATTCTCCCTTTGCCACCATTTCAAGAATCTTGGTCAAATAGCTCCAGAACTTGTCAACGGCAGGAATGTGCATGGCTTCCTTGGGCGAATGCACGTCGCGCAACGTCGGACCAAACGAAATCATGTCGAGATGCGGATAATTGGTCAAGAACAAGCCACATTCAAGCCCGGCATGGATTGCCGTGGCACGCGGTGTTTCGTTAAAAAGCGTCTCATAGGCAGTAGTAGCCACTTGCAATATCTTCGAGTCGATGTTTGGTGCCCACCCCGGGTAGCCGTCACCATGCGAAACAGTGGCACCTGCGAGTTGGAACACAGCTTCAACCTGATGTGCAATATCAATCTTGCGACTCTCGACCGAGCTGCGCTGCGAAGTAGTGACGAGTATCTCGTTGTCTGGCATCATCTTCACCGAGGCAAGGTTGGTAGAAGTTTCCACAAGCCCAGGAATGTCGTGGCTCATCGACACCACACCATGAGGTGCGCAATAAAGCGCGCAAATCAATGCCTTTGCCGTCTCGGCATCGATGCAATGCTCGGGCACTTCGGTGCTCTCGATGGTTATAACCATGTCTTTCTCGATATGCTTGTATTCATTCTCGATGTCGGCTATATACTGGTTGAGCCTTACGCTAAGCTGCTCCTTGTGGTCACAGTGTATGCCCACAACGGCATGAGCCTCACGGGCGATGGCATTGCGCAAGTTGCCGCCATTGATCGACGAGAGCGAAATTCCATAGTCTTGCGACAAATCCCACAAGAAACGGGCAAGCAATTTATTGGCGCAAGCACGACCAGTGTTGATGTCTGTTCCAGAGTGTCCGCCCTGCAATCCCGAGATGTTGATTTTGAAATACAAGAACTTTTCGGGAGCAAGCGACTGCTTATACTTGAATGTCACCGTCGTGTCGATACCGCCGGCGCAGCCTATGCATATCTCGCCATCCTCTTCCGAGTCCAAGTTGAGCAAAATGTCGCCCTCAATCATTCCCTCACCAAGGTTGTTGGCTCCAGTCAACCCGGTTTCCTCGTCAACTGTAAACAATGCCTCGATAGGCCCGTGCACCAAGTCGTTGCTAACCAGCACTGCAAGCGATGCAGCCATGCCGATGCCGTTGTCGGCACCGAGCGTTGTACCCTTGGCTCGAACCCATTCGCCGTCGATATAAGTTTCAATCGGGTCGTTCTCAAAATCATGCACAACATCGTTGTTCTTCTCACACACCATGTCCATGTGGCCCTGCAGCACCACGCGCTTGGCATTCTCGTAGCCCGGAGTTGCCGGCTTGAACATTGCCACGTTGCCTATCTCGTCGGTCTTGTAGGCAATGCCATGCTCTTTTGCGAAGTTCACAAGGAACTCATGTATTTTGCCCTCCTTCTTCGACGGACGCGGCACTTTGGTAATCTGGTCAAATATGCTCCAAATGAGCGTCGGTTTCAATTCTGCGATATTCATATCTTTTATTATAAAACAAGTCTAATTTAAAACAATGTTAAAATCATCGTTTTTTCGTTGACTAAATTACAAAAAATATATTGAAAACAACATAGCTCAACCATTTTTAATTCCAAAACACCCCCACCTACCTCAATTCAACCTCTACGACAACCTACGAGCCTCATTGAATATTTGCCTATTAGCAAGATTTATAAACTCAAAATTTCAACGCTCTGCTATCCAAAACAATGCATCCAATGGTTAATACGCATTCGACAAACGTAGTCCGCTTGTTGCCTGTCGCCAAACAACATAAGGAGAGTATTTTATCCTGCTTAATGGAGTTCTGGGTTGCTGAACGATTCGAGCAGCATTTTTGCCTCCCAATAGTCAATCTCCATTTTCATGGAATCTTGCTCTTGGGAAGTGTATGTAGAATCTGTTTCCCAATCGTGGAAAAGCGAATCGATGGTATCAATTTTCTCCTTACAGAGTTGTCGAAAAATTGTCGGTATGTCGGAATTTCGCTCACGAGGAATGCTAATTTGAAAATTGCCACTCTCAATCCTTTGGTTCACTTGTGGGCTCGAAACAATCGAATCATTAAATACAAAAGCAATATGCTTTCCCACAGCTCGTTCCGTAGCATCTGCCCACTCCTGTTGTTTATGCTTGCTCACTACCCCCGTAATGACATACACACCTGACGTATCTGAATCCAAGCGTACCTCGGCAAATTCTTTAACAGTAACAATCGGCTCGCGCGACAAGCTGTCCTGGTTTTCACCAAGCACATAATACCAGCCATTTTCACGGTGAACAGCTTGCGGCTGGCTTTGTGAACACGCCACAAGGAAACAAAACATTACCCCAATACCCAAAAGGTTGCTTACTATTTTCATACCCACACAATTAAAAGATTAATATACATCAACAACACGACATCAAATATAGCGAAAATCACCTTCACGATCAAATTTTAGACAAGACATATTGCCATTTGAGCCGTAAAGGCGAGATGAATCGCATCTCTACGGCCATGTTAGGCGGCGCCTTGGCAACAAAAACAAATGAATTTGTTTTGTATTGCGCTCGACTTGCACTATCTTTCGATAAGACAGGCGGCGCCTCGGCAACAAAAACAAATGAATTTGTTTTGTATTGCGCTCGACTTGCACTATCTTTGCAAGCAAAAATTTGAGGTAAAGTGAAATTAGTCTTGATTTCGATAGTGTTGGTGGGCATCTGCGTCCTGCTTTTGGGCGTGAGGGTATTCTTTGTGAAAGGGGGAAAGTTCCCCAATACCCACATACATGGCAACCGCGCCCTAAGAGATAAAGGCATCACTTGCGCCAGTGAAGAATGAAAAAAATTAAACCTACAGAAATGAAACTTTATAGGCACTTAGCAAAATCTGTTTTTGTAGCAGCCGCTCTCGTGTTGGCAGCTTCTTGTACTAATAGCAACTCTGGCACAAATGCCGCATCTGCCTCACCAGCCGCCGATACCGCGTCAGATGGCAAAATGGTTATCCGCTACATCGACGGCGACTCATTGATGGCAAGCTACAACCTCGCCAAAGAAATTAGCGAAGCAATGTTGCGCCGCTCAAACCAGCTCGACAGCGAACAACAAAAACGTGGAGCCGAAATCACACGGTTTGGCAATGAAATCCAAAACAAATACCAAAACAACGGCTACCTGACACAAGAGAGCTTCAACGCCGACCAAGCCAAACTGCAACAGATGCAGATTGACGCTCAAAACTACATGGCAAAGTTGCAACGCGACGCTCAGAACGAAATGCAACAATACAATATGCAACTCAACGACTCGGTGGAAAACTTCATCAACGAATATGCCCGCCAAAAAGGTTTCGACATGATTATCTATAAGGCTTCGGGCGTGTATATGGACGCAAAATACGACGTTACAAAGGAAGTTGTTGACGGACTCAACAAGCGTTACACCAAAGTCGAAAAGAAATAAACGCGATTTTTATCAATTGAATTATCTTTGCGAGTTGCAGCCTCGATTTATTTGAGTCGAAGGTGCAACTCGCTTGTTTTACACAATAGCCAACACATGATTGAAGACCACGTTATAACCGACAGCCTCAACGAGAAGGCTGTACTTGTGGGTATAATCACGCCCACGCAATCGGAGGCGAAAGCCAACGAATATCTCGACGAACTCGATTTCCTTGCCGACACCGCCGGTGCTACGACGGTAAAGAAGTTTCTGCAACGCATGGACTCGCCCAACAGCACTACTTTCGTGGGCAAAGGCAAGCTCGAAGAGATTCGCCAGTATGTCGAGGACAACGAGATAGGGCTCGTAATCTTCGACGACGACCTTACACCCAAGCAGGTGGCAAACATCGAGAAGGAGCTGAAAGTGAAAATCCTCGACCGCACGAGCCTTATCCTCGACATTTTTGCCAAGCGGGCAAAGACCGCCAACGCAAAGATGCAAGTCGAACTCGCCCAATACCAATACTTGCTGCCAAGGCTGACACGAATGTGGACCCACCTCGAACGTCAACGGGGCGGTATCGGTATGCGCGGTCCAGGTGAAACGCAAATCGAGACCGACCGCCGTATAATCCTCGACAAAATATCGTTGTTGAAGGAACGGTTGCGCTCGCTCGACAAGCAGAAGACGATACAGCGCAAGAATCGCGGCAAGCTCACGCGCATTGCCCTCGTGGGATATACCAACGTGGGCAAATCGACACTAATGAACCTGCTGAGCAAGAGCGACGTGTTTGCCGAAAACAAGCTGTTTGCCACGCTCGACACCACTTGCCGCAAGGTGATTATCGACAACCTGCCTTTCTTGCTGACCGACACCGTGGGCTTCATTCGCAAGTTGCCAACCCACCTCGTCGAATCGTTCAAGACCACACTCGACGAAGTGAGGGATGCCGACATTCTCGTGCATGTGGTTGACATATCCCACCCACAGTTTGAGGAGCAAATCGAGGTGGTGAACAAAACCCTGCACGAAGTGTGCGACGCTGCCAACAAGGAGATGGTGCTCGTGTTCAACAAGGTTGACGCATTCAACTATATCCCCAAAGATGCCGACGACCTCACGCCGCGCACTCGCCGCAACATTCCGCTCGAAGAGCTGAAAGAGTCGTGGATGGCCCGCGCCGGTGCCAACTGCGTGTTCATCTCGGCAAAGAACCGCACCAACATCGAGGAACTGAAATCGCTGCTTTACGAGAAAGCCAAGATTATACACACGCAGCGTTTCCCATACAACGATTTCCTGTTCCAAAAATACGACGACCTCGGCGAAGAAATATAACCCGCCGAATCCCTCCATAAAAGAGAAGAGCCAACTGCCCCATGCGGTCAATTGGCTCTTCTTTGTTGCATTATCAGTTTGTGTCACTTCACCTCGATTGTGCCACCAGCCGAGTGTGCCGTGATTTGCGGTGCATACTGGCTCTGAATCGTAGCCACACCAAGGTTGTAGGTGCCTGCCGATGTCACTGTCACTTCATAAGTGATGATGTGGGTACCCTTGGGCAGGTAGTTGAAGAACAAGCGTGTCGCGCTGTCCTTTGTCTCAAGGTAGTAACCCACGCCGTCGGCATAATGGTAGCCCGAAAGCTGGTCGGCAGGCTCGCAGCAAGCTGCACGCTCATCATTAAGGGTGACAAATTCCAAATCTCGAGAATTTTTAATTACAAACCTCACGAGCACCTTGTCGCCCTCGGCAAGCACAGCCTTCTTGTCGAGCTTGCCGCCATCGAGCCTGCGCACCTGTTTTTCAATCGACACGTCGTCGGTCTTGGCAGCCTTCACCTCGTCCATCTTTGCCGAATACTGGTGGTAAACCGCGCCCCATGCCGGTGCTGTTGCTCCATGGCGGTCAATCGACAATTCAAATTTGCCATCGCGCGGCTCCACTTGCTTGCGGAAGTAACCAAGATACTTGTCGGTAGTGCCACAGTCGAGCGTCTCACCGTTAACCGTGATTGTCGGCAACGTTTGTTCGCCAATCCATTCGGTTCCTGTCGATAATATCGAATACACGGCATCGGCAGCCATGCTGCTGTTGCCCCAGTCGGTCGATTGCTTTTGCAGCAACATCCATTTGCGGATGCCATCGATAGTCTCGGTGTCGTCGGTCACCTCGCCAAATGCCTGCAAGAGCGTCGCAGTCACTGCCACCTTGCCGAAACCGCGGTCAGAGCCATTGTTGAAGTTATCCCAATATATTCCGTTGTCGCTCGATATGCTATATTGCAGCACAGACTCCATTATGGCGCGGGCAGTCTTGCGCTCGCCGCTGCGGTAGAGCGTCATTGCGCAATAAGCCTTGTTGCTCAACCCTGCAGCTTCGCCCCAATTCTTCTTCATATACTTCACGGTGCGGTCATACACCTTGCGCGCATCGGTAGTGAAATCACAATCGGGGAACAACGAACGCACATACACATAGCCATAGAAGCCGCTCAGGTGTTCCTTGTCGGTCATCAGGTCATAGTCTTTCGCTATGCAACGGTCGAGATATGCGACAGCCTTTTCCGACATAGCCTTTATATCAACATTATCAGTCAAGTAGCCCAAGTGGTTAAGCTCGCCTATGAGTTGCAACACCTGCATGGTGACATATTGCGACGATTTGCAACCGCTGTGCCAGAACCACGTCCAGCCGCCGTCGCTCATCTGCAAGTCGCGCAACTTGGTGATTATCCTGTTGGTCTCGGCAGCCACAGCCGTCGAATCGAAGAGTTCGCCTATCGACTGCATACGCAGCGTCTGGCGGTCGGCTTCGCTAATCCATGGAGAGGCAAGCAATGTGCCTATCTTCAAGTCGCCATTCTTCGACAGGTTGGAAACGAGCGTCGAATCGTTCTCGTCGTTCAGCCACGAGTCAACAGCCTCCTTTATTTCGGGGTTCGAAGCTGCCACACCTTGGGCAACGGCAACTGCATAAAGCGAATGAATGAGTTCGCTCGCCGTGAGATAGCTGTCTTGCTTTATCGACGGCAGCGCAGTAACGCAATACCACACCGGATTGCTGCAAAATTCCAGCAGCAGCCTGCCACCTTCGCACTTCTTGCCTTCGAGCGCAAGGTCATACGTCACATTGTCGGTCAGGTAGAACGGAGTTGCCTCTATCACGGGCGACACCGACGGCAACACGGTGAGCAAGTGTTGCTCGCCGTCGCCAAATGCAGCCGTTGCGGCCTTGACGCGGTAACCGATTACCGACACGTCGGCAGGCACCGTCCATTCGATGTCGAGGGCAACCGACCCTTGGGCATCGAGCGACTTCTCAAACGACTTCGACATCACCACGTCGCCCGTCTCGACATCGAAGAGTTCGACAACGGCAGTGCAATGCTGTACCGAGTCGATGGCATTCATCAACATCGACGACAATGTAGCCTTGTCGCCATTGCGCACGAAGCGCGGCAACGAAGCGCGCACCATTATCGGCTTGCGAGTGACAACCTCCTGCACCATCGATGCCGTGTGCAAGTCTTGCGTGTAGGCAATCGCCTTGAAGAGCCAAGTGGTGTTGAACAGCGGCGCATCAAAAGCCACCGACACGTTGCCGTCTGTATCGGTCACAAGGCTTGGTCGCCACAGTGCATTCTTGACATCGGCTGTGCGCATTTGCACATTGTCGAGTTGTGAAGTGCCTGTTGCTCCGCCGGCATCGGCAATAGCAGACTGCTCGACCTCGCTCACCTCGTCGTTCGACACTACAACCGACTCGGCAAGGGCTAAGTCGGCTGAGGCATATTCGCGCTCTGCATGGGCATTCTTCGCCATCATGACTGGTGCAACACCAACGCCCCTGACATATACCCTGCCGTTATAGTTCAATCCATAGAAGTCAAGATCGGGCAATATTGCAGCCTGCGTCTTTTCGGTGACGCAGTCCAGATAGGCATACAGGTTGGCACCATACACATAGTTCACGCCTACATTGTAAATCTGCCCATACCACCCTTGCGGAGTGAAATTCCACTGGTGCGGTTCAATCATGTCGAGGGCTTTGTCATACATGTCGCAAATCATCGCCCCCGTGCGCAATTTACCATCTTGGTTCACCAGCCTGAACTGCCACGTCTCGGGCGTGCCCGGTACCAAGTTGTCGCGGAACGCCACAGGCATGATGTGCAACGTGTCGCAATTCATCACCGAAGCAAAGCGGTGGCTCCACGTGTGCGCCTGGTTCTCCTTGTAGGTTATAAACGTGAGATCGACATATTCGCCCTCTTCTTGCGGAATCTTTATCGTAAACTTGTGCAATCCCTTGTCATAGCGCAACCACGTCTCCTTGACAATGCCTTTCTTGGTGGCTGCGATGCAATACACATGGGCTGCGTCATACGAATTGCCGAGCAACAACGAAGCCTCGTTCTTGTCGCTCACCGAGAGCTGGCACTGCGGAATCCACAACGGAGACTTCACCGGCGACTCGCTGTCGGTGAGGCGGAACAGCACCATGTCGGCATCGAAGTCAACCGTGCTGTCACCCTCTATCGTAATGTTCAACTTATATTCGCCCGAGGGCAGCGACGAAACGTCGATGCTTGGCGCGTTGGCGCGGAACGAGCCTTTCAAGCCGGCTTTACCCGATATTGCATAATTGCACACTATGAGCGTATCGGCGGGGTCCGACGTGCGCACGTTTATCGGCAATTTGATCACACCGCGGCTCGCCTCGAATGTGAAGTCGCCGCTTCCTGTGGCTTCGATGCTGCGAGTCTTGCCAATCCAGTAGAGCTTAATTGCCGACTGCGTTTCGCCGGCATCGTCGGTAACGGCGGCTTCGAGGTTGAATTGTACCCTGCCGGGCAACTCCTCGTCGTTAAGCAGCTCCTTGGGTATGGTGATGGAGAATTCTCCCTTGCCGTCGGTCACGACATCGAAATTCTGCACAAACGACAGCACACCCAACCCGGCGCGATACCACCAGTTCCATTGCTGGTAGCTCAGTCGCAACGACACGACGGCATTCGACACCGGCACACCGCTGAAGTATTCGGCACGCCCTGTAATGGTCACATCGGTGTTGCGGGCATAGCTCTGCTGGTCGCCGTCAAACTCCACGAAGAATGTAGGCGTCTTGTATTCGCTCACGGGGAAGAAATGCGACATATAGGCATTTTCACCCATAAGTGCTATGCGGAACCTGCCGTTCATGCGGTCGGTGGGAATGGCAAACTCCCCTGCCACGCGCCCATACTCGTCGGTGATGAGCGAGTCGGTGGCAACCTCCTTGCCGTTGGCATCATAAAGCGTCAACGCCACAGGGAAGTTTTTCACCACGTTGCGGCTGTCGCGATCCACTTTGTAGCAAATGGCAGAGTAGTGTACCGTTTCGCCCGGGCGATACACCCCGAGGTCGGTGAAGATTCTCACGCTCACGTTGTTCGACTCATAATCGCCATATTCGCTTATGTACACACCCATTCCATATCGGTCGTCGCCCTTCATGGCTGCCACGCGGTTGCGCATTCGGCTGTCGCTGTCCTTCACCAAGCAGTAGCCTTCGGCATTAGTGCGGTTGGCAGCCACGCGCCCCGGTTGTGGCAAGTCGTATTTCGTCACCTTGTTGATGTAAACATCTTTGAGCGGCTCGCCAGTGATTGCATTCACGGCAAACACCTTCACGCCGCCGTTGCTATTGGTGTGGAATAGCGATATGTCGGTAACACGGAACTCCTGCGGATAGATTGCGCTCTTTTCAAGCGCATTGTCATAGTCGGGCAGCACGATGTAACGCCCGTAGGGCAGCGGTTTCAACTTCACATCAAGCGTGTCGGCAAATGGCACCACTCCCTGCGGCTCTATCGTGGTCGAAGCCACGAGTTGCAAGCGGCTGCGGTCGCGCGTCAACTTTACGTCCATCTCCACGTCGCTGGGAACCCTGAACACAAGCAACTTGCACGACGCCACATTGCAGGCTTCCACTTTTATGGCAATCGAGTCGGCTGACGTGAACGATGTCTTGTAATTCAATACAACTGCTTTTTGTGTAATTTGCCCGATTATATTCCGCGCATTCGGCGCAAATGCCGATTTGGGGAATCGGTCGAGGTATTCATTAAGTAACTTATAAGCCTCCTTGTCATTGCCGAGCAGCCCCACATATCGTTCCAAGGCTATAAAACAAGCCGGGTCGCTGGCAAACTGTTCATATAGCGACTTGGCAACGCCGAGGGTTCCTGCTCCATTGCGGTTGCGCTGCTCGCGCGCCAATGCTGCTGTTATATAGGGTGCAGCTTCTGTCTTATGCACGGCAGTGAGAAGGTCGAAAGTGCTGTCGATAAACTCATTGGCACGCTTCGATGCATCGCTGCCAAAGGCAGCTTCGCCACGCCTGTAATTATCGACATATTCCAGCATTTCTATGCCTCGGTAGGCTATCATGTCGAGCAACGTCGGATATATTGTTGCCGTCAGCTCGCCATCTACCTTTACATACTCCTCTATCGGAGTCGCGAGCAGGGCATTCTTGTTCTGCAACGCCTTCGACAGGCTTTCGGTGATGGCTTCGAGGAAATTATCCTTGCACCACTCATCGATGCCAGTCGTCGAGCCGGCTACAGCCTTGCGTTGCGCGATTGAATAGGCGTTGGCTGCGAAGTAAGAGTTATACACCACCGCCTTCAAGTAGTGCATCGTGGCAATGGCTGCACTGTCGGTCTCCAATGCCGCCACACTATCGATTTTGCTCAAAATGCCAGGAGTATTGTCGCTTGAAATTTGCGCCTCGGCAATGGTGCTTTGTGTCAAGTACCTCACCACATCGGCGTGATTTCCGTTCTTCAGGGCCTTATCAAGCGATTTGTCGGCTTCTTTCATAACCGTCTTCGGATAATTAAAATTAGGCACATTGTCGGCTGCGCCTGCGCCAAGCCACGGAATGGCGAAAAGCAGCAACGTCACAATTGCGTTGATTACTAAAATTCTCATAGCTCATTCAAATTGAGGTTGAACATATTTTTTTATTAGTTAGAAAGCGTTTTAGGTTACTGGTTAAAAATACTACTGTTAATTTTTTAAAAACCTGTCTTTAAACCCAAAGAGTTTTTCTTCAGAAAGGGAAAAAACTTCGAGCGGTCTAATGACCGATTTGGTTTAAAAACGACACATCTCCAAGTATTGCCAGTCTTAGACAAGAGGGCGATACTGGGAGATGTAATCGGATTGAGGAGAGTGGTTGGTAGAAAAAAGTTAGTTAAGTGTGTATGTATTATGTTTGAAGCTGTGTATTGTCATTGCGAATTAAGCTCCTTGCTGCGGTTGTAGTGCCTCAGCATATCGGTAGCGAAGTGTGTCTCGGCACGTTTGAGCAGGAAAAGCTGTTTGTCCGACAATATTTCGGCAAACTGAGGATAGTATTCCAGCTCTATCTCGGCTTCCTTTATTTTAACATTCGACAACGCATCGGCAGCCTGCCTCAACTCCTCGCTGGTGGCATTGTCGAAGTTGTCTGACACTTGCATTTCAAGGCGGCGTGCCTCAAGGTTGGCTCTGAACACTTTGTGTTCCATTTCCTGATACAAGGGAAAGAACTTATCTGCTTGTTCAGGGGTCATTTGTGCCTCGCGTTCAAGCATCTGGTACTTGTAGTCCTTCACGTCGGCAAGCCACTGGCGGCTGTCATTGGCAGTAACCGAGTCACTCGCTTCCTGCGCGAAAGCCGGAGCAAGCGGCATAACTGCCAAGGCAATAATCAAAGAAAAGATGCTACGGTTCATAGGTTAAATGTGGATTTATTTCTCTGTTTCACTTTCCCCGAGAGATACTTTCGTCGCCATGTCGGCGGCTGCCGAATCTTCCTCGTAGGTCATCATGATGTCATATTCCGAGATGTCACCCCTCATCAACAAGTACTCGATGTTGGTCTCGTTCTCGAAACCGGCAAGTATCTCAGGATTATACATTCCTGGCTCTTGCCTACCCCAACCGTCAAAAATCTTCATCATCAGCCATATACCGACAAACATGGCAGCCATATACACAAACGGGCGTACACGTTGCCAACGCGTAACTGGCTGAATGGGCGTAACATCGGGCTCGGGTAATTCTTTCACAATTTTCTCGGCAAAAGAATCGAAATACCCCTCTGGAACACGGAACCCTGCATCCTTGCCAATCTTGGCCAATATGTCTTTCTTATCTTTACTCATTGCGATAATTTGACTGTTTAGAGTGGTGAAGGTTTAATCGTTGTCCGAAAAAAATTGTTCAATCTTCTTCAACGCATGATGGTAAGATGCCTTCAATGCTCCCTCCGAAGTGTCGAGTATCTCGCTCATCTGCTCATAGGTCAACTCATTGTAATAACGCATATTGAACACAAGGCGTTGTTTCTCGGGAAGTGCGTTTATGGCTTTTTGCAACTTCAGTTGCAGTTCGTCGCCGTCGAAGTAGCTATCGGCTTCCAAATTGTTGACCAAGAAAGAATCGTCGCCATCAATCGGCACTTGGTTCCTCATCCTCTCGCGCGAGATATAGGTGAGAGTCTCGTTTATGGCTATCTTGTAAAGCCATGTCGATAGCTTGGCGTCGCCCCTGAAATGGTCGATATTGCTCCACGCCTTCATGAAAGTATTCTGCAACAGGTCGTTGGTAGCATCATGGTCGATGACCATGCGTCTTATTTGCCAATAGAGCGGACGGCTGAAATAGTTAATGATTTCGGTAAACGCCTCATGACACGTCTCCACATTGTGCAGACGCGCCACAAAAACCTCATCGTTAAACCTACTTTCTGATGCCATTTCAAAAAAATATCACGCTAAATTAGCATAAATATTCCAATTGGCAACAGCCACACCCCATTACTTTCCGTAAAATTTTCAAATTTCTGTAAAACCTAAAAATATATCGAGGCGGAGCCACCTACCGACACATACTGTGCAACCTTGTCTTGCCCCGACACATACGACCCGGCAAGCCCGTAATCGCAGAAGAAGCGGAAACCAAACTGCTCGGCGGTGAGCAACGATGCCGACACGCCCACTTCCATGCCGCCAGTCGAGCGACCACCTATCTCGACATCGGTCAACTGGCAATTGCCATAATATGTGTAGCCGGCTGCAACCTTAGCCCCAAGCCGCAACTGCGAGAACACAGGATAGGAGAAATAGGCTCCGGCCATCAGGCGCAACGAGTTCATAGTCTCTTGCGCCAATGCGCCATTATACTCGATGGGCGAAACTGCCATCACGCCACTGCCGCCGACTCCCACATAGGGATTAAAGAAATAGGCACCCTGCAACCCAGTGTTTGCACCCACTGCGGGTTTCACAGTTCCACCCGGCAGACGATACTCGGTGAGCGGCAATGCCATCGCAAGGTCGGCTGACAGGAACGACGGGTTGCGCCAGCGGTCGAGAGGGTCGGAATATATCAAATCGCTCAATCCGCGGTCTTTAAATATCAAGTCGGCAAAGTAGTATCCAAGTTCGGTAGCAATTACACCAATACCTGCCCCTACCACTATGTCGTTCATCCAGTGACAATTGTGCAACACACGGCTTGCCGCTGTCACAGTCGCCACCGTGTAGCCGCCAAGGCTTATCCACGGGCTGCGGCAGCCATACTCCTTGTGGAGCATCGTGGCAAGCATATATGAAATGGCTGTATGCCCCGATGAGAACGAGCGGTTATCGTCACCATCTGGCCGCATCTCGCCCACCGAGCGTTTGAGAATCTCTGTCGCACCCAACGCCATCACCCCCGAAAACGCATCTGAAACAATCATACGCGGCCACGAACTGCGCCCCTCCACACCGCTCAGTTTCAGCGCAAGCAGCGCAACGCCCGGGGTAAATTGCAGATAGTCCTCATATTGCGTGTCGTAGTGGCGGGCAAATGTGCCACTCGTAGCATCTTTCAAATTGTTGTCGGCTCCATAAATAGCCAATCCGCCTATTATTACCGGTACTCCTGCATAGGTGATTCGGAATGCCGGCTTGCTTGCCGCGCGATCAAAACGCTTGATACTGTCATTCTCCACTTGGGCTGCTACAGGAAACCAGCAACTGACCACTGCCACCCACACAGCCAATATTTTCACAATATTTTCCATTAAAAAGTGGTTTAATTTTTACGAAAAAGTGGTTTGTAAAGAAGCTGATAACTTCTTAAAAACTTCATTAGTTAGTACAAACATAATAAAAAAAACGCAACCACACGCCCGGTAGTATATTTATATGCCGCAAACTCAGTATTTTTGTACCACAATTTTATGGAAAAGACTCTTCGCGAAATACTTCACAACCTAAGACTGCGGCTCGCCCCACACTACTCGCAAGGCGAAATAGAGGGGATAGAACTTGCCATGCTCGACCAGTTGCTCAACTACAGCCGTGTCGATGCCATCTTGCACAGCGACAGCAAGATGCCGCAATTCGTCGCCAACAAATTCTCGTCGATTGCCGACAGGCTTATGAACGACGAGCCAATACAATACATTCTTGGCGATGCCTACTTCTACGGCCACCACTTCAACGTGACACCTGCCACACTCATTCCACGCCCCGAGACTGCCGGACTTATCGACATGATTGTTGATGAAAACCACACCCCCGACCTGCGTGTGCTCGACATCGGCACCGGGTCGGGCTGCATAGCCATTTCGCTCGCCCTCGCGCTGCGGTTTGCCTCGGTGACGGCAATTGACATCAGCACCGACGCCCTTGCCGTCGCCCGCGAGAATGCACGGAAACTACGTGCAAACGTCAAGTTCGAGCAAGCCGACATCTTGACGCTACCGCCACCCTCCGCGCCGCTCTATGACATAATAGTGAGCAATCCACCTTACATCGCCGACAGCGAAAAAAGCTCGATGCACAACAACGTGCTCGACTACGAGCCACACAGCGCGCTGTTCGTTCCCGACGAGCAACCGTTGCTCTTCTACCAAGCCATTGCCCAATATGCCAGCCGCGCCCTCGCCCCGGGAGGCAAGCTATACCTTGAAATCAACAGCCGCTTCCCCGTCGAAACCTGCCGACTGCTCACCCACCACGGGCTGACGGCAGCACAATCATTCCCCGACTACTGCGGCTTGCCTCGCTTCGTCACCGCCACAAAGCCTTGACACACAACACACTTGCACCATCCCCCGTAGAGACGCGATTCATCGCGTCTAAAACGCGCCAACACAATAAATTACACACCCTTAGACGCGATGAATCGCGTCTCTACCCAAGATAATATCATCCCTACCTAAAAAAGAAAAGTGGAAAGGAGGCATCGGGCGATGCCGCACTTTCCACTTTACAATACACTGACTTTCGGTTAATTTTGTTTTTTACCCAAATGTATATATACCTATGATTAGATTCCTATTCTTTACTTTTGTGGAACGAGGCGCATTGCAAAACCGCCGCCCGGGGCTATCTTCTGCTTGATGCGCGTCTTGTGGTTGACTTTCTTGGTGGTGATTTGGTAAGACTGCGGATTATCCTTGTAATGTGCGTCCTTTCCATCGGCATAAATCGTTGCCACATAATCGATTCCCTCGGGCAAGAACCCAAAATCCACCTCGGCTGTGCGGGCATTCTCATCGGTAATGCCACCCACATACCAGTCGTCCGACTTCTTGTCCTTGCGAGCCACTGTGATGTAGTCGCCCGGCTCGGCCTCGAGGTAGCGGCTGTCGCTCCAGTCAACCGGAACATCTTTTATAAACTGGAATGCATCGGCAAAACGCTTGTAATTCTCGGGCAGGTCGCAAGCCATCTGCAAGGGGCTGGGCATGGTGAGGTAGAGTGCCAACTGACGTGCCAGCGTCGTGCCAGCCTGTCCGTCCTTCCCCTCGCCATAATAGCTGAGACGTGTTTCAAACAATCCCGGAGTGTAGTCCATCGGTCCGCCCTTCAAGCGTGTAAAGGGCAATATGGCTGTGTGCTCCGGCGGATTGCCACCCATCGACTCAAATTCACCGCCGCGAGCCGATTCCTGTGCAAGCCAGTTGGGATAGGTGCGGCACAACCCCGTCGGACGCACGGCTTCATGGCTATTGACCATAATCTTGTAGTCGGCAGCACGTTGCACCACATATAGGTAATGGTTGACCATCCATTGCGACGAATGGTGCTCGCTACGCGGAATTATCGCACCCACATAGCCGGTTTTCACCGAATTGTAGCCGTGGTCAACCATAAACTGGAAGGCACGGTCGAGCTGACGCTCATAGTCGGCTGCATTTGCCCCAGTTTCGTGGTGCATCATCAGCTTCACGCCACGCTCGGCGGCATAACGCTGCAACTCGTCAACGTCGAAGTCGGGATAAGGCTTGTCGAAAAGGAACTGGCGATTCTTCATGAAACTTGCCCAGTCTTCCCAACCTTCGTTCCACCCCTCAACGAGCACCGACTGCAACCCATTCTCGGCTGCGAAGTCGATATACCGCTTCACATTGGCAGTATTGGCGGCATGGCGTCCATTGGGTGTGAGCTTGGAATAGTCGGTTATGCCAGGCTTCGCCTTGTAATAGTCGCTATAAGCCCACGTGCGCTGGTTACCGATAAACATCTCCCACCACAC
>CASEAQ010000012.1 GCA_949285735.1 uncultured Bacteroidales bacterium
TAACAAGCAATTGCAGCAAGCCAACAGCATAAAAGAAGAGTATATAACGCTGTTCATCAACTTGTGTTCGGAATACTTGTCGAAGATGGAGAGCTACCGAAACAATCTGCAAAAGATTGCAGCGCAACGCAACTTCGACTCGCTATACAGTGCCGTGATGTCGAACCGCCATATCGACAAGGAAATAGACGACTTCTATGCCCAGTTCGACCAGGCATTTCTGCACCTGTTCCCAACATTCGTTGACAATTTCAACAAGTTGCTGCAACCCGATTGCCAAATCAAGCTGAAAAATGAGCAGAGACTCAACACCGAACTACGCATATTTGCCCTCACAAGGTTAGGAATACACGACAGCGAGAAGGTGGCAGGGTTCTTGCGTTGCTCATTCTCCACCATCTATAATTACCGCACCAAGATGAAGAATCGAGCCATAAACAGGGAAGATTTTGAAAACCAAGTGATGGAATTGTGCTGAATTGTGCAATACTATCCATCTACATTTTTAAAAGCGCAAAAACGCATTAAACTCCTAATAACCAACATAATCTAAATTTAAAACAACTACATTTTCATTGCAAACTCATAAATAACGATTCTGCTTTTCATAGTTTTGTATCAACGAGATATGGTCAATTGCCCATATCGTTTTTTTACTATTGGAAACATTTACTTATTAATACCAAAACTATGAATCTAAAGAAACTATTATCGTGCATCGTAATAACAAGCAATTTGCTTGCGACAAACGTTGCAGGGCAAGAGCCGTCTGCCACACTGACGGCATCACAGCCCACCGTACAACAAGATTTTGACAGTATGTGGGACGCTGCATCGCAGCAAGCCACACTAACCCTGCCCGACGAGTGGCGCATCGACCGCAACCTTGACTCTCCTCGGCAAGTGGGCACATTTGAAGACGCTGCCACTGAAGTAATGTACAGCGGCGGAACCAACCTTGCCAGCAACGCCAAAAACGGTACGTGGAACTTCGGCAACTCAACCGACCCAAACGACCGTGCTGTGGGAGGACTGTCAACCACCGTGGCCGACGGCACACGGTGCGTGAGTGTGATGACGAAATTGCACAACGGCGACAGCGAGACCATCGACCGACTGCAAATAAGCTATGACATAGAAAAATACCGTTATGGGGCTAACACTGCCGGTTTCGTGGTGCAACTTTATTACTCGACCGATGGTGAAAGCTGGACAAGCGGCGGACAAGACTTCTACACCTTCTTCTCGCCCGATAGTGAAACCACAGGAGCCGAAAACGTGCCCATATCCACCACGCAGGTGAGCAACAAGAATCTGCTTGCCGCAGTGGATGCCAATGCCGACATCTACTTGGCATGGAACATAAGCGTGGCATCAGGAACAAGCCCTAATGCAGCCCCAGGGTTGGCCATCGACAACGTGAGCATCACTGCCAATTACGGCTCGGACGACACAAAGCACTACATATATGTAGAAGACAACACTGGCTGGCAGCAGACTGCAGTGTATGAAACCACGGGCAGCGTGTTTGGGCAATACCCAGGCACGGCGCAACTGGGCTACTGGCAGGTCAACGGCGTGCAATATAAGGCTTACGAATACAGCGCAGCTGCCACTCCATTCAACATAGAAATAAACAACACAGCCGACCTTCGCCTGCCGCAATTCTCCATCGGCGAAGCTCGCGACTACTACCTGTGCGCTACCGACGAAAGCGTGACAGAAATCACCGACCCCGAAAACTACACCGGCTATGTCGATCCCGATGCCCCGAAACCTTCTGGCATATATCTGCGCGGCGATATCAACAGCTGGAACCCCGAAGCCGACTGGGAATTTGGCATCATCGGCGACGGTGTATATGCCCTTTACGACAAAAGGCTTTCTGGCAGTTTCAAAATTGCCGATGCCGACTGGTCGGACGACTGCAACTATGGGTCCAACGGCACCAACATTCTTATGGACCAACCTTACGGTTTGGTAACTGGAACCAACGACAACATTTCATGTGGCAGCAATGCCTACCAATGCAAGCGCATAGTGCTCACCATCGACGACAACGGGGCGACACTGCTGCTTGAGTCGGACAACAGCACCGAAGGGCTGACCTCGGTATATGTAATCGGCGACAACAACGGGTGGAATTATATGGACGACTCTGGCAAACTCCAGCTCGACGAGCAAGACGGGCTATTCAAGGGGCGCATATCGCTGCCGGCATCGTCCGACGGATTCAGTCACTGGCGAATATACCAACGCCTCGGCATGGGCGGCGCATGGGGCGCACAAGGCGGCGAGAACCTCACTGGCGACAACACTCAGGGTACATTGCAACAGGGCAGCACCGGCAATGTGTCAACGGCACCAGGCACCTATGACTTCACTTTCAACACAAGCACAGGCGAATATAGTCTGGCAAAAGTGGCATCAGCCATCTCCGACGTAAGCCTGCTCCCAGCCTCGACCATTCTCGTTCCACACTTGCCCGAGAAAGTGAAAATCCTATCACTCAACAACAGCCTCATCTACTACAACGACCAAGACGCAATGTTCAACGAGATTGCCGCGGCAATGGGCAAGGATGCCGTGTGGACCAAGCACACTCTGCTGGGCAAGTCGCTCGAAACGCACTGGAATGAAGGCGACGGACTTGCCGAAGACGGCACACCGTCGGCAAAGATGTTAGTCCGTTCCGACGCTTGGAGCCACATAATATTGCAGGAACAAAGCTCATTGCCGCGCACCGACGTTGAAACTTTCCGCGCATCGGTGAAAAAGTGGATCGACTACATCCGCGAATATTGCCCAAATCCCAACGCCATCATAATATTGCCCATGAACTGGGCATACGCTGGAGACTGGAACAACTTCACAAGCTACAACGATACATTCAACCGCAACTACCTCGATGTGGCACGCGAGCTTGGAGTAGTGGTATGCCCCGTGGCACGCGCCTATCAAGAAGTGTATGACACCGACGGCGCAGAAGGCTGCAGCGAGCTGTTCCTCGACGACCGCCACCCCACTCCTAAAGCAACCTACATGGCTGCCTGCATGGAATACCAGCTCATTTTCGGTGAAGATGCTTCAACAATTACCTACCACCCAACATCGGTGACCGACGAGGAAGCTACCGACATGATAGGATATGCCTCAAGCGCAATGGCGGGGTTCACCAACTATGTTGACCACAACAAGGGCACTATAACCTTCTCGTTAAAAGTGCTCGATGAATATGGGCTGGAAATCGACGCCCCCGATGAAATAACGATGAGCGTTGACGGCGGCGGCACATTGTCGGCCGGCAACGTGTTCACAGCCGATGGCACACTTGGAGACTTCACCGTGACTGCCACCATGGGCAATTTTGCCGAAGCCGAAACAGTAGTCATCACCTACCCGTCGATTACACTCGACGAAGATTGCCTGTCGGCAAGCGAGAACTTCGATTCGATGGGTGATGCCGCCGAGGCGCAGCTGCCCGAAGCATGGCGCATCGACCGACAAACAGTTGCTCCGCGCACGTTAGGCTCCTACCCCGTGGCGATGGAAAACACACAATATGCCGGAGGCACGTCGTTGCCATCCAATGCCAAAAACGGACTATGGAACTTCGGTGACACCGATGGCAGCGACCGTGCATTGGGCGGAATCACAACAGGCGTTGATGGTGGCACGCGTGCAGTCAATGTGTATGCCCACCTTTTCAATTCCAGCAAAAAGACCCTTGAAAACGTGACTGTAGGCTACGATATCGAGAAATACCGCAAAGGTTCAAACCCTGCCGGATTTACCGTCCAACTTTACTACTCAATCGACGGGAGGAACTGGACTTCGGCGGGCGAACAATTCATGACCTACCTTGCTCCCGACAGCGAAACTGCCGGATATGAGACCGTGCCTGGCGAAACCATCTCCGTGAGCAACGTGCTGCCAACTACTATGGGTGGAATGTGCGACCTTTACCTTGCGTGGAACATATCGGTTGCAAGCGGCGATGCCGCCAACGCCGCAATGGCACTTGCAATCGACAATTTCACCATCTCGGCACAATTGCCCGAAGTTCCCACAGCCATGCACTACATATATGTCATCGACAATACCGGATGGGAATCGCTCGGACTGTACGCCTGGGGCGACAGTGAACTATTTGGCGAATGGCCGGGCGAAACCTATATCGACGAACGCGAAATCGACGGCACCACCTACAAGGTGTTTGCACTCGACACCGACTCGGGCAACTACAACCTCATCTTCAACAACTGGAACAATGGCTCGCAACTACCCGACTATTCAATCGAGGCAAACCGCGACTTCTATTTCAGCATCGATGCCACCTCGGTAAAAGAGCTGCCTGCCACCTCCGCGGTCGATGTGACAAGCATCGGCGGAAACAATATCTTGTTCCGCAACAATACCATAACCGCTACCCAAGCCGACAGCATAACAGTATATACGACCTCGGGGGCTGTAGCAGCGCAATCGCCAACATCATCCCTCAACATAAGCAACCTTCCCCCGAGCATCTACATAGTAACAACCACCGGCAAACAACAATCCGCCCTAAAAATAGTAAAAAAATAACAGCACCGAAAAGTTACAAACACAACTACAATACATAAAAGGGTCGTGTCAAGCTCTGCACTGAGCAATGACACGACCCTTTCATTAGACTTTCGGGATACACAACAACTTGGACCGCAAGGTCCAACGGGCAACCGATTAGTTCAAACCGCAAGCACTGGTATCGTCAAAAATCTCAAATAACAAGTTGCCACACTAAAAATCACTACAAATCGTCCATAGCATTATCTCTCACCGCATCGGTATTAATCCTATCCCAATACTGCAATTTTACGGTAGCTTCTAACATGTTAACTTTCATCATCTCCACTGATATACTTCCTTTCTCCGTTTGGAAACCAGTAACATAAGTACATCTGCCCATTCCTAACTCATAGAACCGTTCATTGTCATCATAAGGTCCATATAGCGACTGAAATTCCTCAATGCAGTCGGTGGGTTCACCATATTTCTTAGTAAGCATGTTTTTTATCGACATATAATTGCGCTCAAGCGAAGCCCAGTCGCTACACATCGGGAACAATACAACGACTGTATTCACAGTGTTTGTTCCATCAAGGGTCATAGTTCCCACATTACAATTTTTATAGCCCGCAAAGTCACCTTCAAACATCGCAATACCATCCTGCTTCCCGAGGTACTTAAATCCCTCGGCTTTCATTTTGCCGATAAAACTGTCAACAGTTCCGTCAATCGGAATCCCTTTAAACTTCATGTGTTCCGATTCCACCTGCGCAAATGCCACTGTGGCAAAAAGTACAAAAATAAACAGAAAAATTTTTCTCATGATTATTTATTATTTAGCGTTACTTAAACTGATAATATCGGCAGCACGAGCCTCTTTTCCTCATCAATCGACCATTGAACCTGCCAAGTCCTGCCATCTTCGCGATCGAGAAGAATAAACGTAAACATATTTTTTGTTGGATACAGAGCAAACCTCCCATCTACCAAGTCATTGCTCTGAACAAAAGGAGTTGGGTTCAACACAACTTCAACCCTATTATCTCCACTCACATCATACTGGACCTGCCACATTTGCCCAGTTCTTGTGTCGAGCTTTATAAACGTCCACATATTGGTCGTTTCGTAAAGCTCAAAATTCACATCACAAGGAACATCATTTTTCACTGCCACCTCTGTCACCTTCATCTCTTCACTCTTTTGCCCAGAAGTACAAGCCACCGTCAATGCACAAAAAAGCACACTTAAAATTAACACCTTACATTTCATAATATCGATTTTAACATTGCCCCTCAGCTACCAAAAGGACATTTATAAATACACGAAGCGTGGAGCTACAATGCCACACCGTAGTTTGGAGGTCGTAGGAAACCTTAGATACAGATGTAGTAATGGCAGCCCACGCTATAGCGTGAGAACCACTATGCTAATCCTTGTATCTGATTTGAAAATTTCCTACGTTTCCAAACTACAAGACGAGCATAACGCCTCTTTTAAATTCCAAAATGTCTTGTGAACGCGACAACAACGCCTCGTCCACACCGCAAATATAGTGAAAGTCGGGCGTAAAGCAAAAAAGGACTGTCTGTTTTTTGCCTTACCGACATCAAGCGCAAAGCCGTTCTGGGTATGCCGAACAGTCCGCACCTCTTTGAGACGTACAGGAGATTTGTAGCCCGCTGTTCTTTGCATTTAAGTATTCTCACAATTTTATCTGCATTCTATACTCCGAAGGTGTACGTTTGGTAATTTTCTCAAATTGGGCAATAAAATGAGTGATGCTGTTGTACCCCGATTCGTAGGCTACTTGTGAAATATTCATTTTTGAATAAGCCAGCAATTTGCATGCGTGTTCAATCCGTATCTCTGCCAAACATCGAAAAATGCTCTTGTCAGTGCGTTGCTTGAAATACCGGCACAACGCCGAAGGGTTTTGTTTGACAAACTCCGCTATTTCCTCCAAGGTGATTTTTTCCTTGAAATGATTATACAGATATGCATATACTTTATTAACAGGTTCTTTCACATCAGGAATATGGTTCGCTTGATTATATGCAGTGTCGGAGAGCAGTTTGAAATGCCTGCTTTCGTGCAATTTTTCGAGCATACGAAACAGGCAGATAAGCCGTGAAGTATATTCGGAAAAATCAAATACCTGCACCATCTCCAACATTGCATTAAACAATCCTTCATCGTAAAAACGGATTCCATATTGGCTTTTCTGTAGCAAATCATAAATAAAACGATAGTCAGGAATGTCTTTCATCTGTTCTGGGAAAATATCTGGCCTGAACTGTATGGCTTCACCTGCACTCCATTCGTCTTCCGGGTTGTTTGCAGATGTAGAATTTAGCTTAGTATGACACAGATGAAGATGAGGTACGTTGCTTCCTATAAGGGCTATATCTCCGGCTTTGTATTCCGATACGCCTTCACCGACAAACTGTTTCCCGTTGCCTTGTGTGAACAGCATGATTTCATACTCCACGTGCTTGTGCAGGGGGAGCACAAAGCGAGGATAGGAAATATGGCTACATACCGTCGCCATGTTATGTACAATCTTACGTTCTAATATCGGCATACCAGTATTTTTTTCGGCTGCAAATATAATGGATAATATTGCAAATATAATGGAATTGAGTTTCTTTTTTTGCCGCTAACTTTGCAGCGTCAAACGAAATGAAATAGATTGGTATTATGGACATTATGGAACAAAAGATTTTTTCGCCCGACTTTCTGCCCGGATTGCTTGGGTCGTTTGCAAAACCTGCGGCAGAAAACCCCACCGTCGCTATTATGGAAGCTGCATTCCGCCACCATCAACTGCATTACCGTTATATCAATTGCGAAGTAGGCCCCGAAAATCTACACGCAGCCATTGAAGGTGCCAAGGCTATGGGATGGAGGGGATTCAACTGCTCCATTCCCAACAAAGTGGAAGTCATGAAATATTTGGACCAAATTGGTGAATCTGCACAGATTATCGGCGCGGTGAATACGGTCGTAATCGATCCAGACGGGAAAACAACGGGTGAAAATACCGATGGAAAAGGTTTTGTCAAGGCTATCTCGGAAATAACATCCATACCAGGTAAAAAGGCTGTCATCTTCGGCGCAGGCGGGGCAGCACGTGCAATAGCCGTAGAAATGGCTCTGGTAGGAGCCAAAGAAATAATTATAGTGAATGTAAGTGAACGAGGAAAGTCATTGGCTGATTTACTGAACAGCCGTACATCGGCAATGGCTTCATTCCAACCATGGAATCAGGCATTCGGCATTCATTCTGATACAGACATCATAATCAACGCAACTCCCGTGGGCTTGTATCCTAACGTGGAACAGCGTCTCAATATCAGCATTGACACATTACAGCCACAAATGATAGTGGCTGATTGTATCCCCAATCCGGTTTATACGCATTTACTGAAAGATGCCTTGGCAAATGGATGCAAACATGTCCTGCCCGGAATGAACATGCTTGTTTACCAAGCCATGATAGCAATAAAATATTGGACGGGGAAAGATGTGGATGCCGACATCATGAAGCGAGAACTGATGAAAGTCTTAGAATTATCAAAGCAATAGACCGATGGATTTCTCTATGTGGATACAATCCCCCACTGATTGGTGGATGCTTTTCATTTCGGCAATGCTGATAGGAATGTCAAAAACTGGTATTCAGGGCATCAGCCTATTGGCTGTGCCGCTTATGGCGATGACTTTCGGGGCAAAGCCTTCTACCGGGCTGATACTACCAATATTATGCGTGGCGGACTTGATAGCCGTACTATACTACCGGCGCATTGCGGAATGGAAATATGTGTTCAAACTGCTTCCGGCAGCTTTGGCTGGCTTTGCTGTGGCACTGCTGGTGGATAAGATTGTGCCACCGACAGAATTCAAACATCTGATGGGAGGATGCCTTAGCGTGGTATTGCTTGTCATGCTGTGGTCGGAATGGAAAGGAAAAGAAAACAGGCTTTCGTCACATTGGTGGTATGGTCCGCTTTTCGGACTTTTGGGCGGTTTCACTACCATGATAGGAAATGCCGCAGGACCTGTAATGGCTATTTACCTGCTATCGGTCAAGATGCCTAAATACAGCTTTGTGGGAACTAATGCATGGTTCTTTTTAGTGATAAACTATCTGAAAATTCCTGTTCAGGTATTGGCGTGGAACAATATCACTGTTTCATCACTTCTTTTGGATAGCTGCACAGTGCCTTTTGTACTGTTGGGTGGCATGTTTGGCATTTTATTAGTCAAGAAGTTGCCGGAAAAAGGATTCCGCTATTTCACGACTGCCGTCACTTGTGTGTCGGTGTTTATGCTGCTTGTATGAAATAATTGAATTGTAGAACATTTAAATATTATGTCATTATGGAATACCGTAAACTGAATGGTTCAGGACTTTTTGTTCCGGCATTGACTTTGGGAACGTGAACATTTGGCGGCACTCACGGTTTCGAGGGCTGGGGGCATACGGGAGTAAAGGAAGCCACACGCATGGTGGACATGTGCTTGGAAGCCGGGGTGAACATGTTTGACACGGCTGACATATATTCGCGCGGACTTGCCGAGGAGATATTGGGCAAGGCAATTGCCGGAAAGCGTAACAGGTTGCTCATCGCCACCAAAGGAACATTTCCCATGGGTGAAAGTCGCAATGAGGAAGGTTCGTCGCGTTTCCACCTGATAGAGGCGTGCGAAGCAAGCCTGCGCCGTCTTGGCACAGACCACATCGACCTATACTACATCCACGGCTTCGATGCCAACACGCCCGTGGAAGAAACGCTCAGGGCATTGGACGACCTGGTGGCGGGAGGCAAGATACGCTACATCGGTTGCTCCAACTTCTCAGGCTGGCAACTGATGAAGTCGCTTTCCGTGTCCGAACGGCACGGTTGGAGTCGTTATGTGGCGCATCAAGTATATTACTCGCTGCTTAATCGCGACTTCGAGTGGGAACTGATGCCGCTTGGCATAGACCAGCAGGTGGCTCAGTGGTCTGGAGTCCGCTTGCCGCTGGGCGTCTTGGAGGACGCTACCACAGAAACAATCCCGTACCGACGGACGGAAGGGTGGCGCGTGGCGGTGCGCCCGTAAGGGATAATGTAGTGTCCTACAACCGCCTGTACGATATTGTGGATGTATTGGACGAATTGGCTGCTGAAACAGAAAAGACCGTGGCGCAAGTCGCCTTGAACTGGCTGTTGCAACGCCCCACGGTGTGCAGCCTCGTCATAGGAGCAAGTTCCGAAGAACAGCTCCGCCAAAACCTCGGTGCGGTAGGCTGGAAACTTACGGCAGAACAGATGCAACGCCTCGATACCGTCAGTAAGGCAGAAAAGCCTTATCCATACTGGCATCAAGACCAACGCCAGAACTATCGTCTCAACTGTTTTAAAACAGACTATTATGAAATTAAAACTTTTATCTATCCTGCTGCTTTGCGGATGGCTGTTCATTCCGGCAAGCGCACAAAATCTACAAGATATGTACACCTATAAGCAAATAGGCAACAAATATGTTGTCAGTATTCAAAATCGTGCAGAAATCGTCAAAGTCCTTAACACTTTCTGTGACGAACGAGGCATCAAGTCGGGAACTATTTATGGAATAGGGGCGATTGATGAATTGACCCTCCGCTTCTTTAACCCGCATACGAAGAAATACATTGATAAGACCTTCCAAGAACAAATGGAGATTGCCAACCTGACAGGAAACATTTCCCAGATGAACGAAAAACCCTATCTCCATCTACACATCACCGTGGGACGTAGTGACTATTCTGCCTTAGCAGGGCATCTGCTTGCCGCTACACTGAACGGAGCCGGAGAGTTCGTGGTGGAAGATTTCGGCACCTCCATCACCCGCGTTTATGTTCCGGAAATAGGATTGAACTGCTATGAATTAGACGAATAAAGCCTATGAAAACAAGATTGTTTTATACTATTCTGGTTGCTGCCTGCGTCTGCCTGCAAAGTTGCACCACCTCGTATGCAAAAGACAGGGAAGATGCAAACGAAAATTCCGCAGGAGAACGGTTGGAGATTTCTTTCCGCTTGCAACGTGGCGGCATTGCTTCCAGCCAATATGCCATTTGGATAGAAGATGAAACGGGGCAATTGGTAAGAACCCTGTATGCCACCTCGTTTACGGCGGAAGGAGGATATGAGTATCGTAAAGATGCCATTCCTGTATGGGTAAGCAAGGCAAAGCCCCAAACCTTGTCTTCTACGCAGATCGACGCCATAACGGGCGCGACACCAAGTAACGGCATAGTAACCTACCAATGGAACGGAACTGACGATAAAGGCAACCGTGTCTCTGCTGGAACATATACGTTTTTTATCGAAGGTACATTGTATTGGAAAAGCAGGATTGTCTATACTGGAAAAGTGGATTGGGGAGGCAAGGTACAGGATTCCATACCAATAAAAGTCAAACGCTTCCATTCCTCCAAAAACAATGAGAACATGATTACTGAACTAAAAGCACGTCATTTCAAAAAATGAGGAAGAAGTATATCATCGAATATATAGTAACAGTCGGGCGTAAAGCATGTCTGTTTTTTTGCCCTGCCGGGTAATTTTCTATCTGCCTACACTTATTACTGTGTTTTTTTGTAACTTTGTGGGCTTATTTAGGAATTTGCAATGGCATCTGAAAAAGACATCGAAATAAAGGGAGCACGCGTAAACAATCTTAAAAACATCGACCTCACCATTCCACGAGGCAAATTGGTGGTCATCACGGGCTTGTCGGGATCGGGCAAGTCGTCGTTGGCGTTCGACACGCTATATGCCGAAGGGCAGCGGCGGTATGTCGAGAGCCTTTCGTCTTATGCCCGCCTGTTCCTTGGCCGTATGCCCAAGCCCGAATGCGACTTCATCAAAGGGTTGCCGCCGGCAATTGCCATCGAACAGAAGGTGAACACTCGCAACTCACGCAGCACCGTAGGCACGTCAACCGAAATTTACGACTACCTGCGCCTGCTCTTTTCCCGCATAGGGAAAACCATCTCCCCCATTTCCCACCAGATAGTAAAGAAGCACACCCCTGCCGACGTGCTGGCTGCAATCAACTCTTACCCCGATGGCACACGTTTCGCGCTGCTTGCCGACATAGACGTGCCGCAAGGGCGCAGCCTGAAGGAGCAATTGGACATATACACCAAGGAGGGATTTTCGCGCCTCGAGCATGAAGGTTCGTTCATATCGATACAAGATGTCATAAACAACGGCGACCAACAGCCCGATGCAAGCCATTACCACTTGCTCATCGACCGCATGGCAGTAACACATACCCACGAAGACGATGTGCGCCTGCTCGACTCAATCGAAACCGCCTTCTTCGAAGGACACGGCAAGTGCCGCGTGAAAGTGTGGGCTGCCGACGGCATAAAGGAACTTGAATTTTCCACACGCTTCGAGGCAGACGGAATCACGTTCCAAGAGCCAACCGACCTGATGTTCAACTTCAACAACCCCATCGGGGCATGCCCCGTGTGTGAGGGATTCGGGAAAGTGATAGGCATCGACGAGAACCTCGTTATACCCAATAAGACGCTATCGGTGTATGACGATGCCGTGTTCTGCTGGCGCGGAGAAAAAATGAGCGATTGGAAACGCGAGTTTATCAAGATAGCCGCTCCACTCGATTTTCCAATACACAAGCCCTATTTCCAACTTACCGAAGAGCAAAAGTCACTGCTGTGGCACGGCAACAAGCAATTCCCGGGCATCGACGGCTTTTTCCGCTACATCGAAAGCAAGATTTACAACATACAATACCGCGTGCTTCTCGCCCGATACCGCGGCAAGACCACTTGCCACGAATGCCACGGCTCGCGGCTGAAACGCGAAGCCTCCTACGTGCTGATAAACGGCGCAAGCATCACCGACCTTGTGAGAATGCCTGTCACCGACCTCTACGACTGGTTCATGAACCTCACACTAAGCAAGGAAGATGCCACGATAGCCCACCGACTGCTGGTGGAGATACGCAACCGCATCAAGTTCTTGCTCGATGTCGGGCTTGGCTACCTCACGCTCGACCGCGTTTCGTCAACCCTGTCGGGCGGAGAAAGCCAGCGCATCAACCTCGCCACCTCGCTCGGCAGCAGCCTCGTGGGTTCGCTCTACATTCTCGATGAACCGAGCATCGGGCTACACTCGCGCGACACCGACCGCCTCATCAATGTGCTTAAAGCCTTGCGCGACATAGGCAACAGCGTGGTGGTGGTGGAACACGACGAAGAAATAATACGTGCAGCCGACTACCTCATCGACATAGGTCCCGAGGCGGGCAGCCACGGCGGACGCGTGATATACCAAGGCGACGTGGCACACCTGCAGTCGGCAACCGACAGCTACACGCTGCAATACCTCACCGGCGAGCGGAAAATACCCGTGCCAGCTTTGCGACGCAAGTGGCGCAACTATATCGAAGTGAAGGGCGCAGCCGAAAACAACTTGAAAAGCATCGACGTGAAATTCCCGCTCGGCGTGATGACCGTGGTGACGGGAGTGAGCGGCTCGGGCAAATCGACTCTTATCAAAGACATTCTCTACCGTGCACTCATGCGCAACCTCGGTGAGGGAGGTGAAGCACCCGGCACATTCTCCGAGCTGCGTGGCGACCTGAAGTTGATCGAAGCCGTTGAATTTGTCGATCAAACACCTATCGGGAAGTCAACGCGCAGCAACGCCGCAACCTACCTCAAGGCATTCGACGAGATACGCAAGCTATATGCCGAGCAGCAACTGTCGCAACAGATGGGCTACAACGCCGGCTACTTCTCGTTCAACTCGCCCGGCGGACGTTGCGAAGAGTGCAAGGGCGAAGGCACGATAACCATCGAAATGCAATTCATGGCAGACATCACGCTGCAATGCGAGAGCTGCCACGGCAAGCGATACAGCAGCAGCGCACTCGAAGTGGAATACCGCCACAAAAACATAAGCGACATTCTCGACATGACCGTAAACGAGGCAATCGAGTTCTTCTCACAAGGCAACAGCAGCACCGAAAAGAAGATTGTCAAGAAGTTGCAACCGCTGCAAGATGTCGGGCTTGGCTACATCAAGCTCGGGCAGTCGTCGTCAACCCTCTCGGGCGGAGAAAACCAGCGCGTGAAGCTCGCCTACTTCCTCAGCAGCGAGAAGCAAGTGCCCACAATGTTCATCTTCGACGAACCCACCACTGGGTTGCACTTCCACGACATAAACACACTCATGCAGTCGTTCAACCAACTGCTCAAGAACGGGCACACTGTGCTCATCATCGAGCACAACATGGACGTGATAAAATGCGCCGACCACATCATCGACATGGGACCCGAAGGCGGTGTTGACGGTGGCTATGTAGTGTGCACAGGCACCCCCGAAGAAGTAGCCGCCTGCCCCCAAAGCTACACCGGCCACTACCTCAAAGAAAAGCTCGCCCAAAACTAACGGATGCGTGTCATGATTGTATAATTATGGTAGCCCCACTACCAACTACTAATTGACTACTGCTAACTGAGCTAAAATGCGTTTCTTGCTACTGCAAGGGTTGCTATCGAGATTTTTATGTCGGGAACGCTGGATTTCATTGCTTCGGCACACGCCAACAGGGTTGCGCCAGTTGTCACCACGTCATCGACCAACAGTATGTGGCTGCCTGCAAAGCGTTTGGCTTCGGCACTGGCTTTGAACACGCCCACAGTGTTGAGCAGCCGCTCGTGCTGCCCTTTGCTCGTTTGCGTCTCATGCCCCTTCACCGCTTTCACCAACGGCAACACTGGGCACCCAGCCACCTCGGCAATGCCTCGGGCTATATATTCGCTTTGATTGTAGCCCCTCGCTGCCAACTTGCTGCGATGCAACGGCACTGGAACGATGGCACTTATGCCTTCAAAAAATCCACTCCCTGCAATCTCCTTGGCAAACTGGCTGGCTATCCATTTGCCCAAATATGGCTGGTTGCGATACTTCAGCGAATGCAATATCGCCGCATGACGGCTGCCACGCTCATAAAAGAAATAACCCGTGGCACGCTCCACAGGCACCTTGCCGGCAAACAATTGCTCCATGGCATTAAATTCAATCTTGTGATACCCCGTGCGAGGCAACTCTGCCATGCACAGCGCACACACATATTTTTCCCCGGCGTTCAATGCTCGCCCACACACGGGGCAAAGCCTCGGAAACAACAAGTCGGCAATATATTGCAATATTTTAATCATTCGTCATGGCATTAAGAAACCGCTTTCTTTTTACGAAAAGTATCCTCTGGGGCAAGCCCTCAGAATTCCAAAGCTGCTAATCGTCGAAAACATCACTGCTGTTTCCCATCACCTTGTTAACAGCCGCCACCGACACGCCGCTTTCAAACCCACGCTGCGCGGCAAACCTCAACAGGGAGGCCCGCATCTGCATCGGCTCGCGCGACTTCATCGTCCGACACTTGCTGCCAAGCAATGCTTCCAACTTAGCCACGTATTCATCGGCGTCGATTTCGTCCATCGCCTCGGCAATGGCATTGTTGTCAACCGATTTCTGCCTCAAGCCATAGGCTATCTTCACCCTGCCCCAGCCGGCAAAACGGAATTTCTCGCGCACGTATGCCCGCGCATATCGTGCATCATCGACATAGCCGTCGCCCTCAAGCTGCCGCAATATCGCAGCCACGTCGGCTTGCGACAATCCCCACTTCTTGAGCTTCATGGCAATGTCGCCCGACGACTGCTCGCTGCGGGCGCACAACGCTTCGCAACGGGTCAACGCCTGTTGAGGCGTAATCTTCCGGGATTGCATGACTGGCATCTCTGTTACGACACGCCCCCTTCCGTGGTATCACCTCCGCCGGCATTCTCGTCGTCACTGCCGCTCGAGGTGCGGAAATAAATCCTCAACGTTTCAGCCTCCACGTTAGAAACACTGGCACTAACCAAGCTCACCGAGTCGATGAGATGATTGGTGCAGGAATACGCACTTATTTCATAAAAATACATCGCCCCACATTCCACCGAAGTAAACATGGGTATCGATGTGTAATTAAACGTGAGCGTGTCGTTAAGTCTCTCGTCAGACAATGCCTGCTGCTCATAGTGGAACACAAACTGGCAACTTTCAACCCCGCCCCTGAATGGCAGATGCACCTGCGAGGCTTGCTCGTTGCGCATTATGGCAGAATCGCCAGGTACACCAACGCCATACACCGTGAGCGAATCAATCGAAATGGCACTTTGCGTCGAGCTCGAATAAAACGAGGCTTGCGGTATTGCACTCACGTTGTCGCGGCAAGTGTTGGAAGAACACCCCACGGCAAGCATCAAGGCAAACGCCACACAGATGGCATGTGTCAGAATTTTCCCCATTTCACTACTTCGTCAATGTTTTTCCGCTTCTTTTCGGGTACTGGTTGCGATGGCTTTGGATAGCCAACCGAAAGCACCGCCACTGGCGTCCATTCGGCTGGAATGTCAAAGGCTTTGCGCAATCCAGCAACATCAAAGTTGCCAATCCAGCAAGCCCCCAAGCCAAGCGACGCAGCAGCAAGGCACATATTCTCGCAGGCAATCGCCACGTCGATGTCCATGCTATTGTGACCGTCGCTCGGACGCACCCACGCTTCGCCGTTATTGCCCAGCGCGATGACGAATGCCTGCGCCTCGGCAGCCCAGTCGCGGCTGTAGCACTTCACCACTTCGGCTCGTAGTTCTGGCGTATCGACAACCAAGAATTTCCACGGCTGACGGTTGCAAGCCGACTGCGCCAGTCGCGCAGTCTCAACAATAGCATTCAACATATCGCGCGACACTGGTGCATTGTCATAACCACGGCATGAATAGCGACGGCTCACAAGGTCGAAAAATTGCGGATAATCTATTTTATTAATATCCATAGTTCCAGCTATTTAATTTTACACATCGCACAAGGCACAACCTTGTACAATACAAAATTAAGAACTTTTCGGCAATGCACAAAAAAACAGCTTGGCACAAAACAATGTCGCGCCAAGCCAATAATGCGTTTCGTGCTGAATTTCAACCCAACAATCCTGCGATAAAACCAATTACAAAGCCCACGATGCCGCAGGCAAGGCTTATTAATGCCCACTTTTTGGCATTTTCCGACTTTTGCACTGCAAGTTGATAATTGCCAGCACTATATGCCGAACTTACCGCAGCTGCATTCACTATGCTCACAATGCCAAACGGCACACAACAGAATATGGTAACAAGTATCGACTCCACGAGATAGGTCTTCGGACAAGGATACATGGCGTTACCGGCATTGCCAGCCGAGCCATAACCGCCAGCAGCAGTATAGCCGCCACTCGATGCAAACAAATAGCCCAACTCGGGAATTGTACCGGCAGCCTGCCACTGTGCCATTCCCTCTCTCCACACTTGTGTTTCGCGGGTCACGCCCATCGACAATAGTTGCGACTCCTCTACCGGGCCAATCTGCTGCCCATTCACCAAAACATAGTATTTCATGATTTCACAATTATTTAATTATTCAATCAAACGGATAGCAACAACAGACATTGAGTATCAACATCTTGCAACAACTGTCCGACGCATAGCCCTTCCTTCTGCGGCAATATCAATAATATCCGCCAAAGGCTCCGATTAATATCAGGCTATAAAATATGGCATACAAAACCCCTACTACCAAGCCTGCAATAAGTCCCCACATAGTCCACTTCTTGGCAGCTTCCGACTTCTGCATGGCTTCGTTGTAGTTGCCCATATTATAAGCCGAGCTAACTCCAGCTGCATTCACTATGCCCACTATGCCCAAAGGCAAGCAGCAAAACAGGGTGACAAGTATCGACTCCACGAGCCACGTCTTTGGCATCATGGCAGGAGGAACTGGAGGGGTAGGTGGCACTCCGATAAACAAATACCCCAATTCGGGCAATGAACCAGCCGCCTGCCACTGCGGCATACCTTCACGCCACACAAGCGTGTCTTTCGTCACGCCCATCTCTTTCAATTGGTATTCTTCAACCGGACCGATTTGTTGTCCGTTGATGATTGCGTAATATTTCATAGTTATCTCAATTTATTTATACATGATAAACCAAAGATCCGACAGCACCGGCTGCGAAACATAAGGCAAACACATAAACCAAAATCCCCAGTACAAGCAAGCCAGTCACCACTATGCCAGCCCAAAAACCGACACGCGACATTATGTAGGCAGCCTCCAACATTCCGCCCGAAGTGTATTTCTTGGGCGACATGCGATATTCACGGTAACTGTCTTTGGTGAGTTGAACTCCGATAAATCCCAACACAAGCCCGATAACAGGCATTTCAATGCAAAGAATGGAAAATATGCCGAGCACAAGCCCTGCCACCGACCCGGGCCACATAGTCGGGAATTGAGGAGAAGGCGGGGTTGTGAAAAGGAACGCAAGTTCGGGCAAATCACCGGCAGGCGACCACTGCGGCATGCCATCCCGCCACACAAGCGTGTCGCGATTAATGCCCATTCCCCGCATCTGCTGTTCGTCAACCGGACCAAACTGCTGGTTATTTATGATTACATAGTATTTCATCTACTACCGAAAAATGTTTTCGTAAACAAGATTGTGCCACACTCTGCCGTAAACAAGAGAAACAGCCTCAAGGCACTTACAGCCCGAAACTGTTTCTCAAAATTATACAACAATTTTAATCTGTCAAAATAATTTCACGTCTATTTCACAATATCAAGTCACTCTATGCGACGAACAACATTCCCACCTGATAAACCAGGAACGAGAACAGCCATGCCACTGCCGTATTGTAAACTACGGTAAACATTCCATACTTCCAGCTTCCAGCCTCGCGCGAAATAGCCACCACAGTGGCGATACACGGGAAATAAAGCAGTACAAACACCATGAAACTAAGTGCTACAAGAGGCGAAAAATCGGGCTTGCCAGTCTCGGGATTGACTTCGGCAATACGTTGCGACAGGCTCTCGGTGGCTTCGCTGTCTCCCGAGTAAAGCACGCCGAGCGTCGATACCACGATTTCCTTCGCCGTCGCACCGCTTATGAGTGCCACCGAGCCTTTCCAATTGAAACCAAGCGGCTCTACCACAGGCTCGAAGAACCGCCCTATCGAAGCCAAGTAGCTACCCTGCTGTTGTTGCACAAGCTCCTCGGCGGTCATGTCCTCGTTGCTCTTGCTAAAGTCGCGGGGGAAATAGCTCAACGCCCAAATGGCGATGCTGCCAACCAATATCACGCCACCCATCTTGCGCAGGTATTGCTCGCCCTTCTCCCACATGTGGTGCAACGATGCTTTAAGCGTGGGCACACGATATGGCGGCAATTCCATCACAAATGGCGTCTCGTCTTTCTTGAACATGGTCTTGCGCATCAACTTTGCCGTAAGCACAGCCACTATGATGCTCAACACATAGAGCAAGAATATCACCAGCGACCCGTTGCGAGGGAAAAACGTGCCCACGAGCAACAAATAGATGGGTAACCGCGCACTGCACGACATGAACGGAATGATAAGCATCGTTATCAAACGGCTGCTGCGGCTCTCGATGATGCGCGACGACATCACTGCAGGCACGTTGCACCCAAAACCCATTATGAGCGGAATGAACGACTTGCCGTGCAACCCCATCTTGTGCATTATCTTGTCCATGATGAATGCCGCCCGCGCCATATAACCCGAATCTTCCATGAACGAGATGAAGAAATACAGTATCATGATATTTGGCAGGAAGACGATAACGCCGCCAACGCCACCGATTATGCCATCAACAATCATGTCTTTCAACGGGCCAGCCGGCATCATCTCCCTGATGGTGTCGCCAAGCCACCCCACCCCGGCATCAATCCAGTCCATCGGGTAATTACCAAGCTCGAATGTAGCCCAAAATATAAACCACATTATAAGCAAGAATATGGGGAACCCAAACAGCTTGTGGGTGACAACGGCATCTATTATGTCGGTAGTCTTGTGCTCGTTAGCCGAAGTCTCGGGCTGGTAGGTCTCCTTCAACGCTCCCGATATGAAACCATACTTCTCGCTTGCTATCGCCGACACAATATCTTCGTTGCCTACACTCTCGATATGCTCCACGGCACGGTCGCGTATTTCTTTCCATCGCGGGAAACCCGGGTCGTCTTTCATCTCTTCGAGAATCTCGGCATCGTTCTCGAGCAACTTGATGGATATGTATCGAGGTGCAAACTTCTGGGCAATTGGCAGTTCACTCTTCTTGACTTCGACGTTGAGCAGCTTTATAGCCTCTTCCACTTCCTGCCCCAAGTTGACATGTACATGGCGCACGGTCTTACACGTATTCTCAAATACTTGTATTACGGTATCAAGCAACTCGTGTACCCCAAGCCCCGACTTCGACACTGTGGGTACAATCGGCACACCTATCATGCCAGCCAACTTCTCGTGGTCGAGCCTGGCACCCGTAGCCTGCATCTCGTCATACATATTGAGTGCAATCACCATGCTGCGGTTCATGTCGATTAGCTCGGTTGTCAAGTACAAGTTTCGTTCAAGGTTCGATGCCACCACCACGTTGATTATCACATCGGGTACCTCGTCGTTGAGATATTTGCGCACATACCTCTCCTCGGGCGAATAAGACGACAACGAATATGTTCCGGGCAAGTCAACCACCTTGAAGTGGAAACCCTTGTAGTCGAAGTGCCCATCCTTGGCATCGACAGTCACTCCGCTATAATTGCCCACTCGTTCATGCCCGTTGCACAACTCATTGAAAAGCGATGTTTTTCCGCAATTCGGATTACCTATAAGTGCTATATTGATAGTGTTTGATGCACGTTCAAGGCTATGCCGTCCTGCCTGCGCCGCTGTGGCACCATCTTCATCTTCAACTGTCGTCGGCTCACGGTCAACTGCATACTGAACGCCGTCGCCATTCCTGACCACCTCGATAAGATCGGCCTCGCTACGGCGCAACGACAATTCATAGTCGAGAATCTTATACTTGATAGGGTCGCGCAACGGAGCATTGAGCAACACTTTCACCTCATGCCCACGCACAAATCCCATTTCGATAACACGCTTGCGAAAAGCCCCATGCCCCACGATTTTGACAATGACTCCTTCCTCGCCTGTCTTAAGTTCTGATAATTTTGTCATCGATAATATATCTTTGTCATTTTTTTTCTTTCTGTGTGCAAAGATATACACACCTGCAAAAAAACACACAATAATTTAAAACAATTCTAAATAAGCAACCGTTATTTGCACAAACTCACCTCCACGATATTTTGCAAAGATGCAAATAACCAGTATATTTGCAATACATTCATTTCATCCAAGACTATGGCACGGTTTATCAACCCATTCACTGATGCTGGCTTCAAGCGCATATTCGGGCAGGAAATCAACAAAGACCTGTTGATTGACTTCCTGAACAGCCTGCTGGCTGGAGAGAAACAGATAAAGGATATCCAGTTTCTCGATAAGGAGCTGCTTCCCGAGTACCAAAGCCACCGCGGAGTCATCTACGACATATACTGCACTGCCGAAAACGGCGAGGAATTCATCGTCGAGATGCAAAACAAGGAGCAGACTTACTTCAAAGAAAGGGCATTATATTATCTGTCGAGAGCGATAGCCCGCCAAGGCGAGCGTGGCGGCAACTGGCAATTTGACTTGAAAGCCGTGTATGGCGTGTTTTTCATGAATTTCCAGCTGTCGGGGTCACGACGGAACAAGTTCCGCTCCGATGTCACTCTCACCTATTGCGACACGCACGAGCTGTTTTCCGACAAGGTGAAATACATTTTCCTCGAATTGCCGGCATTCACTAAGGAGGAAGATGAATGTGAGAATGATTTTGAACGTTGGATTTATGTACTGAAAAATATGGAAACTTTGCAACGATTGCCTTTCAAGGCCCGAAAATCGGTTTTCGAGAAATTAGAGCAGATTGTTGATATTGCCTCCATGAGCAAAGAAGACCGCATGAAGTACGACGAAAGCATAAAGGTGTATCGCGACATGTTGGCAACCCTCTCCTTTGAACGTAACGCCGGCAGAGCTGAAGGACTGAAAGAAGGGCGCTCCGAAGGATTAAAAGCTGGCAGAGCTGAAGGGCTGAAAGAAGCTGCAGCTGCAATGAAAGCCCACGGAATGCCAATAGACGAAATTGCCCGAATAATCGGTCTTTCTATCGACGAGGTACAAAAATTGTAAAACAAATATTGGTGTCCGCTAAACATATATAAACATCTAATTATCAAGGTTGTATCTATTGATAAGCTACCCCAGCCGAATCTGCTTGTAATCTGTTATATATCAACACATTGCAGCTTGACCAAGAGTTTTTAGCGGACAGCAATATAACAAAAAGTACACAACTTCGCAACACAAAATGCAATATACAACAAAACCGAGCTGCCATGCAATAGCACAAGCAGCTCGGTTCTGTTATTTTGAAAAGAATTATTCCAAGATGTAGAGGGCGCGCGGTGCAAACGACATATTTGGCAAAATTGTTACTTCTTCGCCAGTTACCACATCGTGATATACCGAACCCGACTTCATCACTTCGCTATATATCGACATATCGATGTCGAGTCGCCTGCCGGTGCCGTTCATTATCACCACCACTTGTTTGCCGTCGAGGCTGCGCTCATATACATACAAACCATTCTCGGGCATGAAATGTTTCAATTTGCCGCGTGCAATCACATCGTTGCCTCGCCGCCACTTGGCAAGGCGACTCATGAAGTCGTAAGCCTCATTCTGCAATGCACTGCGACCCGAGGCGACAAACTCATTGCGAGCATCACCAGGGAAACCTCCAGGAACATCGAGGCGAATATCGCCGTCGGTGCGCTTTTTGTCGCCATACATCAGCAACTCGGTGCCATAATACACTTGCGGAATGCCGCGAGTGGTGAGCAGGAACGCAATCCCCTGCTTCCACGAACCGAGGTCGATAGGCTTCTCAAGCAAGAAGCGGTCGGTGTCGTGGTTGTCGAGGAAGGTAAGCACCTTTTGCGGGTCGGCATAGAGATAATCGAGCGACAATCGGTTGTATATCTCGTTCATGCCCTTGCCATATTCCTGTGTATCGCCAAAGAATGCGCTATTTGCCATCAACATTGTCGGGAAATCCATAACAGTAGGCAACTCGGGGTTGGTAGTATTCATGCGGTTCCCAGCCTGCCAATAAGCAGTACCTGCTACGTCGCCATACCAGCACTCGCCCACTATGTTATATCCAGGATACTCCAGTTGCACATCCCTTATCCATTGCGCCATAGGCTCCATGTCGGCATATGGATAAGTATCCATGCGTATGCCGTCAATCTTGCTATACTCAATCCACCAAACAGAATTTTGAATCAAATATTTCATCACATGTGGATTACATTGGTTCAAATCGGGCATCGATGGAACAAACCACCCTTTCACCGAACGTTCATAGTCGTAATCACTGGCATAAGGGTCATTGATAGTTGAAAGACGGAAATTAGTCATCAAGTCGCCATCGGGGTGATTATACCAGTCGCGCGAAGGCATGTCGTGCATCCACGGGTGCTCGCTACCACTGTGGTTGAAAATCATGTCCATCACCACTTTAAGCCCACGACTATGCGCCTTGGCAATGAAATTGGCATAATCCTCGTTAGAGCCGAATCGAGGGTCAACACGATAATAATCGGTAGTAGCATAACCGTGGTATGAGCCGCCAGGCATATCATTCTCGAGCACCGGATTGAGCCAGATGGCGGTCATACCAAGCGAGTCGATATATCCCAAATGCTGCTCGATACCCTTCAAATCTCCGCCGTGACGTCCACTCGGGTTGCTGCGGTCAACTGGAACACGGAACTTCAACCCAGCAACATCGTTATTGGCAGTGTCTCCATCGGCAAAACGGTCGGGCATAATCAAATACAGCACATCGGCCGACGTGAATGGAGTGGGCTGCACGCCATCGCGCTGTTTCAGTTCATACTTCACCGTCTTCGACTTTTTACCACTTTTGAAAAATATGTCCATCTTGCCTGGAGTAGCCGAACGGGCGACGTTCAAGTAAATCAATTGGTAATTAGGGCTTTCCAACCGTACCACGCTGTCGATACTCACTCCAGGATAGCTCACCGAAGGCTCGGCATCGCGTATCTGCGGCGAATGCACCAGCAATTGTACACTCGTGTTCTTCATCCCTGCCCACCAATATGGAGGGTCGATGCGCACATCGTCTGTTGTAGTCGTTTTTGACTTTGCCAATGCGCCCACGCTGCACAGCAGCACAAGCGACGCGGCGACAAGTGTTTTTAGGTTCATCTTCATGTAATTGAAATAAATAAGTGAATTTATTGTAAAAAACTACGGCAAGTTACACAAATCTCGGCTAACCTCAAAACAAACGTCGCACAATTAAAAGCTGTTTAAATTTTTTTTGTTCAAAATGATTTGAGGTAAACTTTCGAGTAAGTTTCGATTATTATTTTCGTAAATTCAGTGTACCAAATGTCGGGAATAACAATCGGGATCGACCGAAAAGTGGCTCGAATCACTAACAAAGAACTATTCGACGACTTTGCTTGAAGAATTTTTCCCGTAAGAATTTAAGCAGCTTCTTAGAAAACAATAATTTTTTTGAAACAAATAAATAACAATTCGCAACAAAAATTGTATTTTTGTACCACTATCCGAGCTTGTTTGAATTTATCCGTCCGAATGTTTTGCGCCAGCAAAAAACTTGACTGTCCAATCAAGCTCATGCCAAAAACACACAAAATGCACATTGGCTAATTTATCAAAGAGGAACGCCTACAACCTAATTACTTACACACATATAATTTTATCCAAAAAGTGAAAACATCAGAAGTTATTGCAGAACACATCTTTTTATACTATTGCCGGTTGGCTGCTGTCGCCATCTGCATCACATTGTGCCATTTACGTGCTGCGACAACCTCGGCCGACACAAAACATATCGCCGACAGCCTGCTCACCAAAGAGAGCGTTTACCAATTCACATTCACCGATGCGGAAATGGCAAAACAGATAATCGACGAAATGCGCCGACAAAACAAACTGCCCAAGCATGAACTCGACTTGCTCGAAGGAGACTTGTGGTATAACAACCACTACTTCGATGAAGCCGTTGTCCTATACCTCGCAGCTCTGGACAACGACTCGGTGAAAGCCGATGCCGATGCACACATGAGCCTGCTACACCGCATGATTTCTTGTTATGACGGTATGCACGACGACCGCAACACTACAAAATATGTAAAACTCCTGCTCGACGAAGCCCGTGCCAACGGCGACAAGGCGATGGAATCGGTGGCAATGTTCAACATGGGCAAACTCATATATTACCAAGAAGACAAGAAACAAGGATACAAGCTCATATACGACGCAATTGCCATTATGGAACGCAGCGACTACGACTACAAATACGACAACCTGCGATACAACTACAACACGCTGCTAATAATGCAACAGCGCGACAAGCGATATGAAGATGCCTTGGCAACATTGGCTTCACTCGAACGCGTTGTTACCGAATCGACAAATGCCGAACCCGAAATTGCCAATTTGGCGGCAAAGGAACTGAAAACATTGTATGCCCAACAAGCCGTTATACTGTACAACCTCGGCAGAAACGACGAAGCCGAAGCGGCATACCGCAAATGGAAGACGGCTGCTCCCGACTACACTGCCGACGACTACCTTATCGCCCCTTTCCTTGCCAACTCAAGCCACATCAACGAAGCGCTCGACATATACAAAGCCCAGGAAAAAAAACTCGAAAGCCGCGGCGACACCATCACCTACCACATGCGCTCGGTGCTGAAGTCGATTGGTTCATTGTATTATACAACCGGGCAATACAAGCCTGCTGCCGAATATTACTTCCGCACAGCAGCCGTGTCCGACAGCTTGAAGGTGCGGGAACAGCGCAGCTCGGCACAGGAACTTGCCACTGCATACGAAACACACAAGAAAGAAAAAGAGCTGTCAGAACGAACCTCCAGCATAAAGATACGCAACGCATGGCTCGTAGGGAGCGGCGCTGCATTGATATTGCTGCTAATCCTGCTGCAACGGCAACTGCGGTACACAAGGCTGATAAAGAAAAAAAATTCGGTTCTGGTTGGCAATATCCAAGAATTGCTTGCCTACAAAAACGAACTCGACACGCTGAAGCTGCAAATGGCAAAGACCGTTGCCATCGAGCCAAGCATTCCTGCCGGCGGCAGCGATGACAACTGCCAGCAACAGCCTGATACCGACTCCGAAAACCACATAATATTCGAGAATCTCGAACGCCGTGTCAACGAGGAACAATTATACCTGAACCCCAATTTGACACGTGACGACCTGCTGCGCATCGCCCACACCGACAAAAACCGGCTCGCAAAGGTGTTGCAACAGCACGAATACACCAACACGTCTGACTACATAAACCGAAAACGTCTCGAATATGCAGTGGCTGAACTCGAGAACCATCCCGAATACACCATCAACGCCATAGCCGAATCGTGCGGATTGCCCAATATCCCCACGTTCAACCGGCTCTTCCGCAAACGCTTCGGCATGCCCCCAACCGAATTCCGCAAGACATTGACAAAACGCATATAGCGGTTATTTACAAGCACTTTATCTATCTATTAGGACAAAATAGTATATCTTTTTGACAAAATGATAGATATACCCAACCAACTTGCTTGGCGGCACGATGCCGCCATTTTATTTTTGCAAACGCAAAACCAAATTAGTTCCTAATACACATTATCAAGCCTGCTCATAAATTAGTTCAGAAACACAGCTACAGTTTCCACCAAACTGTTCAGACATTAATTGGAACATTAACACGGCAAAAAACAATAACTGGCAGCTCCGGCAGAAGCATCAAATACACACGAGACGCTAACGATTGTTACCAACAAATTGAGCCAACACCCGCCCAGCAACATCAAGGCAAGTGTTGGCTCATTGTTTTTAGCTTCACGCAACTGCGACTGCACACAGTGTCACTTCACCCAAAAATGCGATGTGAACACAACGAGCACCGTGAACAGCTCAAGACGGCCAAGCAGCATCAACAACGACATTATCCACTTGGCTGCTTCGGAATAAGACGCATAGCAACCGCCAGTGGCATCACCCACGCCAAGTCCGACATTGCTCAGTGCCGAGATTGTCGAGAAAAATGCATCCTGCAACGGATAATCGAGCGCAGCCAAAGCCAATGTTCCGATTGCCGTGATGCACACATATATGCCAAGGAACACGACTGCCTTGGTGACTATCTCCTGAGGCACCACCTTGTGGTTGATGCGCACGTTGACCACGCTGTTGGGGTGCAACACTCGGTAAAGTTCGTTCTTTATGTTCTTTGCCATTAATTCCATTCGGTCGATTTTGGCTCCTCCCGACGTTGAGCCGGCACAAGAGCCGAAAAACATTATTATGCACAAAACCATAATAACGAATTGCCCCCACTGTTCAAAATCGACTACTATGAAACCTGTCGTGGTCATCGCCGATACGCATGTAAACAATGCATCGAGTGTCACACGCTCTATTCCACGGTTGTCAATGCCAGTCAGCATTATGTATGCCACACACATCGACACTGCCACAACCACCGTGCCAATATACCAGCGGAAAGTCGCATTCGAAGTCAGAGCCTTTATGTTTCCCCTCGCCCCGTGGTAAATCAAGGCGAAATTCACTCCGCCAAGGAACATGAACACTACGATTACAATATTTACATAAGTCGAATCCCACCAAGCTATGCTTGCATTTTTGGTCGAGAACCCTCCGGTTGACAAGGCACTCATCGAGTGGCACAGTGCGTCGAAAAAGTCCATAGGCCCAGCCCACAGCATTGCACACGACATTCCAGTGAGGGAAATATACACCATCCACAGGCTTTTTGCCGTCGAGCTGATGCGCGGCCGCAACTTGTCGTGGGTTATCCCAGTCACCTCGGCGTTGAACAACTGCATTCCGCCGGAATGGTTTAGCATGGGCAACACGGCAAGCGAGAACAGGATGATACCCATGCCACCCACCCAGTGCATAACCGAACGCCAGAACAATATCGCCTTGGGCAATACCTCAACGTCGGCAATCACCGTTAGCCCTGTCGTGGTAAATCCCGACATCGTTTCCATGAAAGCCGATGCCACGTCACCTATCGAATGGGTGAAGAAGAATGGCAGCATACCAAATGCCGAGAAAAATATCCACACCACTGGCGTGAGCAATATCCCCTCGCGCTTGTGCATGTCCATGCTCTTGGGTTTCAGCCCGAAAGTCATCAATGCGCCGCAGCCGGCAGTAATCAGCGTCGAATAGAGCATAGCCTCCATAGCTGCCCACTCTTCATACACTACCCCTACCACTAACGGCCCTACCATGAACAATGCCTCCATTATGAGCAGCCACCCGAGCACCCTGAAAATCGCAGGCAGGTTTATCAGCGATTTTTTCCTGAATATTACATTCATAGCCACAAGCCGTCACTTAAATAGTTTTTCCATCTTATGCAACGCACCTTGCAGGCAGAAGATTACCACATGGTCGCCAGCCTGTATGCGAGTGTTTCCTTTCACGAGCAATCCTTTGCCGTCGCGCACCAGTCCGGCAATCGTCATGTCGCGCGACAGGTTGAGGTTCATCACCGCGTCGCGTGTGATGCGCGCGCCTTCCTTCACCACCAGTTCGGCAACCTCGGCATCGGCAAGCGCAAGACACTTTGAATTGCTTGAGTCGCGGTCAAGCATCAACTGGAATATGCGGCTCGAAGCGAGCAACTTCTTGTTGACTACCGACCCTATATTGAGACCCTCAGCCTCGGATATGAATTGTATGTTCTCTACCTCGGCAATCGTCTTTTTTGCGCCAAACTCCTTGGCGGCAAGGCAGCCCAATATGTTGGTCTCGGAGCTGTCGGTCAGTGCCACAAATGCCTCACAGTCGCCTATCCCCTCTTCCTGCAGCAATTCCACGTCGCGTCCGTCGCCATGCACTATGTTGCAGTCGGGCAACGACTCGGCAAGCTGCTGGCAACGCTCCTTGTTGTTATCTATAATCTTGAACTTGTAGCGGCCAGCCGCCGCGCGCACCAGTTGCACGGCAATGCGGCTGCCTCCCATTATCATCACGCGCTTCACTTCTACGGGCGACTTACCCGTCATTTCGAGCACGTTGGGTATGTATTCTTTCGTAGTGGCAATATACACTATGTCACCCTCGCACACGCGGTCGCTACCGCCGGGGATAATCGTCTCGTGGTTGCGCTTTATAGCCGATATGTGCATATATCCCGATTGCATGCTCAATTCCTTCAGTTGCATTCCCACGAGCTTGGCATTCCCACGCAACTTCACGCCGACAATCACCAGATGCCCATCGACAAGCTCAAACCAGCTGCGCACCCACGTGCGTTGCAGCGAGGTGAGTATTTCCTGTGCCGCAAGATATTCGGGATAGATGACGTCATCAACCCCATGGTTGGAAAAAAACGGCTTGTTCTCGGCTTTCATATACTCATAATTGTCGATTCGCGCAACCGTGCTTTTTGCCCCATACTGCTTGGCTATGGCACAAGCCATCAAGTTTTGCGATTCAAACGGAGTGACGGCTATAAACAAGTCACACCCCTTTGCCCCGGCTTCGCGCAACGAAGCAAAAGATGTGGTCCGTCCTGTACAAGTGAGCAAGTTATACATCTCAAAGTCGTTGAGCCTGTCCTCATCTTCATCGACGAGTATCACATCTTGCCCTTCTTCCGACAAGAGCCTTGCCAAGTGGCTGCCCACTTCTCCAGCTCCAGCAATAACGATTCTCATCTTTCTGTGTTATTCTGCAATTATTTCAAGAATTTTATACTTTATACTTTCATTATCCATACCGCATTCTCGGCGCAACTGTGCGATTGTACCTTGTGCCACGAAATGCGGCGGCACACCTATCCGAGTCACACGCACCGCCATGCCGTGGTCGTTGAACCAGCCTATAACCGCCGAACCCAGTCCGCCGTGCACCACGCCGTCTTCCACCGTTACCACGTGGCTGAAACGCGTGCCCACTTCTTGCAATATATCTTCATCAAGAGGGTTCAGGAATATCATGTCGTAGTGTGCCACGTGACGCCCCTTGTCGCCAAGTTCGCGCAACACACTTTGCACATCATTGCCTATGGGCCCAATCGACAACACAGCCACACGGTCGCCATCTTGCAACCTGCGCCCCTTGCCAACAGCCAGCTCATGCATAGGGCATTCCCAGTCGGCAAGCACGCCGCCGCCACGCGGATAGCGTATTGCAAACGGGCCATGCTTCCCCGTCTGTGCCGTGTACATGAGATGCCGCAAGTAGTGTTCGTTCATTGGCGAACTAATCACTATATTGGGTATGCAGCTCAAGTATGCCATGTCAAATACGCCGTGGTGTGTAACACCGTCGTCGCCCACGAGTCCTGCACGGTCGATACAGAACACCACAGGCAACCGTTGTATAGCCACGTCGTGTATTATTTCATCGTAAGCCCTCTGCAAGAAAGTCGAATATATACAGCAGAACGGTATCAACCCGTCCTTTGCCATTCCACCCGAGAATGTGACAGCGTGCTCCTCGGCAATCCCCACGTCGAATGCGCGGTCGGGCATTGCATCGAGCATGAAGTTGAGCGAGCAGCCCGTTGGCATCGCTGCTGTTATCCCCACAATCTTCTCGTTGCGGCGGGCAAGCTCCACTATCGTATGCCCGAACACATCTTGCCACTTCGGCGGCTTCCCCGCCGTCGGCTCCACCACGCGTTCGCCTGTCGCCGGGTTGAAACGCCCGGGCGCATGCCACGTCACAGGGTCGTTCTCGGCAGGCGCGTAGCCCTTACCCTTGCGAGTGCGCAAGTGCAGCATTCGCGGCCCGTCCATGTCTTTTATGTCGTTCAGCACCCTCACTATGCGCTCCACGTCATGCCCGTCGTAGGGACCGAAGTATCTCATGTCGAGCCCCTCGAAAATGTTCTGTTGGCGCGTGAGCAATGCCTTTATGCTATTGTTGAACCTCAATATCAGCCCACGGTGCTTCTCGTCGATGAGGTGCAACCGCTTCATGAACTGATATACCTTGTAACGTAGCTTGTTATACGACTTCGAGGTATTGATGCGGGTCATATACTCGTTGAGCGCGCCCACGTTCTGGTCAATCGCCATGTCGTTGTCGTTGAGTATAATCAGCAAGTTGCTGTTCGACAACGATGCGTTGTTGATGCCCTCAAACGCAAGTCCGCCACTTATCGACGCATCGCCTATCACCGCCACCACGTTGCGGCGGCGGTTGCCATGGTCCAACTTCGAGGCGACAGTCATTCCCAACGCGGCCGAAATTGAATTTGACGCATGTCCGGCAATGAAGCTGTCATATTCGCTCTCGTCGGGATTGGGAAATCCGCTCAATCCCTTCCATTTGCGCAATGTGTCGAATCGGTCGCGCCTGCCAGTGAGCACCTTGTGGCTATATGCCTGATGGCCCACATCCCACACGATGCGGTCATAGGGGGTGTCATACACGTAGTGCAAAGCCACAGTAAGCTCCACCGTTCCCATGCTTGAGGCAAAGTGCCCCGGATTGCGGGAAAGTGAATCGATTAAAAATTTCCTAATCTCGCTGCACACTTGCGGCAACTCCTCAACTGGCAGCCGCCGCAGGTCGTCGGGCGAATCAATCTTCGACAACAGCGGACATTCTTTCTTTATATCAAATTCAGGCACAGTTAAATCACTTTGTTACAAAAAAACATCACCACTTACACAACCTTCCCTCGTCGTGCGTGGCAGGCAGCAATTATTCATTGCGGCTTCTGACATACTTCTTGTAAAGTGGCACAAACACCACTATGCCAGATGCTACGATGGCAAAAAGTACCATAAAATCAATGCGTTCTACCCTGACGAGCAATATGACGCACAATGCCACCCACAACAACACCACACAGGCGAAGCGGAAGATTTGATAACTTGTCATAATACTTTTTCCTCAAAGTCTGTTTTTTTATCTTTGCAAATATAGTGAAAGTCGAGCGTAAAGCAAAAAAAAAGAACCCATTCATTTTTTTGGCTTTGCCGAGACATACTGGACTCTGCAAAAACAAAACGCCGATTCCTAACTCCCAACGACTCCTAATTGAAAAAAACAGCAAGGACCTTCCCGTTATCTCCCAGCCACCACACAAGCCAGGACGAAAGGCCCTTGCAAAACATCAGGGGAATCTTACTAACTCCTATCAAAATACTTCCCGTGATGCCACACATACTACATTTTCCCTAAGGCTATTAACTGACAATGTAGTTCTCATCAGCCACTTGCAAATGTACTACATTTATCGATAGTAACTTTTACCCCCCCCCCCGTTTAACTTTTCAATATTTTATTTAACATATCAAAACACCCATCTCCTATTACATTATTTTAAATTTTAAATAATTGTTTAGCACATCGGCACAATAAAAATAACTAATTTTGCAAATGAAAATAAGAAATTAAAAGCGTTCGTTTGAATAGGGATTAAAGCGAAACACTCTGTTAATTTAAATAATTACAACATTTTCTATATATGTCATCAAAAGTTACTAAAGAAATGGCTTTGGCCTATCACAAGAACAACGGAAGGCCAGGCAAAATCGAAATCGAACCGACGGTTCCTTATTCTTCACAATCTGATTTGTCTCTCGCTTATTCCCCTGGTGTGGCATTTCCATGCACCGAGATTGAAAACAATCAGCACGACGCCTACGAATACACCAACAAGGGCAACCTCGTGGCTGTAATCTCCAACGGCACTGCCGTGCTGGGCCTCGGCGACATAGGCGCATTGGCTGGCAAGCCCGTGATGGAAGGCAAGGCACTCCTGTTCAAAATTTTCTCCGGCCTCGACTGCTTCGACATCGAAGTTGACGAGAAAGACCCCGAAAAATTCATACAAGTGGTAAAATCCATTGCACCCACATTCGGCGGTATCAACCTCGAAGACATCAAAGCTCCCGAATGCTTTGAAATCGAACGCCGCCTGAAAGAAGAATGCAACATACCTGTCATGCACGACGACCAGCACGGAACGGCAATAATCTCGGCTGCCGGATTGCTCAACGCCCTTGAGTTGCAAGGCAAGAAAATCGACGAGGTGAAGCTCGTTGTCAACGGCGCAGGCGCGGCAGCTGTGTCTTGCACTCGCCTCTACATCGCCCTCGGCATAAAGAGGGAAAACGTGGTGATGTGCGACAGCAAGGGCGTGCTCAACCGCAAACGCACCAACCTCAATCCCCAAAAGCAAGAATTCGTCACCGACCGAGACATCGACACGCTTGCCGAAGCCATGGTGGGTGCCGACGTGTTCCTCGGATTGTCGGTTAAGGACGTTGTTACACCCGAGATGCTGAAGTCGATGGCTCCGAAACCCATCGTATTTGCACTCGCCAACCCCGACCCCGAAATCGATTATACCACTGCCACACAAACGCGCGACGATATCATAATGGCAACCGGACGCTCCGACTATCCCAACCAGATAAATAATGTATTGGGATTCCCTTACATCTTCCGTGGAGCTCTCGACTGCGGTGCAACTGCCATCAACGAAGAAATGAAACACGCTGCCGTGAAGGCAATAGCAGCCCTTGCCAAGGAACCTGTGCCATCGGTAGTAAATGCCGCCTACGAGATGGAAGGATTGAAATTCGGCAAAGAATACATCTTGCCCAAGGCACTCGACCCGCGCCTCATCACCACCGTGTCGCCAGCTGTCGCCCGCGCCGCTATGGAATCGGGAGTTGCTACACGCCCGATAACCGACTGGGATGCCTACCGCGGACGCTTGCGCTCAATCATGGGATTCGACAACCAGCTCATGCGGCGCTTCACCGAAGAGGCAAAGAAAAACCCGCAACGCGTGGTATTTGCAGAAGCCAACACCAACAATATGCTGCAAGCCGCCGTATTGGCTCGCAACGAGGGCATCTGCATTCCTATCCTGCTTGGCAACGAGGAAATGATTGCAAAGCGCGCCGACAAGTTGGGCTTGAACATCGACGGCATCGAAATCATCAACCTGCGCCACGACCGAGAGGCTGACCGACGCGAACGCTTTGCCCACATTCTCACAGAGAAACGCCAGCGCAGCGGCGTGACACTGCCCGAGGCTCGTGAAAATATGTTCGACCGCAACTACTTCGGCATGATGATGGTGGAAACCGGCGAAGCCGACGCAATGATTACCGGGTCATACCCGAGCAACCGCCGACAAGTGGCTGAAATCGCAAAGAACGTGATTGGCATACGCCCGAGCTTCAACCACTTTGCCACGATGCACATAATGAACACTCGCCGCGGCACTTACTTCCTTGCCGACACTTCAATCAACGCCGACAACGATACCGAGACTCTTGTTGACATAGCACGCCTGGCCCGCACTGCTGTCGAATACTTTGCCCAAGAGCCTGTCATTGCAATGCTTTCATACAGCAACTTCGGCTCAAACATGGACCTCAAGAGCCCGCGCATGGTACACGAGGCGGTCGAAATCATGCAACAACGCTACCCCGAACTGCTCATCGACGGTGAAATGCAAGTACACTTCGCGCTCAACAAGAAGTTGCGCGACAAGAACTTCCCATTCAACCGTCTGAAAGGGAAAGATGTCAACACGCTTGTATTCCCCAACTTGAGCTCGGCAAACACTGCCTACCGCACATTGCTCGAAATGGGTTCGGCTGAAATCATCGGCCCGATACAAATAGGCCTTAACAAGCCTGTCCACATGACTACAATCGACGCATCGGTTAGGGATATTGTAAACCTCACTACCGTCGCCGTGATGGACGCAGCCGTTTACCAGAAGATGGGTTCAAGCGCATCAATCGACAAGTAAACATTCTCCCCGATACACAAAGGAAATCCCCTCCTTATCCTCACGGATATCGAGGGGATTCATTTTCCCAATATGAAACAAAAAAATTGTATTTTTTCCAGTATATGCAGCGTTATTACTTCTTGATGTCGAAACCTTGCGCACGGGCGGCGGCGAGCATCTCGAAGTTCATCGCTTCGCGGTAGTAGTCGAGAATGTGGTCACACCAGTCATTGTCGCTTTTGCTGCCGGCACGTGTCGCATTGTAGTGCGTCACCTCGTTGTCATATTCCACAAGGGCTTGCGTCATGTCCTTGTCGGTATAGCGCGACTGGTGTATCAGCAACTCCTTCGACAACTTTGGCTTGACATCGGGCTGCTCGCGGGGAACGCCTATGGCAAGTCCGCACACCACAAACACGCCCTTGGGCAAGCCGAGCAATTCTGCCACAGCCGCCGGATTGGCTGTGCGCACATATCCCACGCAGCAGCACCCAAGCCCGCAAGCCTGAGCGGCGATGGCTGCGCTCTGCATCGTTATTGCGGCATCTATCACGCCCACAGTGAAGCCGTCGAGCGTGTTGTAAAACTCGGGCATCTCTATCCCCTTTGCCTTGGCAAGCACCCCGATGCGGTGGAAGTCGGCACAGAACACAAGGAAACGGTTGCAAGTCTTCACCTGCTTCTGCCCCGTGATTTCATACAATTTCAATTTCACCTCCTGGTCGGCAATATCTATAACGGTGAATTGCTGTCCGTTATAGCTGGTTGGACTGTTGCGTATTGCCGCATATATCGTTTCCATTGCCTCGTCGGGAATGGCGTCATATTCATAACGGCGCACGCTGGTGCGTGTTTCAAACAATCGCTTTATTTCGGCTTGCATATATTTTTATTTTTTGTGAGAATTAAAATTACTCAAAAATAGTGTAACTTTGTAAGAAAAACAAGAAACACTCGATTTTATTTTATGGCGACTTCACCTCTGCTGCAGCGTCTCGAAGGGTTAGATGCTCGTTTTGAAGAAATTGGCACACTGATAACCGACCCGGCTGTCATTGCCGACAAGAAACGATATGTGAAACTAAGCAAGGAATACAAAGACCTCGAAAAGCTGCTGGCTACGACACAACGTTACCGCAAAATGCTATCCGACATCGACGATGCCAAATCGCTGCTCGAAACCGAGAGCGACGAGGAATTGCGCGAAATGGCAAAGGAAGAACTTGATGCCAATACCGCCGCATTGCCACGCATCGAAGAAGAAATAAAACTGCTGCTCATTCCCGAAGACCCCGAAGACGGGCGCAACGCCATCGTGGAAATACGTGGCGGCACGGGCGGCGACGAGGCTGCCCTGTTTGCCGGCGACCTCTTCCGCATGTATGCCAAGTATTGCGAGGCTAAAGGGTGGAAAGTCAACGTGTCGAGCACCAGCGAGGGCGCGGCTGGCGGCTACAAGGAAATCATTTTCACCGTCAGCGGTGCCAACGTCTATGGCACGCTGAAGTATGAATCGGGCGTACACCGCGTGCAACGCGTTCCTGCCACCGAGACGCAGGGCCGTGTACACACGTCGGCGGCATCGGTTGCCGTGCTGCCCGAGGCCGAGCCTTTCGACGTTGAAATCAACGAGGGCGAAATCAAGTGGGACACTTTCCGCAGCGGTGGTGCCGGCGGACAGAACGTGAACAAGGTGGAGTCGGGCGTGCGGCTGCGCTACATGTGGAAGAACCCCAACACCGGTGAAACCGAAGAAATCCTCATCGAGTGTACCGAAACGCGCGACCAGCCAAAGAACAAGGAACGCGCCTTGACACGGTTGCGCTCGTTCATCTACGACAAGGAACACCAAAAGTATATCGACGACATCGCTTCGCGCCGTAAGACGCTGGTTTCGACCGGCGACCGCTCGGCAAAAATACGCACCTACAACTATCCGCAAGGGCGAATCACCGACCACCGCATCGGCTACACCATCTATAACCTTTCGGCATTCATGGACGGCGACATACAAGACTGCATCGACCACCTTATAGTTGCCGAAAATGCCGAGAAGCTGAAAGCAAGCGAGATATAACCCACAAAAAAGATGAGCAACAATCTTCTCACACGATGGGGCAACGAATTAACCGGCTCACTCAACAAGTGTGCCAGACGTTTCCCGACAGCTACATTCTTCATTGCCGCACTCACATGCTGGTTTATCTATCTCACCCATAAAGACGGGCTCGACGACCTCCGGCTGACGTATGCAATCACATATTATTTTGCCGTGGGCATTCCGCTTTCAATAATGCTGCAACTGTGGAGCGAAGAAATAAAGAATAAACAACGGCATTTCACCATACAAGCCACAGGGCAGATGCTGCTGTTGGCAGATGCCATATTCTTGTATTCGGTCGAAACCGTCACTCTTGCCATCACAGTGGCACACACAGCGATAGTCATGGCAATCATCATCGCCACCTTTCTCATATCGTTTTACCGCGAGCGCAATGACTTGTCGTGCTGGAACTTTTCGTGGCGCACAATTGTAGCCTACATCAAGGCTCAAATTACTGGCATACTGTTCACTGGCGGCATAGAACTGCTGATATTCTCAATCTCGATTCTGTTTGACACAAACATTTCCGATGAAATATACATCGATGTAGCCATAATATTCAGCATCGGGTTCACATGCCTGTTTTTCATAGGCATGCTACCCGCCGGCAATGCCAAGCACGATACGCTGCCACGCACCAACACATTCCTGAACATCATGGTAAGCTACGTGTTCATTCCGTTGGTTGCATGCTACATCATCGTGCTTTATGCCTATACCGCACGAATAATCATGTTGTGGGAGTTGCCCGACGGATATGTGTCGTTGCTCGTGACGGCGTTGATGGCAGGTTGCATAATCATAGAAGCCGGGCTGTACCCTTTCCGCCAATTTCCAGTCAAGAAGCAATCCCACGAGCTGATTGCCCGCTGGCTGCCAATGCTAATCCTGCCACTGCTGTTGCTGATGACCATAGGCATCGTCCGCCGCATCAACGATTATGGCATCACATACATGCGCCTATACCTAATCACATTCAACCTGTGGTGCTACGGCGTGTGCATCATACTCTACCTGACGCGAGCACGCCGCATCATGTGGATTCCGGCATCATTTGCCATCGTGTTGCTGATTACATCTATTATCCCGAAATTCAATTTTGCCAACATCTCACTCGAAACCATTCAAGGCGAAATCGAAGAAACGATGCGGCAGACGTGTACCGACACCCCACCGCTGTCGGAAGAACAATACGACAATTGGATAAACAATACGTTGCCCGAGAAAGAAGCACAACTCATCAACGACAAGCTAATTTACCTGTCGGAGACTTACGATACCGCCGACTACAACCACCTTGTAGCCGACAGCATATATTTCTATTACTACAAGATATACTACGGAGCCGGAGCCGACACGGTTGTTGCAGACGTGGAAGGATATTATGCCTTCTACGCCTCGCTGGGCAATGGATTTGACATTCCCGATGGCGTGACGCGAATCACCGAAGTGCAATTATACGGTTACAACAGTGACTCGCAATTGGTGTTCCACAGGAACGGGCAATTACCGGTTGGGCTGAACGCCAGCGACACCATTTACATCGACTTTCCTACTCTCAAGATGCTAAACAGCGACTATGCCATCACCCCCTATGACAAACTGCCGCAAAACCGCGACGACTTCAAATTTGTCCTGACCGAGCTCAATGGCAGTGCCGGCGACAACGACAGCGTGAACATAACCGAAATAAGCGGATACTTATTTAACTTAAACAATATACACAAGCACAATGAATAAGCAACAACTAATCGACAACATACGACGCAAACAGTCGTTCTTGTGCGTGGGGCTCGACCCCGACACGGCAAAAATGCCGGCTCACCTCGAAGGCAACTTATTTGAATTCAACAAGCAAATCATCGATGCCACTGCCCAGTATGCCATCGCCTACAAGCCAAACCTCGCATTTTACGAGGTACTTGGAACACGCGGCTACGAAATGTTTGAGCAAACGGTAGCATATATCAACGAAAACTATCCCGACCTGTTCATCATTGCCGATGCCAAGCGCGGCGACATTGGCAACACTTCGCGCATGTATGCAAGCAGCTTTTTCGAGCAGCTCGGTGTCGATGCCGTGACAGTGGCTCCCTATATGGGCGAAGATAGCGTAACGCCATTCCTCGGCTACGACGGAAAGTGGGTCATAGTGCTCGGGCTGACCTCCAACAAGGGATCGCACGACTTTCAGATGCTCCGCACCGCCGATGGCCGTTACCTGTTTGAAGAGGTGATGGGAAAAGTGGCGACATGGGGCAACCACGGCAACATGATGTTCGTAGTGGGTGCAACACAAGGGAAAATGTTCGAGGATATTCGCCGCATCGTTCCTCGCCACTTCCTGCTCGTGCCAGGCGTAGGCGCACAAGGCGGCAGCCTCGAAGAAGTGGCACGATATGGCATGACCGACGAGTGTGGACTAATAGTAAACTCCTCGCGCGGCATAATCCACGCTTCTAATGGCAAAGACTTCGCCACAGTAGCCGCCACCAAAGCCCGCGAAATGCAGCAGACAATGAGCGAACTGCTCAAGGACAAAGGCATTATCTAACACCCACAATTAGCCAATAGGGCGAACTGGACCAATAAACCCAATTCGCCCTATTAGACTAATTAGACCAGTTAAACAATCTAATACCCCCAGCCATGACTAAAACCTTCCTGAAACAAAAGTAAATGACAGAATCAAAGAACAAATGTACCAAGCCAGCACTACCCACCACAATACATTTTCATAGCCACCCCTTCTACAATAGATATTTTTTAACATTTTGTAAATCTAAATATTTAAATATTGCCGAGAGATTAAGTAAATTTGCGATACCGAAATTGCATAGAAATACCAATAACTTTTAACAATATTATTTATTATGCAAAACATTGATAACTACAATTTTGCTGGTAAGAAAGCAATTGTTCGCGTTGACTTCAACGTACCTCTCGACGAGAACGGTAACATCACCGATGATACCCGTATCCGCGGCGCACTCCCCACTTTGAAGAAAATTCTTGCCGATGGTGGCGCACTCATCATCATGTCGCACATGGGCAAGCCCAAAGGCAAGGTTAACCCGAAGTTGTCGTTGAAGCAAATCGTTCCTGCCGTTTCTGCCGCTCTTGGCGTTGACGTTCAGTTTGCCGAAGACTGCGCAAAAGCTGCCGACCAAGCTGCCGCATTGCAAGCTGGTCAGGCTTTGTTGCTCGAAAACCTCCGCTTCTATCCCGAAGAGGAAGGCAAGCCCGTTGGCATCGACAAGGAAGACCCCAACTACGACGCAGCCAAGAAGGAAATGAAAGAGCGTCAGAAAGAGTTTGCAAAGACTCTCGCAAGCTATGCCGACTGCTATGTTAACGACGCATTCGGTACTGCACACCGCCGCCACGCATCGACTGCCGTTATCGCCGACTACTTCGATGCCGACAACAAGATGCTCGGCTACCTCATGGGCAAGGAAGTTAATGCAGTGAACAATATCCTCAGCAACATCAAGCGTCCGTTCACCGCTATCATGGGCGGCTCGAAGGTTTCTACCAAGATTGGTATCATCGAGAACCTCATGGAAAAGGTTGACAACCTCATCTTGTGCGGTGGCATGACATACACATTTGCCAAGGCTATGGGTGGCAAGATTGGCCAATCAATCTGCGAAGACGACAAGCTCGACCTCGCTCTCGACATAATGAAGAAAGCAAAGGAAAAAGGCGTGAACCTCGTGCTTGGCAGCGACTGCATCGCAGCCGACGCATTCAGCAACGATGCCAACACCCAAGTATGCCCGGCTAACGCAATTCCCGACGGCTGGGAAGGCCTCGATGCAGGTCCAGAGACTCGCAAGGCTTTTGCCGAAGCTATCCTCCCTGCAAAGACTATCCTTTGGAACGGTCCTGCCGGCGTATTTGAATTTGACAACTTCACTGGCGGTTCGCGCGCTATTGCCGACGCTATCGTTGAAGCAACTGCCAACGGCGCATTCTCGCTCGTAGGTGGTGGCGACTCTGTTGCTTGCATCAACAAGTTTGGTCTCGCCGACAAGGTTTCTTACGTTTCAACTGGTGGTGGCGCATTGCTCGAAGCTATCGAAGGCAAAGTGCTCCCAGGCGTAGCAGCCATCGAAGGCAAGTAATAATCAATTCACGTTTAAAATTTACACAAGTCATGTCAAAACGAGTTTTTGGCATGACTCTTTTATGTATTCATGCTTGCAGAACCGACACATAGCAAAAAGCCCAATCTACTTTTGCCACAAAAGTAGATTGAGCCATCAAGAATCCTAAAATTTTACCTTAAAATATACCTAAACAATCATGAACTGAAATATACCCATATTATTTGGTCAGGAACTTATACATGCACATGCTGTGATACGTCTCGCCAGGCTGCAACAACACCGACGGGAAATCGGGCTTGTTGGGCGAATCGGGGAAGTGCTGCGTCTCCAAGCATATCGCGCCACGGTGTGGATAAGCCACTCCCCTCTTTCCTTTTACCTTCCCGTCAAGGAAATTGCCCGTATAGAACTGAATGCCCGGCTCGGTGGTATATACCTCCATCACGATACCCGTTGACGGTGCATAGACCGATGCAGCCACCTGCGTAGGCTTGCCATCAGTGCTAAGCACCATGTTGTGGTCATATCCAAGCCCGTTGCGAAGTTGCTCGTCGTCGGCATCAATATCCTTGCCCAAGAGCTTGGCTTTGCGGAAATCAAATGGAGTGCCGTCAACCTTGCGAATTTCGCCAGTTGTCATAAATGTGCTGTCGATTGGCGTAAACGCATCGGCGTTGATTTGTACATACTCGTCGAGCACATCCTTCGACGCATCGCCACCCAAGTTGAAATAGGAATGGTTTGTGAGGTTCACGATAGTGGGCTTGTCGGTCTGCGCCGTATAATCAATCCTCAACGCATTGTCGGTCAACAGGCTGTAAACCACCTTCACATCAAGTTTGCCCGGGAAGCCAGCCTCGCCATCGGGGCTTGTCAGGCTCAATTCGATAGTGCTGTCGTTGAGCACGTTGGCATCCCACACTGCATGATGAAAACCAACGGGTCCGCCATGCAGGCAATGCCCATAATTGTTTTGCGGTAACTGATACTCGGTATCGCCAATCTTGAACCGACCTTGATTGATGCGGTTGCCATAGCGTCCAATCAAGGCGCCGAAATTGCCATCGATGTTCACATAGTCGGCAATTGAGTCGTGCCCAAGCACCACGTCTTGCAAATCACCGTTCTTGTCGGGCACCATCATCGAAACTATGCGGCCACCATAATTAGTCACGCATACCTCCATGCCGCGGCTGTTCGACAACACATACAAGTGTGTCGGCTTGCCGTTGACCACACTCTCAAAATTTGCCTTGTCAAGCCCCGACTTGGTTGTCTCGCCAAGCTGCCCGTCGGCAGCACCGCCACACGACAACAGTGCCAGCATTGCCGTGCAACACATCAAATCTCTTATTTTCATATCATTCGTTTTTTTTTAACCGTTATTTTTCAATCTCCTGCTATGCTCCTTGCGCAACTACTTGTTGAGATAGTCGAGCGAGTGGCTTATGCGAGTATTTATCTCCTTCAAGCGTCTTTCGTCCATCTTCACCACCTTGCGGTCGTAGGTCATTATGCCATTCACTTCAATCTCTACGTCAGTAGTCTGCGTGTAAACAGCCCCAGTGAAGCCTCTACTTACCAACTTGAGCAACTGCTCGCCAAAGTTGACATACTCGTCGGTCACGGCATCGACCGAATTATATTGCACATAGCCCCAATTGCGGTCGGGAGTCCACAAATGCCCCTCCAGCGGATAGCCTATGCCGCCATACTCGCCAAGCACATTGGCACGGTATGAGTCGAACAAATACATCTCGGGCTGCGGATAATTGTGCAAGTCGAGAATGTCGCCCGTGTGGAAGAAGTTGCCACCACTTGCCGAGTTCACAAGGCGCGACGGGTCGTATTGCTTGGTCCACTCCGATATTTCCACCGTCTTGAATTGCCCCCAAGCCTCGTTGAACGGAATCCACACGCCTATACAAGGATAGGAATAGAGGCAGTCGATGATTTCTTTCCACTCCTTGCGGTAATTAGCCTCCGATGCTGCCGAACGTACAAATTCAGCACCCTCGAAATAATTGCGGTTTTGCCACGGGCAACACATCTCGCCGCTCGGCATGTCTTGCCACACTATCATGCCCACACGGTCGCAATGTGCATACCACGTGGCAGGCTCCACCTTGATGTGCTTGCGTATCATGTTGTAGCCCCATTCCTTCTGCTTGTCGATGTCATACACCATCGCTTCGTGGCTCGGAGCGGTATATAGCCCGTCGGGCCACCACCCCTGGTCAAGCGTTCCAAAGTGGAATAGGAATTTATTGTTCAACTGGAAACGCAATATCCCGTCCTTGTCCTTTGCCATCGAGAACTTGCGCATCGCTGCATAGCTCTTCACCGTGTCGAGCAGTTTACCGTCTTTGGTTATCGAAATTTCCATGTCATACAGGAACGGGCTGTCGGGCGACCACAATTTTACCCCTTTGGGCATCTGCACCTCCACAGGCTGGTCGTTCAAAGCCTTTCCCGTGGCAACGACCTTGCCACCGTCGAGCACGCGCACTTCGGCAACGACATCGCCACAGGCAGCCGACTTCTCCACGCCAACGGTCAATGTGTTGGCATCAATGTCGGGCAATATCCTCAAATCGGCTATATAGGTTTCAGACACCGGTTCGAGCCACACCGTCTGCCAAATTCCACTCACAGGCGTGTACCATATTCCCTCGGGGTTCGTCACCTGCTTTCCGCGTGGCTGAAAACCCTTGTCGGTTGCATCGAGCACGCGCACTTCTATCACATTGCCACCGCCACTCTTCAATGCCCCCGTTATATCAAAGCTAAATGGAACGTAGCCGCCCGTGTGCATTCCCACCTTAGTGCCGTTAACCCACACGTCGGCTTGCCAATCGACAGCTCCGAAGTGCAGCAACACACGCTTGCCCTTCCACTTCGACGGCACCTTAAATTCACGCCTGTACCACAATGCCTGCTCGCTGGTGAGGCTGCGCCCCACGCCCGAAAGGCTCGATTCGACAGCAAACGGCACAAGTATCTCCCCGTCGTATTTTTCGGGCCGTGCCGCTCCCTTGTCGAGTATGGCATAGCTCCACAACCCATTCAGGTTTGCCCACTCGCCACGCTCCATGATGGGGCGCGGGTATTCATTCCACACATTATCAACATCTATTTTTTCTGCCCACTCGGTTTTGATTTTGTCACCGACTGGTGCATATTGCGCTGCCACTGGAAACGATGCCACAGCAGACAACATGAACAATAATGCCGATTTCAACTTCATAACAATATCGTTTTTCTTACTTTGGTTTATGTAAATGAGGTCTAATTGGTAATACAAATTGAATGCTATACAAAAATAGCCTGACGTGAAATCACAATATGAGGAATATTGTTCAATTTATAGTACATTTGTTTCACAATACCACTGATTGACAAGAATATGACAAAAATTGAAGAATACGAAGCCATGCATCTGTTATTGTGCCGATGCAGGCAATGAAATATGCGGAACAATTATGTGGCTGCTGTCAACCTTGATGTCGAGCACACCGGTTTGCTCGTCCTTGGTCATCACCAATGGCACGATGCGCGTCTTGCGCGGCGACACCACCGAATCGCTTTGGTGAACATGATAAACATAGTAGGGCTTGCCGTCGGCACCATAAAACAGGTCGCCATGCCCCGAGCCGTTCTCGCCCACAATGCTGCGATGAATTACCGGATTCCCATTATGCTTGGACCAAGGACCGAGCGGCGACTTTGCCGTGGCATACCCCATAGCATAATCGGGATTCAAGAAATGGTTTGCCGAATAAAACAAATAATAAACATCATCAATCTTCACCACTGTCGGACCCTCCATGATTGGATCCCACTTGCCATCGTCGGTCTTTTCCCACTTGTCGGTGTAGTCGAGGCACTGCGTCAACGACGACTTGTCGATGCTTCCCGTGTTGATATCAAACTCTGCCACCCACAAATAGTTTCCATGATTGAACCTGACGTGATAGAGATAATATTTATCGCCATCCTTAAACAAGAAAGGGTCGATATTCTTCTCGCTGCTGTCGATGGGGCGCACCGAGTCTTGCACATAAGGCCCAGTCACCACCGGTGATTGCGCTACTGCCACCTGCTCATTGGCAGTGTAGAAATAATAATACTTGTTCCCCTCCTTGTAAATTTGAGGAGCCCAAAAGCCCGTCGTGCCAAATGTCGAGCTTCCCGAGGCGAGAACGAGTGAGCCGTCATTCACAGGTGTCCAGTGTTCCAAGTCGGTCGATTCGAGCATTGCGAATCCATTTGAACTGTCACCGAGCGTACCTGTCATGTAATACTTTCCGCTGTCGCAAAACACCGTCGGGTCGGCAAAGCATATCTCTTCACCGTCTTTAAAATCCACTCTTGCCTGCTGCGACTGCGAGCTGGCACCACTTCCATTGTTTGAAACACACGATGTGGCAGCCACAAACATGGCAGCCATTGCCGAAACCATTATTTTCAATTCCATATTACAGATATTTTATATTTGAGTTATTTCATACGTTACACGTCACGCAGCAAATGCCACGGCGTCACAGTTTGCGTCATTTATCCATATACTCGGTAGGTGTCAGCCCAAACTCTTTCTTAAACGCCTTTGAGAAATAGTTGGGGTCGGCAAAACCTGTCCTGTATGCCGTTTCCGAAACGTTGAATCCCTGTTTGAGCAGCTCGCACGCCATGTTAAGCCTCTTCCTGCGTATATAATCGCCCATCGACACGTTGAGCAAGTTTTTCATCTTTATGTGCAGGAAGCTGCGGCTTATGCCCATTTCACGCGTCACGGTAGCCACCGAAAACTCGTCGTTGTCGATGTTCTGCTCTATCAGTTTGTTGATTTTATTAATAAACTCCTTGTCCAAGTTGTTCAATTGGGCTGAATTTACTTCGTCAACCTTTGCGTCAACCATTCTTGCCTGTTGTGCCCGCTTCATACCTATTATATTGTTTACTTGGAGTTCAAGTATTTGCGGGTCAAAGGGCTTGGAAACATATACCTCGGCACCGCTCTCATAGCCACGCAACACATCCTCCGAGTCAGACTTTGCCGAGAGCAGAATCACGGGTATGTGCGACGTTTGAATGTCATTCTTCAACTTGCGGCACAATGTCACACCGTCCATCTCTGGCATCATTATATCCGATATCACAAGCTGTATGAGCTGCTGCTCCTTGATTACGCCAAGCGCCTCAACTCCGTTTTGCGCACTATACACATGGTAATGTTGCGAAAAATAATCAACCATAAAGTCGAGCAACTCCTTATTGTCTTCCACTATCAATATCGACACCTCGCTGTCGGGCTTCGTCTGCCGATTCTCACCAGTATCGGCTGTGTCGTGAGTGTCTGCAAGGGGCGACTCAAAGTCGTATTGCTTCAATTCAACAAGTGTCCTATCCTTGCCTATCTTGTTTTTTACATCAAAAGCCGATGCCGACACGTTCAAGTAAACGACAAACGTCGAGCCTTCGCCCATCTTGCTGCGCACTTCCACACGCCCCTTGTGTGCCTCGGCAAACTGCTTCACCAAAGCCAACCCCAAGCCATAACCGCGATTGTTGGTGTTATATCCGCGCTTAGTCTGGTAATATTTTTCAAATATGTTACCTATCTCGTCCTCGGCAATGCCTATGCCTGTGTCGCTCACTTCTATACGCAAGTAGAGATAACCGTCGTCGCCATCCATTATCTCGGCCTTCACCATGATATGCCCTTCGGGCAAGGTGAATTTCAACGCGTTAGATAACAGATTGTTGGTTATCCTTTCGACATACAGCGGCGAAAACCACACTTCCTCGCCATTGTTCTCGCAATTTATTGTCAGCGTCACACCCTTCTCCTGAGCTCCTTCTATGAATAGTGATGCCGCATTATAGATGAAGTCGAGTGGATTCCCTTGTTGCAAATAGAGTTGCTGGTTGCCCGACTGCATCTTGTTGAATGTCACAAGTTCGTTTATCACACCCACCATCTTCTGCGCATTGTTGATTGCAGTTCCAAGCCGTTTGACAGCCTCGTCGGAGAGTGTGCTGTGGTTTACCACCCACTTGAGTGGTGCCACTATGAGCGACAGCGGCGTTTTCAGGTCGTGCGACACGGCTGTAAAGAAGTCCATCTTCGCACGCACCAATTCCTCGTTCTTCTCCTTCTCTATGTTTGCAAGCCGAACACTGTTCTTTGCCCTCTCGCGCACCGATACAAACCTATAATAGAGATATACAATCGAAAACAGCACCACGGCATACACCAGCCAAGCCCACACCGACAGGTAGAATGGATTGCCTACCTTGATGCGGAGACTCTTCACTGGCACAGCATCCCATCCTTCATTTGAATTGTTGGCACGAATGTGCAATGTATAGTCGCCAGGTGCAAGATTTAGCCCGATGAAACGGCGCACCTCGCCCACATTGCGCCAACTCTCGTCAACGCCGTCGAGCTTCACCTGATAAAATATGGTACTCGTGTTGCCCAGCGACACCGTACCATATTCTATGCTGAACGAACGCGACTGGTCGAACGTGAGTTCAATCTCCTCTGTATCGTTGAGCGAGCGCGACAATGGCGACTCGGGAGTTGCAGCCGTCACCACTTGGTTGTTTATCACCAACTGCCGCAAACGCACCGGGAATGGGCCATTGCTGCGCTTGATGGTCTTGGGGTCGAAAAACACAAGTCCGTCAACACTGCCAAAGTAGAGCATTCCATTACTTGCCATCAGCGACGAGGCAAAATTAAACTGGTTGACAGGCACGCCATCTTCCATTGCATAGTGCATGAATGCATTGCGCCCTTGATAGAACTGGAAAAGCCCTTGCCCAGTCGAAACCCACAAGCACCCCACGTTGTCCTCGATGATACTGCAAATGGTATTGTTATGCAACGACATCTCGGGTCCCAGCGATTTAAGTGTCAGGCTATCGGGATCGACATACCTCACGCCATCGTTGTTGGTTCCCACCCACACCCGTTTTTCTCGGTCTTGGTAGAGACAAGTGATGTAATCATCTTTCAGTAACGACCCAGGCGTGCGAGCCGACCAGCCACACACTTCGCCCGTGCGCGAGTCGATGCGGAACAAGCCATTGTTGCGTGTGCCCACCCACAAGTTGTCGGCATCATCGACCAACATACAATAACAAAAATCAACATCAAGCACCGGGTGGTTTATCTTTTCGAGCAAGTCCTTGCCGGCATCATAATACCTCAACCCTTGGGTAGTCGCTACCCACAACGTTCCATTCTTCTGCTGCGTTATGCCGAAAATGGCGTCGGAGTTAAGCCCCGACTTGCCAGGCATATACCGCTTCCAACGCCCGTCGCTGCCATAGCGGAACAGCCCGTTGCGGAATGTACCTATCCAAATGTTGCCCGTGACCGAATCGTGGTGCAGGCAATGCACATTATGTCCCAAACCGGGAATCTCGCTGAAGCGGTTTATCTCATGCCGTTCGGTGTCGTATATGTTCAGTCCGCCATCTTCGGTGGCTATCCACAAAATTCCATTCTCGGGCTCGATGATTTCCCTCACGGCTTTTCCTCGCAATGTCGAGCTGTCGTAGCCCGGCTCAATCCATTTAAACTGCTCGTTGCTTTGCAACAAAGCATTAATACCCCCGAAATAAGTACCTATCCACACATTGTTGTTTGAGTCACACAAAATGTCATACACAGCATTGTCGTTAAGTTCGTTCTTGTCGATATAATTTTGCTGCAACACGCTAATCTCCCCCGTCGGCTTGATTATCGTGACACCTTTTTCCGTGCCGAGCCACATGTTGTGCTTGGCATCTTCGGCAATAACCCTCACCGTGCCGTCGGAAAGCTGCGATGCCACCCACACCTGCACGTCACCGCTCTCCATGTCGATGTTCATCACCCCCTTGCCGTTGCGCCCTATCCATAGTCGTCCGCGCGAATCGAAAAACATGGGTATGATGCCATCCACTCCCGTTATGAAATCCTCGAAATATGCCTTGTTTATCTGCGTCGTTTTCGAGAACGACGAATCAAAGTAGTAAATCGACTTGTTGGTGGCGACAAACAGCCTGTTTTGCTTGTCGAAAGCAAGCGAAATTATAAACCCGAAATCCTGATGCGGCAGCGGAACAAACTCATCGGCGTGCTCGTCGAATATATACAAGTCGGTTCCACCACACACTATCTGCCCATAGCTGTTTTCCACTATCGACGACACTTGGTTGTCGGGCATCTCATAGCGACGAAAATCGTCGGTCTCGGGGCGATAAACGCATATTCCGTCATACGAGCCTACCCACATTCGCCCCTTGCTGTCGCAAAACAGCGCCACCACAAAGTTGTGTATCAACGAATGCTCATTGCCTGCTTCGTTATAATAGTTCACCATCTGGTAGCCGTCATACACGGCAAGCCCGTTGCGAGTTCCAATCCACAACTGGCCATACTCATCGTTTGCCAAGGCTTGCACCTGCTGGTGGGGCAAGCCGTCGCGGCTCGTTATATGGGCAAACCGATAATTGGTGCTGGCTGCCGGCAACTGCATGGTACAAGCAACAATTGCCAGCACCACCACCAACCACCTTCTGACTATACACAAAGCAATCTGCATCTCGTCTATACTTTTCTAATCATCAAAAGACTATCTTCTTTGTAACACTCCTGCCGTCTTTCATCAGCAAGCGAAGGATTCCTCCCCCGGCAATTGCCGGAAGAGGAATTACTTGTGTTGTCAATCCACACGACTGGTCGTATATGATTTTCCCCTCAAACGTATATATGCTCGCACGGTCGATCGGGGTGTCGCATTTCACCACGATGCTGCCATCTTTCACAGCAACCACTGCATCGCTGTTGCCAATGGTCGCAGCCTCCTCGGCAATGCCACTGCCGCCACCCGGCAACAAGCGGAATTCGAGCCAAGTCCACGAAGCATCGTTATCGACATCGGGAATCACTTCGCTCTCGCGCACATATTCTTCCTTGTTGACAATCTCCAACGCCATAGCCATGCGGTCGCCCACTGGCGCACCGCTCTTGCCGAGCAGGCTCCAAGGTATAGCCACCTCAAGGTCGTAATACATCGACTTTATGTCGATTGCATACTTTATGTCGCCGCTGTTGTCGTCCGTCACCCAACGCCCGGCGTTACCGCGGCGGAAGTCAACCGTGCCATCAGCATCGAAGAAGAAGCTATACATGCCCTCGACAGGCTCGGTGTCCGACACATTGTCGGCATCCAAGTAGAAATACACCCCGTCGTTGTCAATTCCCGTGTTGACAAGATTGCGGTCAACCACACGTGCTGTCATGTAGAGATACTCGTTATCCCATGCAAAGTCGGCAGTAGTCCTGTTGCCGGTCACGTGTCCCATCATCAGTTGGTCGGCACTTGCAGTAGTCCAAGTCTCGTTCGCTCCCCTGGCTGCATCCACCTCGATTGTGTTGCAATAGGCTGCCACGGCACGACGCTTGGGATACCCTTTCATGATATTCACATGGTTGCTCTTGTTGGGGTTACCAATCGAACCTACCGCAACCACCACGCTGTCTTCGATTACCGACACCGAGTTCCATATCGAGTGTTGGTCGAGCCCGAGGGCAAACGGCGTGCTGCCTGCCTTGAAGTTGCGCGCCCGTTCGTCGCCAACATACACAAACATATCGAAATATTGCAAGTCGGTCACGCCACTGCGCCCCTTGTTGCCTTGGAAGGAGGCTATCGTCTCGCCCCACGGCAGCATTCTTATGTAGGGAGCAGCCGACACCTCGCCCACCGGAGGCACCGTCTCGAATATCATGTCGCGCATGGGGCTGTTGGCATCGACATAGCCGCTCGTCCAGTTGTCCTCGAGGGTGGTGCGCACGGTGGTAGCGGCAAAATTTCCGCGCCCAGGCCAACCGTTGTCCTCTATTATCACCACGATTTCGCTTTGGTCCTTAAGCAACAATGGCACAGGCATTCCGTCGCGCGACCCGGCACGGAAACACACCTTCACCGGCTCGCTCCACGACTGCCCCTTATCAAACGAGCGACACATCGAGATACATTGCTCACTCGAAGAGGTATATTCCCCTTCATTGGCAAAATAGCACTGCACCTCGCCCGACGGCAATTCGAGGAAAGCAGGTTCCCAGCAACCATCGGAAAACGTTTCCTTGGCATCATACACATATGTCACTTCACCCCATGTCGCCCCGTTGTCGGTGCTGCGCATCGACCGTATGCCAAACAGACGATCGGACGAATAAGGCTCTTGCGGACGCGGATTGAAGCCAATGATTATCGTTCCGTCGGCAAGCTGTATTACGTCGGGAACGGCATAAAAAACCTGGCTCGGCGAGGCGACGATGCGCTCGGGCGAACTCCAGCTACGCCCCTTGTTGGTGCTGTAGGAGACTTGTATTCCACCTCCGCCCTCCGAGACGGCAAGCAACCGCCCGTCTTGCAGCTCAATCATTCGCGCATAGTTGCCCGAGTCGAACACGGTCACCTCGCTGCTCGTATCCCAAAATATGCGCGACCCCGAATATGGTTCCCGCCGTTCAGCCCACGACGAGCCAGCCGTGAGCAACGCCGCAAGCAACAATATATTTAATTTCTTCATTTCAAACACAATAAACTATAAATAAGATAATTCTTGTTTTTTATAATGAAGTCGATACACAATCGCCTTGAATGAGCCAAAGCTCTGTGTCATCATGTATCGACTTCATTGCCTCATGTGTGGCTTTACTCAAAATTCACATTCACGGTTATCGTTGACTCGGCTGTAGCCTCGGCATTGTCGGGCGACACGCCTACGAGCTTGTAAGTGACAGGTTGCGACAAGTCAACAGCCGAAACGCCCGAAGTCTGCTCCACGTCGCCTATATATGCCCTTTCGTTTGTGCCTGTCAAGGTAAACTCGGGAACTACGTTGCTCACGTCGGTTCCTGCCGGCAACGTAACGGTGTAGGTGAATGCACTGTAATCAAACTCGCTTCTGTCGAGCTCGCCCTCGACACCGTTGACACGGAACTCGTCAAACTCGGGATATTGCACCGTGTAGAGCTTGTAGTCGCGAATAGTGCCGAAGTGCGACACCACGGTTATGTCTTGCGTCTGCGACAAGTCATATCGGGTGGTGGTTCCATACGGTTCGCCACCCACATACACTTGGGTCGAATCGGAGTCGATATAGAATCGCAGCCTCTGCGTGAGCGAAATAGTGGGCGTGGCGTTGCGATACTTCACCTTGCGCGGCAACCTCATCACCCAGTCGCTGGCATTGAGCGCGTCGGCATACACCTCGTCATACAATATCTGCGGGCAAGACAACTGGCGTATCTCGGTCTCGTCATCGATTACCCTCACCCACACCGAGCAAGTGTCTTGCCGCAAGTCAACGGCAAGGTCGTTGTAGGTCGAGGCTATGCACACCACCTTGTAGGTACCGGGGGCTGAATAGGAATAAGTAAACAACCCCTTGTTGACAACAAAGCCGGTGTTGCTCTCGCTGCGCAACTCATAGTTGTGCGACTCGTCGCCTGTGTAAATCGCAACTTGGTCGGCAACGCCCTCAAAATTAATTGTCATGGTCTCATTGATGCCGAGTTCGGTCTTGTCAACAACCATTCCGGCATGAGGGGTGGCAGCCTCATCGTCGTCGCAGGCTGCAATGAACGGGGCAAGCAACAACAGTGCCGACAATCTTATTATAGACTTGTTAAATTTCATAAGCTAACATTCATTTTATCCATTAATAACCAGGGTTCTGAGTTACGACACCGTTCGACACGTCGATTTCGCTCTGCGGTATCGGGAACAGTTCGTTCACACCCTCGCGGAAGTAGTAGCCACGCCTGTTGGCACGGTTGGCACCATAAGCCTTTATCACTTCGGCGGCACGCTTCTGCCTAACGAGGTCGAAGAAACGATCCCACTCAAATGCAAACTCCTTGCGACGCTCTTCCCAAATCTGGTCGCGCATATAGCCATATCCGCCGCCGTTGTACAATGTAGTGCCGTTGTTGAGCGTGTTTACTTGTGCCTTGCACTTGTTCAGCTGCTCAAGCGCGGCAGCACCGTTGCCACACTCGTTGAGAGCCTCGGCATACATCAGCACCACGTCGGCATATCGCAAGTAGCGACGGTTCTTACCGTTGTCGCCGCCGTTCTGCGGACGCTCCTTCACTGGAGTGTACCACTTGAGCGACACGAATTTACCCGGACCGCACTGGCACAATTCGCCATCGGGCGTGTAGGTTTGATGCCCAAGGTTGAAACTGCGGCGTGGGTCGCTACCATAAATCTCGGTGAGGATATTGTCGGTTGACCAAATAATCGGAGACGTGGAATACATATCGTCGAATACATATCCGCCCTCGTTGGTGTCGCCCTCCGTTCCATCAGCCGACTCCTTGAAGACTACTTCAAAAATAGAACCGCTGCAGAACTCGCCAGTCTGGAAGAATTGGTCGATATAACCAATCGACGCACCATAGCAGTCGGCATAGCTGAGCGAGTATGCAGTGTGCAGGGCAGGCATTGCCGACGTAGGCTCCTCGTATGGGTCGGTTGCATTGTTAAGTTCGCGCGGCTTGAACCACAACCGCTTGCGCAGCGTTTCCCAATCCTCTTGCGAATCGTTCCACTGGAGCATCTCGGCATAGGTCATCGACATTCCGTCAACGAAATATTGCCCGAGGCGTACCATCTCTTCCCATTTCTCCGACTGAATGCCTGGCGTTGCCTGATACATGAGCACCTTCATGAGCAATGCCACTGCCGCACCCGAACCAGCCTTGCCGGCATCGGTGCGCACATAGCGCGTGTCGAGCATTATGGCTGCCTCGCGCAAATCTTTCTCGATATAGGCGTAGCATTCTTCGAGCGAGCTGCGCGGCACGACAAGGTTGTCAACGCTCTCCACCTCGGGGCGAATGGGCACGCCGCCGTAGGTTTTCACAAGGTTGAAGTAGAACAATGCGCGCAAGAACTTGGCTTGCCCGAGAATCTCGCGCACACGCTTATACTCAAGGTAGTCGTCGTTTGACAACTGCACACGGTGGGCGTTGGCAATCACTTCATTGGCACGGTGAATGCCCTTGTAGTTAATTTCCCAACGGTCGCGAATGTAGCTATTGGACGTGGTGAATCGGAAGCTCACCAATTGCCCCATCTGGCTCGACAGCCCCTCGTCGGCGCCCCACACGTCGTCGGCAGTAGCCTCGCCAAAACGCCAATCGCTGTCGTTGAATGTGTCGGACTGCAAAATGTCGTATGTGGCATCGAGTGCCGACTGCAACTTGTATCTCGTGTCATAGAAATCCTCATCGGTCGAGTAGCCAAGCACGTCCTTGTCGAGGAAATCCTCGCAGCCCGAAAGTGAAATCATCACGAGACACGCAAAACTATATTTTATCAAATTCTTAATCATAATCACGCACCTGTGTATGTTATAATCCTAATTTAATACCAATCGTGAATGAACGCGTCTGCGGATAGTTTCCGTGGTCAACACCCATACTCAAGTTGTTAGACTCAGTGCCAACCACCTTGCCTACTTCGGGGTCGAGACCGTCGTAGCCTGTGAAGGTCAACAGATTGTAGGCACACAAAGATACCGCCAAATTCGACATTCTCCACTTCTTTATCAAATTACTCGGGAAATTGTAGGTCAAGCGCAACTCCTTCAGACGAATATATGAGCCGTCCTGCACAAGGAAGTCCGATGCACGGAAGTTGCGAGCCGCATCGGTCGGGTCGAGGTCGGGAATAGAAGCCCCGGTGTTCAACGGGAAGAATGCTCGGTCTTCGTTGATTTGCCCAGACCAGTGGCGCTCGCGAATGTCGGCATACACGTTGCCTTCGGCTGCATTATACAGGTAATAATCCATCACATTGAAGATTTCATTACCCGTCTGTCCTTGGAAGAATATGTTGAGGTCGAAGTTGCCATAGCTCAATTGGATAGGAATACCAAACACGAAGTCGGGCAGCGGCGAACCAAGGTAGGTGCGGTCTTCGGCAGTAATCTGTCCGTCGCCATTGAGGTCCTTGAAGCGGAAGTCGCCAGGGCGGGTGGTCTGCTCCCAATCGTTCTTACCAGGTTCGTACTGCGCACTCTGGCGCACCTCTTCATAGGACTGGAAAATACCGTCGGTGACATAGCCATAGAAGCTGCCTATCGGGCGACCCACTTCAGTTTTTGTCACATAGTCGAGAATGCTTCCCTCGCTCAGGTATGCACCCCATATCGGCTCGTTGCCAGTACCGAGGCTCGTAACCTCGTTCTTTATCCAAGATATGTTGAAACCAATCTCGTAGCGGAACTTGTTGATTTGGTTCTTGTAGCTCACGTTATACTCAACGCCATAGTTGCGCACAGCTCCGGCATTCGTCATGGGATATGCCGTGTCGTCGAGACCAGCCGAAAGCACAGTCGGAACGCGCAGCAACATATCGGAAGTGTTCTTGTTGAAATACTCGATGCTCATCGACAGGCTGTTGCCCAAGAAGCCAAGGTCGAGCCCGACGTTGAACGTCTCGGCTTTCTCCCACTTAATGTCGGGGTTGCCGATAGTCACCGATGCGGCACCGGGGTAAAGTATGTGGTTGCCCACTCCATAAGGATAGTTGTATTGGGTGGTAATGGTGGTGTAGCGCGACAACTCATCGATGCGGTTGTTACCAAGGATACCCCAACCAATCCTCAACTTACCAAGACTGAGCCAATCGACATTTTCCATGAACGGTTCGCTTGAGAACTTCCAACCTGCCGACACCGACGGGAACACGCCCCAGCGGTTGTCCTTGGCAAACACCGACGATGCATCGGCACGAATGTTGGCTTGGAACAGATAGCGGTCGAGCACGTTGTAGTTGACACGGCCGATAAAGCCCACCGCCGACCAATGCGAATCAAGTCCATAGGTCTTGTCGCCAGTGTAGCCGCTCGACAAGTACCAGTCGTTGTCGTTGTTGCTCGGGGTGCCGCGCTTGGTAGATTCCTGCCAACTGTATTTATAACCTTCGGCAGTCTGTCCGGCAAGCACTGTCACGTCGTGTACCTTGTTGCCCCAGTGGAATGTCAACAGGTTGTTTACCTCCCATTTGTCGGTACGATTCTGACGTTTGTAAACCGATGACAAGTCGCTCGGCATTGTGAAATCCTCATCGAGCTTCTGCACTTCGGTAAAGTTGCTGTTGGTTTCAGGCACTACATAATAGGACGCCTTGAACTGGTAGGTCAGCAGCTTGCCGATGTTGGCAGTCAGGCTCAGGTTCATGTCGAAGCGGTCGCTGCGTATGCGCTCGTGGTTGCGGTCGAGCATGGCAAGCGGATGGTCTTCCGACCAATACCCTTTTGAGTCGTAGGTGTAAATCAACGGATTCTGGTACAAAGCCTTCTTCAACACGCTGTTTTGCCCTTCGGGAACGGCATGGCGATCATCGTTGGTATAGGCAAATGTGGCTTGCATATTCAACCACGATGCCAATTGATGGCTTACGTTGGCACGGGCGTTGAAGCGTTGGTAGCTCGATGTTTCGACAAAACCGTTTTCCTTATAATAGCTTGCGCTCACAAGGAACTTGGTCTTCTCGTTGCCGCCCGACACCGACAGGTTGTAATTTTGCTTAAAGCCCGTGCGAGTGATGGCATCCCACCAATTCTTGGGCGAGTTGTTGCGTATGGTGTCGATGCGGTGAAACTTATTGTTGTCGAAATACATTTGCCCGTTCTCGTCACGTGAATAATACAATTGCCCGTCAACCGAGTAGTCTTGCAGTCCGTTGATGTAGTCGGTCATCAAGGCATAATCGTCAACGCCCATCACGTCGATTTTCTTCCACGGGTTGGCGATGCCCACATAGCTGTCGAAGGTGATGCGAGTCTTGCCCTCCTGCCCTGTCTTGGTGGTGATGGAAACCACGCCGTTTGCAGCACGCGCACCATAGACGGCACTCGAAGCAGCATCCTTGAACACCTCGACGTTGGCAATATCGTTGGGATTGAGGTGGTCGATGTTGTCAACGATAAATCCGTCAACCACATACAGAGGGTCGGCATCGTTGACTGTACCCGTACCACGAATCTTTATAGTAGTGTTGCTGCCTGGTGCACCAGTGTTCTGGATGATGTTCACACCAGCCGCCTTGCCTTGCAATGCCTGCAATGCCGACGAAACAGGCACATCGTTGATGTCGCGACCAGAGACCGAAGAAATCGAACCCGTGATGTCACTCTTGCGCTGTACACCGTAACCAATCACTACCAGCTCTTCGAGCTCGGCTGTGGTCGATTGTAGCTTCACGTCTATCACTTGTTGCCCGTCAACCTTGACTTTGGTGCTCTTATACCCCACATAGGAAAAAGTCAACGTGGCATTCTTGTCAACCGTCAAACTGAAATTGCCGTCAAAATCGGTCATCGTTCCGTTGGTCGTCCCGTCCTCCATTATCGACACACCTATCAGCACCTCTTGCGTGTCGGCATCGCTGACATTGCCCTTGACGCTGATTTTCTGCGCAAACGAAGAAAAGGCAAACAACATTGCAGCCATAACCAAGGCGGCTTTCTTTATTATTTCTCTACGCATTTGCCTACTGTGATTTTATGAATGAATGTGTGATTGTGTGTGTGCCACACACTCCTCCTCGCAGGGAGGGGGGTAGCTTTAAAGATGGGATGCCAAAACACTCAAGACTACATTATACATAGATAACTGTTTCGGCATCCCTCTTTTTTTAGACTGTAGATAAAATGTGTATTTTGTGTTGCGTGTTTATTCTACAATCAACTTAGACACAAATGTTCCACCGTCGGTAGTGATTGCAACATTGTAAATGCCGGCTGCAACACCTTCGATGTTGACATTGCCGTTGTCGCCATTGTCGGTCTTCACCAAGCGTCCGGCGAGGTCATAAACCTTTACATCCTTAACCGTGCCTTCCACGTTGAAACGGAAGTGGTCGGTTGCCGGGTTGGGATAAACGCTCACGTTGTTTTCGTTGCCAGCCACTTCGTCGATGCCGCTGCCACCTTCTTCGATTTCCTTGCGAGTGCGATATTCAGGTTCAAGGTTGTCGGCATCGCGTTCGGGGTCATAACCCTCTTTTTCATAATAGTAGCTGTAAAGGCTGCCGCTGGCATCACTTGTTGCAAACAGCAATTTGCCGCCGCAGTTGCGCAAGGTGTGAATCATGTCGCCATCTGCCGAGAGGTCGGTCACCTGCACGGGGAATTGGTCTTTGTTATCGATGCGCCACAAGTGAACCTTCATGTCGCCGGCAGCTTCGTTCCACCAGTAAAGGCTACCGTTGCACACGGTCAAGTCCTTAACCCAGTTGCACTGAACACCAGGACCGAGGTCTGATTGCATCTTTACAGTCTCGCCGTCGGTGTACCACAATTCACCACCATGGTTCGACTCGATAAGTGGGTCGGTACCTGAGTTTGCACAGAACAAGTAAACGCCATCAAATTCAACACCCGGGTCGGGGAAACTTTGGTTGGTTGCACTCGGGTCGGTGACATTGATGTCAAATACCCTGAAGTCGCCCGGTTCGCAGTTGGTGGCACCAAGCTCGCAACCAGTGGCAGCCGAATAGCCGCGGAAGTAAATCTTGCCGTTATAGGGATACATTGCAACGTCTGATGCACCGCCACCGCGTGGGAAGCCCGCATCGTCGAACGTAGGGTTGCTGTCATATATCTGGTATGTGCCTTCAGGCGTGCCATCGCTTGCCCACGGCTCGTTGCTGCTCTCGATAGAGAAAGCCTTGAAGAAAAGTTTCTCGTTGTAGAAGTTGGTGAAGTTGTCGAGAGCCGAGTCAGCTGTACCCGAAGCAATTTCCTCGGTGTTTATATCCATTATAAATTTCGTGCCTTCTTCAGTTCCGTCGGTTACCCACAATTCACCGCCCATTGTGCCGTCGATGTCGTCGGCTTTGAAGAATACTTTGCGGCCCACGCGGCAATACGGAGTCTTCCAAGTGGTGTTGTCCTGCCCGGGGAACTTCATCATGCACTGCTTAATCATCTTGGTGCCTTCTTCAGTTCCGTCGGTCACCCACAACCACCATTGTGCACCGCTCTCGCTGTATATCTCGCTTTCAAAATCTTGTGCGGCAAACACAATTTGGTTTTCGTTCACTTGTGTGAAACCACGAGGGTTGGACGAGCTGATTTCATGAATATCCTTCACCATGTATGTGCCCTCTTCGGTGCCGTCAGAAATCCACAACTCGGTACCATAGTCATCGTTGGTGGCGGCGAACACTACCTTGTCGTTGAAACGAGTGAGGTAGCACACGTCAGAGCTTGCGCTGCCAGGTACAATATCCTTCACAAGGCGAGTGCCATCTTTCGTGCCGTCGGTCACCCACAATTCCTCGCCGTGCTCGCTATCGGTTGCGGCAAAGAATGCATAGTAACCTTTTTCGGGAGAACCGGCAACGACAAGGTTCTTGTCTTTTGCCAAATTCCTCACGGTCGAAATGTTTGCACTTACCCCATCGGGCAATAGGCTGATTAATTCCCCACCTGCTTGCGATGTCTGAGCCGACACACTACCTGCAAGCAGTGTCAAACCGGCAGTTAATAGTAAGTTTCTTTTTTTCATAGCTTTTTTTGATTAATGTTATTTGGTTTATAGTTAATTACATCTGTTGCACAGACGTGACTTAGAAAGTTTCGTTCCACATTATTATTTTGTCGCAGCCGCGCCGCGGGCTTTCAGCATCTCGGCAACCTCTTTCTTTGCCTGTTCGCGCGACTTGGTAAAGATTTTCCTTATACGCTCAACGTCAAACTTGTTTTGACGGTCGTAGGTATAAATGCCGTTCTTTTCAAGCTCCACGTCAACAAGTTGCGTGAAGCAGAAACCGTCGATATGGTCGAGGCTGAGCACCACGTTCACTTGCTCTTCGAGCCGTTTGTAAAATTCCTCGATTGTCTGCGGTGCTTGCCCATATCCCCAGAACGATTCCTTGCTGGCGACTTCTGCCGTCTTCATCTCCTGCACCCACCTGATGCCGCCAAACTCGTCAATCATATATGCCTCGCCATTGTAAGGCGCGCTGTGCTCGGGATGGTGGATATAGGGTGTTCCGTCCTCGTCGAGCTTCAACTGGTCGTACAATTTCACGGGGTCTTGCTCATAGGTATGTTCGGCATAGATGTCGGTGTGCCCGGCATGGAAGCCACCGCTCACGGTCACCACGGGGCGAGTGTGGTCGATGCGCTTTGTCAAGAAATACAAGTCGTTGGTCATGCGGGCACGCTGTCCGTCAACGTCGGG
>CASEAQ010000013.1 GCA_949285735.1 uncultured Bacteroidales bacterium
CGATGCCGCATTGAAGAGCCATAGTTTCGAGTGTATATAAGTAAAAATGATTGATTTCGGGTGCAAAGGTAGTGCAATGCCGCCGCAGAACAAAACAAATTTGTCGCTTTTTATAAACCTAACTACTTGCTTGGGTGCGAGAAGGACGGTTTATAAAAAGTTTTTGCAATCGAAACAGGCTTGGAAAACGGGGCAAAATTTAATGGCGCAGGCGAGGGAATAGCTTGCGGAAGCGCAACAACACTTGCGTGACGCTGCCCCCGGCAATAACCATCGACACGGCGGCAATTATCAGCACCAGCCCCACGCCCTCTCGCAGGGTGAATGCCTCGTCAAATACCGTGATGCCTATCACGACTGCCGTCACTGGTTCGAGTGCTCCGAGAATGGCTGTTGGAGTCGAGCCGATATATTTTATCGCACTCGTAGTGCAAAGGAATGATATTGCTGTTGGGAAGAGGGCAAGCGAGATGAGGTTACCCCACAGGTACCACTTGGTGGGTAGTGTGATACCGTCGCCGATGAACAGGCGCACCAAGAAGAGTGCAACGCCGAAGCTAAGCACGTAGAAGGTGACCGTGAGCGTGGCTACATTCTTTAGCGAGCTGTGGTTGACACCGACGATGTAGATGGCATAGGTAAGTGCCGACAAGAAAACAAGCAACGTGCCGGGCACACTGAGCGTGGAGCCGTCGCTCCCCTTGTAAAGCAGGGCTATGCCACACAGGGCGAGCGCTATGCACAAGGCGGTGAGCAGTGAGAGCCGCTCCTTGTAGAACAGCACCATTATCAATGCCACGAGTATTGGATAGACAAAGAGCATGGTAGATGCTATGCCTGCATCCATATAGTTGTAGCTAAGGAACAGCGTGAGCGAGGAGGCGGCGACCATCAGCCCCATGAAGATGAGCATCAGCGTGTCGTGACGCGACACCTTGAAGCTGCGGCCTCGTGCCAATATCATAGCCCCCAACATGGGAATGGCAAAGAGGTATCTGAAAAACAGCACCGAGTCGGCGTCCATTCCGTCGCTATAAAGCGGCAGTGCAAACAGCGGGTTCATTCCGTAGGTGGCGGCAGCGATAGCCCCCAGCAGGTAGCCTTTAACTTTGTCGTTCATCGTTGAGAAATTCTGTTTACATAAAACGGCGGCAAAGATAGTGCAAATCGTGGGCATAGAAAACAAATTCAATTGTTTTTTATGACGGTTGAGGACTTTAAATGTGGCGAGTATCGCGAGAAGACACGCCTGGTAGCCGAGGTGTCTCTTTCCCTTGGTATTTCACAAAGTAAAAGCCGCCCTCAAAATCGTTTTTTGAGGGCGGTTATAATAGTTGTGGTGATTGTGCGAGTGTTTACAGTTCGAGGTCGCCGTTGAAGATTTCGTGCCAAGGCAAGCCCTGGTGGTTGAGCACTTCGAGGAATGGATCGGGGTCGAACTCTTCCACGTTATATACGCCCGGCTTCTTCCACAGCCCCTTGAGGAACATCATTGCGCCAGTCATTGCTGGAACGCCGGTGGTGTAGCTCACGGCTTGCATGCCGGTTTCCTTGTAGGCTGCTTCGTGGCTGCAATTGTTGTAGATGTAGTAGGTGAGCGGCTTGCCCTCCTTGTCGATACCGCGAATGCGGCAGCCTATTGAGGTCTCGCCGTGGTAGTTTTCGCCAAGTTCCTTCGGGTTGGGCAACACTGCCTTGAGGAATTGCAGCGGCACAATTTCATGACCCTCGTACATCACAGGCTCGATGCTTGCCATGCCAATGTTTTGTATCACACGCAGGTGGGTGAGGTATTCTTGTCCGAACGTCATCCAGAAGCGTGCGCGCTTGATGCTCGGGAAATTCTTGACAAGCGATTCAAGTTCCTCGTGGTAAAGGAGGTATGATTCGCGCGGTCCGATGTTGGGGTAGTTGAGCGTCTTGTGTATTTCTTGCGGCTCGGTTTCTACCCACTTGCCGTCTTCGTAGTATTTTCCCTTTTGAGTTATTTCGCGTATGTTTATTTCGGGGTTGAAGTTGGTTGCGAAAGCCTTGCCGTGGTTGCCGGCGTTGCAGTCAACGATGTCGAGGTAGTCGATGCGACCGAAGTGGTGCTTGGCTGCATAGGCGGTGTAAACGCCCGACACGCCCGGGTCGAAACCGCAGCCGAGAATTGCCGTCAGCCCGGCTTGCTCGAAGCGTTCGCGGTATGCCCATTGCCAGCTATATTCAAAGTGAGCCTCGTCTTTCGGCTCATAGTTGGCGGTGTCTAAGTAGTTTACGCCACATTCAAGGCAGGCGTCCATTATCGTGAGGTCTTGGTATGGCAGAGCCACGTTAATCACGATGTCGGGGCGATGCCGGTTGAACAGGGCAACAAGTTGCTCCACGCTGTCGGCATCCACGCTGTCGGTGGTGATGTTGTCTTTGCCGATAGCCTTGGCTATGGCATCGCACTTGCTGCGAGTGCGCGAAGCGATTACGATTTCGTTGAACACGTCGGGATTTTGGGCGCACTTGTGGGCAACGACCGTTCCCACTCCGCCAGCTCCGATAATCAGTACCTTGCTCATTTCCTATTGTTTTTAAATTTCTACAAAAATAAAGAAAATGCGCCGTATGTGCAAACACGATACGTTTTGGTTAGTAACTTTGCCCCATAAAACAAGCGATGAGGAGAGACGAGATGAGGGAAATTCATGATATTGACGAGGTAATGCAACGGTTTGACGTTTACCTGTCGATTGAACGCGGACTGTCGGGCAACACCGTCGAGGCATATAACTATGATGTGATGAAGTTGCTCGGATATTTGCAGGAGGAAGGACGAACGCCCACCGATGCTGTTGAAGATGATTTCCACAGCTTTTTGAGCGGATTGCACGACATTGGCATATCGCCTCGCTCGCAAGCTCGCATCATATCGGGGATTAAGGCGTTTTACAAATTTCTGCGCTTGGAGGGGTATATCGACAACGATCCCTTGGAACTCATCGAAGCTCCGCGGCTTGGGCGCGAATTGCCTGCAGTACTCACGGTGGAGGAGATCGACGCAATGATTGCCGCCATCGACCCTGCTTTGCCCGAGGGATTGCGCAACAGGGCTATTATAGAAACGTTGTATGGCTGTGGGCTGCGTGTGAGCGAGCTCATCAACTTGCGCATCTCGCAGGTGTATGTCAAGGAAGAATATATAATCGTAGAGGGGAAAGGCGACAAGCAGCGGTTGGTGCCAATCTCGCGGGTGGCATTGAATGAAATAAAGAAGTATATGAGGTCATACCGCCCCAAGCTGAAGGTGAAGCGCGGTTGCAACGACCTGCTGTTCCTTAACCGCCGCGGCGGCAAGTTGTCGCGGATAATGATTTTCTACATCATCAAGGACTTGTGCCAGCGTGCCGACATTCACAAGAATATAAGCCCCCACACGCTCAGGCATTCGTTTGCCACCCACCTGCTTGAAGGTGGTGCCAACTTGCGCGCCATCCAACAGATGCTTGGACACGAAAGCATCACCACTACCGAGGTGTATGTGCACATCGACCGCTCGCGGTTGCGGCAAGAGATACTCAGCCACCACCCACGCAATGCCGTGGAGAGAGGCAAAAAAGCGGGGCACACATAGACCGTGTGCCCCCGCAACATAATGTATATCCAGTAGTTGAGAGTAGTAGTTAGAATCTAATCATCACTTCGGCTACGATTTTGTCTTGCTCTGAGACTTGTATTTGTGCGCCATCGTTATAGAAATAGTTCTCGTAGTTGAGACGCAAATCTGCCCTGAACGGTTTTGCGATGCTGAAGGTGGCACCTACCGTGAGGCGTTTGCGCTCATAGTCGGTGATGTATAGTTGTCGTTGCTCGTTGAGTGTGCCGTCGCTATGGTCGCCCATGTAGTCGAAACGCGCAAGTGCCGAAATCTTGTGTAGCAACTTCTTGCGAATCATGAAGTCGTAGTTGACAAAGGCGTTTACCGATTGCACCGAGTTGAAGCTGTCGCCGGCATACACCTTGTGCAGAAATTCGGCTTCGGCAGTCCAGTTGTTCCATTTCCACGTTATGCCGGCATCATACATATAGATGTTGATGCTGTCGGGGCGTATTTTCTGTACGCTCAGCACGAAGTTTATTTCATCGGTGAACTGGAACTGTGCTTTTGCCGAAAAGTTGATTTGCCCGCTCCAGAAGTCTTTTTGGTTGGTCAATCCCGAGCCATTGAAAATGCCGGCTTCGAGTGTGATGGGAAAGGCGGGGTCGAATGTGTAGCCGATGGTGGCACCCACGTCGCGCACGTTGCCCACTTGCTTGGCAATGAACGAGCGGTTGGCAAAATATTGCTGGTGTGGCGAGCGGTGGGCATCGATGGTGAACGGCACGCGCATCTGGCCGATTGTGAACGAACCGTTGTTGATGGGTTTCCATCGGGCAAATGCATCGAGCATCTTTATCTGCCCCTCGTCGGAAAGGTCGATTTCGGCTTTATATGAAACAGTCTTGGCTACGTTGCCTGTGATGCTCACACGGGCGTTACGCACCTGGAATCTACCCTTTGAAATTTCGGGCTGGTATTCATATTTCGCACGTATCGTTCCGTTGATGGTGGGGCGGTAGTCAACTTTTTCTTCCTTTTCCTTGTCTTCCTCCTCATCATCGGCATAAGCCGTGAATGATGTGAATAGTGTCAAAAAAGCAACAATCAATGCGATTAGTCTATTATTCATTCTGTAAAAATGTTATCGATTTTTTTGCAAAAGTAGGGGTATATCATCTCCTTGACAAAAAAAACGCGTAACATTATAGTAACATTTGCATTTTCCATGTGGCAAAGCCGTGAATCGGGGGGCGTAGGGTGCCTTGCGACGGTCATTATTTGCCATTGCACTCGTGTTGTGCTACCTTTGCACCCGAGATTTTATATGTAATTCACACAAAGATTTATGGCTGGAAGATATTCACGGGCTTTCTGGACGGCGAATGTTGCCGAATTGTTTGAGCGGATGGCTTATTATGCTGTTTTTATCGTCATCACGTTGTATTTGTCTAACACGCTTGGATTTTCCGATATTGAGGCGAGCATTATTTCGGGGCTTTTCTCGGGCGGATTGTATCTGTTGCCGATGTTCACAGGCGCGCTTGCCGACAAGATTGGCTACCGCAAGTCGTTGATTATGGCGTTTGTGCTGCTTGCCGTGGGCTACTTGAGCCTTGGCTTGCTCCCCTTGATGCTCGAAGGGGCTGGGCTGGTGCAATATGGCGAGCAGACCGTGTTCACGGGCTTGCGCGAAAGCGGCGAGAGGTATCTCATCGTTCCCATCATGGTGATATTGATGGTGGGCGGGGCGTTCATCAAGTCGAACATATCGGCTTCGGTGGCTCGTGAAACCACGTCGGAGACCCGTGCAAAGGGCTATTCGATTTTCTACATGATGGTCAACATAGGCTCGTTCACGGGTAAAAGCGTCATCGACCCGTTGCGCTCGTGGGTGGGCGAGTCGGCATATATCTATATCAATTTCTTCTCTGCCGTGTTGTGCGTGGTGGCACTTGCGGCGGTGATACTCTTCTACCGCTCAGCCAATACCGCCGGCGAGGGGAAGAGCGTGCGCGAGGTGCTGCACGGGCTTTGCAAAGTGTTTACCAATGGCAGGTTGTTGATGCTCATATTGATAGTGACTGGGTTCTGGATGGTGCAACAGCAGCTCTATGCCACCATGCCGAAGTATGTGATACGCCTTGCAGGCGAAACTGCCAAGCCTGGGTGGATAGCCAATGTGAATCCGCTCGTGGTTGTGCTTTTCGTGAACCTCGTCACTCGCTTCATGGCACGGCGCAAGGCTTTGACTTCGATAACCGTCGGCATGTTCCTCATACCGCTGTCGGCACTGGTTATGGCATCGGGCAACTTGTTTGCCGGCGACCTGTTCGGGTTCCACCCCATCACGGTGATGATGGTGGCAGGCATCGTGTTCCAAGCCCTTGCCGAGTGTTTTATTTCGCCGCGCTACATGGAATACTTCTCGCTGCAGGCACCCAAGGGGGAGGAAGGGCTGTACCTCGGGTTCAGCCAACTGCATTCCTTCCTGTCGTCGATTCTCGGTTTCGGGCTGTCGGGCATATTGCTGTCGCGCTATTGCCCCGACCCTGCGCTTTATGCCACCCGTGAGGCATGGGTGGCGGCAAGTGCCAATGCCCATTACATTTGGTATTGGTTTGCCGCCGTCGGTGTGGTCTCGGCTTTGGCACTCATCGTGTATGCAAAGTTGACCAAGCGAACCCGTGCCGTGGAGTGAAAACGTGTGTCACAGGCGGTTAATTTCATCTTGATTGGAACGCTCCTTCTGTCTTTGCCGTGCCTGCTTGGCAGTCGAGAAGTTGAATTTTATGCCCACATAAAGGGTTCTGCCAGTCCATGAACCACCCGTTACCTTCATCTCCTCGCGCAATTCGGGGTAGCTGAAGGTGATTCGCCGAGTTCGCTTCATGTTCAGCACGTCGTCAACGCCGAAGTTCAGCATCAGTTTGCCGTGACACAGTGCGTAGTCGAGGTTGATGTTTACCTCGGCTATATGCTTGTGCCAGTTTTGATACACGTCTTTGTATGGAGGCGAGTATGCGACTCTAAGTTGGCAACTGAGGTTGTCGGTGAAGTAGAGGTAGTTATCCCAAGTCAAATCCATTGCAAACGTGTGGCTGCGCATTCCGCTTGCGTCTTTTGAGTCGATGAGCCCGATGTTGAGCAGTGCCGAGCTGCTCCACATCTTGTAGCCGAATGGTGCGTAGGCGTTGAGGTAATACCAGCGGTAGCCCGAAAGGTTGGTCGTGCTTTGCACCACATATTGCCCGTTGGTGAATGTGTAGTCGCGAATGCGGTTGTCGGTGAAATTGGCCCTGAGCGACACGAAGTATTTATTTTTCAAGACGTATGTCATTTCCAGCGCATTTGTGATTTCGGGTTTCAAGTCGGGATTTCCCATTTTGTAGGACAGGTCGGTGAGGTAGGTGACAAACGGGTTCAGAATCTGGTAAGGCGGGCGGTATATCCTCATGCCATAATATAGCATGAAGCCGTGTGTCGTTGAGGGCTTCCAGTAGAGGAATGCGCTCGGGAAAAGCCTGAAGTCGGTGGTCGAGTTGCGCTCGCTTTGGGCGTATGAGATGCCTTCGCGGTTGGTATATTCGGCTCTCACCCCGGCGTTTGCGTCGAGCCGTTTGCTGGCGTAGCTTGCGTTGAGGTAGGCGGCATAGAGCTTTTCGGTAAAACGGAAACGGTCGGTAAAACGGGTGTCTTCGACTGGAGTGCCTCCATCTTCCCATGAAAGCATCAGGTAGGAGTAGTTGTTCCTGACATACGAGAATTTTGCTCCCGCAGCCAATTTCAAGCCCGATTGCCGAAACGGTTTCTCATAGTCGAGCTTTGCCGAATATATGGTAGCCGACTCGTCGGATACTTCCTGCTTGTTGAGAATGCCCGTGTGGCTCCCCGAGCCGTCGTAGTAGTCGTTGACGTAGTTGTTGACAGCCCCGTCGTCTTCGGCGACCGAGGTATAGTCGGTGACAAATTTAAGTGTCTGCCCGATGGTGTCGATTTGCCATGCATAGTTGAGGCTCACCGAGTTGTTGTGAGGCGTGTTGGCTCCAGTCGATGTCGTTGCAATCTGTTGCGAAATGTCATCGGCGAGATACACGCTTGCAGCCGAATTGCCGTCGCTGTCGTGCTTGCTGGTGGCTCCATTGTATTCCAAGCCCAAGTAGTGTTGACGGTTAATGTTCCAGTCGATGCCTATGCGGTAGTTGTGGCTTGACTTCACTGTGTGGGCATACTCGTCGTTGAGGTTCGTCTGGCTGCTTGTCGCGTAGTAGTCGTTGCGGTGGCTTTGCTGCACGTTGCGGGAGTTGTTGTAGGAGTAGTTGCCATACAGGGTGAAGTTGCCCGATGTGTATGCCAGCCCGGCAGCCGGGTTGTAGGCGGAGCGTTGGGCGTAAGAGTAGTTTGCCGAGGCATATCCTGTGGCTCCAATGTCGCGCTTGCGCCGAGTGGTGATTTTTATTATGCCACCCGTGCCAGAAGCGTCGTAGGCACTCGTTGGTGCCGACATGATTTCTATTTCCTTAAGATCGCTGCCTTGAATCGACTTCATGTAGGCTACGAGCTGGTCGCCGGTGAGGCGCATAGTCTTGTCGTTGACGATGACGGTAGCCACGCTCCTGCCATTGATTGAGATATTCCCTTCGCGGTCGATGAAAACGCCGGGCGACATATTCAGTATGCGGTCGAGCGTCTTGTTCTGCAAGTGTGCGACACCATCGATCGACACAATCATGCCCGTTGCGACACGTTTCACTGTTGGGCGGGCGGCTGTGACCGTCACTTCGTCGAGCACCGTTGCGTCGGCAGCCATTTTCACTTGCCCGAGGTTGCAGCCGCTGTGCAAATCGACGTTGATATATGCCTGTTTATAGCCGAGGCAAGTGATGCGCACGATGTATTTGCCAGTCGGCAGGCTGGCAGAGAAGCAACCAAGGCTGTCTGCTGTCGAGCCAGCGACCAATGTGCTGTCGGTGCGGCTCAGAATTGTCACGTTTGAATATTCGAGAGGGTTGTTGTCGGTGTCGGTAATTGTTCCTTTCAAGTCGTGTGCCACGGCAGGGAAGGCACACAAAAGGAGCAACGACAAGATAATCGCCGTTTTCATAAGTGTTGAGTAATGTGATGTGTGTTAGATGTTTATCGGTGTTAATGTGAGTTATATGCCGCCGTCGATAATCCATATCTTCAGCGGATTGTCGTTGCGCATGGCGGCGACAATGGTTTTGTGTTCTTTCCGTGGGGAAAGGGCTTCCATGACGGCATATACGCCGCCGTACCCTTCGGAGTGTATCACCCCCTTGCAGCCAATCAGTGTGTAGCCGTTCCATTTGTCGAACAGCAGGCGTGTGTCGTATAGCCGCAGGGCTTCGCAGCTGCCAGTGGAGTCTTTGTCGAAGATTGATGTGAGAATGCGTCGGGCTGCATCTTCGGGCAGCTCTTGTTGCAACAGTGCCAGTCGGTCGGGCGTTATGTCCATGTCGATGCGAGTGTCGAGCCATTCGATGCCCTTCGTCGGCAACGATGTTATTTCTGCCGCACGGCTGCCGTTTCCATAATCGAAGTTGCGGCTTTCGAGTATGAGTTGTTTTTGTTCGCCATCGGTCACCCAATAGCGCATTTGCAGCAGTCGGTGTGATGCTGCATCGAATATGTATTCACGTTCGTTGTCGGCTTGCCCGAATGAATGCGAGCCGCCTAACAATGGGTGGGGAGAGGTCTGCCGCTTCGACTTTATGTGCAGCGTGAGCGTTGAGTCGGAGTGTGTCACCGAGTAGGAATTTCCTTTTGTCTGTTCGGCTTGCAGTTTCTCATATTCCATCAGTGTGGCTATGTTTACCAGCATCGCGAAGTGATAGATGATGTTGCAGTCGATGGGGCTAATGGTGGCTTTGGTTGAGTGTTTCCACCACTGGTATTGCGCATTGCCGTCACACACCACGAAGTGCTCGCCCCCCTTGTCGAGCCGCCATAGCTTCTTGCCATTGTGCAACATCACGTTCAGGTGGTGCTCGACGAATGGCAGGCTGGGGTCGATAAAGTCGAAGTTGTCTTGCGGACGGGTGCGCACGAAAATTGTCGCCGAGAAGTTTTCCACATTGTTCATTGCAAATGAGGCGTTGCCAAGCGACTGCGACGCAGCCACAGCCCTGCTCGATGTGTTTTGGTGGAATGCCAGTCCGGCAAGCAGCACCACGGCGGCAATCATTGCCGCCCACGACAGGTAGCGTGGCGTGCGAGTGTGTCGGCGGCGGTGTGTCGGCACCACGCTTCCCAATCCCGACGGAATGGCAATCGGGGCTTTGGGCGTGACGTAGTTGACTGCTGCGCAATATTCGTTGTAGAGACGACGGCACTTTTCGCATTCGGCAACGTGCTCCCACATCTCCTTGTCTATCGGTTCGGAATCAAACATTTCCGCAATCCTGTCATTAAATTCTTCGCAATTCATAGAGTGGTGTTATTTTTGGGTGGCGTGTATCATTTTCCTTATCTTGTCGATGCCATATCTGAATCGTGATTTTACGGTTGGCAACGGCAAGTCGAGTATAGTGGCAATGTCGTTGAAACTTTTTCCGCCGATGGTCCGCAGCATTATCACTTCTTTCTGTTCTTCGGGAATGTGCTTCATCACGTGGGCTATGGCGCGGTATTCACGGTGGAAGTCGTCGTCGCTGCTTTCCTCGGCGATGTTGTTGTCGAGCGGCAAGAATTCGGCTTGATGACTGCGGTGCAGCGAAATGCAGGTATTCAGTAGGCTGCGGTAGAGGTAGCTCCTCAGGTCGGTGATGGAGGCAGTTGCTGCTGGGTTGTTCCAGATTTTCACGAATAGGTCTTGCAGGATGTCGGCAGCGGTGTCGGCATCGCCAATTTTGTAGCAAGCCAGGCGGAACAGGCTGTCTCGCTCGGCTTGGAAAATCTCGGTCACCTTGTCATCGTCTTGTCGCCTCATTGGTTGTCGTTTTATTGTAAAGACGTAAAAGTAGAGAAAAAGATTTATGCCGGGCAAAAAAATAGTTAGCAGTGTGTAGTGAAGAGTTAGGAGTTAGCAATTAGTAGTTGGGAATTATTTCAGGGTGGTCGTAGAGATGCGGTTCGTTGCGTTTAAGGAGGATTTGTTAGATGTTTTTGGCGTATAAGCAATTTTAATAATTGGGGGGAGGTAAATTGTGAAATTGTTTTTATATTTGCAACAAGTCCTGAATTTGTTGACGGTGCTGCTTTTTTTGAGGCAAAGTCGGCGAGTGCGTTTGTCGAGTGGACACGGCTTGGTGGTGCCGTGTTAATGTGACGCTCGTGCGTGGGCTTGTTTCCTTAATAGAATATACATAATTTACTTAATAAAAAGAGTTTATCATGAATAAGTTGCTGTTAGTTGTATTCCTGTATGCTATTGTTGGGTGGATGGAACTTCAAGCAAGAGAGCCGGTGACGCTGCATTCGCCAGCACCGGGAGAACTGAGGTTGAATTATGACGCACTTATTGCATCGGAAATAAAAGTCACGGGGCGGATAGACGCAACCGACATGAGCGTGCTGAAGCGGATAACGATGCATCGCACTCGGGAATTGGATCTCTCTGAGGTTACAATCGAGGCTTATAAAGGCTATAATGGAACCTTATGCATGTTGCTTCCCGATTGGATAATAGGTAATCCCAAAGAGTATTTATATAAGGCAAATACGCTCCCGGTACACTCTTATACCGAAGAAATAAGTGGACTTACTGGCTATTACCTGTCGGGCAGTACAACGTTACAACGACTTGTTTTGCCTTCGACATTGGAAAATATCGAGCCTGACGCTTTCTGGGGTGCAAGTATGCTTGTGGAGTTGGTGGTCCCCGAAAATTCGCCCCATTTGCGAAGCGTGGACAATGTGATATATACTGCCGACATGAAACGGCTTGTGGCAATCGCCCCATGCTATGCCGGCGACTTGGAAATACCGTCGAGTGTCGAGAAGATAGACTCTTGCGCATTGAAAGGAGCGCGCATTGCCTGCCTTAAATTTAATTCCACTGTGCCGCCCGACATGCCGGGCAGTGCGATTATCGATGCCGCCTATGTGCAGGCTGGCAATCCGGTTGAATATAAAAAACTATTCCCCAACATTGACTGCGTTTCGAGCATCGACGAGGTGGTGGTGTTGAACAACAGCCAGGGTGAGTTGCTCGAAAATATTGCCAAGCAAGGTGTTGAGACCGATGAAGTGCGCCGCGTGAGAGTGACGGGCGAGGTGAGTATCGACGACTTGGACGAGCTGTTTGCGTTGCCCAATTTGCACTATGCCGACCTGTCGGGTGCAACGACATCGGGCAAAGTCAAGATTCCGGCAGGAACTTTGTGTGATGTGAAATTCCCGTCGGGTAGCTACTCTTTGGAGATTGGAGACAATTACCTTCATGGCAGCCTCGTGCTGCCCGAGGGGGTGAGTTATTTGTCGTGTTTAAACACTTACTACACGTCGGCGGTTTTCCCATCGACATTGAGTGGTATCTCGTATAAAAGAGGAATTATTGAGAGTGCCGACTTCTCGGCTTGTAAAGATATGCGCACGTTGCGAGCATTCTCGGAGTGTTCTAATTTGACGACATTGCTGCTGCCGCCCAATCTTGAAGAACTTTATGATGTGAATGCATCGTTGGCTTCGGTAGAATTTCCCGAGAGCCTGACAAACATCGAGGATTGCTCTGGCTGGGAGGTTGAAACGTTGCGGCTGCCATCGTCGTTGGAGAGAATAAGATATTTTAACGTGATGTATTATTTAAAGGAGATAGATGCATCGAAGTGTTCCAAATTGACTTATATGGATGGAGCGTTCGATTATTGCCCATTGCTGACACATGTCGATTTAAGCATGTGCCCCGTTTTGACTCTTAGTGGCTTCCATGGCGTTGATATGGTGTTGGCTGACGGCTCTATTGAATCTGTAGGAGGAGGTGCTGGCATAGGAGGAACCAGACTCCCAAGGATGCGTTTCAGTGGTTTGGAACAAATAAAACTGCCATCATCGGCGAGGAAAGTGAGTGTCAGTTTTCGTTGTCCAAATTTAAAGGAGCTTGATCTTGAGCATTGTTATGCATTGAAAGGATTGGAGATTGATGATTGTTACCGGCTTAGCAAGTTGTCGTTGCCGCCGTCGTTGACAACCATAGGGTTGGAGGGCTGCACGGGGTTGAAGGAGATAAGGGCATCGAGCGTCATGCCGCCGAAATTCTATGATGCATCAGATACAATACTGTTGTCGAATGTCGTTCTGCATGTGCCGTTAAGGAGCGGTGCCAAATATCGTGCCAACTTGTGGCGCGAATGTAAGGAGATTGTAGAGGAGGGTTATTCGGTGGCAATATCTGCCGATGATGCTTTCTTGATAGATGGTGCCGGATTGTATGGAAAGGGCGAAAATGCGACCCTTTCGTTTACTCCAACGCCTGTCAACGAATTTCAGAATTATGAGATAAACGAGTGGCTTATAAATGACACATTGTCGCTGACTGGCAATGTCGTTACTTTCCAGCCAACGGGAAATAGCACTGTTGTTGCCGAAGTGGTGAAAGGTGAGTTCGACTATGACAAATGCGATATAGTGTTAGAGTTGGAGGCGCAAAAAGACACCTCTTGCATTTTGGACTTTAGCAACTTCGTCAAAATATATGACAGCAACGGCAAAGAGTATTCCGACAAAGATAAGTCGATAGCGCTTCCATTAAAGAAAGGGGTGCAGCAGTTCGTGATTGTTGGAGATGTCGGCACACTGGACTTCAATGCAAAATTTATCTGTAGCAACAAGCTCAAACTCAAATTGCTGAAAGTTATCGATAAGGAATCGTTGCATGAATTGAATGTCAGATGGACGAAATGTGACGAACTCGACCTGTCGGGGTGCAGCAATCTGACAAAGTTGGTGGCAAATAAATGTGGGCTTGTCAAGCTCAACGTGTCGGGTTGCACGAAGCTGGCTGAGATGAATCTCATGAATAATGCACTTACCGAAATCAACCTGACAGGTTGCTCGGGGCTGACCAAAATAAATGTCAGAGATAATGATCTTGTCGAACTTGATTTGTCCGACAGTCCGAAATTGGTTGACTTCTTCCTTTATCCCAATGAAAAACTTGAAAAACTAAATATGTCGGGTTGTGCATTGGTTCCGGATTTGACTGTCAATAGTGGAGTGCTAAAGGAAATCGATTTGTCGGGTTGTGTCAGCCTCAAAATGTTGTCGCTTGACAATAATCTCCTCACGTCGCTTGTCCTCACTGAAGGGTGCGACAAGTTGGAGTATGTGTATGTGGCGAACAACAATTTGACCAAATTGCGGTTGCCAGGGTGCAGTTCGCTGGTCTATCTGTCAATGTCGGGTAACCCCAACTTGGAGGTTTTGGACCTTTCGGGGTGTTCAAGCCTTCCCGATTTGTTTTTGGCGGATGGAGTGGTTCGCGAAGTCAACTTGGCAGGCTGCAGCGGGTTGCAGGTTTGCAGTGTCAGCTACAACAATCTCAAGAGCATTGATTTGTCGGATTGCGCCGAGTTGACGACTCTTAATGTTGAACATAATGAGCTGGAAGAGCTCGACTTGTCGCGTAATACAAAGATTAATACTCTTTATATGTCACATAATCCGTTGAAACGGCTCAATTTGTCGGGTTTGGCAGAATTGACCCGAGTAAACATTGGCGCGAGATTTGGGCTGTCGAAACTTGAGACGGCCGACTTGAGCGGCACCGGCATTGCCGAAATCAATATCAGCGGCTGCGCATTGAAAGAACTCGACTTGTCGAATTGCTTGAAGCTAAAAAATGTGAATGTCAGTGGCAATTCCATCGAGCATTTGTGGCTTGATGGCTGTACAGGGGTGACCCAATTGCTTGCAGACAATAACAGTATGTCGGAACTCGACTTGAGCGACTGCGTGAACCTCGAACAGTTGCAATGCAGGAACAACTGGCTGCGAGAGCTTGTGCTGGCACCGGGAACGCCGACGCAGCGGGCGATGTTGAGCAGCAATCCGTCGGCATTCTCGATAATGACACCGACGCTGTATGAGGTGTTGTATGCGCCTTCAAACATGATGTATAAGGTTGACGAATATACAGTGGATCAATTGGGATATATTGACTTGAGTGCCGAGTTGCACCCGCAAGGCTGCAGCGAGCCGACCGTAATCGACTTTAGCCGCTCGGAGCGGTTGCCCGAAGGCGACGGTAACGGCATGTATGATTTGGCTTACAACGGGGTGTATGTTTTCGTGATGACCAACGCCGATTATCCCGAATTGCGATATACCGGCGCATTCACCTACCATTCGGGAACCGACCCTTCGGTAATATCGTCGGCACTGCTCGATGGCGTAAAAGTGATGGTTTCGGGCGATGAGGTCGTTGTCGAGGGGCTTGCCGATGGCGTGGCAGTTGCGCTCGTGTCGTTGAACGGGCGTGTGTTGGCGCGCACTGTTGCCGATGGTACAGAAGCGGCAAGGATTGCCGTTCCCGATGAAGGCGGCGACGTGTATTTGTTGACTTTCGACAACGGAATGGAGCGCGGCGCGCTTAAAATCGTGGCTAAATGATGTGACGGCGACTGTTGGAAAAGACTTGTATTCCAACGACAGATGGAGAGCCGTGTGAAAATTATTGTTATCTTTGTGACAAGCAAAGCGTGAAAAGGCCTTGCTTGTCGCTTTTTTCTGATTTGGAATTAATGTTTTCCCTTTATAATCACTATGATGACTGTAGTAGATCGCTTTTTGCAATATGTGAAGTTTGACACGCAAAGTGACGAACTCACCAACTTGACGCCGTCCACGCCCGGGCAGATGATTTTTGCCCAGCATCTTGAGAAGGACTTGAAGCAACTCGGGCTTACCGATATTTCGCTTGACGAAAATGGTTACTTGATGGCAACGTTGCCAGCCAATTGCGACAAGCCGGTGCCGACGGTGGGATTCATCGCCCACTTGGACACGTCGCCCGATATGTCGGGGCACCATGTGTCGCCTCGCATCGTGGAGAAGTATGACGGCGGCGACATCGTGTTGAATGCCGAGAAGAATATAGTGCTGTCGCCAGAGCAGTTCCCCGAATTGAAAGACTATGAGGGGCAAGACCTGATTGTGACCGACGGCAACACGCTGCTCGGTGCCGACGACAAGGCTGGCATAGCCGAGATAATCGCGGCTGTCGATTATCTGAAGTCGCATCCCGAAATAAAGCATGGCAAAATACGCATAGCTTTCAATCCCGACGAGGAAATTGGGCAAGGAGCGCATAAATTCGACGTGCAAAAGTTTGGTGCTGACTGGGCATACACGATGGACGGCGGTGCGATAGGCGAACTCGAATATGAGAATTTCAATGCCGCTGTGGCAAAGGTTACGTTCAATGGGCGCAACGTGCATCCGGGATATGCCAAGCACAAGATGATAAACTCGATACGCATTGCCAACCAATATGCAATCATGCTTCCACGTTGGGAAACTCCTGAACACACCGAGGGGTATGAAGGATTCTATCACCTTGTGGGCATTGAAGGAAATGTAGAGCAGACGGTTATCACCTACATTATTCGCGACCATGACCGCGACCGCTTTGAACGCCGCAAGAAGGAACTCGAACATCTTGCCCGCAAAGTGAACAATGAGTTCCCCGGCTGTGTGTCGATAGAGATTAAAGACCAGTATTACAACATGGTTGAGAAAATCAAGCCAGTGATGCACATCATCGACATCGCCAAGGCAGCAATGGAGCGCGCCGGGGTGAAGCCTGTGGTGCAACCGATACGTGGCGGAACCGACGGGGCACAGTTGTCGTTCAAGGGGTTGCCTTGCCCGAATATCTTTGCCGGCGGTCTCAACTTCCACGGCCGTTATGAGTTTGTGCCTATTCCATCGATGGAGCGCGCCACCGACACCATAATCGAGATATGCAAAATCGTTGCTGAGGAGGCTAAGTAATCATGCCCGACAATTTTGATATAAGACGGGAACGTATCGAGAGCGACAAAGACTTTGAACGGGCATTGCGCCCGATGGTTTTCGACGACTTCAGCGGACAAGACAAGGTCATCGAAAACCTGCGAGTGTTTGTCGCAGCCGCTCGATTGCGCGGCGAGGCTCTCGACCATATTTTGCTGCACGGGCCTCCAGGATTAGGAAAAACGACGCTGTCAAATATCGTTGCCAACGAGCTTGGGGTGGGATTCAAGGTCACTTCGGGGCCTGTACTCGACAAGCCCGGCGACTTGGCGGGCATTCTCACGTCGCTCGAAGAAAACGATGTACTGTTTATCGACGAAATCCACCGTCTTAGCCCCGTGGTGGAGGAATATCTCTACTCGGCAATGGAGGATTATCGCATCGACATAATGATTGACAAGGGGCCCGGGGCGCGGTCGGTGCAGCTCACGCTGTCGCCGTTCACGCTCATTGGAGCCACCACTCGCAGCGGATTGCTCACAGCTCCGTTGAGGGCGCGCTTCGGCATCAATTGCCACCTCGAATATTACGACCACTCGGTGCTGCAAGGAATCGTGAAGCGGTCGGCTCGCCTGCTGGACGTGCCAATCACCGACGATGCCTCGCGCGAGATTGCGCTGCGTAGCCGTGGCACGCCACGCATAGCCAACTCGCTGCTGCGCCGTGTGCGCGACTTCGCTCAGGTGAAAGGCGACGGGTCGGTCAACAGCACAATTGCTCGTTACGCGCTCGAAGCCCTCAATATCGACCAATATGGCCTCGATGAAATCGACAACAAGATACTGACGACGATTATCGACAAGTTCAAGGGCGGACCTGTGGGGCTTACGACCATAGCCACGGCCCTTGGCGAAGACCCCGGCACGATAGAGGAGGTGTATGAGCCGTTCCTCATCAAGGAAGGCTTCATAAAGCGCACACCACGTGGCCGCGAAGTCACCGACCTCGCCTACACCCACCTTGGTCGCAACCGCTTTGCCTCCGAGACGTCATTGTTTTAAATGCGTTGATATTGAACATCTGCATGAAATAGATAGTATCCGCCTGTTTGTCGGCATGGCAAACGGCGGATTCTGCAAATTGATGTAAGGTTAATGGAAACAAAACTGGAATATGTGCACACTGGCAACCTGCTGCATGATAGCCGAATAATCATCGAGTCGGCTCGCAGTCAGGCATATATGGCAATCAATACGGCAATGGTCGAGCGAAATTGGTTATTGGGGAAACGAATTGCCGAAGAAGAACTGAAGGGTCAGAACCGTGCGGAATATGGCAGCGAGGTTATAAAACGCTTAGCTCGTGAATTGACTACCTTGTATGGCAAAGGGTTTGATTACAGTAGTTTATATAAATTTGTAAGGTTTTATAAGTTGTTCCCTCAAATTTTGGACTCAGTGAGTACAAAATCGGTTTTGCTCACGTGGACTCACTATCGCACATTGCTTCAGGTTGATAACGACGAAGCACGACAATGGTATGCCACAGAAGCAGCCAATGAGATGTGGAGTGTGCGCACATTGCAACGAAACATTTCTTCGCAATATTATTTCCGCCTTTTGCAATCGCAGCACAAAGATTTGGTGAAAGGTGAAATGAAGTCGATTACTGCTCCAATGCAAGGTGACAAACTGGAATTTATAAAAAATCCCGTCGTGGCAGAATTTCTGGGGCTGTCATCCAATTCCGATTTCACCGAAACGGAATTGGAAAAGAATATCCTTGCCAATTTGCAGAAATTTTTAATGGAGATGGGTAAAGGGTATGCTTTCGTGGCACGGCAGCAACACATATACACCGAAAAACAAGATTATTATATCGACTTGGTGTTTTACAATTACATTCTCAAATGCTTTGTGCTGGTTGACCTTAAAACAAGCAAAATAACCTATCAGGACATTGGGCAAATGGATATGTATATCCGAATGTATGACGAATTGAAACGCACGGAGGGCGACAATCCGACACTGGGCATCGTGCTTTGTGCCGACACCGACGAAGATATTGCCCGCTATTCGATATTGAAAGGTAATGAGCAGCTGTTTGCCTCCAAATACAAACTTTATTTGCCGACTGACGAAGAATTACGCCGAGAAATTGAACAGCAAAAAGCAATTTATTACTTGCAGCACCAATCTATCAGCAAGTCATTTTCTGAATAGGACTTTGGGCAGAGGATAAATATAATTTAAAAACAAAAAAACTATTATGGCTGGATTGAAATCGTTGGCTAAGGATACTGCCATCTATGGCATGAGCAGCATCGTAGGCAGGTTTTTGAACTACTTGCTTGTGCCGCTTTATACAGCAAAACTTTCGGTGGAGTCGGGTGGATATGGTGTGATTACCAATATTTATTCGTATGTTGCGCTGTTGCTCGTGATTCTTACCTATGGTATGGAAACGGCGTTTTTCCGTTTTGCCAACAAGAAAGATGAGGACCCGAATAAGGTGTATTCATCGATACTTATTTCGGTGGCTACTACTTCGCTGCTGTTTGTCTTGCTTGTGCTGGCGTTTCTGCCGCAGGTTTCGTCGTTTATTGGCTATTCGGCACACCCCGAATATGTGGGCGTGATGGCTGTGTGTGTGGCGATTGATGCGTTCCAGACCATTCCGTTTGCCTATTTGCGCTACAAGAAGCGCGCCATGAAGTTTGCCGCGCTGAAGCTGCTTTTCATAGTGCTTAACATTGCGCTTAATCTTGCTTATTTTGTATTGCTGCCATCGTTGTATGAAAGCTACCCTGATGTGGTGGGCAAGATATACGACCCGTCGGTGGGCGTGGGGTATGCATTCTTCATCAATCTGTTCTGTACGGCGTTAATCACGCTCTTCTTTTGGAAGGAACTGACTGGATTCAAGTATGTTTTCGATGCACGGCTCATGAAGCGCATATTGAGCTACAGTTGGCCAATACTTGTGTTGGGCATCACTGGAATACTCAACCAGACTGCCGACAAGATATTGTTCCCGTTCATCTATGCTGGCAGCGATGCCACGGCACAACTTGGCATATATGGCGCGGCAAGCAAGGTGGCAATGATAATGGCTGTGATAACACAGGCATTCCGTTATGCCTACGAGCCGTTTGTGTTTGGCAAGACTGGCGATCGCGACAGTGCCGACACACAGGCGCAGGCGATGAAATTCTTCATAATCTTCACACTGCTGGCGTTCCTTGCAGTGGTTGCCTACCTCGACATTCTGAAGTATATCATTGCTCCCGACTATTGGAGCGGTTTGCGCGTGGTGCCGATAGTGATGGCAGCCGAGATAATGATGGGGGTGTATTTCAACTTGTCGTTTTGGTACAAGCTCACCGACCGCACCATTTGGGGGGCGGTGTTCTCGGGCATAGGGTGTGCCGTGCTGGTGGCTATAAATGTGGCATTTGTGCCGATTTACGGCTATATGGCTTGCGCCTGGGCAGGTTTTGCCGGGTATGGCACGGCGATGCTACTCTCTTATTTCGTGGGCAACAAGTATTACCCCGTCAATTATCCTTTGAAGCGCATTGCCGGCTATTTGGCACTTGCCGGAGCAATATTTGCAGTGTATGAGTTTGTGGCGTTGGACAATATGCTTGTCAACCTGTTGCTTCGCACTGTGTTGCTCGCCGTGTTTGTGGCAGTGGTTGTCAAAGCCGAACATTTCCGTCTGCCGTCGAGGCGTTAGCGTAGCAGCAGTGTGGCATCGCCGTAGCTCAGGAACCGGAAGTCGTGGGCGAGAGCGTAGTCGTAGATGCAGCGCCAGTCGCCATCGACAAATGCCGACACGAGCAGCAGTAATGTTGACTGCGGCTGGTGGAAATTGGTAATCATGCCGTCGATGACGTGGAAGCGGAATCCCGGGGCAATCATGATTTGGGTGCTGCCGATATAGCTGTCGGCATTGTGGCGGTCGAGGTAATCGACAATGGCTTGCAGGGCAGTGCGCGTGTCAGGCTCGTCGGCTGCATTGATGGTGTAGGGCAGCCACTGGCCTATGCGCAGCTCTTGCTCGTCGGCATCGGGATTGCGCAGCAGTGTGACGCCTATGTAGTAAAGGCTTTCAAGTGTGCGCACCGATGTGGTGCCAACGGCGATTACAGGGCTTGTGGTGTTGTTGATGAGGTCGTTGAGCAACGAGCGAGAGACGGAGATAAACTCGGTGTGCATCTCGTGGTCGCCTATAGTTTCCGATTTCACTGGCTGGAATGTTCCTGCTCCCACGTGCAACGTGAGTTCGCGGCGGCGTATTCCCATTTGGTCACACTCGGCAAGCAGTTGGTCGGTGAAGTGCAGTCCTGCCGTCGGGGCGGCAACGCTGCCGTCGATGTGTGAATACACCGTCTGGTAGTCGTTGCTGTCGCTTGGTTCGGTTGCTCGGTTCAAGTCGGGTGGAATGGGTATTTCGCCCACGGCTTCGAGTACCGACGCAAAAGTGATGGCATCGTTGTTCCAAGTGAATTTGACGATGAATGCATTGCCTCGTCGTTCGCCACGGTGTGCGGTGAGAGTCACTTGGTTGCCGTCGATAGTGAGTGGCATCGTGAGCGGTTCTTCTTTCCACCGCTTGGCATTGCCTATGAAACACAACCATGAGCAGCAGCCAGTCGAGGCGAAAGCCAGTGCATAGTCGCGCGGCTCTTCGGGTTCGAGGCAGAAGATTTCAATCCATGCGCCTTGGTTTGGCTTGCGGAAGCGCAGGCGGGCATTGATGACGCGAGTGTTGTTGTAAACAAGCATCGAGCCGCTTGGCAACAACCGGGGAACGTCTGAAAATATGTATTCGCCCTTTATTGAATGGTTGCTGTAACATAGCAGCTTGCACTTTTCACGCTCGGCAAGTGGATGCTTGGCGATGCGCTCATCGGGCAATGGATAGTTGAAGTCTTCGATGCGCAGGTTGCGTATTTCGTCTATATTCATAAGCAATGGGTAGGTGTAAATAAAAAAAGCTCTTGCTTAGTGGCAAGAGCTTTCGAGAGGTTCCTGGCGGAATCGAACCGCCGTACACGGTTTTGCAGACCGTTGACTAAGCCACTCATCCAAGGAACCTTGTTGTTTTGTGACGGCAAAGGTACGACTATTTTTGAAACCATGCAATAGCTGACAGAAAAAAATTGAAAAAATCTACATCGTCATGCTTCGTTGTTGCCTGTTTGTGCGATTATGATGCAGTTAAAAATGTCTTCGCTGAGTCCTGATATGCATGATATTTTGGTAATATCCTTCTTCTTAACCGTCTGTTAGTTTGTTGTGCCTGTGCGACGAAATCTATTCTGTGATTCTTAGAAACTGTTTTGATTTTTTTGTTCAATGGTTTGAGATGGATTTCCGAGGCGATTTTGATTGTTTTTTGAATAAGTTTAGCGAGCAAAACGTTGAAAACAATAAGCGAAAGAGTCAGAAAAAACTCTCAAAACATGAACAAAGAACTTATCTTAAAATTTTTCCTGTAAAAAATCATAACAGCTTCCTAATAGGTACTTTAAAATAAGAACATAATTCTCGAAAATAGCATTATGTTAAACAATGTATATAGATTGCCGAAGTAGTTAACATAAGTAAAAAAGATTCTATTTCGTGATGTGCTGGTGTAGAATTTTTGTTTTCGCTTACTCTTTTAGAGTAAGAAGTTGCTTAATAGTTCAGGTCATTGAACAATTTAAACAACTTCTAAAGCAATCGAGAACGATGGAAGAAGGAGGTTGAAATGAGCGTGACTACTGCAGAAAAAGAATGGCTTTTGCGCGTTAGCGGGAAAGTTGGAAATGTCGAGGAAAAGGCTGCGCCCCCAGCCAACAGGGTGGGAGTGGCAAGCGGAACAACTACTGTGGCTACCAAAAAGGTTGGCAGGGGATTTGAAGATGTTGCTGGAATGACCGAATTGAAACGACTTGTGACCGAGGGGTTTATAAATGTTATTAACAACAAGGAGTGTGCCGCGGCATACGGGATAAAGCCGCCAAGTATGCTGCTTTATGGACCCTCGGGGTGTGGCAAGACTTTCTTTGCCGAGAAAATGGCTGAAGAGGTGGGTATAAATTTCATGAAAGTCGTGCCCGACGATATCGCATCGACGCTGGTGCATGGTACGCAGGAAAAGATAGGTGAACTTTTCCGCAAAGCCGAACGCAAGTCTCCCACACTGATGTTTTTCGACGAGTTTGACGCTATGGTTCCGCATCGTACAAACAATGAAATGGACTACCAGAATGGCGAAGTGAACGAGTTCCTGTGTATGCTCAACAATGCTGCCGACCGCGGGGTGTATGTGCTTGCAGCAACCAACCATCCCGAGCGCATCGACAAGGCAGTGCTGCGGACGGGGCGCATCGACGAGATAATATATGTTGACATGCCCGATGCTGAAGTACGTGCCGGACTGTTCCGTTTGGCTTTGTCGAAATTGCCTGCCGATGAGGGGGTTGACTGCGAGAAGCTCGCCGACTTGACCAATGGATACAATTGCAGCGATATAAGCTATATCGTGAAAGTGGCATCGCGCAGAATGTTTAACGCGTCGATACTTGAAAGACATTTACCCTATAAGAAAATTACGCAGGAACTGCTCGAAGATGTCATCTTGCATAGAACGCCGTCGGTGAGCAGCAAAGACTTGCGCGAGTTTGAGCGAATAAGGAGTGAATTTTCGCCAAAGGACAGCGTTGCAAGGAGGAGTGTCGGTTTTTTCTGATATTGAAAATGTGTTTAATTAAATAATTGTTAAGTTGTTATGAATGAAAAAGTCTTAGAAACATTTGGAACACTTGGCTTCAAACTCAATTTTGTTGATGGTGTGGGCTATGAATTTGTCTATGAGGGTACGAATTTCCTTTATCTAGAAAGTTCTGACGACGAAACGTTCCTGTCGATAGCTGTGCCCAATGTGTGCAGTTATGACGAGGGCGATGAGCTGGAATTTTATGAAATCATGGACAAGGTGAATTCCTCCCTCAACTACACCAAGGCCTGCCGGTTGGGCAATCGTATGTGGATTTTCTATCAGAGGGAACTTGTAGGTAATGAAGATCTTGAGCATCTTATTTCCGCGATGATTACATATCTCGACTTTGCACAAGATTTTGCCATCAAGGTTATCAATGAAAAGATGGCGACAGCGTAGAATGGTGATGTAGATGGTGTGGAAGATGTGGACGAAGATAAAAATAACGATAACTAATAGAAGGAGTATTGTGCAATGACTAAGAAAGAAACCGTAGTATCCATTTTCGAGGATATGGGCTACAAGACCGAGGTTGACAACGATGGTGACATAATGGTGCGCTACCAAATGAAAAGCATCTATACCATCATTGGCAATGAAGACGAGAAGTATCTTGTAATGGTATTGCCTCAGTTTGCAAATGTCGAGGAAGAGGACCTCGCTTTGGCGTTCGCAGCTTGTAACAAGGCGACGCGTGAAATCAAGCTCGCAAAATATTACATCGAGTGTACGCTTAAAAGCGTGTCGGCAGCTTGTGAGTTTTATTATACCGATGAAGAGTCGTTGAAGTTTAACATCGAACAGTCGCTTCGCATCTTGAGCATGACTCGTTCGGTGTTCCGCAACACCAAGGCAGAACTTGTCGAGTGAGTCTTGACAAGTGATGGCAGCGGCTTGTGGTAATAGTGCTGTATAAAAAGCCGTTGCCATAAGACAATTAATGGGCGCACTGTGTGTGAAGTGCGCCCATTATCGTGTGTTTGTATTATGATATATAACAACTTAGTCGTTCATCGAAAGGAGCAATTCCTCGTTGGAACGTGTGCGTTCCATGCGGTCTTTGATAAATTCCATTGCCTCGATCGAAGTGCGGTCGCTCAAGAAGCGGCGCAATACCCACATGCGGTTGAGCGTGTCGCGCGAGAGCAACAGGTCGTCGCGGCGGGTACTCGAAGCCATGATGTCAACCGACGGGAATATGCGCTTGTTGGACAGCTTGCGGTCGAGCTGAAGTTCCATATTGCCTGTTCCCTTGAACTCTTCAAAAATCACTTCGTCCATCTTCGAGCCGGTTTCGATGAGGGCTGTGGCAATGATTGTGAGGCTACCGCCGTTCTCGATGTTGCGGGCTGCGCCAAAGAAGCGTTTGGGCTTCTGCAATGCGTTGGCATCGACACCGCCCGACAATATTTTGCCCGATGCCGGCGACACGGTGTTGTAGGCGCGAGCCAGGCGAGTAATCGAGTCGAGCAGAATCACCACGTCGTGTCCGCACTCCACGAGGCGTTTTGCCTTTTCAAGCACGAGCCCTGCAATCTTCACGTGGCGTTCAGCCGGTTCGTCGAATGTCGAGGCAATGACTTCGGCATTGACGCTGCGCGCCATGTCGGTCACTTCTTCGGGTCGCTCGTCGATGAGCAATATAATCATGTAGGCTTCGGGGTGGTTTTCCGATATGGCGTTGGCAATATCCTTTAGCAGCACTGTCTTACCTGTTTTGGGCGGAGCCACGATAAGCCCACGTTGCCCTTTGCCAATGGGGGCAAACATATCCACGATGCGTGTTGATATGTTGCACGACTTTCCGCTCGTGAGGTCGAATTTCTCATCGGGGAACAATGGTACAAGATGTTCAAACGGGATGCGGTCGCGGACAAACTCGGGTGTGCGTCCGTTGATTAGGTCAACGCGGCACAATGGGAAGTATTTTTCCCCCTCCTTGGGCGGACGTATGGTACCTTCTACCACGTCGCCGGTTTTAAGTCCGTTGAGCTTGATTTGGCTTTGTGCAACATATATGTCGTCGGGCGAAGTGAGGTAGTTGTAGTCCGACGAGCGCAAGAATCCATATCCGTCGGGCATCACTTCGAGCACACCAGTTGCTTTCAGTATTCCCTCGAAGTTGAATGGTTCGGGTTCGGGCTGCGCTGCGACAGGTTTGGCAGCTTGCTTGCCGTTCTGTTTTGCGAATTTGCCGCGTTTGCCTGTCGCCGTGGTTGCTGTTGCAGCCTCCTGCTTCTCGGCTTGCGGTTCTTGGATTATTATCGGGGCTTTGGCGGCTTCTTCGGCGGCGCGGCGAGCCTCTTCGGCAGCGCGTCGGGCAGCCTCTTCACGTTCTTGCTGGCTGCGGGGCTTGAAGGTCTTGCGCGCGCCAGTGTTGAAGAATGCGTCGAGCGAAACCGAGGGTTTCCTCATCTCGGCATGTACAGCCGTCGGCTGCTCGTCTTGTTTCGGGGTGTTGTCGGCAGCCTGTTCACTGGCTTGCTGTTCGGTTGCCGGTATATTGTTTTGTTCTGCGTTGGCTTCTTGCTGTTGTTGGAAGTCTTGCTGCGGAGCTTCGTCTGTGACGTTGATATTTTCGTTGGCAGATGTTTCTGTTACTGCGCTGTTTTCGCTTGTGGCAGCATCGATTTGTTGTTCAGCCACCACATCGTTGTTACTTTCCATCTCTTTGTTTTTCTTTGTCTTTTTTCGTTTTGGTTGGTTGTCTGGTAGTGTACTATCCTCTTTGCCGATTTCTTGTTGCTGCAAAGTCTTTTCTTTTAGATCAGCCTGTGGGCTTGTTGTTTCCTGGGCTTGTTTTCTTGACTTTTTGGGCTGGTTGTTTTTTTTCGGGGCAACGTCGTCGGGCTTGTCGGTGTCGTTGCCGCTGTTGTCTTTTTGTGTGTCGTTTTTTGCCTTGGCCTTGTTGTTCTTTTGCTTGGCAGAGCCGCGCTTCTTGCGCTCGGTCATGTTGGCTGCCGATGCTTTAGAACTGTTTATTGCCTGTTGGTCAAGAATAGTGTAAATCAAGTCGTCTTGGCTCAAATCATCGATTTTCTTGATGTCCATCGACGTTGCGATGGCTTTTAATTCAGTCAGGTCAAGCGAACTTAAATCAGAAAGAGTGTACATATTATGTTTGGATAATATATTGGTAAAGCACGGCATGTGAGTTGTTTCGCACTCTCATGCCTCGGCACATGGCTGTGCCGCAAATCATAATGAAATTTTTGAAAAAAATTGTCCTACTTGGGGAATGCCATTGCATCACATCAACACTGGGCGTGTTTGTGATATTCACGACAACGGCTTTAGTCGAATTGTGGTGCAAATGTAGCAAAATTTCGCAATTTGAGAAAATCTTTTGTCCGAAAAAGCAGCATCGATGATTTTTGTGTCACAAAATGCCGCTTGCGAGGGCAAGAAAATGGGTTGCGGCACATTTCACGGCACTTATTTTTCGGTTAATCATGAAAAACTGTTACTTTTGCCAATATTTTAATATTTTTGCGTATAGGAAAAATCTAACAACAAAATAGGTTCTATGAACGACAGCAAATTGATGACGCGTGCGGCCGACAATATACGCATATTGACTGCTGCTATGGTTGAAAAAGCCAAGTCGGGCCACCCCGGCGGAGCAATGGGTGGAGCTGACTTTGTGAATGTGCTCTATTCGGAGTTCATGGTATATGACCCAGAAAACCCGTATTGGGAGGGGCGTGACCGTTTCTTCCTCGATCCGGGGCATATGTCGCCTATGCTCTATTCGGTGCTTGCCATGGCTGGAAAATACTCCATCGAAGACTTGAAGACTTTCCGCCAGTGGGGTTCGCCATGCCCGGGGCATCCCGAGCTTGACGTGGCACACGGCATCGAGAACACGTCGGGGCCGCTCGGGCAGGGGCATTGTTATGCCGTTGGTGCTGCAATTGCTGCCAAGTTCCTTGCCGCACGGCTCGGCGACGAAGTTATGGGGCAGACGATATATGCCTATATTTCGGATGGCGGTGTGCAGGAAGAAATCTCACAAGGTGCGGGCCGCATAGCTGGTACGTTGGGACTTGACAACCTCATCATGTTCTATGATGCCAATGAAATACAGCTTTCTACTACTTGCGCCGAAGTGACCAACGAGGACGTGGCAATGAAATATCGCTCGTGGAACTGGAATGTTATTGAAATAGACGGGAACAATCCCGACGAAATACGCCGTGCTTTGCAAGAGGCAAAGGCAGAGAAATTGCGCCCGACGCTCATCATCGGCAACACGATAATGGGCAAGGGAGCATTGAGAGCCGATGGTACAAGCTATGAGCACGATTGTGGCACACACGGTGCGCCACTGGGCAACGGGGCATATGTCAACACTGTCAAGAACCTTGGCGGCGACCCCGAGAACCCGTTTGTCATCTTCCCTGAAGTGCAAGAGATATACGACCGCCGCAGGGCAGAACTGAAGGAAATCGTGGCAGAGAAATACGCAGCCAAAGAGGCTTGGGCAAAGGCTCATCCCGACCTTGCTGTGAAGTTGGAGAATTTCTTTAGCGGCAAGATACCCGAAATCGACTGGGCAGGGATTAAACAAAAGGCAGGAGGCCCGACCCGTGCTGGGTCGTCGGCTGTGCTGAGTGCGCTTGCCGAGCGTGTCGAAAACATGATTTGTGCCTCTGCCGACTTGTGCAACTCTGACAAGACCGATGGTTTCTTGAAGAAGACACACGCCTTCAGCCACCGCGATTTCACGGGCGCATTCCTGCAGGCAGGCGTTGCCGAGTTGACGATGGCTTGCTGTTGCATAGGCATGGCACTGCATGGCGGTGTGATAGCATCGTGTGGAACATTCTTTGTGTTCTCCGACTACATGAAGCCTGCTTTGCGCATGGCTGCATTGATGGAGTTGCCTGTGAAGTTCATCTGGTCGCACGACGCATTCCGCGTGGGTGAAGACGGGCCTACACACCAACCCGTTGAACAGGAGGCTCAGGTGCGCCTGTTGGAAAAGATGCGCAACCACAGTGGTCGCAACTCTATGCTCGTGCTTCGTCCTGCCGATGTGGAAGAGGCTACGCAGGCATGGAAGATGGCTATGGAGAATACCAACACGCCTACCGGGCTTATCTTCTCGCGTCAGAATGTTGACAACCTCCCCGAGGGCAACGACTACACTCAGGCTGCCAAGGGGGCATATATCGTGGCAGGGTCGGACGACAATCCCGATATTACGCTTGTAGCAAGTGGATCGGAGGTTTCGACACTTGTTGCCGGTTCTGCTCTGTTGAGAAAGGACGGCATTAAGGTGCGCGTGGTTTCAGTTCCGTCGGAAGGCGTGTTCCGCAACCAAAGCAAGGAATACCAAGAGAGTATCATACCTGCCGGTGGCAAGGTGTTTGGCTTGACGGCTGGCTTGTCGTTTGCTATGCAGAGTCTTGTAGGCTTGAATGGCAAGGTGTGGGGGCTTGACTACTTCGGCTATTCGGCTCCATACAAGGTGCTTGACGAGAAATTTGGTTTTACAGCACAAAATGTGTATGACCAAGTAAAACAGATGCTGTAAAAGAGCATCAGACAATATTATAACGAATAAAGGGCTCACGGTCGGTGTGCCCTTTATTCGTTATAACCAGTCAGAGAAGTGGCGTTTACAACTCTATGATTTCCTCTTGGAAGTTGGTGAGGCACTCAAAGCCGTCGGGGCGCACCACGTAGGTGTTTTCGATGCCCACTGCGCCCACTTCGGGAATCACGAATTTGGGTTCAAGGGCGATGACGTTTCCCTCTTGCAGCAGGTCGCGGCTTCGTGGGGCGATGACTGGCTGCTCGTTCACTTCGATGCCTACACCGTGCCCTATGAAGCCAGCCTTTTGCTTCAAGCCCATGAAATAACCGTCGAGCGAGGCGTTTTTCACCATCTCCATCGCTTCGTCATATAGTGCTTTTGCTTCGGTACCGGGTACAGCCATCTTGGCAAGGCGGTGGTGGATGTCGATTGACAGCTGGTGGGCGCGCTTGGCGAGGTCGCCGATGTTGCCAAGGCTGAAGACGCGCGTCATGTCGGTCATGTAGCCGTTGAAGTTGCCACACATGTCCACCATCACGGCGTTGCCCGGCTTGATGAGAGAGCCGTTGCAGCCCACGGGCAGCGATTCGTCGAGTCCGCCGCCGCCCATTGCAAAGTCGTAGGGCGAAGCCGTCTCGGCATTATTGCCACACAGGACGTTGCCCATGAATAGCTCCATGGTGTCGCCGGCTATGCGGAATTGTCCAAGGCATCCCTCGCTGCGCAATAGGTGCTCGATTTCGATTTGCAGTTCTATGTCGGTCATTCCCTCACGGAATATTTTCTTGATTTTGCCATACGCGGCTGCGTGGCGTATGCCGCAATCCTTGAGTTTGGCTATTTCAAATTCGCTCTTCACCGAGCGCAACTTGTTTATTATGGGGGTGGCATCGGCAATCTTTGCATCGCCGAAGACGTTTTGCAATCGGCTGACGGTGTTGTATGATGCCGATCCAAGTTCGAGAGCTACGCTCGCCGGCTTGTGGGCGGCTATGGCATCGGCAATCTGTTCGGGCTTGCGAATGTATTGCACATTCCCGTTTTCAAGCCCGATGGGGCGTTTTATGAAGTAGGTGGCATCGCCCGAAGCCGTGACGTAGGCATAGCCGCAGAACACTCGTCCCGAGGTGTAATACAGGTTGACAAAACTTGAGAGCAGCATGGCATCGATGCCTTGCGACGATAGTTCGCGGGCGATGCGGCTGATGCGCCCGGCTATTTCTTGCTCCATTGATGGTGGAATGATGTTCATAACAAGTGGGTATGTTGTTTGAGTTTTATAAAAAAGTCGGTCAGGTAGGCAAAGTTGTCGAATGCCAAGTCGTAGTCTTGGCAGTTGCCGAATCCGTATTGTGCAAAGACGAATGGCAGCCCGGCGCGGTGGGTCTGGTCGCAGTCGCCCTGCGTGTCGCCCACATACACTGCATTGCGCAGCTTGTAGGTGTCGATGAGGTAGCGCATATTGTCGCTCTTGGGCACGGGGCGTTCGCCATAAGAAACCGAGCCAGTGAAGAACTGCTCGGTGTGGGTGAATTGCATGAATGTGTGCAGCCCGTTGAGCCCGCAGTTGCTCACCATGAAGAGTCGGTAGTGTTGCGAAAGCTCGCGTAGGCAGTCGTAAACGCCGGGATATAGCTTGCCGCCGAGGCGGGGCATCATTTCATCTTCGGCAACGCCAAGGGCTTCGACAAACTTGTCCGGGTTGAACACGGTATCGACGCGTTGCCGCGTGATGCCTTCCACAATCATCTTGATGGGCTTGCCCATGTATGGCACGAGGTCGGCACCGGTGATGTGTATGTCCACGTTGTGGCTGTCGAAGCAGTGGTTCCACACGGCTGCATACGAGTCGGTGGCATCCCACAGCGTGCCGTCCATGTCGAATAGCAGTGAGTCGGTAGTGTTGCTTATTTCCATGTTGATGTTTGAGAAGTATATGTTATTTCCTTGTGATGTCGATTCCCACGTCGGAGATGTGCCACAGCGTGTCGCAGTCCATCGATTGCCACACGAGTATCACCGATGCCGAGTCGAGCCTCACGTTGCTTGCCACAGGCACTTGGCACTGGTAGAGCGAGCCAAAACCGTCGCTAATCCAGTTGCCGTTGTTGTCAACGAGCGGGATGGTGACGGCTTGCCGCAGCGACACGGTTTCGGCGTTGATGACATCGACCGTTAGCCCTATCTGGGAATATTCGTAGTCGTTTTCGTGCCTCACCGATAAGAGTATCTCCAGGTTGTCGCCCTCTATGCCCGGCTTGAAGTAGCAGGGGGCAGTGCGTAGCCATTCGTGTTGCGGCAGGTTGACAAATTGGGAGTATGCCTCCTCGTCGCTCGTGCCGCAGGCAGTAGCCAGGCACGATAGCGCGGCAACAGTCGTTGCAAATAGGGTGGTGCGACGCATATCAGTTTACGGGTGTTACGGTGTAACCAGCCTTGCGCAGCAGCGACAACAATCCCTTGTCGCCCGGCAGGTGTCCGGCTCCGACGACGATGAATGTCGGGGCTGTGGGGAGTATCTCTTTCAGTTGCTCCAGCCAAGCAGCGTTTCGGTCGTAAATCATTGTATCTAATTCATATTCGGTGATGCCGAGTTCGGGGTTGTTCATAAGCTCGAACATCGCATCGAGGTCTTGCTGCGAATATATGTCGGCAAGCAAGCGCGTATATTCCATGTATTGGGTTTCATCTTTCACCATCTTCAGCAATTCGGCTGCTTGGTATGAGATGGGCGTGTTGAACAGCATCTGCATCTGGAACTCAAACGACTCGAAACCCTTCACTGCCATCTTGCGCTCTTTGGCACGTTGCTGCAGCGTGGCATCTATCTGCTTTGTAGGGTCGAAGTCGGTGAATACTTTTGCGGCTTGCATCACGGCAATCTGCGTGCTCAGCGCGGCAGGCTTGAGCATGTCGAACTGTGCGGCAGGCAGGCGCATGTATTTCTGTGTGGCTGCATCGACGAGCTTCATATCCTCTGTCGAGAACACCTTGCTCATGGTGCTGTCGGCTGGAGCCATCATGTATTTTTGTGCGTTTATCATCATTTCCTGCGTTGCCGATTCCATGTCGATTTCGCCATAGAGTTGCTGGCAACTTGCGAAAGCGTCGTTGAAGCCGGCTATGCCGTCGAGGATAGTTGTCGGGGCTACGTGGTGGGTGCCGAGCACGTATGAGTCTTTGATGCCGTTGCCCGAGATTTTCCACAAGATTTGTGCGTCGGCTTGCGAGTAGCCGAGCAGGGTGATGGCGGCAATCAGAATGAAGTGCCTGATGATTGTCGAATGTTTCATGATGCTGTGTGTGTTTAAGAAACTGTTTTGTGTGATGCGGAGAGTCGTTTCCGTAATTCTTGTGCAAAAATAACCACGAAATTGCATGAATTTGTTGGCTTGTCGCAATTTTTTTTGAATCGGTGCAACTTTTGTGGTAAATTAGAACGTCTAATGATAAAAAACAGACGATTATGACACGATTTGGCAAAATTGTATCGATGCTTGCAATCATCATGGTTGCATTTGTGGCTGTGGCTTGTGCCGGAACGCGCGTAAAGCCGAGCAAGAATATCATAACTGAGAATGTAACGCTCGACAAGTTTGACGCTATTGAGTTGAACGGGTCGATAAGTGTGATTTACGAGAAGGGCAGCACGTGCAAGGCTGTCATAAAAGCCCCCGACAACGTGATGCCGCTCATTGTGACCGATGTGTCGGGCGGAAAGTTGAAGGTAGGTTACAAGCGAGGCACGATGCTGCTTGGCAAGGGGAATGTGACAGTCAGCGTGACTGCCCCGCGGGTTACGGGCTACACCGTCAACGGCTCGGGCGACATAACGTTGAAGTCGCGGCTTGACGCCACAAGCGGTGACGTGTCGATGACTGTCAACGGTTCGGGCGGGATATATGCCGACGTGATTAATTGCTCTTCGCTCAAGTGCATTGTCAATGGCTCGGGCGATGTGGAGATTGGGCAGAAAGTCACTTCGTTGGGCGAAGCCAAGTTTGTAGTCAACGGCTCGGGCGACATAAAAGCCAAGTCGGTTAAGGGCGACGATGTTCGCATGGCTGTCAATGGCTCGGGCGACTTGTCGGTTGATATGGCAAACTGTGAGGCACTGGTTGCCAATGTGTCGGGTTCGGGCGATCTCGATTGCAGCGGAATAAAGGCTAATTCGGTCAAATCCGATTTGTCGGGTTCGGGCGACATTTCGCTTAGGGGCAGAGCTGACGCCGCTGAATTGTATTTGGGTTCGTCGGGCGACCTTTCGGCTGGCAAGTTGGTTGCAGGCACGGTGAAAGCCAAGGTTGACGGCTCGGGGTCGATTCGTTGCCATGCCGTGAAGTCGCTTAACACCGATGTAAGCGGTTCGGGCGATATACGGTATAGCGGTTCGCCCCAATTGCAAGGGTCGAAGCGCAACGTGAAGCATGACTGAGATTGAAGTCCAAGCAGAGATGTGATACGGGATTGTAAATGTTTAACAAAAAAAGATATACACAATGAACAGACTGGGTAAAAAATTGGTGATTGTGACAATGCTTTTGTTTGTGGCTGTCACCACGGCTTGCGCCACAGAGTGGATAAAGCCAAGCAAGAAAATAATCACGCGCGAGCTGCCGTCGCTTGAGGCGTTCAATGCCATCGAGTTTGGCGGCGTGGGCGACGTGGTATATGAAGTTGGAACAAGCCGCAAGGTGACACTGACTGGCCCCGACAATGTATTGCCTATTGTTGAAGTAAAGGTCGCCGACAATACGCTGAAAATTAAATTCAAGTCAAAGAAGCAGGTGAAAGGCAATGTCAACTTGAAGATTCGTGTTACAGCCCCGAATGTGACGAAGTTTGTCAACACGGGCGTAGGCGACATCTTGGTTGATTCGAAACTGAATGTGAAAGACGAGGAAGTGAAAATGGTGGTTACTGGTGTGGGCAACATCAAAGCCGACAATCTCGATGTGGGGCAACTGTCGCTGACTGTTACGGGCGTAGGCGATGTCGAGGTCAAGGGCAAGGCAAAAAGAGCCTCTATGAAACTGACTGGCGTAGGAGATGTGAAGGCATATGAGTTGCTTGCCGACAAGGTAGTTGCCCGACTTACAGGCGTGGGTGACATAAATTGCCATGCCGTTACCGAACTTGAGGCTCGGACTTCGGGCGTGGGCAGCGTAAACTACAAGGGCGAGCCCAAGTTGACAGGCAAAGGCAGAGTACATCACAAGGACTAAGCTGCGCCGCATAGATGCGTTTCATCGCATCTAAACAGCTCGGTTATAAAAAATTGGGAGCGAGGTATCTTTTCCCCGCTCCCTTTTCGTTTGCCAAGCTCGCAGTAACCTGTCTCGTAATTCCTAATTCCTCATTCCTAATTGCCTTGTTGGCGTTTTTATGCAAAAATGTTGTGTTTGTGGGGCGAATTTGCTATATTTGGGCATTGGGCGAATTAACATAAATTGTTGGTTCTAAAAACAGTACGTCTATGAAAAAGTTGTTTTACTTATCGTTGTTATTTGTTGTCAACATTGTGATGAGCTTGCCGTTGGTTGCGCAAGAAGACTATTCGTATGTGCCGTTGTTGACCGAAGGAAAATCATGGCTTTGGGTTAGTCAAAACGATGTTTTTGGTGCAGGGGGCTGCTTTTGGTGGTGGCGACCCTGCATTGTTTTGTTGGGTTGTTGAGAATGTTATTAATTTGAAAAAAAGCGGTATAGAATTGGCATAATACTATTTAAATGTGTAATTTTATCCAATCAATGAAAACAATAGTTATACTATGAGAAAAATCGTGTTTTTTGCAGTCTTGTTGGCATTTGTGTCGATGGGGGCTGTGGCGCAGCAAGTGCGCATACAACAAACTTTCGAGAAAGGGTGGAAATTCACTCGGGAGGACCAGACGAGTTTCAGCAACAAGGAATTTGACGATACCAAGTGGGAATCGGTAGTAGTTCCGCATGACTGGGCTATTTATGGGCCATTCGACATCAACAACGACCGTCAAAATATGGCTATCGCCCAAGACGGACAAACCGAGGAGATGGAACACGCCGGGCGTACTGGCGGGTTGCCATTTATCGGTGTGGGGTGGTACAGATTGCAGTTTGACGCTCCGGAGTTTGCTGCCGGCAAGACGGCTACGCTTGTCTTTGATGGTGCTATGAGCCATGCGCGCGTGTGGCTCAACGGGCAGGAAGTGGGTTACTGGCCCTATGGCTACAACTCGTTCTACCTTGATGTAACTCCTTATTTGAAAGCCACTGGCAACACATTGGCAGTGAGGCTCGAAAACGAGGTTGAGTCGTCGCGCTGGTATCCGGGTGCAGGGCTTTACCGCAACGTGCACCTTGTGATTAACGAGGACGCACACGTGCCCATGTGGGGAACTCACCTCACAACGCCCGAGGTGAACAAGGAGTTTGCCAAGGTGCATCTCACCACAAGTTGGACTATGCCCGAGGGCAAGAAGATTTCGGACTACCGCATCGTTACCGAGCTGAAAGATGCTGCCGGCAAGGTGGTGGCAACTGGCGAAAAGCAGGGTGTGCGCTACGACGGCGAGGGCTTTGAGCAAGATTTCGTAATCGACAATCCTGCGCTTTGGACTCCCGACACGCCAACGCTCTACTCGGCTGTATCGAAAATCTATGAAGGAAATGTGTTGAAAGACGAGTATGCCACAACGTTTGGTGTGCGCTCTATCGAGATTATCCCGGGCAAGGGCTTCTTCTTGAACGGTGAGCATACCTACTTCAAGGGAGTGTGCAACCACCACGACCTTGGTCCGCTTGGAGGCATTGCCAACGATGCAGGTATTCGCCGCCAGATACGCATATTGAAGGACATGGGTTGCAACGCTATCCGCACATCTCACAATATGCCGGCACCCGAGTTGATTCGCGCCTGTGACGAAATGGGTATGATGGTGATGGCAGAAACATTCGACGAGTGGAAAACTCCGAAGATGGACAACGGCTACCACAAGTTTTTCGACGAATGGGCAGAGAAAGACTTGGTGAACCTGTTGCACCAGTTCCGCAACAATGCGAGCGTGGTGATGTGGTGTGTGGGCAATGAAGTTCCCGACCAATGGCCAGGTGACAAGGGTGCGAAGATTGCCCGCTTCTTGCAAGACATTTGCCACCGCGAAGACCCGACACGTCCTGTAACGCAGGGTATGGACAACCCCGATGCCGTTGTCAACAACAACATGGCTGCCACGATGGACGTGGCTGGTTTCAACTACCGTCCGCACAAGTATCAGGAAAACTACAAGAAGTTGCCGCAGGAAATCATTCTCGGCAGCGAAACAGCTTCTACTCTCAGCTCGCGTGGCGTTTACAAATTCCCTGTTGTGCGCCGCTCGATGCAGAAATATCCCGACCATCAGGCTTCGTCGTATGACGTTGAGCATTGCGGTTGGTCAAACTTGCCCGAAGACGACTTCATACAGCACGAAGACTTGCCATATTGCATAGGCGAGTTTGTATGGACTGGCTTCGACTACCTTGGCGAACCTACTCCGTATTACAGCGATTGGCCAAGCCACTCGTCGCTTTTCGGCATCTGCGACCTTGCAGGTCTGCCCAAAGACCGTTATTACCTCTACCGCAGCCATTGGAACAAGGGGGTTGAAACGCTCCACGTGTTGCCACACTGGAACTGGGAAGGTCGCGAAGGCGAAGTGACACCGATATTTGTTTATACCAACTATCCTACTGCCGAGGTGTTTATCAACGGTAAAAGCCAAGGCAAGCGCACCAAGGACACTTCGATAAAGGTTTACAACAGCGAGGACACTGTGGGTTCGACACGCTTCTTGCGCCAGCAACGTTACCGCTTGATGTGGATGGACACCAAGTATGAACCGGGTACGGTGAAGGTGGTAGCATACGACGAGAATGGAAAGGCTGTTGCCGAAACCGAGATGCACACAGCTGGCAAGCCTCACCACATAGTGCTCGAAGCCGACCGTTCGCAAATCAAAGCCGATGGCAAGGACCTTTCGTTTGTGACCGTTAAGGTGGTTGACAAGGACGGAAACTTGTGCCCGCTTGCCGACAACGAAATCAACTTCAAGGTTAAGGGCAAAGGTTTCTACCGCGCCGGTGCCAATGGCGACCCGACATCGCTCGAATCGTTCCAAGCACCACACATGCACGTTTTCAACGGCATGATGACGGCTATCGTGTCTTCGACCGATGAGCCGGGCAAAATTACCCTCGAAGCCACAGGAAAGGGCTTGAAGAAAGGCACAATTGAAATCATCAGCGAATAATTTACATGCGGCAATATAATCGAAGCGCACCCCGAGCGAGGGTGCGCTTCTTTTTTTTGTATCCAGTCGTGGTTGTGGGGGAATGTGTGTCATGCCGTAGTAGAGACGCGATTTATCGCGTCTGAAGTGTGTGGGGCGGGAGTATGGTGTTCATGAATTTAGACGAGCGGATAAGTACCATATAAGTAGCATCACAATACAGAAAAATATGCTGTATATGCTTTGCTTTAGAATCAAGGAGCAGTTGCATTTGGCTGCGTGCTGTTGCTTTATGCTGTGGATATGGCAGATGCACAGGACAACCGACAGCAGGGCAAGTGGCCCGACGACTATCGAGGCGCATGTCGATTCGGTCAAAATGAATATTTGCGATATGATGAATATGCAAAGCCGTATATCGCTCCTACCGTCGGAAATCCGTTGTATAAGTTTGTTCCACATTCCGCAAATTTTAAAAAAAATTCTTGGTAAAATGTGATTTATTGTAACTGGCTATTGCCAAGAATCCTGTTCGCTCCGTTGGACCTCTTCGAGGCCCCTTAGGGGAGAGTGAGCTCGTTCCTACGGTTCCTTGCCCACTGCGTGGAGCTGCGTCACCGTAGGTTAAGCAAAGTTGGACGGCTTCGCCGCCCTTATGCTGGTTGTTTTTGTCACTTGGTGGTTGGCAACAGTGCGGTGGATGGGGTGTTGCAGAACTACAAAAATTGTAAAATCCAGTTTTGCAATATCATGATTTTCAATTACTCTCTTTTTGATAGTATTGATAAAAATAGAGTTCTGCAACACCCTCTGGCTACTGCCATCCTTATGCGCTCCGTTGGGCAAGAAGGTGCGTTTTAAGCGTGCTATGAAATATGGGGCGGCGGAGCCGTCCAACTATCTGTAACCGCAGGTGACGTAGCCCAACGCAGTGGGCAAGGAACCTGCGGACAACCATCTCCCCCCCCCAAAGGGCCTCGGAGAGGTCCAACGAAGCTCCATTGCCATTCTTGCATGGAAAAAACACACACAGGCGGTTTTTAAGCCCTACCAACGCGGTGTGTTGCACCTCTCCAAGGTGCTATATGTAGGGGGAGGCTTGCGCTCCACCAGTGTTACTGATAGTTGGGCGGCTTCGCCGCCCCCATCTGAAAAATCGTGTGGATAAATGAGATGTGCTATCGTGTTGCGGTACAATAGGGCAAAAAAGAAGCCGCAAACAATGCGGCTTCTTTTGGGGGGATGGTGGGTTAATATACGAGTTTCACATTGTCGATCCATAGGATATTGCCTGGAGAGCCTATGTAGGCGCCGCCGTGGCTGGATGTGAACTGCATCTGCATGTGTGTGGGAGTCTCGTCGGCTTCAGCCCAGCCTACTTCTTGGATTGGCACGCTTTCGCCCTTGCTGTTCACGCCATAGCGTATCGAGTTAAGCCCCATCATGCTTTCGTCGTATGACGGGTCTTTGGTGATGTCGCCATAAAGGATTGTGAATGTGGCATCGTTTTGCCAGTCGCAGTCTTTATCGAATCGCACCACCATCGTGCCTACGCGCTTGGCGTATATGTTGCCTTCCTCGTCTTCCCAACGCTTCTGCAAGAAGAGGTTAACCTCGTGTAGGTCGCGCCCCTCGATTTCGTCCTTGCTGCCAAAGCCGGTTGACTTTATACGGTTTTTGCGGGTTGACATTTGCACTTTGTAGTCGAAGCGCAGCGCCTTGGGGCGTTGCGTGAAGGGAATGCCCGAGTTGAGCATCTTCTGTGGGTTCTTGGTGCCTTTGATAGGCTCATGAACGTTCCCAAGGAATATCGAGCCGGCAGCGAGCACCTCCATGTTGATAAGTCCAAGCACTTTCACTTTTTCCATTCGAGTTTCGAGGCGTGCGCAATATCCGTTGCCACGTTTCTCGGGGAAAACCGACGTGTTGGTCTTGGTGATTCCCACCACTTTAGCCATTACGTTGGATGAAGCCCACGGAGAGCCTCCTTTGTTGAAATAGGCTTCGTCTCCCTCAATTGTCATCGTCGGGCCAATTGCCCACACGTGTTTCATTTCGCCGCCAATGAGACCCGATTCCGTGACTTGCCGGTCAACCCAGTTGTCCATGTTGCCGTAGTTCATCATGTAAACTCCGGGTTGGGCGAATGCCGATGTGCCGCAGCACACCAGCAACGAAAACATAAATTGCTTTAAACCTTTCATATTCGTTCCCAATTGATGACTTGGCACGGTGGTGTGCATTACTCCAAGTGGTAATCCCAGTCTTTGAGCGCAAAGCCCCAGTTTTCCTGGACTAATTGCACCGTGCGGTCATCGTATTTGTATTTATTCTTTTTATAACCTTTTTTGCCTCCGACGTATGCCTCGATTGCCGGACGAGCCTCGCTGAAGCCCGGAATGTCGAGCGTCTTGTAGATTTTCTCGGTCATGCCCATGGCATCAGCCTCGAAGTCCTCGAATTTCACTTCAATCAAGTTGCCTTGCGGTATGCACCCCTTGTCGGCCTCGTATTTGTGGTATAGCTTGGCGTATATCGAGAGTATGTTGCTTTCGAGTTGCTCGTCGCTTATAGTTTGCAATTGTAGTGGCTTGATGGTGTTGCTATAAAAGCTGCGAGTGCTTTCAAACACGGTGTAGGGGTTGCGCATCAAGTATATGAATTTGGCGTTGGGGAACATTTTTACCAATTCGCGCACGCGACCCGTGTGCGGTGGGTTCTTGCTCAGGAATTGAGTGCCGCCAGTGTTCCACAGAGATATTTTTATCAACTTGGTGAACACCTCTTCAAACTCGCGCAGTTCGGCATCGGTGATGTCGTTCATCAACAGGTACTTGTCGGCATATTCCTGCATGGCTTGTGGAAAATACCAGAAGTTGTAGTAGTTGCACTGAGTCATGTTCGACAGGGCAAACTCCTCCTCTTGCGGCAGGTCAACGGCAAGTTCCATGTTGTCGGTGGGGCGATGGTCGGGCATGAGCCAGCTCATCGTCTTCTTGAAAAGCGGTTGCCCCCACATCATCAGGTGTGGGAACACCGTCTGGTAGGTGGTGCAGTAGCCGAAGTGCTTGTCGCAGGCAAGCACGTTGTGGACAAACGTGGTGCCGCTGCGCCAGTGGCCGAGGATAAACACGGGGTCGTGTTGCAAAGGTTGCGACTGCAGCATATTGGCATATTTCCTGTCCTGGAACGAGGCAAATAGCGACATGAACCGGCACACGCCCTTGGTGAGCATATACTTGGTGGTGTAGGCAGTACCTATCTCTCGCCCGTCTGTGATTTTCTTGAAGGTATTCCAGTCTGCACCAACCAGTGTGTTGACTGGCAGCTTGTTAAAGTCCAAAAGTCCCATTTCTTGCTTATGTGGCTTATTTAATGATTTTTACTTCAATACCTTGGCGGTAAAGCTCCTTTGCGGCGCGTTCCACAGCGTCGTAGTGTTCGGGGGCAATTCCAAGTCGTGGCAGGTCGAGCGTCGGCAGGTCGGCATTGGCGAGCATATCCTTGTCGTCGATGCGGTCGATAATCATGCCCACTGCGCTTGTGTTGTTGGTTATCGGGTCGATGAGTATGAACGAGCCAGTCGCCTTGTTCTGTTTAAACGGGTCGAAGAAGAGTTCGCGCGAAGCTGTAATCACCACGCGGGCGATTTGGTTCAGCTGCAACGGCAGTGTCTCCTTGGTGAGCTTGCCGTTCTCTATCGACAACTGTTCCATAGTGTTGACATCGACTTTATACTTTATGCAGTCGATGTGGGCACGGCTGGTGTTGGTGGTCTGCTTTATGAAGAACGACTTGCCGGCATCCATTGCCTCCTCGTCCATCCACACGAGCATTGCCTCGAAGTTGCGCCCCATGCAAGGCATATTGTCGGGGTGCACGAGCATATCGCCGCGCGACACGTCAATCTCGTCTTCGAGCGTGAGTGTTACCGATTGTGGAGGGAAGGCATAGTCGAGTTCGCCGTCGTAGGTGACGATGCTCTTCACGTGCGAGCGTTTTCCCGATGGGAGTGCCACCACTTCGTCGCCCTTGCGCACCACGCCCGAGGCCACCTTGGCACAGAAGCCGCGGAAGTCGAGGTTGGGGCGCGAAACGTATTGTACCGGATAGCGGAAGTCGGTGAGGTTGTGGTCGTTGTCGATTTCGACAGTTTCGAGGTAGTCGAGCAGCGTCTTGCCGTTGTACCACGGTGTGCGAGCCGACTTTTCGACCACGTTGTCGCCTTCGAGAGCCGACAGCGGAATGCAAGTGACATCGGGAATGCCCAACTTGCCGATGAAATCCATGTACTCGCCGACGATTTCGTTGAAGCGCGCTTCGGAAAAGTCAACCAAGTCCATCTTGTTGACTGCAAGCACCACGTGCTTGATGCCGAGCAGCGATACCAGGAAAGTGTGGCGGCGTGTCTGCGTGATTACGCCAAGGCGGGCATCAACGAGGATTACGGCAAGGTTGGCTGTAGAGCCTCCTGTAATCATGTTGCGGGTATATTGTTCGTGGCCCGGAGTGTCGGCGATGATGAATTTGCGGTTGTTGGTCGAGAAGTAGCGGTAGGCAACATCGATGGTGATGCCCTGTTCACGCTCGGCTTTCAGCCCGTCGAGCAACAATGCATAGTCGATGTGGTCGCCGGCGTTGCCAATGCGCTTGCTGTCGCGCTTGAGGGCGTCGAGCTGGTCTTCATATATCTTTTTGCTGTCGTAGAGCAAGTGCCCTATGAGAGTCGATTTCCCGTCATCGACCGAGCCGGCGGTCAAGAACCGTAACAAATCCTTCTGCTCGTCCTTGTCAAGAAAAGCCTTAATGTCTATTTTGCTATTGTTGTCCATCTGTGTATTCTTCCTTAATTGTCAATTATCAATTGTCCATTGTTAATTGTCCATTTTCAAAAATAGCCTTCACGTTTCTTTTGCTCCATGCTTGCCTCTTGGTCGAAGTCGATGACGCGCGTTGTGCGCTCGCTCTTGGTGGTTGTCATCATTTCTTCCACGATTTTCTCGATTGTGTCGGCGTTGCTTTCTACCGCGCCGGTGAGCGGCCAGCAGCCGAGAGTGCGGAAGCGTACCATCTTCATTTGAATTTTGTCGCGGTATTTCTCGGGCAGGCGGTCGTCGTCGGGCATAATCAGGTTGCCGTCGATTTCTACCACCGGGCGCATTTTTGCAAAATATAGTGGCACGATGGGAATGTTTTCAAGGCGGATGTATTGCCAGATGTCAAGTTCGGTCCAGTTGCTCAACGGGAACACACGTATGCTCTCGCCCTTGTGAATGCGAGTGTTGTATATGTCCCACAGTTCGGGGCGTTGGTTCTTCGGGTCCCATTGGTGGAAACGGTCGCGGAACGAGAATATGCGTTCCTTGGCGCGTGATTTTTCTTCGTCGCGGCGTGCTCCGCCGAATGCCGCATCAAACTTGTATTTGTCGAGGGCGTGCAGCAACGCTTGTGTCTTCATCAGGTCGGTGTGCACTTTGCTGCCGTGGGTGAATGGCCCCACGCCGGCGCGGAAAGCCTCCATGTTGCTTTCCACGATGAGGTTCCAGCCGTGTTGCTTGGCATATTCGTCGCGGAATTGTATCATTTCCTTGAATTTCCACTTCGAGTCGATGTGCATGAGTGGAAATGGCACCTTGCCGGGATAGAATGCCTTTTCGGCAAGGCGCACCATCACGCTGGAGTCCTTGCCTATGCTATATAGCATTACGGGATTCTCAAATTCTGCCGCCACCTCGCGTATGATATGGATTGACTCGGCTTCGAGTTCCTTTAAGTGGCTCAGTTTGTAGTTTTCTTCCATTATGTTATTTTTCCTTGTTTATCTTGGGTAGAATCATTTCCAATATCGTAGCCACCGACTGCTGCAACGACAGCTTGGAGGTATCGAGCGTGAGTGCAGGTTGCTCGGGGGCTTCGAACGGGGCTGATATGCCTGTGAAGTCTTTTATTTCTCCACGGCGGGCGCGGGCATACAAGCCCTTCACGTCGCGCCGCTCGCATTCCTCGATGGGTGTGCTCACGAACACTTCCACGAAGTCGTCGGCACCGATGATGTCGGCAGCCATTGAGCGCATAGAGCGCAACGGGCTGATGAAAGCCGCCAGGGTGACGATGCCGGTATCGACAAACAACTTGGCGACCTCGGCAATGCGGCGAATGTTTTCGATGCGGTCGGCTTCGCTGAAGCCAAGGTTGTTGTTGATTCCGGTGCGTATGTTGTCGCCGTCGAGCAGCCGGCAAAGTATGCCGCGCTGTTGCAATTCGCGTTCGAGGGCGATGGCGATGGTGCTTTTACCCGATCCGCTAAGCCCGGTGAACCATATCATCACGCCACGTTGGCCCAGGAGAGCTTCCTTGTCGGCGCGGGAGAGCATTTTGTCGAATACTGGATATATATTGTTATTGTTGTCCATCAGTGAGTGTTATATGTGTATCAGTCTTAGAGTGTTTCAAACGGCCATATCTGTGGTATCAAGAATATCGAAACCAGGAATACGATTATATTGAGAGGCAACCCTATGCGCACAAAATCGGTGAACTTGTAGTTGCCGATACCTTGCACGATGAGGTTGGTTTGGTATCCTATGGGTGTGGTGAATCCTGCGGAAGCCGCGATGCAGATTACGATGAAGAATGGCATCGGGTCAACCCCGAGTTGCGTGGCAAGCGACATGGCGAGAGGGAATGCAAGTGCAGCAGCGGCGTTGTTGGTGATTAGCTCCGTAATGATGTTGGTGATGATGTAGAGTATAGCAAGCAACACGTATGCCCCGTGTTCGTTGCTCAAGCCTATGATAAAGTTGGCTATCAGGTCGGCAAGCCCCGAGTTGGTCATCGCTTTACTGATAGCGAAAGCGCAGGCGATTGTAATCAATATGTCCCATGAAATGAACTTGGTGTATTTGCGGGCAGGGAACGTGTTGGTCCAAGCCATTATTACCGTTGTGACGGCTGCAAAAAAGAACATATCGAGCTTGATGCCAGGGAACATTTCTTGTGTGATGGGTAATTCGCCGATTGTCGCGCCCACAATCATGAGGACGAGCAGCGTGAGCACAAACGTGCGCTTGCTGCGTTTGGGTTGCGGCGAGGCGTCTTTACCGTTGGCAATCATAAGGAACACCGACGACTCGCCCCATGTGGTTACGAAAGAATCGTCGGCAAGCACTACGAGCGTGTCGCCCTCACAGAGGCGCACTTTGTCGATACGCTTGTTCATTGCCTTGCCATTGCGCTTTATCTCCTTCACTTCCACACCATAGTGCCGCTTGAAGTCAAATTCCTTTGTAGTCTTGTTGATTCCGGGGAATCGTGGGCCAAGCACCACTTCCACGGGGTGCAGGTTTTCGGCTTTCTCCTCCTCGTCTTCCATGATTTCGGGGGCGCGGCGTTCTTCGGGGAGCAATCGCTTCGAGGCGAGCATTATGTAGGCGATACCGATAATGGTGATTGGCACGCCTATCCATGCCAGCTCAAACATGCTTAGGCCCTCATATCCGGCTTCAATCATCATGCCGTGCACAACGAGGTTGGTCGATGTGCCGATGAGGGTGCACAGTCCGCCGAGGATTGTGATGTATGAAAGCGGGATAAGGAATTTCGTGGCAGGCAGGCTCACCGACTTTGCCCACCGCTTGATGATAGGTGCGAAAATTACCACTACCGGGGTGTTGTTGAGGAATGCCGAGATGAAACCGATGGCTGGCAACATGCGCAGTTGCGCCTTCCATGTCGAGGTATTGCCCTGAGGTAAAATCTTCTTTATTACTTGGCTCAAAGCCCCCGACTGCCTCACCCCTTCGCTCACCAAGAACAGTAGGGCAACGGTAATCATCCCCTTGTTACTGAATCCCTCAAGCAGTTCTCGTGGAGTGATGATGCCGCAGCACAGGAAAAACACGACTACCGAAAACAGTATCATGCCTGGACGCTGCTTGTCGGCAACTAATGCGGCAAGCATAGCCACAAGGGTTATCAATACTAATGCTATTTCCAAATTCATAAAAACGTGATGTTAAGCCTTTAGGCCCTTGGCTTTCACAGCTCGACAGACCGGCATTTTAATTAAGCATGGATTTTTGTGCTACCCATAGTTTTGTTTTACTAAACGCAATGTCTTTAACATTTGGCATAGTAAATATTAAAAACGTGCAAATATAGAGCATATTTGTTTAAAAACACACCCCGTACAGCAATTTTAACACCGAGGTTGAATAAAAGTACAATAATATGTGTGAAAAGGAACAATAACCGAATGGCAGTCGGGGGGGGGCAGTTTATGCGCCAGCAGTAGAAAATGTTACCGAAACATTATTAAAACGCAACGGAATTGTTATATTTGCAACATATCTTTGTGACGTTTAGAAAAATTGTATTAAATGGAACAAAGAAAGTATTATCGAACCATAGTGTTGTCGGACATCCACCTTGGCACTTCACACTCTAAGACCGACGAAGTGTGCCACTTCTTGAGCAATGTCGATTGCGGTTGCCTCGTTTTGAACGGGGATATAATTGACGGCTGGCACCTCAAGAAGAGCGGAATGCGCAAGTGGCAGGCGTACCACACACGTTTTTTCAAGATACTGATGCGAATGATGGAGCGGAAGAATACGCAAGTGGTGTATGTGAGAGGCAATCATGATGATTTCCTCGACGGGCTTGCACCGTTGCACTTCTACAACATCAGCATTGTGCGCGACTACGAGCTTGAAAGCAACGGCAGGCGGTATTTTGTCACTCATGGCGACATTTTCGACCGTGTGACGACGCAGATGCGCTGGCTGGCGTTGCTGGGCGATATTGGTTATACTTTCTTGCTGTCGTTCAACAGCTTCTACAACCGTTGGCGTATGCGTCGTGGCAAGCCATATTATTCTCTCTCGCAACAAGTGAAGCAGAGGGTGAAGTCGGCTGTCAATTACATATCCGATTTTGAACACACGCTTGCCGAGTTTGCCAAGGCACGCAAGTATGATGGTATAATTTGCGGTCACATACACCATCCCGATAATACTTATTATGAAGGAGTCCATTATCTTAACTCGGGCGATTGGGTCGAAACGATGTCGGCTCTCACCGAGGATGAAGAAGGTAATTGGAACGTGGTTTATTACACCGACATTGCCGATAGCCTGCCGCAAGAAAGGGCTGAGGCGCAACTAATCACCATAGCATCATGAAATTTTTATTTATAGTGCAGGGCGAGGGGCGTGGACATCTCACGCAGGCACTCACGCTTGAGGAGCATCTCACTCGTGAAGGGCATGAGGTGGTGGAGGTGCTTGTGGGGAAGAGCGGGCAGAGAGAACTGCCCGAGTTTTTCCGTCGTCGCCTCAAGGCTCCGTTGTACCGTTTCGAGAGCCCCAATTTCTTGCCCACGCCAGCCAACAAGCGCAACAAGATAGGTCGCAGCATAGCCTACAACTTGTTGCGGCTGCCGATGTTTGTGCGTAGCATCGCTTTCATCAACCGCCATATTCGACAGTCGGATGCCGACGTGGTGGTCAACTTTTATGAACTCCTCACAGGACTTGCCTATTTGTTTTGCCGTCCGCGCACGACGCAGATTTGCATAGGTCATCAATACCTGTTCCTGCATCGCGATTTCAAGTTTCCGCGCGTCAACTGGTTCCAGCTCGAAATGCTGAAGATGTTTACGCGCATCACGTCGATAGGGGCCAACAGGCTGCTTGCGTTGTCGTTCAGCCGTATGCCCGACGATGTACAGCAACATATCTATGTGGTGCCGCCGTTGCTCAGGCGCGAGGCATTGCAGCAATCGCCGGCGAAGGGCGACTATGTGCATGGTTACATGGTAAATTCGGGCTTTTCGGAGCAGGTGATGGAGTGGCACCGCACCGATCCGAGTGTACCGCTATATTTCTTTTGGGATAGAAAAGGAGAAGCATGGGAAAAGCATGTTGACGAGACGCTTACGTTCCACCAGCTCGACGACCAGGCGTTTTTGCAGAAGATGGCAGGCTGCCGCGCCTATGCCAGCACAGCCGGGTTTGAATCGATATGCGAGGCTATGTATATGGGTAAGCCCATATTGATGGTTCCAGCCCACATCGAGCAGGAATGCAATGCCCACGATGCCATGCTTGCAGGTGCCGGCATTGTGAGCAACGACTTTGAGCTCGACAAGTTGCTCGATTTTTCGGCAGAGTTCCACCCCAACAGCAATTTCGTCTTTTGGGTGAATAGTGTGGCAGTAACAATAGAACACCTCGTCCGCCAACCCGAACCCGAGAAGGCGCATTACTACACTTATCGATTGCGAGCGTTATTCAATTAGGAATGAGGAATTAGGAATGAGGAATTGCAAACTTGTTGCAAAGAATTAACAAAAAAAATTCCTAATTCCACATTCCTAATTCCTAATTGTCTTGAAAGATGTCGAGTGCTGTTTTGGCGTCGTTGGGAGTGACTGTGGTGCCAAGTTTTATGTCACCGATGTCGGCGAGCAGCGAGCAATTGATTTCGCCGCTTTGGCTCTTTTTGTCGTGGCGCATCAGGGCAATCAGCGTGTCGTAGTCTTTGCAGGTGATGTTGAATGTGCCGTAATTTTCTTTTACAAATTGCACTACTGCATGGAGTATGTCGGTCGGGAACTTATATATAATGTGCGACAGCACGAGTTCCACGATTAATCCCCAAGCCACGGCATAGCCATGCGGAACAGGTTCCATGCGTTTCATTGCAAGGCTCTCGAAAGCGTGCCCAGCGGTGTGCCCCAAGTTGAGCGCACGCCTTAGTCCCTGCTCGTGGGGGTCGGCAGCAACGATGTCGCGCTTGATTATGACTGAACGCTTCAGCAGGTCGAGTAATTCATCGCGGTTGCCTCCTGTGATGTCGTAGTTGATTAAGTCGGCAAAGTATTGGCGGTCGCTGAGCAAGCCATGCTTTACCATCTCGGCATATCCCGACTTCAACTCGGTTGATGGCAGCGTGTCGAAAAATGCCGTCGAGATGATTACGGCATCAGCCTCGTTGAACACTCCGATTTCGTTTTTCAGTCCGTTGAAGTTTATCCCTGTTTTGCCGCCCACAGCCGCATCGACTGCACCGAGTAACGTGGTCGGGACGTTGATGAAGCGCAAGCCGCGCTTGAATACCGATGCTGCAAATCCGCCAAGGTCGGTAACCATGCCGCCGCCTATGTTTATCACCACCGTCTTGCGTGTGGCGCCATGCTCTTCGAGCTGTTTCCACACTTGTGCAGCCGTTTCGATGTTTTTGTTCATGTCACCCGACTTTATGATAATGCATGGCGACTGCTTTGCTACTGCCGATTCGATAATCTTGGGCAATGCAAATTGGTGGGTGTTTATGTCGGTCAGAATGATGGTCTTATTGTAGTCGATTCCGCCGAGAACCGTTTCCAATGCTCCCGATACGTCGTTTGAGAATATTATTTGCTGGTGTTCCATAGCTCGTTAATCTTTAAAAGCATTTAATAATGATGGGAGATGTGATGCAAACTCTGGCATTGAGGCATAAACGATGTCGGCACCGCTTGCTGTCATGTCGGCTTCGGGTATAGGCCCCGTGGTTATCCCCACGGTGAAGCATCCCGAGCGGCTGCCAGCCAACACGCCCAGCGGGGCATTTTCTATTACGATTGCCTCACGGGCATTGCATCCAGCCATTTGCAGCCCTTTCAAGTATGGTTCGGGGTCGGGTTTGCCATGCGTGACATCGTGTGCAGTCACCCGTTTGTCGTGTGCGAATATGCCAGGGTAGTCGCGGTCGAGCCGGTCGAGTATGGATTGTTGCCCCGAGCCGGTGACAAGGACACGGGTAATGCCGGCATCGCGCAACGTGTTGAGCATCTGTGCCGCGCCGGGCATCATTTGCGGTTCGCCCATCTCGACGAAGTATTGCGCCTTGCGGGCATAGAGGGCTTTCACCTCCTCGGGCGAGGCATCCCTGCCATACGCGCGTTGGAAAAGCACGTTGATGGTTGCAGCCCCGGTCATGCCTTCGTATCCATAAAATTCGTTGCGTGTGCATTCGATTCCCAGCTCGGTAGCCATTCGGAACCATGCTGCGGTGTGGTTTTTCATCGAGTCGTAAAGCACGCCGTCCATATCGATGAGGGCCGCTTTTATTCCGTCGGTCGGTTTCGGCGTTTTTGCAAAGTGCCTTGCTATTGCCTCTTTCTCGTCAATCATAGTTTCCCTGTTTTGTTTGCAAATATACAGATTACTTGGTGAAAAATCAATCGTGAGTGAATGATAAAGGTGGGATATTCCTGGCTATTTCATTTAAAGTGCGATGACAGTATATGGGAACACGGGGCGGCGAAGCCGTCCAACCATGCGCTAACCGACGGCGACGCAGCCCAACGTAGTGGGCAAGGAACCGTCGGACATCACCACTGCCACCCAGTTCAGGGCCTCGAAGAGGTCCAACGGAGCTCCATTGCCATTCTTGTGTAAAGAACAACGTGCATATCCACCACATGCTAATACTATATTAAGCACTGACAAATCGGCACGTTGGACCTCTTCGAGGCCCTACTGCGTGGGTAGCTTCGTTCCGAGGGTTCCTTGCCCTAAAGGGCTGCGTCACCACTCGGTTAAGGCATGGTTGGACGGCTTCGCCGCCCTCTGTGCCGATTTATTCTGTAACGCACCGTCATCGCGCTTTAAATGAAGTAGCCGTGTGGGATATTCCTGGGGTGCAATTGTTAAAAAATGAATTTTGAAGTCGGGCTTCAAAGTGTTACAAAATTGTAATAATTATGTAAAACAATTGTGATTTTGTGGCGATACTTTTGCAGCGGAAATTTACAGGACACAGATAAACGAGCATGAGGTTTTTATTTTTAGCTTGTGCCATTATTGCCGCCACGGCAACGGCCAGTGCTTATAAAGTAGAAGGTGTAGTAACAGATTCGTCAACAGGAGAAACATTGGTGGGAGCAATAATCTCCTGCAAGGAATTGCCAGGTGTTAACACATCTTCGGGATTGGATGGTTCGTATGCGATTGAAATCCCCGCAGGAAATAATGTGACGCTCGTGTGGCATTACGTGAGTTTTCAGAACTATGAGGCTAAAGTGTCGCAGTCGGCTACCATCGACGTGGCATTGCAGCCCGAGAGCAACGTGCTCGGCGAGGTATCGGTGATAGGTAGCGCCAACCGCCGCAGCGACGCCAGTGCCCGCATGACGGAGCGGACATCTGCCAACATATTGAATATTATGAGTGCTACCAGTATAGAAGTTTCGCCCGACCTTGATGTCGCAGGCGTATTGCAGCGCATGTCGGGCGTGGTGCTCGACAAGGGGAGCAGCGACAACGAGCAGTATGCCATATTGCGAGGCATGGACAAGCGCTATAATTATACCCTTGTCAACGGCGTGAAAATCCCCAGCCCCGACGATGCCAACCGATATGTGCCGCTTAACATCTTTCCGAGCGACTTGCTCGACCGCCTTGAGGTGACTAAGTCGCTCACTGCCGACATGGAAGCCGACGCGACGGGTGGCGTGGTGAACATGGTGATGAAAAATGCGCCGTCGAGGTTCACATTTAACGTGAATGCCGCCGTGGGCTACAACACGATGAATATCGACCACAAATTCACGGGCTTCGACCACGGCAACATCACCACCGAAGCTCCACGCGAGGCTTTCGGAACCGATTACACTGCCACGCTCGACGACTTCAAGAGGGGTACTGCCACGCTCGACTATTATCACCCCATGCCCGACATCGTGGCTGGATTGACGGTGGGAAACCGACTGTTTGACAATCGTTTCGGCTTCATTTTTGCCGGTAGCCTGCAAAACACCTACCGCACCAAGAGCAGCCTCTTCTTCACCGACGGCATGAACCAGACCGAGACTGCCGTGCGATTGAGCGACATGCGCGAGCGCATGTACTCCGAACAGCAATTGCAGACGGGCTTGCACCTGAAGCTTGATTACACGTTCGATACCAACAACGACATAGAATGGTATAACGCATTCTTCAGCAATATCTCAAATCAAGTGCGAGAATCGGTCGAAACCGACTTGTCGCTCAACTACGACCCCGAGAATGGCGACTTGCTCCAAAGCCTCGAGACACGTGCAAGGCAGACCAAGCAATCGATTTTTGCCTCGACACTCACAGGACACCACAACAATTTGTTGCTCGAAGGGCTTAGCCTCGACTGGACTGCCGAGTATGCCGATGCTAACTACAAGCGCCCCGACAATACCTACACCAATCTCGAAAACCTTGTGCAGAATTATGAGTCGGTGGTTACTGCCGACAATGGTGAGCGTCGTTTCGAGCACAATTCCGACCGCGACATTGCAGGGTATTTGAATTTGAAGTACGACCGCCAGATAGGACGTTTCGGACTTAACGTGAAGGTGGGAGGTATGTATCGCGACAAGTCGCGCGACAATACCCACATCACCTACAACTTCACCCCTGGAGGACAGAGCCGCCCTGTGCAAGGGGTAGATTTCAATAACATCAACGAGATACAGTGGCAGGTGTCAACGCCGCACGGCAGTGTTGGACCGCTCAATTACACTGCCGGAGAGAACATCGGGGCTGTGTATGGGCAAGTGAAGTTGGCTCGGGCGAACTGGCACGTGATTGCGGGGGTAAGAGCGGAGCATACCGACCAATCATATTCGATGACTTATCCCAACGTCAGTTCAAACCCCAACGGGGAACAGATTTACTGGGATGTGCTGCCGTCGGTTCATGTGAAGTATTCGCCCGTCGAGGACATGAACATTCGTGCCTCATATTTCAAGTCGATTAATCGTCCGGGATTCTTTGAAATTGTGCCTTACACCATCATCGAGGAAGATTACCTGGAATTTGGTAACAACGAGTTGCGCCGTGCCAAAATCGACAACGTTGACTTGCGATGGGAATGGTATCCGAGTGCGAGCGAAGAGTTTATGGCTGGAGTGTTCTACAAGCACCTGACCGACCCTATCGAATACGTTAGCACTACTCGCAACAACAGGCAGATAGGTTACGGTCCGATGAACGTGGGCAATGCCACAAACTATGGCGTGGAGGTAGATATAATAAAATACTTCAGGAACTTTGGTATCAAAGCCAATTACACCTATACTCATTCAAAGATAACGACCACCAAGATTCGCTATGGACGCAATGCCGAAACTGGCAACATTGAGCGCAGCGACGTCGAGCAGTCGCGCCCGTTGCTCGGGCAGGCTCCACACGTGGCAAACCTGACGTTCATGTACAAGGACACCCGCTATGGCTGGGATGCGCAAGTGGCTTGCAGCTACACAGGCGAAAAAATTGCCATCGTGTCGCAATATTTGGATTCCGACTATTGGGATAAGGGCGAGTTTACGCTCGATGCTTCGGTTGAAAAGAGTTTCAAGTGTGGTGTCACCATCTTCGGCAAAGGCACCAACCTGCTCAACACGAAGTCGGAACGGTATATCAAGACCCACAACGACTATAACAACCGTTTCCCGGGGCAAGACCCCAACAGCGGCAAGACGCTCATTCGTCGCGACCGCCGCGGAGTGGGATTGCTGATTGGCGTGAGATTTAAATTGTGATAGATAAGACTTTTAAATGAATAATAAACCACAAAAACGAATAAAATGAAACGTAACTTTTTTAGTTTTTTTGCATTGGCTGCGCTTTTGTCGCTTGCAGCTTGTAGTGAAGATGAACCCGGTACTCCTGATAATGGAGGCAATGATCCTGGCAGCAACGAAAACCTCTATCCTGCCACGGCTATTGTGTGGGGCAAGGACTCGACTGTCGTATTGGACGACCATTTTGTAGTGCCTCTTAACACTTCTCTTTACGTTGAGGAGGGTGTTACCGTAGTAGCATCTAACACTGCCGTCAAGCCCGAAATTGTGGTGCTTGGCAATATGTATTGCATGGGTACAGCCGAAAATCCCATCACATTCACTGTTGAAGATGGCTCAAAGAGCGACCGCTTCTCGCGCAACTGGGGTGGTATCATCTGCGGTTACGACTGCCAGGAACTTTATTTGAACTATGTTACTATTGAATATGGCGGCGCACAGACTACCGAAAACTCGCAATCATACATCAACGGCTTGTTTAAAAGCGAAACTGGCGAGGGTGTTCCTGCCGTGCACTTCTGTAACCCCAACGGCCGCATGATTATAACCAACTGTACATTGATGAACAACGCCGAAGACCAGATTTACATCACTGGTGGCGAGTCGATTGTTGCCAACAACCGTTTCATCAGCAGTGGTTTCGACGGTGGCGATGCCATCAACTATAAGTCGGATTGCATTGTTGACGTTGCCTACAACTTGGTATATGACACCAACACAAATGCCTTGAAGTTGTCGAACGACGGCTTGGTTGCAACCCAGACCCACGTGGTTGCCTACAACAACACGATTGTCAACAGCGGCTGGCGCCGCCCGAGCATCAAGGGTGGTTCTATCTGGCTCGAAGAGGGTGTTTATGCCGAAATCTACAACAACCTCGTTTATGACTGCCGCTGGGGCTTGAAGCACGACAACGAAGTGCCCGAGGATAGCCGTTCGGTAATCACACCAAACTTCTACTTTGCTTCGACCGATGCAGGTGTAGCACAGATGCAAGCCGACGAAGCCGAAGGTATTCTCGTTGGCGATAACGACAAGCGCAGTGCTTCGGCTGGCGACAACGACCCATTGTTTGCTAACTTCACCCAACAGTCTAATATAAACATCAACGTCGGTTCTAACGGTGATGGCGCTCCTATGACTTGGAACAATTCTTGGGACTTCCACTTGCAGGCTGGTTCGCCGGCTTTGACTGGCGGCAAGACCGACTTTACACGCAACTTCGGCACTGCCGGCATCACCATGACGGGTCTTGCAGGTATCGTTGAGAACAACACGTTCACTTCACCTGCTCCAGCCGAATATTTCGGAGCTTTCGGTCAAGAGTAAATCATAATAAACGAAACAGCGTTACAGAATGAAAAATCTGACATTGACAATTGTCGCCTTGCTTGCCGCAGTGGGCAGCTTGATGGCGCAAGTTAAGTTCCAAAAGCCCGAGATACCTGCCAACTCGACCTCGATATACATTGCCAACGACTTGGGTCGCAATGGCTATTTCGAGCAGAAGACCGTGGCAGAGTTGATGGGGTGGATGGCAGATGTGGTTGACCCCGAGTTTGTGGCAGCCATTGGCGACGTACACCACTTTGAGGGCGTGGCAAGTGTTGACGACCCGTTGTGGATGACCAATTATGAGTTGATATATTCACACCCCGACTTGATGCTCGACTGGTATCCATTGCTTGGTAACCACGAATATCGCGGCAACACGCAAGCCGTGCTCGACTATGGCAAGGTGAGCCGCCGTTGGGTGATGCCTGGCCGCTACTACGCTGTGGAGAAAGAGGTTGAAGATGGCAACGAGAAGATACTTTTCGTGTTCATCGACACAGATCCGCTCATCGACTAGTATCG
>CASEAQ010000014.1 GCA_949285735.1 uncultured Bacteroidales bacterium
GGCGCCGCAATGCGCAGGCGTGATACACAGCGACTTCGAGAAAGGATTCATCCGCGCCGAAGTCATCAAATACGACGACTTCGTGGAACTTGGCAGCGAAGCTGCCGTGAAGGAAGCCGGCAAGATGTATGTCGAGGGAAAGGACTACGTCGTGCAAGACGGCGACATTATGCACTTCCGCTTCAACGTCTGACCACGCGTGACCAGCTGGTGTACACAAGCCTGTCAGAATCTATGTAATCTCTCTCAAACAAAATAAAAATTTAGACTTATGAATATCTACGAAATTTGCAAAGGTATTTACTATGTGGGAATCAACGACCGCACGACACACCGCTTTGAGGGGTTGTGGCCGTTGCCACTGGGCGTGAGCTACAATTCCTACATCGTGAAAGGAGAAAAAGTGGCACTCATCGACACCGTTCACGCCGCCCAAAGCTCCAAGTTCCTGACAAAGATTGAAGAATTGATTGGCGACGCTGCCATCGACTACCTCATTATAAACCACATGGAACCCGACCACAGCGGTTCGATACAGGCAATAAAAGCAAAATATCCCAACATGCAAATCATCGGCAACAGCAAGACTGCTGCCATGATAAAGGGCTACTACGGCATTAGCGACAACGTGGTTTCGATTGCCGACGGCGACACGCTCGACCTTGGCGACGGCAAGACATTGAAGTTTGTGTTCACCCCGATGGTACACTGGCCCGAAACGATGATGACCTACGTCGAGCAAGACGGCGTTCTCTTCAGTGGCGATGCCTTCGGCTGCTTCGGCGCGCTCAATGGCGGCATAATCGACACGCAATGCAACGTGGAGCAATATTTCCCCGAAATGTATCGCTACTACTCCAACATCGTTGCCAAATACGGAATGTTTGTGCAAAAGGCGATTGCCAAGTTCAACGATGTCACCATCAAATACGTCTGCAGTACCCACGGGCCCGTATGGCACGATGAGATACCTCGCGTCGTAGGCTTGTACGACCGCATGGCGCGGTTTGAAGGCGAACCAGGCGTTGTTATAGCCTACGCATCGATGTATGGCAACACCGAGGAACTTGCCGAAAACATTGCCGCACAACTCAGCCAGAACGGCGTGCGCAACATAAAGGTTTACAACCTGTCGAAAACCCACCTGTCGTTTGTCCTCGCCGACATTATGCGCTACAACGGTCTGATTATAGGCGGACCGACCTACAACAACGGCATATTCCCCGAAGTCGAGAAATTGCTGAGCGCACTGAAAGGCAGGGAGTTCAAGAACCGCTATGTGGGCTACTTCGGTTCGGGCACATGGGCTCCAGTTTCGAGCAAGAACATCAAGACCTACATCGACTGCCTGAAGGTGGAAACCGTTGCCGACCCATTCGACATGAAATGCGCCGAAACTCCCACCGAACAGTGCCAAAAGCTCGCAGCAGCAATGGCAGCCAAAGTCAACAGCTAATCCTCAACCCACAATACAAAAAGAGCCACAGGAACAAGCAATGTGCATTCCTGTGGCTCTTTTTATATCGTCCAAACGACAGTCTTTCTATAAAACGGAAGCAGCCCGGCTGCGGATGCGATCGGGCTGCTTCGTTGTTTTATCTTGACACCAGTGGGTGGTGCTGATTATTCGGCTGTTTCTGCCTTGAAGAGGGCGTTGAACTCGTCAACGCTCACGTTCTTTTCTTCGATGTTCACGGCTTCCTTGATGCCGGCATACATCTTGTCTTCAACAGCGCGTTCTGCTATGCGTTGGCGATATTCCTTGTTTTCCAATATTTCCTTGGCGTAACGTTCAACCACGTCGTCGGGAATATTGTTCATGCCATATTGTGCGAATTGTTGAACAGCAATCAATTTTGCGATGTTCAAGAAATCGGCTTCTTCAACCTTCACGCCAAGGTCGCGCACCATTTTCTCCTTAACGAGCTGCCATTCCAAGTCGGGAGTCATTTTCTCAAAATCGGCATCGATAGTCTCGGGAGTGTGCTTCTTGTCGTCTTGACGGAGCAACCACTTCTTGAGGAATGCAGCAGGGAGTTCGAGGCTGCCCACCTTGTCCATGATAGCCTTGCGGGCATCGATGGTGAAGCGGTAGTTGCTGTCGCCCTTCATCTGGTTGGCAATGTTTTCCTTCAATTTTGCGAAGTATTCTTCTTCCGAAGTAATCTTGCCGCTACCAAACAATTCATCATAGAACTCTTGGTTGTGTTCAGCCTTCTTTACAACAAGGATTTCCTTGATAGTCATCTTGAAGTTAGACTTCATTTCGGCAACTTGTTCCTTGTCAACATTGAGCATGGAAGCGAGTTCCACTGCATTGCCGTTGCAAGTAGCCCAAGGATTGAATACAACCTCATCGTTTACCTTCTTGCCGGCAAACAATGCCTTTTGAGCATCGTCGGTGAAATGTTGCGGCGACACGATAGTGTTTTCAACGTTGATTCCGCCTTCCTTCACCGAGCCGTCCTCGTTGAGCTCGACCATTGCGCCTTTCACGAGGGCAGTGTCGTCAACCTCTTCGCCCGGCACTTGCTTGCCACCGCGAGTGAGGAGCATTTCGTCGTTCTTTTCGAGCAATTCTTGGCTCACTTCGATATTGTAATAAGGAACAGTGGTTTCCTTGTCGGCAGTGTAGTTGATTTCGGGAGCGAAGCCCACTTCAAACTTCAAGTTGAAGTCTTTGCCGTTTTCCCACACGAGGTCGGCAGCATTGGCAATCATCGGGTCGCCAAGTATGTTTAACTTGTTATCTTGGATATACTTCACGAGAGCATCATAAGCCTCCCTGTTGATAACCTCAACAAGAGCCTCGCGACCATATTTCTTTTGCAGCAGCACCATAGGCACGTGACCCGGACGGAAACCGCGTTCGGGGTGACGCTGACCGATGGCCTTCAGTTCTTTTTTTACCTTGTCTTGATAGTCATTTGCTTCAATCGATACCGTGATAAAGCCTTCCACGTTACCGACCTTTTCCAATGTTACATTCATTATGATAATATAATAGTTTTGTTAATATTCCTGAAACACAGAACCCTATCGAAGTGCAAAATTACACTTTCTTGTCGCTTTTGGCAAATTTAGCCCTAACTTTTTCTCCGAAAATGCAGCACCTTTTGCCACGGACTGGGTGAAACTTGCCATTACACATGGCAGCAAAAAGATTATCAGCTCATGCGCGACTTGTAGTCGGCATAGGTGAACTCGCGCAACACTTCCACCTTGCCGTCGCAATGGACGTAGAGCAGCGCAGGGTGCTGTATGCCGTTGAACATATTGGTTTTGACCGTGGTATAATGGTTCATGTCCTCGAACGTGAGGTGGTCGCCAGCCTGCAACGGACGGGCAAAACTCCAGTCGCCGACGAAGTCACCGCTCAAGCACGAATTTCCGCCCATGCGATAGACGTTGCCCGAGCCAGCTTGCTGCTGCGCATTCTCGTCGAGTGCCTCGGTAATGATTGGCTTATAGGGCATTTCGAGGCAATCGGGCATGTGGCAGGCGAACGACACATCGACAATTGCCGTCTTAATGCCGCTATTCTCAACCACATCGACCACCGACGCAATGAGGTCGCCCGTGCGCCAAGTGAACGCGCTACCCGGCTCCAATATCACCTCCAGCCCTGGATGCCTCTGCTTGAAACCACGCAACAGCCCGATGAGATGCTCCACATCGTAGCCCTTGCGCGTCATCAGGTGTCCGCCACCCATGTTTATCCACTTCAGTCGCGGCAGGTATTGCCCAAACTGCTCCTCGACAGCCTCAAGCACCTTTTCGAGGTCGTAGGAGGTAGATTCGCACAAGGCGTGGAAATGGAATCCCTCGATAAAATCGGGCAACTCGCCAATCTCGCTTGCCGTGACACCGAAGCGCGACCCGGGACAGCACGGATTGTATATGTCGGTCTCGATTACCGAACACATAGGATTAACCCGCAGCCCGCAACTCACCTTATGGTCGCCAGTGGCATTGAACCGCTCCACGTCGGCACGGAAACGCAGGCTCTGCGCTATGCTGTTGAACGTGATGTGGGAACTGCCGGCGAGGTATCGCCCTATCGTCTGTGGCGTGTAGGCTGGGCAATATGTGTGGGCGAGCTTGCCAAGCTCCTCGTTGGCAAGCTGCATCTCGTTGAGCGAACTTGCCGTCGAAGCCACGTCATACTCGCGCATCACGCCAAACGTGCGCCACAGCGCATTGGCTTTGAAAGCCATGATTATCTTCACTCCGGCTTCGTCGGCAACTCTCGCAATAAGGTCGAGATTGCGGCGCAACCGTTCTTCATACACTATGTAGTAAGGCGTCGGGTAGGTCGCCAAGTCAACATATTTGTTCATCATAAAATCTTGAATCGTGCAAATTTCAATATAAGGGTTTTCCTGCCTATGTCGCCAAAGTCAACAGTAATCTTGGCATCGCCTGCCTTGCCCTCGACGACATCGGTTATCACGCCACGACCGAAACGAGAATGCTCTATTTCCATGCCGTCGCCAAGCTCGGCAACGTCGTGCAAGCCGAAATCGCCACTGGCAGCAGGGGCAGCACTTGCGAGTTGCGAAGGAGGTGGTGCAACGGTGCTCTGACGCTCACGAGAGGCAAAGGCATCTTTCCTGACGCTCGACAGGCGCGAACCATCCCACGTGAATTGCGGCTTCACCTCGTCGCGCACTGGCGACGACGATGACGACGAAATCGACAGATAACGACGGTCAATATCCTTTATGAAACGGCTTGCCGTGCATGTCTGAGTCTGCCCGTTGCGGTAGCGCGAGCGGGCATAGGTTATGGTGCAAGTGGCTTTGGCTCGCGTTATCGCCACATACAGCAGCCGCCTCTCTTCTTCAATGCCGGCAATCGAATCGCTGCTCATCGACGAGGGGAACAAGTTTTCCTCAACCCCGACGATTATCACATTCTTGAACTCAAGCCCTTTGGCGGCGTGCACGGTCATGAGCGTCACGGCAGCCTCGGTGACGTCGCCGTCATCGCGGTCTTGGTCGGTGAGCAACGACACCTCGGCAAGGAAATTGGTCATCAACACGTCCTCGCCGTTCACCTCCTCTTCCTCGGTGCGCACAAAGTCGCTCAAGCTGTTCAACAACTCGGTGAGGTTCTCCTTGCGGCTTATGTTCTCGGGGGTGTTGTCGGTTTCCATTATTGCCACCAACTTGGTTTCGCGTATTATCTCCTTTCCAAGTTCGTCGGCAGGCATTCCAGCCTCGTTATGCTCGATGAAGCCTTGCACCATGTCGCGAAACGCTTCGAGCTTGCGCCGCGTACCAGCATTTATGTCCACCTCGTGTGCCGACAAGTCTTGCAGCACCTGCCAAATGCTCACGCCACTCTTGATTGAAGCCTTTACCAACTTGCCTACGGTAGTCTCCCCTATTCCTCGTGCAGGATAATTGATGATGCGTCGCAAAGCCTCGTCATCGTTGGGGTTGACGGCAAGGCGGAAGTAGGAAATGGCATCCTTTATCTCCTTGCGCTGGTAGAACGACTGCCCGCCATAGATGCGGTAGGGAATGTTACGCTTGCGCAATGCCTCCTCAAGCACACGCGACTGGGCATTTGTGCGATAGAGCACTGCAAACTGGTCATAACCATCGCCTTGCGCAGCCCGTAAGCCGATGATGCGGTTGGCAACGATATAACTTTCCTCAAAATCGGAATATGCCTCAATCACTTGCACCTTGTCGCCGCGCTTGTTGTCGGAGAATATATGCTTTTTTATCTGTTCGGTGTTCTTGTCTATAAGGCTGTTGGCAGCGTCCAGTATGTTTTGGGTCGAACGGTAGTTCTGTTCGAGCTTGAATATGCGCAAGTTTTCATAATTACGCCCCATATTTATAATATTGGTGATATTGGCACCACGGAACGAATAAATGCTTTGCGCATCGTCGCCAACCACGCACAGGTTGCCCAGCCCTTTGCACAATTGCGACACGATGAGATGCTGCGCAAAGTTGGTATCCTGGTACTCATCGACGAGTATATATCTGAACCGTTGGCGATACTCTTCGAGCACATCGGGATTGTCGCGTAGCAGCACATTGGTATAATACAGCAGGTCGTCGAAGTCCATCGCCCCTGCAATGCGGCAACGCTCGTGGTATGCGCGATACACCTCCACCACACGCGGACGGCGCGAACGAATGTCAACGCTCATCAACTCGTTGTCGCGAGCATAGTCGTCGGGCGAAATCAAGGCATTTTTCACCTTCGAGATGCGCGACTGCACGTCGGCAGCCACATACACCTTTTCATCAAGCCCCATGTCGCGTATGATGGTCTTGATTAGCGACTTCGAGTCGGCAGTGTCATATATGGTGAAATCGCGTCTGAAGCCTATGCGGTCGGCATGATGCCGAAGAATACGCGAAAATATCGAGTGGAACGTGCCCATCCACAACAGGCTGGCAGTGTCGGCATCGACAAGCACGCCGATGCGCTCTTTCATTTCCCGTGCAGCCTTGTTGGTGAATGTGAGAGCCATTATCTCCCACGGCTTGTAGCCGTTGCAAAGCAGGTGCACGATTTTATAGGTGAGCACACGCGTCTTTCCCGACCCAGCCCCAGCTATAACCAACTGTGGACCATCGAGATACTCCACCGCAGCCCGTTGCTGCTCATTGAGTTCGTCTAAGTAATTTTCCAATTATTAGAAGCTGTTTAAATTTTTACGAAATTTCTTATACCGGGAAGCTGAGAGGTTCTTTGTTGATGCTTTGAGCGTCTTTTCGGTCGTTTCCGATTATTATTTTCGACGTTTAGCCCACTAAACTTACGAAAATAATAATCAAAACCGTCTCGAAAATCCACCTCAAATCATCGAACAAAAAAATTTAAACAGCTTCTTACAGCCTGTAATTATTCCTTTGCAAAATTAGCCACACTTTTCGTTCCCAGCAAATATCTGCCGAGAAACTAAATTTAACACACATGCGCCATTTTCATGCCCATACTCCGCATAACTTTGCAATACTCAAAATCACTAAAACAGTCTCAACCATAGAAATACAACCATGAAAAACACACTATTGTAAAAAAAGACAGGGTGGAAAAATCAGCTTTCCCCACCCTGTCGATTTTTATCATAAACCTTGTGCCATCCCGACGCATCAGTCGAACAAATGGCGCAAGCGGCTGAATATGCGTTTCTTCTCGCTCTCGTTGGGCGTAATGTCGGGCTGACCCTTCAATTTTTCAAAGGCAGCCTTCTCCTCGGCAGTAAGTTTCTCGGGGATATATACCATCACGTTCACGAGCATGTCGCCGTTGCCATAGCCGTTGGGCGAAGGCAACCCCTTGCCACGCAAGCGCAATATCTTGCCTGGCTGCGTTCCTGGCTCGATGGTAAGGCGCGCTTTGCCGTCGATTGTCGGCACTTCGACCTTTCCGCCAAACACAGCTGTCGGAATATCGAGCATAAGATTGTAAATCAAGTCGTTCTCATCGCGCAACAATTCGGCATCCTTTTCCTCCTCGATTACAATCAGCAAGTCGCCCGGCACGCCGCCACGGCGGGCAGCATTGCCCTTGCCGCGCATACTCAACGTCATGCCCTCGGCAACGCCGGCAGGAATGTTCACCGTCACCACGTCGTCTTGCCTTACGATACCCTCGCCGCCACAAGCTGCACAGCGGTCTTGGATTATGCGGCCCTCGCCGCCACAAGTCGGGCAGGGGCCCTGTGTCTGTACAGTTCCAAGAATAGTTTGCTTGACCTGTCTCACCGTACCAGTGCCGTGGCAAGTGGAACACGTGGTAAACGCCGTGCCATTCTTGGCACCCGTGCCGTTACAAGCCGAACAAGCCACATAGTGCGGAATCTTGAGTTTCTTTTCTACGCCGTGGGCGACATCCTTGAGCGTCACTTTTACCTTGACGCGCAAGTCGGTACCACGATTTTGGCGAGGACGACTGCTCGATCCACCAAAACCGCCAAAACCGCCAAAGCCACCGAAGCCACCAAATATATCACCAAATTGCGAGAAAATGTCTTCCATCGACATTCCGCCGCCGCTGAAGCCTCCGCCTCCGCCCATGTTGCCCATGCTATGGCCAAACTGGTCGTAACGTGCACGCTTCTCGGGGTTGCTAAGCACATCATAAGCCTCAGCCGCCTCCTTGAATTTCTCCTCGGCTTCTTTCTTCTCTGCCTCGGTCTTTCCTTGCTGGCGGTCGGGGTGATATTCTATAGCCTTCTTGCGGTAAGCCTTCTTAAGCTCTTCGGGTGTCACATTTTTCGATACGCCCAATACTTCGTAGTAATCTCTTTTCTCCATTATCGTTGTTCAAGCCTATTTTCAATAAAAAATCACACACTGAAACCGTGGACACAAACGCATTATTGCCCCACAACCACCCTGGCGTGGCGCAATACCTTGTCGTTTATCGTATAGCCTTTTTGCACCGTGTCAACGACTTTCCCCTTCTGCGACTCATCGGCGGCAGGGAATGTAGTCACAGCCTCGTGCAACTCGGTGTCAAATTCTTTGCCAGTGCTGTCGATGGGCTTGACGCCATTGCGTTCGAGGTATTTCATAAACTTGTTGTAAATCAAGTCAACACCTTCTTTCAAACCGTCAACCTCGCTATTCTCGTCGATTGCCTTCAACGCACGTTCAAAATCGTCGATTACAGGCAACAAGTCACGCATGGCATTTTCTGCCCCATTCTTGATGATTTCCGATTTCTCCTTCAAAGTGCGTTTTCTGAAGTTGTCAAATTCTGCCATCAGAAAGAGGTATTCCTTCTTTGCCTCTTCGAGGTCTTTCTCCAACTGGGCTACCTTGTCCTCGAGGCTGGGTACACTCTCACCTGCTGCACCCTCGGCAGCTTTGGTTCCTACTTCAGCATCATTTTCAACATTCACCTCGGCATTTTCTTCTTGCTGGGGTATAGTTGTTTGCTCTTCGTTTTGCTTATTGTTATCTGTTGTTGCCATAGTCTGCTATTTATTCTATCAATACAGTTGCACTATCAAAAATGTTGCCAAAATGTCATGGCAAAACGCCCTTAGGCTGCCCAAGAGAAATAACACCCAATATATCAGCACCCTAAAATATCAAGCAATCTACAATTCCATGACAAAATTTAGGCAACCACTTATCGCGCGGCTCGCTTTTTCTGCCAAAATGGCATTATCAAAAATTCCGAACATCGAACTGCCAGAACCCGACATCGAGGCATAGGCTGCCCCATTGTCATACATTTGCTCCTTAATTTCGGCAAGCCTGGGAAATTGGGAAAAGACGCTCGGCTCGAAATCATTTTTCAATATATTTTTCCACTCGGCAACATCGAGTTGCATCACCTCGGGAAGCCGCTGCCCCGACGGGCGAGGCACTACCGACGAATAGGCAGCTGCCGTGGAAACAGCCACCGGGGGCTTGACGAGCAAAAGCCATCGACCCGACAAATCGACCGACACGGGCGTGAACTCATTGCCTATCCCTGTGGCATACATCGGAGAATTGTAAATGAAAAATGCACAATCGGCTCCAAGCTGTGAAGCCATCGTTGCAAGTTCGTCATCGCCAAACGGGCTGCCTACCACATCATTGAGCATCTTGAGCATAAACGATGCATCGGCAGAGCCTCCACCAAGCCCGGCGCCGTCGGGAATATGCTTGTATAGGAATATATCCATCTCGGGCAAATCGGCTATATGCTTGCGCATTAGCCTGTATGCCTTCATCACGAGGTTCTTCTCTGGCTCACAAGCCACCTTGTTGCCCGACGTGTGGAGCGTGGTGGTACTACCCTCTGCCGACGGCACCACTTCGAGCGCATCTTGCAAGCCGACGGGATAAAAAACGGTCTCAATGTCGTGGTAACCATCGGCTCGGCGAGCCACGATATTCAGACCGAGATTGATTTTTGCATTGGGGAAAGTTATCATAACGTGCAACCTACTTTCGTTCGACAATGAAAGGGAAAGAAACAGTGTGCGGGGAACAAATGCCTGATTCTTCCCCCGCACACCTTGTAATTAATCAAATATCAACAGAACTTCGAGAAATCGGTTTTCGACATATCTCCCTCGCTAACAAACGTTTCGTGGAACGCAAATGCCGCATGCAACGTGTGAGGAGTGTGTCCGCCCTTTGCCATCTTCAAGTATTCGCGCAACAATGGGCGATACTTCGGATGTGCACAATTTTCTATCATCACCTCGGCTTTCTGTATCGGAGACTTTCCACGCAAATCGGCGATACCTTGCTCGGTGATAATCACATCTACAGAGTGCTCGCTGTGGTCTTGGTGCGACACCATTGGCACAATCGCGCTTATCAAGCCCCCCTTGGCAACCGACGGGCAACTGAAGATTGAAATATAGGCATTACGTGTGAAGTCGGCTGAGCCTCCTATACCGTTCATCATCTTCGTGCCGACAACGTGTGTCGAGTTGACGTTGCCGAAGATGTCGGCTTCGAGCGCGGTGTTCATCGTTATCACGCCCAGGCGACGTATCACCTCGGGATTGTTGGAAATTTCAACCGGGCGCATCACCACCTTGTCGTGGAAGCGGTCGATGTTCTCAAAGAATTCGTTCATCATCTCGGTCGAGAATGTCATCGAACAAGTGCTGGCAAAACGGCACTTGCCCGACTCGATGAGTCTGAGTGCCGAGTCTTGTATCACCTCGGTGTACATTTCAAACGATGGGATGTTGTCGTTGGCTTCAAGACGTGCCAAAACGGCATTGGCAATATTGCCCACGCCAGACTGTAACGGCAGGAACGAACTCGGTATGCGTCCGCCCTTCAACTCGCCGAGCAAGAAGCTGCACACGTTTTCGCCAATCATCATCGTGGTCTCGTCGCTCGGAGCAAATGGACTGCCTCCCTCGGGAACGTTGGTATTCACAATGCCCACAATCTTCTCCGGATCGATGTGCATCGTCGGGCTGCCGGCTCGGTCGCTCGCCTTGTAGATAGGTATTTCGCGGCGATATGGTGGGTCGAGGGGTATGTATATGTCGTGCAAACCCCTTATCTTGGGGCTGATGCCTTCGTTTACTTCGAGTATCACCTTCTTTGCCAACTGGGCAAACGTCGGAGTGCTACCTATGCCGGTGCCAAGCACTGCATTGCCTTCATCGTCGATGCTTTGCACTTCAATAACAGCCACGTCGAGCGGGCCATAGGTGTTGTAGCGCAGCTTTTGCGGAAGTTCCGACAAGTGCAAGTCGAAATAGTTGATTACTCCCGAGTTGACAGCCTTGCGAGTGTCGGCGCAAGACTGGTAGGGGGTGCGTATATTCACGGCATTGGCTCGCGACAGCTTGCCATCTACGAAGTCGTTGGTCGAGGCTCCACTAAACAGGTTTATTTTAAATTCACGACCTGCCTCATGTTCCCTCTTGGCTTTTTTAGCGATTGCCACCGGAACCGACTTTGGTGTTCCACAAGCCGTAAATCCCGAAAAGGCCACATTCTGACCATTATGGACATACTCGGCGGCTTCTTCTGCCGTTAAAATTTGATACCTCATAATATCTTAAATCATTTATAGCGTTAAAACTTGGGTTTCATTATCTCGTATGCTATTATGGCTTTGCGCCAGTCTTGCGGAACAGCCGCGTCATCGGCTTCGGTGATGGCATAGTTGGGGTCGCTCCCCCCGACGGGCACAGCCTCGCGTTCGCGCTTGCTCTTTGCTTTCTTCTTGCGTTTCTTTGCCGACGGCTCTGCCTCGGCAGGCAACGAACGCCCGCCCTCAAGCTCCCACGGTTGTGGCATTGCGGCTGCCTGCGGTTGTGGCAACGGCGGCAATGGGTCGTTGGTCGGAATCCAGTCGTCTTGCTCCACTTGCTGCTGCGGCACTATGGGCGGCAGTTGCGTCTGCCGCTGCCTCCGTGCCGGCTGGGCAACCTTTTTCTCGCTGCCAGCATCCCCCTTTAGTGCCTTGCCAACAAAGCTGAACAATGCCCCTCCAACAAGAATGAGCAACGGTAATATGTCGGACAAATCCATAGAAACAATTTTTGTCAAAAATAGCAATTTAACAGATAACTAACAAGACGTTATATCTGTTTTTTCTGTCAGAAGCTGTTTTGATTTTTTTGCCCGATGATTTGAGCCATATTTTCGTGGTGGTTTTGATTATTATTTTCGACATTCTGCCCAATATAACAATCGAAACGTGGGCGAGCGCCGCCATGTGCTGCATAATCCGAAGCACGGGCACACACAAAAAAAAGATTGCAGGAACGCACACATACACATCGTGCGTTCCTACAATTATTCCATTCTGCTCCGGGCTGCACATTACTGGCCCTCTTGCTGCGGCTGCTGCCCTTGATTGCTTTGGCGATTGCCGCCCTTGCCATCGTTTTGCTGCTTGCCTGCGGCATTGTTACCGTCGTTATTGCGACGGGGCTGTCTGTTGCGGCGGTTGCCCTGCTGCTGTGGACGGCGTTCGCGCTCGGCACCTCCCTGTTGCGGTGTGGTTGCCTCCTTTTGGGTGTTGCCCCCGTCGGCTGCTTGCGGCACATTGCCCTGCTTGCGAGGCTTTTGCGGCTTTTTGTTAAACTTGTTTTGCTGTTGTCCGGCAGCTGCGGCTTCCGGCTGCCGGTCGTTGCCGCCTCCTTGCCGTTGCTGCTGTTGCTTCTTTCCGTTTTTATTCTTTTTCCGCTTCGCCTTGTCAAATCGGGTAACGTCGGCTTGCTCAATAATATCGCCGAATGCCTTGCGTTCAAATTCCCGCTCGGCATTGTCGGGTGTCAGCTTCTCGGGCTTCACGCCATTCTTGTTCAAGGCAATCACCTCAAACACGCGCTCGGCTGAGAGCGTGACAAGGTTGGCTGGCACCGACTTGTCGGTCGAATAAGTCATCTCGCGCTTCAAGATGTCGGTCTTGAAATGGTAGTATGTATTATCCTTGGTTTCAAGCCTCACGTCTTTCGGCGGCAACTTCTTGGCAACTTCGGCATAGCTGTCAACCTCGAAGTTCATGCAACACTTCAGCTTGGCGCATTGCCCTGCCAGCTTCTGCGGATTGAGCGAGATGTCTTGGTAGCGGGCGGCACTCGTTGCCACCGACACGAAGTTGGTCATCCAGCTCGAACAGCACAGCGGCCGTCCGCAGGGGCCTATTCCGCCTATGCGGCCAGCCTCTTGTCGCGCGCCTATCTGTTTCATCTCGATGCGCACCTTAAACTCCTCGGCAAGCACCTTTATCAGTTGGCGAAAGTCAACGCGCTCATCGGCAATATAGTAGAATATCGCCTTGTTGCCATCGCCTTGATACTCCACGTCGCCTATTTTCATGTTCAACTTCAAGTCCTCGGCAATCTTGCGGGAACGTATCATCGTACCGATTTCCTTGGCCTTGGCGTCCTCATACCGGGCAAGGTCGTTGGGCTTTGCCTTGCGGAAGACGCGCAAGATCTCGGCATCGGGGCGCAGGTTCACGCGGCGCATCTGCAACCTCACCAGCCGTCCGGTCATCGACACACGGCCGATGTCGTGCCCCGGATTGGCTTCCACTGCCACCATGTCGCCTATCGACAGTTGCAGGTGCTGGCTGTTGCGGTAGAAACCGCGCCTGGTGTTCTTGAACGACACTTCAACGATATCGTCGTCGTTGAAGTCGCCGGGAACATCGCCAAGCCAGTTATAGCTGTGCAACTTGCTGCGAGGGCACACGCCAGCCTGCCTCGGCGTGGCAGTAGCCGCTTCCTGGGCTTCGGGCTGAACGGGTTTCCCTTTTTCGTTATCGTCCATCTCGCGCATCACTTGGCAAAGCTAACGGCACGGGTCTCACGGATAACGGTTATCCTCACCTGTCCCGGATAGGTCATTTCGTCTTGAATCTTCTTTGCTATTTCTGCCGACAGCTTCTCGGTCTGTGCATCATCAATCTTGTCGGCACCCACTATCACGCGCAACTCGCGGCCTGCCTGTATGGCATAGGTCTTGATTACGCCTGGATATGACAGTGCGAGTTGCTCCAAGTCGTTGAGACGCTTGATATACGCCTCCACCACTTCGCGGCGGGCTCCCGGGCGGGCACCCGATATGGCATCACACACTTGCACAATAGGCGCGAGCAGGCTCGTAGCCTCTTCTTCGTCGTGGTGCGCGCCTATGGCGTTGCAAATGTCGGGCTTCTCCTTATACTTCTCGGCGAGCTTCATGCCAAGCAGTGCGTGCGGCAATTCGGGTTCCTCGTCGGGCACTTTGCCTATGTCGTGCAACAGTCCGGCGCGACGTGCCCGCTTGGGATTCAAGCCAAGTTCCGAAGCCATTATGGCACACAGGTTGGCAGTCTCGCGCGAGTGCTGCAACAGGTTCTGCCCGTAGCTCGAACGATATTTCATCTTTCCCACGAGGCGTATCAGCTCGGGATGCAAGCCATGTATGCCCAAGTCGATGGCTGTGCGCTTGCCAGTCTCGATAATCTCTTCCTCCACCTGCTTGCGCACCTTGGCAACGACTTCTTCGATGCGGGCAGGGTGTATGCGGCCGTCGGCAACGAGCTGGTGCAATGCCAGCCGCGCAATCTCGCGGCGCACCGGGTCGAAGCCCGACAACACAATTGCCTCGGGCGTGTCGTCAACGATGATTTCGATGCCCGTTGCAGCCTCAAGGGCACGTATGTTGCGGCCCTCGCGACCAATGATGCGCCCCTTTATCTCGTCGCTGTCGATGTGGAACACCGTCACGGCATTCTCGATTGCCGTCTCGGTGGCTACGCGCTGGATGGTCTGCACCACAATCCGCTTTGCCTCCTTGTTGGCAGTCATCTTGGCATCGTCCATGATGTCGTTGATGTATGATGCGGCGGCAGTTTTTGCCTCGTCCTTGAGCGACTCGATGAGCTTCTCCTTTGCCTCCTCGGCAGAAAGCCCCGACACGTGTTCGAGCGTCTCCTGTATGTTGCGATGCATCTTGTCGAGTTCCACTTGCTTGTTTTCCACGAGGGCAAGCTGGTTCTCAAGGCTGCTCTTCATCGAGTCAACCTCGTTCTTCTTGCGTTGCAAGTCCGACTGCTGCTGGCTCATCTGTATCTCGCGTTGCTTCAGCTTGGCTTCGGCAGTCTGCACCTTCGACAGGCGCGCGTTGGCACTCTTTTCAGCCTCCGACTTTATAGCCATTTCAGCCTCTTTTGCCTCGATTATCTTGTTTTTCTTTATCATTTCGGCTTCGCGCGTGGCTTCCTCTATTATACCACGCCCCTTGGCCTTGTCGATGCGCCTCGATATGGCAATGGCTGCGACCGCCCCCACTGCAAGGCTCACTACGATAGTTACGATTAATAATATTATGTCCATTTTGTCGTTTTGTTAAAGTATATATAATAAAAAAGCACTGTCGCCGTGCAGTGCAGCAAATTCCGCCCCCACGACACCAGTGCAGGTATAATCCATCACTTCAATCTCGCATTTCCTGCGCACCTGTAATGTTTTCCAATTGTGGTCGCCGCCCGCGTCACACATCAATGTGCATGCGGGAAAATCCACTTTCACAGCCCGGCTCCATGCGTTGCCGGGCGACGCAACCCCATTCAAAATCCAATAAGGAACGAACAAATGCGCTCGGTTATCCAACCAGTGCTTATATCTTTACAACAATTTCGTCGAGTTGTCGTTCAAATTCTTTCAAAAAATTAGCCACAGCTTCATTCTTGGCATTGGCTGCCACCACGTTCCATGCAAACCTGAAAGCCACCATCGCCATGATGCTTTCATTTGGACGCGTTCCGCGGAATCGTGCCACATACCTGTTCCACACCGTGTTTAGCATCTTTTCGGCATCTCGGTATGTTTTTTCTTCAGACTTGTCTTTGAGATTTACCCTGAACGGGGCCAAATCGGCTATCTGAATCCAAATAAATGGCCTTTCGTCTGTTGTCGCCATAGCATCATTCCATTAATTGAGAGATGCACTTGTCGATGTCCTGCACCAACCTGCCGAGCATTTCCCTGTTGCGGTCAAGTTCTTCACGGTTGGTCGATACGGTTCGCGCCAGTTTCAAGTAGTCATACTCCTGTTGCAACTTCTCAAGCCGCGCCGTCAATGCTCCCAACCCTGCCTTGAGCTCTGCATTTTCCTTTTCAATGGCATCCTTTTCGGCTCTCAGCACATTGTATTTTTCCACAAGTACCTCGGTTTTTCCAATGAGCCGTGTCAAGGTTTCTTGCAGTCCAGAGTCCATGCTTCGTCATTTTTCTACAAATATAGCTGTTTTATGCTAAAATACAATAATAATATGCTTTTTTTCACAATTATTGTCTTTTTCTACTCGTCAACACCCCGAAAAGCACCCTCACATCAACCCGTTCGCAACCAACAACTCGGAACTGGCTTTACACTGTATTTCATTCAAGGCATCCTCCAACACAGCTCTCTCATTTAAAAAGCGACGCCAGCATGCCACAGAATACAGCCGCACAGAGGGCGGCGAAGCCGTCCAACTTTGACGCAACCGACGGCGACGCAGCCCCAACGGGGCAAGGAACCGTCGGACACCACCAACCGCCCATTCAGGGCCTCGAAGAGGTCAAACGGAAGCACCACGTAACCCCAACCACCAATTCCTCATTCCTCATTCCTAATTCCTAATTTCTCATTCTCATTCCTAATTGAAAAAAAGAATTAGGAACCAGGAAACAATTCCCAATCCCTAATTCCTAACTCTTAATTCTAATCAAACCGAGCGGCTTACTCCTCATTGCGGTGCATCTTCTGCACATAGATTGCCTTCATGAGGCGTTTGCGCTTGGTCACCGAAGGCTTCTCGAAAGCCTGGCGTGCGCGCAATTCCTTCACGATGCCAGTCTTTTCATATTTCCTCTTGAACTTCTTCAAAGCCCTTTCAATGTTCTCGCCTTCTTTTACTTGTACTATAATCATTGTCGTTTACGTTTTTAATTCTTTTAAAATAATTGTTATTTGAAATCACTGCCGTCATTGCTTGGACGAAGCCGATGCCTGCGCCCTCTAAAATCCACCTGCCCAGCCAACGGCAAGCCAAGCAGAATCAATCTCGATATATGTAGTAAAAAACCTTGTTCTGTCTATATCTTAGGAAGAAACAACCTCCTCTCTATTTAGTGATTTCACACAGCCTTGGCAAAACCATCTGTCGCCAAAACCGCCGCAAAGTTACACATTATCCCCGACACCACAAAATCACACCCCAAATTTTTCCACACATTTTCCCATCACCCAGCCATTTCCGCTCCCACCAACCTGCCCCGCAAGCCTGTCACAAGCTGGAGAAACACTCTCAAAGCGAAACATCCATGTCTTTTTTCATTCTCTGTACCGTGGCTCGCAAATCGTCTAAATCCGACTGTATAATGCTAAATATTTCCTCTTCGTCAACTTTATGGTACTCATGAGCTAACAAATTCCTCAACCCCATAATCTCTACCCACGGCACTTCGGGATACCTATTTAAATACTCGCCACCAGTCTTCTTGTCGATGACTTTCACAGTCTCCCCTATGTACACCAGCTGCATACATATACCACCAAGCACAAACATTCCTTGCTGGGTGGACGTAAAATAATCAGCCGATACTATCGACGGACGTTGCAATAATATCAGGTCTATTGCCTCTTCTATTTTCGACAAAGCCGAAACAAGGTAACTTGACTTAAACATATATTATATCGCTTGCAATTTCCTGTTCAAACTCCTTATTGCTGCCACGCAGCCTCACAATATCGACCGTGCAGCCAAACAACGCCTCAAGCTCGATTTTCATCTTGGAACGCAACAACAAGTTTGGAGCACCTTCATATACAATGTCCACGTCGCTATCACGGTTTTGCTCATTCCGAGCCACCGAACCGAATATACCCATTCGTTTCACTCCATAATGGACAGCCTTTTCTTTGAAATAGCTGCTCAACAACCGTTTGCATTCATTTAATGTTACCATAGCGCAAATATAGCTAAAGTCGAGTGCAATACAAAAAAAGAATTTATTCATTTTGTTGTATTGCCGAGACGCCGTCTATATTATCAAAATATAGCTAAAGTCGAAGCTAAAGTCGAGTGCAATACAAAAAAGAATTTATTCATTTTGTTGTATTGCCGAGATACACTATCGGAATCTGTAGCAGGGCGGCGAAGCCATCCAACCTTGACGTAACCGAGTGGTGACGCAGCCCCAACGGGGCAAGGAACCCTCGGAACGGACACACCCAACACAGCAGGGGTCCTCGAAGAGGTCCAACGTGCCACCCGAGCAGCCCCATGCCACTTTAGCCACATGTGCTCCGTGGCACCTCTCCGAGGCGCAACCAGTGTGAGTAGTCAGCTTCCGCAGGTTACGCTTGCGCTCCACCTGCGGTTAAAGCACAGTTGGACGGCTCCGCCGCCCTGTACCACTGCATTCCGCCCCCACACCCACTTTCATACATACCAAAGAGGCGTATCGTATAGCCGTGGCGTGCCGCGGCTCGCTTGCTGCCACAGCGCAACCACCTGACACCATGCAGGAACGCCACGGCTCTGCGAAATCATGACGCAGCCAGCCCTGAGGGCAAAAAGAAATGGGGCGACACGCTTCGCAGCGCCCCGCCCCACATCATCACAAATTATTATCTATTCGTAGTACTTACTTAATCACCTTAACCGAGGTGCCATCGTTGAAACGCAAGATGTAAACACCCTTAGCGAGCGACGAAGCATCGATAGTGGTAGTGCCAGCGATTTCGCTTGCAGCTACAGCCTGACCAGCAACATTGTAAACAGTTACGTTGTTGATTGTCTCAGGAGCAGTAACCACGAAGTTGCCACCATCAACAGCAACCTTAGCTGCCGACTCTGCAACAACTGCCGATACACCAGCTGCGCCTTGAGTTATTATCAATTCAACTGGAGCCGAGCTTGTAGGATTCAACGTGCAAATGCAGAAACGACCAGTTTCACCAGCTGGAAGAGGATCGGCAGTAACAGTCAATTCAATATAACCTGATGACTCGTTCTCTCCAAAAGTATAAGTTGCCCAATCTGACAACGTGCCATCGCCGTTCACATCTTCTTCAACGGTTGTATAATCGGCAATCCACAAAGATTCGAATGGAACACTCACACTGCCGCCCTCTGTAGGCACAGCAACTGCATTTGTTTCTGAAACAGGTGCGCCATCTGCCGGGAAGAACCAACCAAATGTTGCATCGGTCATCAACTCGTATGATTCTGCAATATACCTGCTATTGTCTTGAGTTGTCAAGATCCAGGGGAAAGATTGATAGCTAACCTCGCGAGATGTCTCACCCGATTCATTTTCATAATCAAACGAGAAGCCATATACATTATAAGTGGGCACCGATGAAGCCAAATCATAAGGTAGCATTGTCATAATTGGATACCACTCACAACCTTCTGTGTTAACAGGGAAGGTAATCAAGAGGGGTGAGTCAACATCAAGCGGCAGACCTTCAACCTCAAGACCAGTCTCGGGATCTTCATAAACAACATTGAATGTCAAAGTTACATACTCTCTTGTTGAGGACATATTGGAAGTAGCCTCAAATATTGCATGAGCAACTGGCTCGGCAGGTATGATATATGCATCTTCCTCTTCGCCCAAAGCATATATATCTGCGGTAATCTCAGTTCCAGCAGGCATATTTGGGGCATAAGTTCTCAACCACATTCTCGAAATCGAATATGGAGCAGCAGGCCTCGGATATATAACGCCGAAGTTTTCGCAAGCAACATTGGTTAACCCCTTACTTTCGAGGTCCTCTCGGAGTCCATTGCCAAGCATTTGCTCTTCGTCCATCATCATATCCAAATAAGTGGACGTATAATAGCTTGCGCCATAATTAAACATTGCAGCACCATAGTCAATAGGATTTTGAGAACCAACCATTTGCGAGAACAGATAGCTCGACGCACCTAACTGCATGAAATAGCCATCAGAATAAGTATCACTATTAGCACCATCCGAAGCAGTGAGCACAGGCACATCATATTGCCCAATCATGTAGTTCACTGTCAAATTGGTCTCTGTAGATACCAATTTAGGATCATTGACACTTGTTGCATTCGGGTCGGTATAGCTCCATGAATATTGTGTTGCACCCGACGAAATGTTTGTCCATGTTTGGTCAACATAAGCAGGTCCAAGATATACCGTCAAACCAGTCATGCCATCGGCAGATTGCCAATAACTATCCTCCGAAAACCCCCAATAGAACATAGTTGGAGGCACATACCCAGCCACTACATCTGCAAGTGGATTTACGACACTATTCAATTTGTGATTGAGTTTCACGTTAGGATTCAGTTCCGACTTCGACATAACAGGCACCTTTTCAATGCTACTGTCAGCCTTTTTGCTAAGCACAACCGACGATGCAACAGAGGCAGACGGCGCTTTTGCCAGGACATCCGACTTGTTAACAGCAACAGCCGACACAGATACAGCCACAGCTGCCGACAGAAGTATAAAATTCTTCATAGTCCGTTAAATATTAAAAGTTAAACATAGATTTATATTATTTTCTATGTTGACCTTCATTATTGAAGGTCAACATAGAAATAATCATTTTGATTTGAATTGCTTGTAAACTTGATTCTTGTGGGCGTAAGTTCAGAATCAGTCGACAATGTGAATTCTGTTGAATTCAACAAATTCAAGAAATCGTTTATCACTGGAACTCTTTCCAGAACTGTTTCACCATTACGGTCACCCTCACCGGTAAAGTCAAAATTAATTCCTCCATCACCAGTGGAAGTTATATTGGCATAGTAACGACAGTTTGAAGAAGCATTTCTCAGCAACAATGAATAATATCCTGCCGACGCATAATAAGAGAATTGTAGATAATTCAATCTCCAACTTGAATGAGCAGCCCTCAATCCCTCGTCGATTGCGGTATAAAGGGTTGCAAACTGTCCACCCAAATCTTCAGAATCAATTCGCCACACAATCCCTTGCTCAATGAACAACTCAGACGCTGCAGGAGCCTTGATTGTGGCACCGGCAGCCACGTCCTCGCCACCAAAATCCGTGCTGACAAGGTAGGTACCCTCATCGTTAAACACAAATTCGCGGGCAGGCGTAGTCGTAAGAGTATCACCAGGGAAATCACGAGTCCAACGGATACCATTACGAGTGACAATATACGACACAACGGCGGTCTCAGTCTCGGGGTCGCCACCTTCTGGCACCACGCCCATTACCTGGTCGGTCACCAAGTCCCTTGCCTCTTGCACAGTTGCTGCCTGGCTGGGATAATACACTTCGGCATAGCCGTCACCGATGGTATAGCGCTTGCCATCCGCCAAGGTGAGCCAATATTGCGGTATCAAAGAACTGAAAAGGCGGTCACGCATGGCATACACCTCGTCGAAATACTGTGTCCACGAAGTCTCGGCATCGAGCGGATACATATATATTTCCACGCCATGCTTCTTGCCACGCATATATATCATATCGGCAGTGCCCGACATAATCTTGAACTCATAATCGCCATCGCTGCCACTACCCAAGTTGGCCTCGCCCGACCCATCGGGTTGTGGGTCGGAATAGCGGTGGAAAAGCGTATTGTAGGTATTGAACGTCAACACCGGACCATCGTCGGCAATAACGTCGAACGCGCTCGTCTCCTCGGTATAGGCATCGCCAGTGTTGACATTGCGCGCGGCAATGGTAACCTTGTCGCCCTGTTCAAACTTCATCAAGAAATTATACCCCTGCTCCGAACCGCTGGCGAAGTAAAGCATCTCCCAGCCGTTGGGGGCTGAACACAGAATATTGTAATAGTTTTCTTGAGCCTCGGTCAGGCGGTCGGCGGCACTCTTGTCGAATATCTCGTCTTCTTCGCGGCTGCAAGAAGAAGAAACGCCAACGGCAAGCGCAAGAGAAACCAAAAATATATATTTAGACATTTTCATAATGACCAATATTAAAATGTGTGTAACAAATTTTACTCAGCATTGCCGCCAGTTGTCGGTACTTCTATTTCATATACCCACTTGCGAATCGAGTCGAGCGGAAGCTCAGCTTGGCGACGTTGCACCTCGGCACGGATAGAGTCGATTTCAAATCCCCACGAATCGCGGAACCACGACCTGATGATGTTGATTTTTTGGTTCAAAATCGACACGCCATCGGCACCGTCTGCCATACCTCCCTGACTGTCTTGCGCACTCTCGGGGTCGTCATAAGTAGGGTTACCGTAATTGTCGTTGCCGACTTGCACGAAGTTGCGCCCTGCATAGTACATTATCGAGTCCCACTCCTCGTCGGTGGCTACAATGTAGGTTGCAACCACTTCGGCGAAGTCTTCACGCTCTTCCGAAGAACCGTAGGCAGTCACGCAACCGAAAGAGTTGCACACGCGGTCGTCGCGGTTTTGCCACCCAGTGGGGTCATAGAACGTGTTTGAGAGCAAGTCATACTCGGTGGGATAGTTGCGAGTCTGGTGCAAGATGTGGGCAAACTCGTGGTGCATCGTGTGGAAATAATATTCATTCAATGCTGCGGCATTCGTCGGGTCGATGTAGTTGACACGGTAGAGCGACACCTTTATACCACCCTCGGCAAGACCGAGAATCATGGTACCACTCGACGGGTTGAACGCCGGCGAGCCAATGAGGTGGATGATACGAGGCCCGTAAGCCTTCAAGAAGTCGGTACCAGCCACTTTGTCATAAACGTCAAACCACAAGAACTTGGTAAGCGTGGCGAGGTCAACCGAAGCATCGTAGCGTGCCGGCACAAGGTTGTAGTTCATGTCGGTACCCACATCCTCCATCTTGTACTTAAAGTCAAGATTGTAGTTGCTCAAATACTCCCTCTTCAAGAAGAGATTATAGCCGTATATAATAAACTGCGTAATTTCATATCTTAATTTCGAGAATCTAACAATATCGTCATTATTTATCGCTCTTAAGCGCAGAAACAGGAATCTTCCAAGATGCTACCTCATCGAGGAGCTCGCTACGGCGAGTTGGCTCCATGCCAGCCGAAAGCACGTCAGACGGCAACTCAAATGCACGACGGCCATCATTCCATGGCAAGAAATCGGTGCCGAAATTTGCACTGACGTGGGTGATTTCAAGACCATAACGCTTTATGTCGAACCAACGCGTACCGTCGAGCACGGTATGTATGCGGCGGAAGTGCAGCACGCATTGCAAGTAAGGCTCGTTTTCGGCAGTAACCGAATACCTGTCCGACGGGCACACCTTGTCGATGTTGAGTTCCTTGACAATGCCATAGCCAGGGTCGCTGTCGCGATAGAACGCCAGGATGGCATCACGAGTCAAGTCGGGCAACACGACAGTCGAAGTATTGTTTTGGCGAGACTCGTCCCAAGCCTTCAGGTCGGCAACGGCTTCGTCAATCTTGCCAAGGTACACGCGAGCTTCGGCACGGGTGAACAATGTCTCTTCGGCGGTGAACTCAGCACGCACCATTCGGGGATAGCCGATACCTGCAACACGGTCGGTGAATTCAAAGAATTCATACCAATATCCAGGCCAAGTACCATAGTCTTGCCCACCCCAAGTGTAAAGGCCGCCCAAGTAGCAAGGGTGACAGATATAACCGGTATATGAGCTGTTCCATGTCGGACCTTGGCTAAGAATCGTAGCTTCGGCACCGTCGCCGTTAAGTGCATAACGGGCTCCTACACGACGCCAAAAATTCGAAATAGTAGGAATCAACAAATAGTTGTTGCGGCGCTCGACGCTGTAATAATACTGCGGAGCATCGGCAAACGTCGTAAACGACTGAGCCCAATAGTCCGAAAGCTGCTGAATGCCAGGGGCAGCCTCAGTGCCCAAAGCCGCATTGGCATACTTCTCGGCGTTCTCATAGTCGCGCTTGAACAAGTAGAAGCGAGCGGCAAACGCATTGGCAGCAGTAGTGTTGAAGTGATATTTAGGCTGAGAGTACGAGGCATCGTCGATGAGCGGAAGCCCGGCAAGCAAGTCAGCCTCAATCTTGTCGTATGTGTCGGCAAGATTGCCGCGGTCGTAAATCGGCGACAACTCGGTCTCTGGTTCTACCGAATAGGGAATACCCTGAAGCGAAGCACTTGCCTCGGGTCCGCGGTAAGGCTGGCAGAAGAGGTTGGCAAGCAAGAAGTGATGGTAAGCACGAATGAGCAGGGCCTCACCCTTTTGTGCAGTCACTTCGTCGCCACGGCCCTCGTTTTCAAACTCTTCGATTATTTGCAAAGCCTGATTGGCAACGGCAATGGCATGATAACATCCTTCCCAAACCGACGAAGGAGAGTCTTGTTGCGAGCTGCTGACGGCAGGCTCCCATGCAAATATTTCGTTATCGATACGCTCAGTTTCGCCAAGATTGTAACCGCCATTTGCATCGGCACGGTCGTCGATGAAGTTGTCGCCCGACAATTCTCCCATCAAAGCATAATTGGCATACGTGTAACCACTCACCAGCAACATACTGATTCGCTCGGGAGAGTCGATTGTCATACGATCGTCTGGCTCCTTGCTCAAGAAGTCCTCGCACGAAGAGGTTCCGAAAGTCATCGCAGCCAACAATGTCGAATATGCAATATATTTTAATTTCATATTTCTATTCTTCTCTTATAGTATATTAGAATTTATTACAGACCAAAACGCACAGTGAATGTGAACTGGCGAGGTTGCGGGATAGCCACACCACCCGAGTTGGTAAATTCCGGGTCTTGCCCATTGAGAGCCTTGTCGGCATAAATCAGCCACAAGTTGGTAGCTTGGAACTTGAGCGATGCCGAACGCAAACGCAACTTTTCAAGGACAACCTTCGGTATATTGTAGGTGAGCGAAATTTCCTTCAAGCGGATAAAGTCGCCCTTAGCCACACGTGCAGTCGAATAGTTGTAGGCGTTGTAAGCAACTGCGAGCTGGGTATCCTCGATAGCCTGACGGCGGCTTGCAATAGCTGGAACGTCGGTCAAAGCCTCGTCGCCAGGGAGCACCCAACGGTTGGCAAATTCCTTCGGCATAGCGGTTTCGTCGCTATAGCTTGATGCAAACTTCTGGTCGAGACGAACCTTGTTGCCAAATGCATAAGTCAAGAATACATTAAGGGTGAAATCCTTGTATTTGAATACGTTACCGAAACCACCAGTGATAGTCGGGTCGATCGGGCCCTCATATTTCAAGAAGTCGAGTTTATCAAACTCCTGGAAGTTGATGTCCGAAACCGTCACGTTGCCATCTTCGTTGATAAATTGCGGAAGACCTTCGTCGGTAAGACCTACGAACGGAATTGAGAACAATGCGCGCTGCGGATAGCCCACGAGAGGGAAACCAGTTGCGCCAACCAACTCGATTACGCGAGACTGTGCATCAAGTTCGGTAATTTCGGTAGTGGCATAAGAGAATGTCCAGTCGGTATCCCAAGAGAAATCCTTCGTCTGAATGTTAGAAGTAGAAAGCGTGAATTCGACACCATGCGACTTCATCGAGGCAACGTTACCATACTTCATGTTCTGGCCGCCGACACCCGAGGTATATATCGGGCCGATAAGGTCGTAGTTGTCACGAGTGTACCAGTCGGCAGCAAGGTTGATGCGGTTGTAGAGGAAACCGAGGTCAACACCGATGTTCAACTCGCGTTTCTTTTCATAAGTCAACTCGCTGTTGGCCAACTCGCTCAGGTCGATACCCATTTCCATTGCATTGGAAAGCGGACGCCAAGGACGCGACGACATGAATATAGGAGTTGCGCTTGCATAGTCGATTGGGCCTGCATCGGCAGTCAACGAATAAGACGCCTTCAGCGTGGCATGGCTCAACACCGGATTTGCAAACCACGATTCGCTCGACAAATCCCATGCGCCCGAGATGTTCCACGTAGGCAACCAACGGGCTTGGCGAGTGTTGCCGAGGCGGTTGGAACCTTCATAGCGGATTGTACCGTTAAGGGTATATTTGCCTTCGTAAGAATAAGCAACGTTGGCAAAGAATGCGGCATCGCGGTCATACGAATAAGTGTCGTGGAAATATTCGCCGTTTTGCTCGTTCATTTGCTTGAACAAGGTAGGATCAAGATATGGCAAACGACCATTCTCGTAAACGATACCCCATGCCTGGAAATACTCTTCCTGACGAGTAACCGAGCTGATTTCGGTACCGGCGAAGAAGTTGGTTATGTGAGAATTGTTGAATGTCTTTTGATACTGTGCAGTAGCACGCAAGTTGTATTGAGAAAGGCTGTTAACCGTGTGGTACCACATACCACCTTCCGGCAATACGGTCTCGGGCAGCGCGCCTTCAACATCGGGGTCGGTGTAAAGATATGAGTTGTTGTCACGGATAGTGGCATCTTCCGGGTCGATACCGGCACGGTAGGCGTTTGCCTGGTTAGAGTTGTCCATTATATAATGGTTCTGCTCTGCCTGTTGGTAGCGGTATGCACCCAGCAATTTCAAGTCCAAGCCAGCAATAGGCTTCCAGTTGATTTCGCCTTGGAACTTAACATCGATAATCGAGAGGTCGATATAGTTCTGTTCAAGTTCGTTGAAGATATTGAAATCGGCATAGTTACGAGTGTAAGTAGCGTTGGGGTCAAGAACACGCGAGGCGTTCATAGCGTAGCTGAACGGGTTGATATCGAAGCTACGGTTAACCGAACCGCTCACGATGTCGGTTTCTTGGTTCAACGTACCTGGAGCCGTTTGCGAACGGTAAGAGTCAGAAGTCAAGAACTTCACTTTCACTGTCGGCGACAAGTTGTAAGTAGCGTTGGCGTTGAAAGTGTAGCGTTGCACGTCGCTCGATATGTTCCACCCCGGGTCGTTCATGAACGAGAACGAAGTATAGAAGCTACCCTTCTCAGTACCGCCCGAGATGCTCACGGCGTGGTTTTGCACGACGTTGTTCTTGAACAAAAGGTCGAACCAGTCGGTATTGCGGTATTCTGCTGCACGCAAATAAGCATTGCGAGCTGCTACCGTATTTTCAAGACCGAAACCGCCGTTTTGGTACGAGTCAATCAACTGGTACATATGACCGTATATACCCGAACTTGAAGCAGATGCCAAAGTTGCGAAGTCAAGCCAACCTTTAGCCTCCAGTTCGCGGTAAACACCCATCTGCTCTTGAGAGTTCATGATGTTATAGTCGCTGTAGCTTGGCTTCAGGCGGTAGGTAAATTCACCCGTATAGTTAATCGATGTTGTTCCAGCACGTCCTTGCTTGGTGGTAACGACAATCACACCCGCCATAGCCTTTGCACCATAGATAGATGTTGCCGAACCGTCCTTCAAGATTTGGAAGCTCTCGATGTCATCGGCGTTAAGACCGGCAATAGCCGAAGAAATAAGCGTAACTGCGTCACCCGAAGAGAGTTCGTCAGCCGAGATATTAACGGCATCTTCAAGAATCACACCGTCAACAACCCACAACGGAGTAGAGTTACCATAGATAGACGTCGCACCACGCACACGGATTTTCGGAGCAGTACCGAAAGTACCCGAAACGTTCTGCACCGAAACACCGGCAGCCTTACCTTCGAGGGCGCGGCTGATATCTGCCACACCATCGAGCTTGGTGTCTTCACCGCCGAGCTTGGTTGTCGCACCGGTAAATAGACGCTTGTCCATCGTTGACATACCCGTCACCACCACTTCATCGAGTGTCTGCGAAGACACTTTGAGGGTAATCTTCACTTCGCGCTCAGATGCGCTGAACGACTCGCTTTCATAACCGATGTAGTTAATCGTGATAGTGGAATTTTCAGACGGAGCCTTGATAGAGAACTTACCATCGAGGTCGGTAGCCGTTGCGGTCGATGTTCCTTCGACAGAAACAGTCGCGCCGATAGCGGGCTGACCGTCATCCCCCTGAATTACGGTACCTGTTACCGTCACTTGGCTCATTGCCGCGAACGATACCAGCACCATAGCAAATAAGAAAACTAACTTTTTAAAACACATAAGTACTTTAAATGAATAAAACCAAATTTCCTAATTGTCGCAGAAGCGCGGGTTAGTACACTCCTGCCGTCTTTTTCACATTAAAAAACAATTCGTCCAATGCGCCTGAACCTTCACAACCAAAGAAACAACACGCACTTTAGAAACAGATTGCTAATAATCTGCGATGATAGTCATTCTTTTTGCCATTGCGGCAAGAAAAAAGCTGTCTTTTCGTTTTATTTGTAAATGCAAAGTAAACATTTTTTATTGACAAAACCCAAGATTTTATTAAAAATTTTATCTCACCTTTCTACATACGCCAAGCAAATTTCAACCAAACATAGCAAAAATACAGAAATCTGACACCTATACGCAGTAAAATCAAATGTAAAGCACAAACATCATAGCCTCAAAATGTGAAATAGACTACCCAAACAACAGATTTAGAGGATAATTTTAACTCTAAAAGGTTAATTTTCTTAATTATTTATGCAAGTTACATTTTTGTGACAAAAATGTTACCCAAACGGCATTTTTCGCCACTAAAACAGCAAAAAGCCGAGAAGAAGCGCCTGTGCCGACACGACTTTGCTACTTTGCCGTTTTTTGCGTAAGTTTGCATTATGGGAAACAGCCATGACTCAATGCACGACCATTCGACGTGGCATCAAGGCTTTTTTAATGCCTAAACCACGAGTCCTGGCTCTGAAAGCCTCCCGAAAGGCACGACCAGGGAAAAAAGGCTGCAACAAAACCTGCAAAAAACAAACATATATATAATAATGTGTAAACCGATGGAAATTGTTTACGAAGACAACCATATAATCGTGGTCAACAAGCGGCCGGGCGAAATCGTGCAAGGCGACAAGACTGGTGACAAGCCCCTGAGCGAAATGCTTAAAGACTGGCTGAAAGAGAAATACGCCAAGCCGGGCAACGTGTTTTGCGGCGTTGTGCACCGTCTCGACCGCCCCGTTGGCGGGCTCGTGGTGTTTGCAAAGACGGGGAAAGGGCTGTCGCGCATGAACGAGCTGTTCCGCAACGGCGGCGTGAAGAAGACTTATTGGGCGATAACCAAAAACATGCCTCCAGAGCAAGAGGGCACACTGACCCACTACATCACCACGCGCGAACGCATCAACAAGTCGTATGCCTCCACTACTCCCAAGGAGGGCGCAGTGAAAGCTGTGCTGAAATACAAGGTGATAGCCCACGGCGAACGCTACAACTTGCTCGAAATAAACCTGCTCACGGGGCGCAAGCACCAGATACGGGTGCAACTGTCGGCAATCGGCTGCCCGGTGAAAGGCGACTTGAAATATGGGGCAGAGCGCAGCAACCCCGACGGAAGCATCAGCCTGATGGCACGGCGCATCGAGTTTGACCACCCGGTGTCGAAACAGCACATCGACCTGACAGCCCCGCTGCCCGACGACAAGTTGTGGCAAGCCCTCGGTGAAATAGCAGCCGCCAACGGGTATTGACAATCCGCGCGTGCTCAAGCGCCTGAGAATGCGATTTTACCCTACGAGTGGCTTGCAGCACCAATCTCATTACATTCTCAAGCGGCAAAAACAAGGATATTCAACTTATATTTAAATAAATAACCCCAATTTTTATTGCCGCAATTTTCGCCAAGAAAAATCGTAATTGTTAAAATATTGTAATGCCAACCGATTTTTTGCAAAACGACACCATACTATTGCGCGCAGTGGAACTGAGCGACGTCGATACACTCTACCGCTGGGAAAACGACACATCGCAATGGGCAACCGCCAACACACGCGCCCCGTATAGTCGCACCCAGCTATGGAACTACGCCAACGACTACGACGGCGACATACACGCCCACCACGGCATACGCCTCATGGTGTGCCTGCGCAACGAGGGCACGGCAATCGGCACTGTCGATATTTACGACTTCGACCCCGTCAATTCATTCGCCTCGATAGGGATATACATCTCGTCGCGAATGCGTGGCAAGGGATATGGCGTGCAAGCCCTTTCGCTCGCCACCGCCTATGCCCGGCAGTGCGTGGGTATCAGGCAACTGCTTGCAATCGTCGCTGCCGACAACCTTGCCAGCCAAGCCATGCTCAAGCAAGCCGGATATGCCCATTGCGGCACGCTCAAGCATTTGCTGCGACACGGCGATGAGTATAAAAATGCGCATATTTATCAATTCATAACCACGTAGGCGCCACACACCCGATGGCGACAAGCCGAAACAGAAACAAGAGGACGCCCCGCATTGCACATGCTCGTGGGGCGTCCCCTCGTTTATTATCATATCGTTGGCAATCAGTCAGTTGAGCCGCACATTGCGAGGACAATTGAGCCACAGGCGGTAGCTCTCGCCGAGCATCGACACTTGGGTGCGCCACGCCGCATCTTCCTCTTCCTGCATTATGTCGTCGATGCACACCAATTTCGACACAGCCCAGTCGTGATTGTTTAGCTCTCGCCGCAACTGCCCCTTGCTCCAACCACTATATCCAACAAAAAAGCGTATTCTTCCCTCAACCTTGCAACCGCTTGAAATATACGATTTCACCGTGTCGAAGTCGCCGCCCACATACAGCCCCGGCGACACCTCCATCGAGTCGGGAATCAGGTCGCCAAGCGTGTGCAGGTAATACAGGCGGTCGTTATGGACAGGACCACCGACAAACACGGGAATCTCCTCGCTCGTTTCGACATTCTCAATAAGTTCGTTGAGCATATAGCCCGACAGACGGTTGGTGACAAGCCCCATCGAGTCACCTTCGTCGGAATGCTCGATAATACACACCACCGCATGGTGGAAACAGCCGTCGTCCAAGAACGGCACTGCCACCAGCAGATCGCCTGCCCGTGGATCGGGCTGGGCGATTTTCACGCTGAACAAGTCATCGGGTATATTTTCCATGAGCAATCCTCCTCTGCACTTACAATAACACAAATATACAAAAATCCATGCGTTGTGCAAGAAATTTCGCATTTTTCAACCTATTTCTCCAATTAAACATTTACCGTCACACACTATTACAATAATTAATAGGAGTATGGCACTTTTGATTGGAAAAAAGTGTTACCTTTGGGCTATCGAAAACCATTATTCATAATTATACAAAAACAGCATATTTCCTATTAGAAATGAAAGTATTAAAATTCGGTGGCACATCGGTAGGTACTGTCGAAAGCCTGCACAACGTGAAGCAGATCGTTGAGAGCTGCAACGAGCAGGTTATCGTGGTGGTATCGGCATTGGGCGGAATCACCGACCAGCTCATCAACACAGCCCGACAAGCCGCCAAGGGAGATGTGGGCTACCTGCAAAACTATGCCGCCATAGTGGAACGGCACAACAAGGTGATCGACGGCATCGTGCCCGAAAACCGCAAGCTCGATGTGCTTTCAATCATCAGCCCGCTGCTCGAAGAGCTGGGCAACATATACCGTGGTGTGGCGTTGATAAAGGACCTCTCAACACGCACACTCGACATCATCGTGAGCTATGGCGAACGACTGTCGTCGGTGATAATCAGCCGTGTAATCGACCATGCCCGACACTACGACGCGCGTAACTTCATCAAGACCGAAACACAATTCAACAAGCATATCGCCGATCTCGACCTGACCGAGAAGCTGATACAGCAGACTTTCGAGAATTTCACCTCGCAGGTGGCTGTAGTGCCAGGATTCATTTCGACCGACCGAGACACAGGCGACATCACCAACCTCGGCCGTGGAGGAAGCGACTACACCGCCGCCATCATTGCCGCCGCGCTCGATGCCCGCCAGCTCGAAATATGGACCGACGTTGACGGCTTCATGACCGCCGACCCGCGTGTAATCTCGTCGGCATACGTCATCGACCACCTCACCTACATCGAGGCGATGGAACTCTGCAACTTCGGAGCAAAAGTGGTATATCCGCCAACGATTTACCCGGTATATCACAAGAACATACCTATACTAATAAAAAACACCTTCAACCCGTCGGCTCCTGGCACGCTCATCACCGAGCATATCCCTGCCAACGAGACGAAGGCTATCAAGGGCATATCGTCGATTAACGACACCTGCCTCGTCACCCTGACGGGATTTGGCATGGTGGGCGTGATTGGTGTCAACTCGCGCATCTTCAACGCATTGGCGCGAAACGGCGTGAGCGTGTTCCTCGTTTCTCAGGCATCGTCGGAACACAACACCTCGTTTGCAGTGAAAAACTGCGATGCCGACACCGCCGTGGCTGTACTGAAGGAGGAATTTGTAGCCGAGCTCACGACAGGCGAAATCAGCGACATCACTCCCGAGCACGACCTTGCCACCGTGGCAATCGTGGGCGAGAACATGAAGCACACGCCGGGCATTGCCGGGAAGCTATTCAACACCCTCGGCAGAAACGGTATTAACGTAATTGCATGTGCCCAAGGCGCATCCGAGACCAACATCTCGTTTGTCATCAAGCTCGACAGCTTGAGAAAGGCTCTTAACGTCATTCATGACAGTTTTTTCTTATCAGACACACAAGTCCTGAACCTGTTTGTGACCGGTATCGGAAATGTTGGACGAAACCTGTTACAGCAGATTAGCAAGCAACGTGCTAACCTGATTAACGACAAGGCTCTCGAACTTCGTGTGGTAGGATTGGCCAATTCACGCAAATGCGTGTTCTCTCGACGCGGCATCGACATCGACAACCTCGACGCCGCCCTCGACGCCGCTGAAATCGACGCCACCCCCGAGCGAATAGCCAGCGAGGTGGTGAAAATGAACATATTCAACTCGGTATTTGTTGACTGCACAGCGTGCAAGGAAATTTCCGACCAATACAAGACGCTGCTCAACCACAACGTCAACGTGGTGGCTGCCAACAAGATTGCTGCCTCGTCGAGCTATGCCTCATACAGCGAACTGAAACGCATAGCCAACAAGCGCGACGTGAAATTCTTGTTTGAAACCAACGTCGGTGCCGGGCTGCCCATCATCAACACCATCAACAACCTCATCAACTCGGGCGACAAGATTCTGAAAATCGAAGCCGTGCTGTCGGGCACTCTCAACTATGTGTTCAACACCGTCAGCCGCGACATACCGCTGAGCCGCGCCATCGAGATGGCGCAGGCTGCCGGATACAGCGAACCCGACCCCCGCATCGACATGAGCGGCCGCGACGTGGTGCGCAAAATCGTTATTCTCGCCCGCGAGGCTGGCTATCAAGTTGAGCAAGACGATGTTGTGTGCAGCGACATCATTCCACAAGAATGCTTCGCAGGCAACGCAAGCGACTTCATTGCCAATGTAAGGCAGTATGATGCCACCTTCGAGGAGATGCGCCGCAGGGCTGAAGAGAACCACAGGCACATACGCTTCGTGGCAAAACTCGACAACGGCGTGGTTTCGACCGGGCTGCAAGAAGTTGACGAGGAACACCCCTTCTACTCGCTCGAAGGCAGCAACAACGTCATTCTCATCACCACCGAACGCTACAAGGAATACCCGATGGAGATAAAAGGCTACGGAGCTGGTGCCGAGGTGACTGCAGCCGGGGTGTTTGCCGACATCATTAGCATTGCAAATATCAGATAACCAAAGCATTGAACGACATTTAGAATGAAACACATTATAATATTGGGCGACGGCATGGCCGATGAGCCGATAGCAGCTCTCGGCGACCGCACTCCCATTCAGGCAGCCGACACCCCAGCAATGGACTGGATTGCAGGGGCTGGACGCACGGGGCAACTATACACCGTGCCGATGGGCTACGAGCCTGGCAGCGAGGTTGCCCACTTGTCGTTGCTCGGCTACGACCTGTCGAAGGTGTTCGAGGGGCGCGGCTCGCTCGAAGCGGCAAGCATGGGCGTTCCCATCGAAGATGGCGAAATGGCTATGCGCTGCAACCTCATCTGCATCGACAACGGGATAATCAAAAACCACTCGGCAGGACACATCAGCGACGAAGAAGCCCACGAACTCATTGCATTCCTCGAAAAGGAACTTGGCAGCGACACCGTCCACTTCTTCCCCGGTGTCTCCTACCGACACTTGCTGAAAATAGGCGGGGGCAACAAGCACTTGCGCTGCACGCCGCCACACGACGTTCCGGGCACACCATTCCGCAACGTGATGGTGAAAGCCACCTCGCCCGATGCCGAAGCGACGGCATCGCTCATCAACGACCTGATTCTTAAGTCGCAAGAACTACTTGCCACGCACCCAGTCAACCTGCGGCGCATCGCCGAGGGCAAAGACCCAGCCAACAGCATTTGGCCCTGGTCGCCCGGCTACCGCCCCGCAATGGAAACCTTGCAACAGAAGTACGGCATTCGCCGCGGAGCCGTAATTTCGGCTGTTGACCTCATTCGCGGCATAGGCGTATATGCCGGGCTCGAGCCGATTATGGTGGAGGGCGCAACCGGGCTGTACGACACCAACTATGAGGGCAAAGCCCAAGCGGCAATCGATGCACTGCTCGGAGACTATGATTTCGTGTTTCTCCACGTCGAAGCAAGCGACGAGGCTGGACATGAAGGCGATTATGAGCTGAAGGTCAAGACCATTGAAGCTCTCGACCACCGCATCTGCCAGCCCATCATCGATGCTACGCTCGACATGGACGAGCCTGTCACCATCGCCCTGCTCCCCGACCACCCCACCCCGTGCCGATTGCGCACCCACTCGTCGGCTCCAGTGCCTTTTGCAATCTTCCGCCCGGGCGAACGCCCCGACCGCGTTCCTCGCTTCGACGAGGAAGTGACTCGATATGGAATGTATGGCACACTGTCGCGCGACGAGTTTATCAAAGCCTTGTTTATGGAATAATCATATAGCAACAACAATACACCTTCTTATGGAATACTATAGCACAAACCGCCAATCCCAGCCAGTCTCGCTGCAAGAGGCTGTGCTTCGCGGTCTTGCGCCCGACCGTGGGCTATATATGCCACAGCGCATAGGCACACTGCCAAAAGCCTTCTTCAACAACATGGCACAAATGTCGTTGCAGGAGATTTCCTACGCCGTGGCAAGCACGCTGTTTGGCGAAGACATCGAAAGCGACATTCTGAAAGATATTGTGTATGACACGCTCAACTTCGACATACCACTACGGCACATAAGCGACGACCGCTATTGCCTCGAACTGTTCCACGGACCCACACTGGCTTTCAAGGACGTGGGAGCAAGGTTCATGGCACGAATGCTGAGCTACTTCAACCGAAAAGCCGACAACGGCGGCAACCGCTGCGTCAACGTACTTGTCGCCACATCTGGCGACACTGGCAGCGCCGTTGCCAACGGTTTTCTCGGCGTGCCGGGCGTGCGTGTCTTCGTCCTCTACCCACGTGGCAAAGTGAGCAAAATACAAGAAGCACAATTCACCACTCTCGGGCAAAACATCACGGCTCTCGAAGTGAACGGCTCGTTCGACGACTGCCAGGCACTCGTGAAAAACGCATTCATGGACAAAGAGTTGAACGATGCCATGATGCTCACAAGTGCCAACTCGATAAACGTTGCCCGCTTCCTGCCGCAGTCGTTCTACTACTTCTACGCCTACGCCCAACTGGCTCAGCGCGAGCAAGACACCACCAACATCGTTGTGGCAGTGCCGAGCGGCAACTTCGGAAACCTCGCCGCCGGACTCATTGCAAAACGCATGGGGTTGCCGATAAAACGGTTCATCGCTGCCAACAACAGCAACTGCGTATTCTTCGACTACCTGCGCACTGGCAACTACACGCCGCGGCAATCCATAACGACCATTGCCAACGCAATGGACGTGGGCGATCCAAGCAACTTTGCCCGCATTCTCGACCTGTATGGGCACTCACACGACGCAATATGCGCCGATATAAGCGGCTGCACCTACTCCGACGAGCAAATCAGCCAAACGATTGCACAAACCCTGCACGACTGCAACTATCAGCTCGACCCGCATGGCGCAGTGGCATACCGCGCAACTTGCGAACTGCTGCAACCTGGCGAGATTGGCGTGGCACTCGAAACCGCCCACCCTGCCAAGTTCAAGGGCACTGTGGAGCACATCACAGGTTGCCCGGTCGAAGTTCCGCAACGTCTGCAGCGATTCCTCGAAGGCAAGAAAGAGACAGTCAAAATCAGTTCAGGCTTCCACACCTTCAAGAAATTCCTGCTCCAAACATTATAACACCCCACACCAGCCCCCGAAAGCCACAACTTTCAGGGGCTGATTCATTTATCACCCACCAACAAAACCTCCCTCAAAATCAACACTATGCAAAAACATTTTTCGCAAATTTTGATAAATTGCGAAAAATTGAGATATTTGTTTTCTGAACAAATACACATCTCTATATGATTGAAAATCCTCCAAAAACTGGCGACTTGTCACTAACAGTCGAATTACTGTCAAGGCTGAACGAAGATAAGCGAACCAAAGGCTACATACGAAGCGAACATTTTCAAGCGTTGATTGCCCCTTCTGCAAGATAACACTTCCCACATATAATACCAGTGCTGATTCAACGGATATTCGACAAGACTGCCGAGATGCTTATGGAGGCGGCGAGGCTGACAGGATTGACTTACAATGAGATAAACATACTGGTTTATTACCTCGTCATACCTCTGTCGTGGACTATATTGATAGATATGTGGCTCACGTTGCCAATTACGACACCCTTGCTGTTGCTTGCATGGGGCGCAATATATCTGAAAGTGCGGCACAGGTTCGGCAAATGGTGTGATTGGCTGTTTAAGAAATCGGTTGACTTTCTCATGTATTTCAACCGCTATGGCAGCAACTATGTGCTCAGTTCCGTGATATTCTGCATCATAGTTCCGATAGCCATCTATGCATTCCTAATTACATTGACCTACCATACATTTGCACAACCCAATAAAGTTTTTCCACATATACCATAGCTATTTTAACTCGTTCTTCGGACTATTTCACTATGTAGGTCAAGCAATAGCTATATGAGCCGCCGTCTTGCAGCTGCACGGCAACCACCAACTTGCCGGGGGCATCGGGTACAACTGTCATAGAGATTGTTCCAGTCGAGGGGTCGGAGTTCCACGCCCGGTGCCAAGTTTTTTCGTTGATGACTGCCCACCTCACGCCGCCACGAGGCTGCAACGTAAACGTGTAACTTTGCCCCACTCGCAGTGTCCCGTTCAGCGGTATGTCAATGGCGATATAGTCGCCCGAGCCGTAAAACATCGGCAAACCCGACACCGAGCCGCCTCGCACTGCGGCAAGCAACTTCTTGCCATCTATACCATGCTTCTGCAATTCTACCGCATTGAAGTTGGCAAGTCCTGTCAACTCGGGCATCATAAGCGGATTTGCCTCTTCGAGCCGCTTCAGGTCGGCAGCCGTGGGTTGGGCTATCGCATACTGCACCACAGTAGCATACTTCTCGCCATCTTGCTTGAACCCTAAATGCAAATCGCCGGCAGACGTAGGCATATAATCCATATAGTAGGTGTTTCCCTGCAACTGCCAGTCGTTGTGCAACGGTCCACCATCCAAGAGCGCGACATCACACTGCTGCAACTTCTGTATCGCAAAGCGGTAGTTTTCGCCCACGCGCAGGGTGCTTTGCTCAGGCACACTCGCCAGCCTCAACACCCCCACGCCGCTGTGGTAAATCATGGGCAAGTCGGTATTGCCAGCCATGCAGCGGTCGAAAACACCCTTGGCATCGAAGCCATATTCGCCCCACATGGGCTTCACCACGGGCAATGCGTCGAACTGCTCGCGGTTGACTGGTTGAGGCAATAGCTGGTAATCCTCATTATCGGGGAAATGGGTGAATATCAACCAATAGGGATCGACATGAAACCATGTGTCGTCGTTATTGCTGCGAGTGAACGTCGAGCCGTTTACCGACCCTGCCCCCCAAGTGGGGTCAATCATGATACCCGTGTTTTCGCCCTCGACAATGGCAAAAATCCACGCATGACCCTCAACCTTGCCTTCCGACGGCTTTGCCACGCCCCTCACCACTATCGTTTCAAGCCCAAGCGGCTCGGCAAGGCGGTAGAACAGTTCACTATATGCCTGACACACGCCGCGGCGGTTATCCCAGCACTCGTCGGCAGTATATATGCTGTAAGACGTGTCATAACTGATGTTGTTGCACAGCCAGCGATAAATGGCGTGTGCCTGTTCATACTTGGTATCACACCCAGCTGTTATCTGCTGCGCAACTTGCGAATAATCATACTTCGTTGGCGACACTTGCTGCTCAACGACTGGCTGCGCCCAAGCGGCAGCCGCCCATGCAACCAATGCAATAATAGCAATCCCGATTTTCATAACAATCACCTTTTCTTATAGTTATACTGCGAATATAGCGAAAAAAGCCAACAACATCAAGTCTAACGTACAATATTTTGATTGTTTTGCACGGCTCTTACATTTATTTTCCTTTCCAAGAATGGCAACAGAGCTCCGTTGGACCTCTCCGAGGCCCGTTTATTGGGAGGGATAGTAGTTCGACGGTTCCTTGTTCCAAGGGGCTGCATCGCCGTCGGTTATCGATAGTTGGACGGCTTCGCCGCCCCCGTCGCCACCATATTCCTGAGACACATCACACTTTAAATGAATGGCTTAGCATGGCAGTTGACTTATGGCTGGACAAAAAAAAAAGGATGCACCTCGCAATGAAGCACGTCCTTGGATATTATAGAATCTTCGAGTGGTGATTACTCGGCAGTTTCTCCTTCGCCACCTGTTTCACCGCCACCGAACTCTTCGCTCTCGGCAATCTTCAAGTTCTTGATTTCCCAGGTTGGAGCAGCGTCCGACCTGCTCTTGTAGCGGAATGCCACATACACACGGTCGCCGTTGAATTGCGACAAGTCGATGAGATCAACCGTATAGAATGTCCAGCTTGCCGAAGTTGGCCAACCAGTAACTGTCAGTTCGGTCCAATCTGCCGCTGTCACATCGCCAGTATAGTTGGTCGAAACCATTACGGCGCAAAAGTCGGTCACAGCACCGCTCCAGTAGTTGAGAGCCGTCTCAAACTGCATCTTCGGAGCAGTTGCGCGCGACAAGTTGATGACAGGCGATACAATCCAGCTTTCGGTTGCATGGTTGGTGCTTGCTGCGTATGCCGAAGCCTTCCAGCCGTAAGTGCCGTCAAGTGCCCACACATAGCTCAAACCGTCCAAAGCGACATCCTTGATTTCAAAGCCACCAGTCGAACCAATGAACGACTCGTTTATATAGGTGCTCATGTCGGCACTCCAGCCTTCGGCTTTGTGCTCGAAGATGAATTGCTGTTCCTCGTATGCAGGAGTCGGAATCCAAGCACCAGCCGTGAGAGTATATTCTTTAACCGACATTTCGCCCGAGTTGTAAACCAAGGCAGCAAGTGCACCATCTTGTGCGTATGGCAACTTCTGGACAAGGTAGGTAGCAGCCACTGCGTCAACAGCATCGCTCGAAATTTCGTCGCTGCCATATTGCTCGTATGCTGTCGGGTCGAGAACCACTGCGCTCGCAGCATCGTTACTGTATTCGCTCCACGAAGTACCGTCATAAACATACAATTCCGAAGTATTAGGCTTGGAAACAACGCCTCCGACACCCTCAACCGACGTAACCATAGTGTTGAAATAGCGGCTGCCACTGACACCTATCGCATAACCAGTCACAGCAACAGTCCTGCCATTGAGCGCGGCATCTATGTTTTCGGGATAAGACAAGCTACCTTGTGCAGTCGAAGCACCGTCAACTATAACGTTGTAGTAGTTGCCATCGATGTTTAATGTACCTTCATAAGATACAAGAGCGATGTAAGGAGCAGTGAGATAAGCATCCATTGCAGCACCGTCAAGCTGGCGCGGAGCCGGCATAGTATATTCGCCTGCGCCCAAGTTGGTGACAGTAGCAGCACTGGAGAACTGATTGAAACCAGCATAAGCCGAAATATCGCCGCTCACGGTTACCATGTCGCCGACAGCGACGCCTGTGTCGCTCTTGTAAACAAGGATATAGCCCGAACCGTCGGTCAACAAGAAACCACGGCCATAGGTTGCAGCTACAACACCGCGAGCCGAGTAAGTGCCGCCATCGGCATAAGCAATCTCACCGACTGGAGTATATTCGGGCGAAGAACCATCGGCAAGAGCCACGGTAGTAACCATAGTATTGGTGTAACGACCGCCGCTGACGCCAATCAAATAACCCGTAACAGTAACTTGCTGACCGTCGAAGCTGCTGTCAACCACACCCGAAACGGGGTATTGAATGCTACCAGTGGCAGTGGCTGCGCCATCAACAGTCACATTGTAGTAATAACCGCTTATGCTGAGCGTACCCGTGTAAGACACATATTGAATCGACGGGCTATCAATATAAGCATCGAGTGCAGCACCATCCATGCTGACAGGCTCGGTAGGATAGCTGAACGAATCGGCACGTCCGAGCAACGAAATAACGGAAGTTGCAGGGAATTGCATCAACCCGCTGTATTGTGTAGTCGTACCAGTGACGCTCACAATGTCGCCAACCGAATAGTTTGGAGTAGCATTAAGGTAAACAAGTATGGTACCAGTGCCGTCGTTCACCAAGAATCCACGGGCATAGGTTGCCACAATGGTACCACTTATGCTGTATTCGCCGCCCTCGGTGTTTGCAATCACATCCGAGATGTTGGTGTAATTGCCTTCAGCCCTCAGAGCGACACTATAGGCAGCAGCGGCAGCCGACGAATTGTCGCCCTCGGTAGGTTCAAAATTGGAGTAGGCATAATTCACAGCCACCAAGTCACCCTCCTGAGCCTCGGGGAATGCGCTGGCAAGCACATCGGGAATTGCCGATACCGTCGAAGGTGTCAGGTAGCTTGCCTTCGAACCACCCCAAGCAGTCTCGTAGTCGTAGCTTGTGAAGTCGTAAGTGCCAATGTTCACAAGATCGGTAAGGTAACCCGAAGGGTCTTTATAGAAATTCACATTTACCGTGAAACGCGAGCCGACGTCGGCAAGACGGTAGTCGTTGGACGAGGCAAGGAATGCCGGGATATAATCCTCGGGCGAGGCAAGAGTGGTGAAATAGCCATTGGTGCCTACTGCCTTCAAGGCTTCGGAATATGCTGTGCCGGTACCAGCTTCCTGGTCGAGACGCTCGGCAATGGCGACATTGGTCGCATTGCTTGCTATGCTGCTGTAGTCGCCCGATGCAAGAGTGATGGTTGCAGTACGCACATCGGTAATCGACTCATCGATGTTGAACTGGTCGTTATAGTCATCACACGATACCACTGCCAACGAAACCAGTGCCACGACCGATGCTGAAAATATCTTGTTCTTCATATTTGTAGTATCCTCTGTTAAGTTGTTAGAAGTTAATCCTCAATTTCATGCTGTAGGTGCGGCCGAAAGCATAGTAGCAATAGATGTTGTCGGCAGTAGCTTCAACAGTCGAGTTGTTGGGGTTCCAAGCCTTTGAAATATACTGGTAGTTGAACAGGTTGTTCACGTTGCCCGACAAAGTAGCGTCCAAGCCGCCCACCTTGAAGCGGTAGCTTGCATTCAAGTCAACAGTGCTTGCGGCAGGAATCTTCCACGGGTCATACACTTTAACTTCGTCATTCAATTGCAATGCGCTACCCGTCAGCGAATAGTAAGCATAGTTATTACCATAATAAGTCCAGTCAAAACCTACGCGGATAGCCTTGTTGATTTTAAACGTTGCACCGGCACCAAATGTGGTCTGTGCCGAACCACCTTGGTGAATGCCTTCGAGCAAGATTGTTGCCTTGGCATGGTCGGGCGCGCCGATAGTGGTCTGCTCGCCAGAGGCAGTCAAAGGCACACCGTTGTTGTTGTAGGCATAGCCAGTTGCATTGTCGGTCCACGTCCAGTCGCCAATTGATGCCATACCCCATATTTCAAGCCAATTGGTTGGCTTAATCTTGAGGTCGATTTCAATACCCATGTTGCGGGCGTTAACACCAGTCATGTTGATGAAATATTCCTCACGATTGGCAAGTTCGCCACGCTTGGTCATGGTCTTGTCGAGCCAGCGAGTCCAGTATGCGTTGACATTTGCACTAAACCAGCTATTGCGGAAGCCATAGCCGGCTTCAACCGAGAACACTTTCTCGTTCTTTGCGTCTTGGTTGATTACATTGCTGTAGGTAGAAGTCAAGAACACACCACCCGAGAACTTAGGTGCACGGCTGATGTAACCGATGTTGGCAAACACGTTGTTGTGCTTGTCGATATTGAAGTTGGCACCACCCTTTGCTGTAAAGCCGAAAAAGCTCTTGGTGTCGCTCTTGGCATGAGCCTCGTCGTAGTAGAAACGGTCGTAACGCCAGTTGGCAGTGTTAGATACCGAACCTGCAACGAAAGCCGACCAGCGATCTTTGTTGAACTCGGTCTGGAAGAATGCGCCATATTGCATCACGTGGCCGTCGTAGTCGCGGTAAACAACGTCGCCCACACCCAACTTCTCATACACCCAGCTGTCGTTGGCAGCATTGGCGTTGTTGACAACGTCAACGTCGCCACGGGTAGAGTCAACAAAATAGTCACCGCCGTAAAGGTCGATAAGCTCGTTGGTGTGAGTACCCTTATAATAACGGAAGTCGATACCGCCATAGAAGTCGAAGTATTTGCCGAAACGAGTCGAATAGGTCGAAATCAAGCCATACCAGTTGTGGTAGTTCTTCGATTCGCTCATGGCAAGCATTGAACCGTTCTCGCTTGCTGCATTGAGATCTTGTATTGCACCATAGTCGAATGTGCCATCCTCATTGCGGAAATTAGTCTGCAATTCGCCATAGTTTGCACCATACCAGTCGCGATAACTGTAACCGAAGTATTCGTTACCTTGCCCCGAGTAACCGCCGCCACGGCCGAGAGAAACATAGAACACCGTGCTGAGCGACGACTTTTCGTTGATTACCCACTGGTGGTTCAAGCTCAACTGAGGCTTGTGGTAGAAGTTGTATTCCGACGAGCGGCGTTCGCCGTTGTTGTCGAAACCGTATGTAGAGTTATACTTGTAGTTCTTTACGCCATACACACGTTCAATCATCTGCCAGTCGGCGATTTTCAATGCACCATCACGTTGGTAGTGTTCTTGCGGTGCGCCAAATGCGGTAAACGACAATTGATGGTTGTCGCCAAAACGCTTTGCAACATTCACAAACCATGTGTAGCCCGAGAAATCGGCACCCTGCACATATCCGTTACCCCAAGTCTTTGAACCGAGCAAAGTCACCGACCAGTCGTGTGGCATCATGCCCGTCGAAGCCTTGAAGAGCAACTTGTTGTAACCGTCGTTGCCGAGTTGGTAGTATGCCGTACCGCCACGTTTTGCCTCGATACCGCTGGTGACAATGTTAATTGTACCACCCACCGACGGAATCGACACCTTCGAGGCTCCCATACCGCGCTGCGTCTGCATCACGGTGGTAACGTCGGTGAGCCCCATCCAGTTGCTCCAGTAAACGCCGCCCCATTCCATGTCGTTCATAGGCACACCGTTTACCATCACACCGATATTCTCATTGGCAAAACCGCGCATGTAGATTTCGGAGTCGCCGTAGCCGCCACCATCCTTCTGTGCATGCACGCCCGGGGTTGTTTTCAGGATTTCGGGAAACTCCTGCGTACCCAACTTCTCATCGATTTGTTCAAACGACACATTCGACACAGCAACCGGAGTGCGGCGCTGGATTGCAATCTGCGAAGTCACAATCACGTCGTTCAGAACCTTTGAATCGCTTTTCATGGTCACAGTCCCCAAATCGACATTATTCCCTGCAGGAACTTTCATGCTGCGAGTCTCGTAACCGATGTACTTGAACTCGAGCGTCAGCCCCTGCTTTTTCACTTTCAACTTGAAAGCTCCGTCATAGTCGGTGGCAGTTCCTTGTGCAGGATCGCCCTGCACTTGCACTGTGGCACCAATTAACGGCTCACTTGTCTCTTCATCAATGAGCACACCGCTCACTGTAGTCTGCGCCAGCATCGACACGACACTGCCAAATGCCAGCACTAAAGTAATCATTAAATGCTTTAGATGAATATTCATAAGCGTTGTTTAATTTATAAAACCGTGACAAATATACCACACAAAAATTAAACAACATTAGTTTTTTTTTCTTTTGTTAAGCAATGACACCACTTTTAACCGCTTTACGTTAACAAATCCTGCATTTAACAATGTTGCACCATTTTTCGGCACACCATAACATTTTGGCAGCCCAAGCGTTAACCGCCAGCCACCCAACCCGAAATTATCAAACTGGAAAATACGCAGTTACATTTGTGTAACAAACGCAAACAGGAGCGGTGGGCAATTAACAGTCGTGAACAGAGTACAACTCGACGGCAACTGCAGAGCTGCACCATAATGCATCTAATGCTACATTGCAGGAACGCACGATTCGTGAATATGATCTATGGCATACACATATCACACTGGCATACACCACGTTGACACCATATCGGTTCCCAGACGCACAAGCCGTGTGTTCCTACGGCGTTACGCAAAATCGCATTTTAGCACCTCTTCAAATCCTAATTGAATATGATTTTCTCGCCTGTCGGAGTTATGTATATATTGCCTTTCCGCGGGTTGGTTACGCGCCTGCCCATTATGTCTATCAGGTAGTCTTGACGAGATGTGCCGCCATCCTTTATCTCATCGATGCCGTTTGTGCCACCAAAGTCCGACTGAGTGAATATACACTTGCCGTCCTCATAACACTCCAACATGAGCATAGTATGACCTACTGGCATTGGAAATGAGTTTATCCACTGATCTCTGTTTGAAGCTACGAGCTTGGCAAACGAAAAGGGAGCTGGGAAAAGATACCTCGCTCCCAATCTTTCATAAACGCGCAATTCAGATGCTATAAATCACATCACTACGACATAAACTACTAACTACCAACTACCAACTACTAACTACCAACTGCTAACTGACGCCTTATTACCCTTATAGTGCTTGTGTCGTTGTTGAACACCGAATATAGCCCTTGGGGTTCGTGGGCGGGGTCACAGGTGAACGGGTCGCCAGGCTGCCACATCTCTTGTTGCGGGCGAGCCAAGCCTCCCCAGCCCCAAAAGTTGCAGCCTGCAAGCATCTTGCCTTCGTGCAACAAACCAAACACATAGCTAAAGTAGGCATCACGCCCCTTGGTGGGCGACCCGGGAGTGAGCAACCGCCCGTCGCGCGGATAGCCAAACTCCTCAAGCACCAGCGGCTTGCCGCTCCCCTGCAAGGCAGCATAATGCTCTGCGATGTAGCCGCGCGTCGCCTCGCAAGCCTGCTCCACGCCACCCTCCACCGAATCGCGTGGCACCCACTGCCATGTGTGAGGCCAAATGTGTATGATGCCGTAGTCAATCTCGGGCATCGTGTGAATGCGTGCCCACAAGTCAATGTCAAGCTCGCAACCATACATCCCCTCGCTTCCTGTCGAGACAAGGTGGTTGGGGTCGAGGCTCTTAATCAACCGCGCCGTGTGACCTATCCACGCTGCAAGCGAATCCTTACCCTCACGACTGAAGGCACGAGGCTCGTTGCACACCTGCCACGCCATGATGGCTGGCGACTCGGCATAGGGCTTGCCCGTGATGCTGTTGGTGCGCCCGACAATCTTCCTCACGTGGTTGTAATAAATCTGCTTGGCACTGTCGTCGAGGACAAAATTTCGGGCATATTGGCACCACGTGTTCCAATCGACCTCGGTGGGCAGCGGTGCTGTGCCATGCCCCGTCCATTCGAGATGGGTGCTGTAGCCGCCGCTCCATTCCCACGAATTGGTGAGGTAAATCACGGCTTTCATGCCACGCCGCTCAAGGTGGTCGAGCAGGTAGTCGAGCCCTCGGAGCAACGTGTCGTTATACACGCCCGGGGCAGTCTGCAACGTCGGTTCGATGTGGGTGCGCACCCCGTGTGCGCCGTCGGCACCCGCCAATATGCGCAAGTTGTCGATGCCAAGCGACTGCAACGTGTCGAGTTCAGCCTCAAGCCGCTCGCGGTCGCCCCCCTGCCCCTCCGATGCCAATATAGGGGCATACCACAAGTTTGTACCAATGTAGCGATAGGGCTTCCCGTCAACTACAAAGCTGCCGTTTTCGACCGTCACAAAGCCTGTCGCTTCGCTGGCTGCAGGCTTACCGCCTCCGCACGATGTCGCCACCAACGCGATAGCCGACACCACTGCTGAAAAAAATAGTTTTTTCATCATACTGAAATTAAATGAACAAGAGAGAGGCAAACCGATACCGCCCGCCCCTCTCTTTATCGTTTTTTATACTATGGTTGAATTATTTACTCATTGCTTGTCCAAGCCACGTTCCACACGCACACGCGATTGCGGTTCTCGGCAACGCCCGATGGCGACAAGTTGACAAACTCTATCGAGAAGTCGCCGCTCACGTTGACAGCCTCGGTGTGTTCTTGTGCAACGCCCTTGGGGTAGCTACCTTCGACATTAAACGTGTGAACCACAGTACCGTTTTGCTTGATATCGACACGGAAGCCAATCGGGTCGCTCTCGTTGAAAGGAATACCGAAGTTGAACGTCAATTCGCCGCAACCGCCCGAAATAGTGGGCGAAACGACAGTACCCGAACGGCTCGTGTTACCATTCATGCAAGGAGCATAGGCAAATTCGGTGGTAGAGCCAGTCACGTAACCGATAAATGCGAAATATGGACTTTCGGCACTTGCATCGTCGGTACCCGCGAGCAAGCTGCAATTAGTTGCCACCCAACCATTGGTAGAAGTGAACGTGTTGTAGTAGCCCGATGCTGTACCCATCGTCTCGAAGTCGGCACGGTTGGCAGCTATCGGCGTATCGGGGTCTTCCGGCTCGGAAGGCTCTCCCTGCGTCATGCCAAAGCGGAAGTCGTCGAGACCCCAAGTAGCATAATTGGCATCGGAAGTTGCCTCGTAGCAGAAACCGATATATATAGTACCGGCAAATGCGCTCAAGTCGATGTCGCCCGATTCAACCCAGCTCGAATAACCGCTCGACGGAGCAGTAGGCCACTCTGCCTGGCTTGTAACATCGGTCGGCTGACCGATTGTCGGGTCGCTGTTTGTGAGCACATACACCTTCATTTCGGTGGTCGTAGAACCATAACCGTTGACTTGCGTGCGGAACGAGAATACCTTTTCGGTAGCTTCGTCAACGTTCAATGCTGGAGATATGAACCAAATATTGAATGGAGGAGTTCCTTGATAACCCGAAACCGACATATAATAGTTATTGTCGAACATGCGGTTGTACCAGTCTTGACCACCCGACTCGATGATAGTCCATCCTTCGGGATCGCTGCCGCCACATTCAAAGTCTTCGTAGAGGCTTGCAACGCCGCCCGAGGCTACCGACATCTTGTATTCGCCTTGCGCGCCGCTGTTGCCAGTGAGACCGTATGTGCCCATGTAGCTTTCGAGGTCGCCAGTAACCCATATCTGAGTGCCGTGGACGTTGGGGTTATCGCGCAAGTTGGCTGCCGAACGCAACGAGCTGCCTTGCGGCAATTCCATAACGATACATTGCGAGATGTCGCGAGTGTCGGCGGTAACACCTATCACGAGCGTATTGTCGAGCGTGGTAGGTGCAGCCCACTCGATGTCGCTGTTACTCGATACCGTAGTCACTTCGGGAGCTACTGCACCAACTATGTAACCAGTAATCCAGCCCGATGCAGCGCCTTGCAACTCGATAGCCTGTTCGATGGTGTAAGGATTAGCCTCCGTACCGCTGGTGTCGGTAGTGAAACCAATGAGGTCGTCGGTGCTGCGCAGCACGAATTGCCAATCGGTGCCATAATAGCCAAGAATACCTATAATATCGCCCGAACCCATCGGCAGCAAATCGCCTTGGAAGTCGGCATAGCTGCTGTTGCGCATGATTATAGTGTTGCCGTTGGCATCGGCAATGGTGCGGTTGGTACTTGCGTCAGGGTCAGAGAAAGTGTTGAACCCGTCGGCTTCCTCAAAATGAACATTGCGCAAGCGCACCAACTGGCCTTGCAACCTGATTAGCTCGTCGCCCGAAGTGGGAAGTTCGCCAAGGTTGACATCGATAGTGTCGATTTTCGACACATCGGGCATACCGTTAAGGCGCACGTGCTGCAAGAAGAACTCATAGTTCATGAACGCTGCCTCCCAGCCAAACGATTCGGTATATTCGGGTTGACCGAGTTGTTGCAATCCGTTATACTTGCCGATGTACATTCCGCTCACCGACAACACCACTTCTTGCCCCACACGATATTCGTTGTAGAGGTTGTTGCGGTCGATTGACAAGCACAACGCGCCTGTCTCGTCTTGTATATAAAGTGCCTTGTATATATTGCCCGATTCGTCGGAGCTAACCACGCGAGCCTTGATATAAAGACTGTCGCCGCTCACGGCAAGGGCAATCGTGTCGATATAGTTGCGATCGTCGTTCCAATATTGCTTCTTTAGGTCGAAGATAGTGATATTGGCTTCGATATCGGTGCTCGGAATCACCATAGGCGGAGTATCGAAATTGTCGGAGCAGCCGACCAAGCCCGCAGAAGCCAATGCCAACACCGGTGCGAAATATAACTTAGATAGTCTCATATTGCTTAAATAAATATGTGTCTGTGTGTTGTTTATAAATGAGTGTTAGAATCTCACGCCCATGGTAAAGTAAACCTTGATGCCCTGTGCGTAGTAGTATTTGTTGGGGTAACGGGTAGTTGTGTAGTTGGTGTAGTCGAAACGACCCTGCTGGTAACCGCCCGTCTGTATATCCTTGTTGTTAAGAACGTTGTCGATGTTCAAGTTGAAGTTGAGCGAAACCTTGCGGTTCACATACACGAGCTTGCCGATGCTCAGGTTGAGCACGAAAGCATCGTTCAACTTGTCTTGGTGAGCGATGTCCTCGATGCGTTGCTGCAATTCCTCCTCGCTGTTGACATATTGCCACAATCCCGGCATTGCCTCGTGGCGAATCGGCGAGAGGTCAACATAGCTGTCGTCCATCCACACACCAGTGATGTTGAAGAACCACATTCCCGGAGCAACGTAGTCGAGCCCGAGGCTGTATGCCTGTTGCGGAGTGCCGCTCACATAGTAGTTTTTCAAATACACGGTCTGTGTGATGTCGGGCATCGAGCCGTTTTCATAACTGCGCGTACCGGTAGGATTGTTCTTGTATTGGTAGCGCGAATATGTGCCGGCAAAATTCACCGTGAGCGACGGCGTGATTTTGTAGGCAAGCCCCAATTCAACACCCTTGTAGGTTTTGTTCACACCCGTGAGCACATAGTTCATGTAGGTCGAATACTGGTCGTCGTAGAACGAAGTGCGTTCGGTGTCGTCATAGATGTTTGTCCAGAATCCCGTGAGCGTTCCCTTGAAGTTGCGGTAGTTGAACGCATAGGAGATGTCGCCCGAAAGGATACGCGCACTACTGAGCCCCGTAATGGCGTCGTCCTTGATACGCGGCGAGATATACGACTGCTCGAATGTCGGTGCCTTCGAGCCATAGGCGGCATGGAAGCGGAAACTGTTGCGCCCGTCGAGCTTGTAGGTTGCACCCACCTTGAACATGGCATTGTCGAACTGGTGCTTGACGCCCTTGCCAAACGAGTTCTCGGGCGAGCGGCCGTTACGCATCTTGCCATCGCGCTGGAATTGCGTGTAGCTCACGCGGAAACCATAATTTATATCCCAGTGAGCAAGATTGATTACATTCTGCAACCAGGCATTTGCCGAGATTGAGTTTATGTCGTAGTCGTAGCCGAAGCGGTCGCCCTCGCCCACATGGCGATTGGGGTTGTTCAAGTCGTTTTGCAAAAGTATATCGTCGGTGGGGAAGTCGCGCTCGGCAAACTGGTCGATGTCGAGCCAGTAGCGGCCGCCGAGCAGGTCTTTCACCGTCTTGTAGTAAGATGCACGGGTGTAGTTCAATCCCACGCCGCCCTGCAACGTCATGAAGTCGTTAAGGCGCATATTAAGCGTCGAGTTGAACAACACATTAAACTGGTTGCTGTGACGCTTTTCGAGAATATATGTCGAACCTTTTTCAACGCCGGTCTGGTCGGCTTGGTAGTTGTTCATGTAGTTAGTCTGGTACAGACTGCCCCAGTTCACTTGGCGGAAAGCCTCGTCGTTCTGCCAAAGGTCGGTGTACAGAGCCTTCGATTCCTCGTTGTCGAAGTATGACGGCAAGTAGCGATAGTAGTCGGGACGCGGGTCGGCGGCATTATACCATTGCAATGCCGACGACGAGTAATATGACTTGCGCACAGCCACACCCGTGTTGAGCGACACGTTGCTGTTTGGAGTCCAAATCCAGTTCATGATTGCCGTCGGGTCGAAGGCTTCCACCACGCGGGCAGTGCGCTTGTCGCCATTGGGCATGTAACCCCAGTTGGGGTTGTAGCGGTTGCTCCCCGAGAGTTCGTATGCCTCCTCAAAGGTAGCCGAGTTGTTGGAACGCTGCGTAGGCGCGCCGAATGTTGTGAGCGACAGGCTGTGCTTGTCGTTGAACACCTTCTGAGCCGACAGGAAATAGCCGCCCGAATGGTAGAACGTACCAGGATAGATACCCTCATCGGAATAACGGCCCACTGCCGACACTGTCAAAGCCCAACCCTTGCTGTTCAAGCCAGTGGCATACGTCACCATGCCGCGGGCATAGTAGTTGCCGTTGGTGTAGGCAAGGCTGGCGCGGAAGCCCGGCGCATAGTCGCGGGCAAATGTGTTGATATTGGTCGCACCGCCCACCTGTCCGAAGCCGAAGCTGGTGGATTCAAGACCGATACCCACATTCTTGTTGCGGAAAGCCTGGTTCAAGCCGCCAAGCATACTGTAATTGAAGCGTCCGCGTGCCGGCTCGTTGAAATTGACGCCGTTGATGTAGGTTTCGGAATATTCTTGGTCGTAACCACGCAAACGGAAACGCATAACGCTGAAGTCCCAGCTGGCAGCCTGATAATACACGTCGTCGGAAGCACCCGAGAGCAAGCCTATTGTCTGGCTGTTGCCTTCTTCGTCTTCGAGCTGCGACTCGTCGATCATCAAGTCCTCGTCACCGGCAAAACCAGCATAGTATGTCGATTGCGAGTTCAAGGAGAGCTTGCCCATGTTATCGACAGCCCCTTGCGCAATTTTGACCGGCGACGACCAGTCGTCATAACCTGCGCACAAGATAAGCAGGTTGTCGGAACCTGGAGCAGCCGAAGAAATCTGGAAGTCACCGTTGGGACCGGTGACTACCGTGATGTCTTGTCCCTCCAAAATTACGGTCGCCCCTGCCAAGGGCTGCCCATTGCGGGCATCCACCACCACGCCTCGCACGCCAGCATTCTGCGCCAATGCCGGAATCGCTGCAAGCAGCGCGATGAGCAGTAAGAATTTAATTCTCATAAGCAATTGGTTAAAAAATTATTAGTTTGTGTTGTTTCTCATAAAATCCGTATGTGTATGTGGGTCTTGGCCATTATACCTTGCAGCCCGTTGCGACAACGGCATAAATGGCAAACAAATGTATAAAATTATTTTCATACATTACCATTTAATGTGAATAAAATTTAATTCAGAACATATTTTATGCCATTTATGCTACATAACATTACAGCAAGTTTTGCAAATTTCACATTAAAAAACTACTCACGTATAACAATGGCGTAAAATCTTCCCCGGCAGGTAGATTTAAGTCCTTTGCCAGCGGCAATTTGGTCTCGGTTGCATATTTTTGCTCCTTTAAAAGAGCTTATTTGCATATTATTTCTTAATTTTGGAGTTGCAATTATAACCCAAGTTCTATTTATGAAAAAATTATTGGCATTGATAGCATTGGTCGCCGTGGTGACAGCCGCCACCGCAGGCGACAAGCGTTACCAAGTGTTCGGGGTTGCCTTCTACAACCTCGAAAACCTCTTCGACACCATCAACAACAACGGCAAGTATGACTACGAATACACCGAAAACGGGTCGAAGAAATGGGATGGCGAGAAATATCGCAACAAAATCAAGAACATGGCATACGCCATCAGCCAGATGACTACCAAATCTACCCCGATGGGCCCTGCCATAATCGGAGTGTCGGAAATTGAAAACATCACCGTGCTGCAAGACCTCGTAAAAGACGAGGCGCTGAAGGACAAGCGCCTGCAAATAGTTCACCACGACTCGCCCGACTTGCGTGGCATCGACGTGGCTCTGCTCTACAACCCGCGCTTCTTCCGTGTACTCAACGTGGTCAACTCGCGCGTGGTGGTTGACGGATATCCCGAATTCAAGACTCGCGACCAGATGTGTGTCACCGGACTGCTTGCCGGCGAAAAGGTTAGCGTGATTGTAAACCACTGGCCGTCGCGCAGCGGGGGGCAGGAACGCTCGAACTACCTGCGTGAAGCTGCCGCAAAGCGCGTGAGGCTCACCGTTGACTCGCTGCTTGCCAACGACCCAAACCAGGGCATAATCATAATGGGTGACTTGAACGACGACCCGTTCAATTCAAGTGTCGCCGAAGTGCTTGGCGCAAAAAAGGAGAAAGACGATGTGGAAGAACTTGGCGATTTATACAACCCGTGGTGGAAAACCCTCGACAAAGGGATAGGCACGCTCGCCTACCGCGGTGCTTGGAATTTGTTTGACCAGATTATCGTGTCGAAATATTTCCTTGGTGACCGTTCAAAACTCACTCTGTTCAAGCACGAAGTGCTCAACTTCGACTTCCTGAAGACCAAGGAGGGCGACCGCAAGGGCTATCCGTTGCGCACTCACGCCTCGGGCGTTTACCTCAACGGTTACAGCGACCACTTCCCCACCGAGATTTTCCTCGTGAAAGAGGTTGACGACTAAAGCCCGCACAACATCAGCAAAAAGAAGACAGTAATAAGGACGCACGGCTCTCTCTTGTGCGTCCTATTTTCATAATTAGCACTTTGCCATTCACAACCCCCAAAAGCCACGCGCCATGCTAATAACAGCCTCGATTGTCACATACAATACCGACCGTGACGAACTGCACAAGTGCCTGCAGTCGTTGACAGCCAGCCCCGTGTCGAAGATTTACATCTGCGACAACTCGCCAACCGATGCCCTGAAGGGGTTTTGCCACGCCTATTCGAAAGTGGCTTATATCTTCAACAACGGCAACTTGGGCTATGGAGCAGGGCACAACGTGGCAATACGCCTCAGCATCGCCGAGAGGAGCGACTACCACCTCGTAATCAATTCCGATGTTTATTTTGAACCCGATACCATAGAGAGAATAGCCGAATACATGGAGCAAAACAGTGACGTGGCGCAACTCATTCCCAATGTTGTGTATCCCGACGGCAGGTTGCAATATGTGTGCCGCCTGCTGCCAACGCCTGCCAACCTCATCTTCCGCCGTTTCTTGCCTGCAAGTGCCGTCGAGAAGATGAACTATCGCTACCTGCTCCAGTTTTGGGATCACCGCCAGCCGCTGAATGTGCCATACATGCAAGGAAGTTTCATGTTTTTCCGCACAAGGTGCTTTGAACGTGTGGGGCTGTTTGACGAACGCTTTTTCATGTACCCCGAGGATATTGACATCACTCGACGCATGCACCGCCACTATCGCACCATGTTCTGGCCCGGGGTGACAATAGTACACGCCCACCGCGCATCGTCCTACAAAAGCAAGAAGATGCTGCGGATACACGTCACCAACATGATAAAATATTTCAACAAATGGGGGTGGCTGTTCGACCGCGAGCGCACGTCATGGAACCGCCGTCTGCTGGAAGAACTTGGGTTTGAGAAGCCATGACCGTGCCCCACGATATTCCTGCCTGCGTCACTGCCTGAGCCATTTCGACAGTTCTTCGATCGAATAGCCTCGCCGGGCTGCATAGTCGCGCCGCTGGTCGTCGCCGATAGCCCCGACGATGAAATAATGGCTACCAGGGTGAGGCATAATCAGTCCACACGTGCTTGCAGCCGGGTGCATCGCGCCATTCTCGGTGAGGGTGATCCCCACATCGGCAAGCGACATCAGGCGATTGATTTCAAAAATCAGGCTTTGGTCGGCAAGCGACGGATAGCCCACTGCCGGGCGAATCCCCATACGCTTGCCATCGGGCTTCAATCCAACGCCCCAATAGCGCTGGCACACAAGTCGGTGCATGAGTTCAGTGGCAGCCTCGGCAAGGCGGTCGGCAACTGTGCGCAGCAGCAGCGACTGGTAGTCGTCGCCATCGTTCCTGTATTGCTCAATGATTTGCTCCACACGCTCGCCCACAGTCACTGCAAACGTGCCTATGTAATCGGCAATGCCGCTCTCTCGCGGTGCGACAAAGTCGGCAAGCGCCAATGTGCAGTCGCCACCACTGTCGATGTGCTGCTGCCGCAACGTGGCTATGCGTGCCCTGCCGCCATCTATAACAATATCGTCGCCGTCGCTGAAGGCTTGCCACAGCCCTATGCGCACTTTCATGCTGCCGGCAGCCTCGCGCTTCAAGAGTTCCAACGCATTGCGGGCATCGTCGAGCAACCTTGCAGCCTCGGCAGATGCCTGGCACATTTCACAATCCGAATTGTTGTTGGTTGGCACTTTGCCTACGAGTTGCCATGCCGTGAGGAACGGTTTCCAGTTTATATATTCCTCAACATCGGCAATCGTCATATCAATGTCGGTTATACCCATGTGTGCAGGAGCGACTGGTGCAAAATCGAACTTGCAACGGCGGCGGCGCGCTTCGGCGAGTGGCAACAGGTCTTTTGCCGCCTCATACTGGCGGCGCAACTCGGCTTGCCTCTGCTTCAAATTGCCCTCATAGCCGGCACTGTCGGCAGCCAACAACCGCTGAGCCACCACGGGCATCGAAGCTGCATCGCGGGTATGCACCACAGCCCCGCCATATTCGGGGGCAATCTTAACAGCCGTGTGCAACTCCGACGTGGTTGCCCCGCCCACCATCAATGGTACGTGCAGCCCGCGTTGCTCCATCAGCCGAGCCACACGGCACATCTCGTCGAGCGACGGCGTGATAAGTCCGCTCAAAGCCACAATGTCGGCATTGCGCTCAATTGCCACCTTCACAATCTCCTCGCCCGGCACCATCACGCCGAGGTCGATGACTTCAAAGCCGTTGCACCGCATCACAATCGACACAATGTTCTTGCCTATGTCGTGCACGTCACCCTTCACGGTGGCTATCACCATGCGCCCAGCCTTGCCGCCGACACCTGTCGAACGCTCTGCCTCGATATAAGGGTTGAGCCAAGCCACGGCCTGCTTCATGGCACGCGCGCTTTTCACCACCTGCGGCAAAAACATCTTTCCCTTGCCGAAGAGGTCGCCGACGGTGTCCATGCCGCGCATCAACGCGCCATCTATCACACCCATAGCCGTACCCACTTCAGCCTTTGCAGCCTCGACCACGGCTTCCATGCCGTCGGTCGAGCCGCGCACAATCATTCGTTCGAGCCGCTGTTCAGCCGTCAGCGATGCTTCGTCTTCTCCTGTGAGTTCCGTCTTGCCTGCGCCATTCCCCGACTGCCGCTCCTTGATTTCGGCTGCGAGGGCTATCAGGCGGTCGGTGGCATCGGCAGTGCGATTGAATATCACATCTTCGATTGTGTTGCGCAACTGAGTGGGGATTTCCTCGTATGGAACCATTGCGGCAGCATTCACTATCGCCATGTCGAGACCTCGCGCAATGGCATGGTAGAGAAACACCGAGTGCATGGCTTCGCGCACATAGTTGTTGCCGCGGAACGAAAACGACAAGTTGCTCACGCCACCGCTCACCTTCGCCCCCGGCAAATTGGCTTTTATCCACTCCACCGTGCGCAAGAAGTCGGCGGCATAATCGTTATGCTGCTCTATACCAGTAGCTATGGCAAGCACATTGGGGTCGAATATGATGTCGGTCGGAACGACACCTGCCTCCTCGGTCAGCAACTTGTATGCTCGTGCGCATATTTCGGTACGCCGTTCAAAGGTGTCGGCTTGCCCGCGCTCGTCGAATGCCATCACCACCATCGCAGCCCCCATGCGCTTTATGAACGAAGCCCGTGCAAGGAAGTTGTCAACACCATCTTTCAGACTTATCGAATTGACAATCCCCTTGCCCTGCAACTCCTTCAGTCCAGCCTCGATGACTTCCCATTTCGACGAGTCGATCATCACCGGCACTCGTGCTACATCGGGATCGCTGGCAACAAGTCTCAGGAAGTGAGTCATTTCCTTGGCAGCATCGAGCATGGCATCGTCCATGTTCACGTCGATGATTTGCGCCCCGTTCTCCACCTGCTTTCGCGCAATCGACAAAGCCTCGTCGTAATTTCCCTCGCCTATGAGCCGCAGAAACTTGCGGCTTCCAGCCACATTGCACCGCTCGCCTATGTTGATGAAGTTGCGCTCGGGCACCACGTCAACCGCCTCAAGCCCCGACAGGCACAAGTGGGATTCCACGCCAGGCAGTTGCCGCATGGCTCCAGCGGCGGCAACCTCGGCAATTGCCCTGATATGTTCGGGGGTAGAGCCACAACAGCCACCAACCATATTGACAAGCCTCCCGTCAACAAACGGCTTTATGTGCCGTGCCATCAACTCGGGAGTTTCGTCATACTCGCCCATCTCGTTGGGCAGCCCGGCATTGGGATAAGCCCCGACAGGCACAGGCGAGATTTCCGACAACCGCGCCACCCATTCAAGCATACCCTCGGCACCAAATCCGCAATTCAGGCACACACAGGCTGGCTGCGCATGGGCTATCGAAGCCCAAAACGCCTCAAGCGTCTGCCCGCTCAAGGTGCGTCCGCTCTCAGTGAGAGTCGCCGACACCATCACGGGCAGCACCACTCCCGTCGCCGCCATAACCTCGCGGGCAGCCCACAAAGCTGCCTTGGCATTGAGCGTGTCGAAGACGGTTTCAACCAACAGCACGTCAACCCCCCCCTCGATGAGGGCTGTCATCTGGCACGTATATGTGGCTACAAGTTCATTCCACGCAATGCTCCTCGCCGCAGGATCTTCGACCGAGGGCGAAATCGACAAGCTGCGGTTGGTGGGGCCCACGCTCCCAGCCACCCAGCGCCGCCGTCCGCCATTGGCACAGCTCCACTCGTCGGCGACACTCCGCGCCAGCCTTGCCGCCGAGCGATTGATTTCGGCAACCAGTCCTTCAAGCCCATAGTCGGCAAGCGACACGGCATTGGCGTTAAACGAATTAGTCTCTATTATATCGGCACCGGCATCGAGATATGCACGGTGTATATCGGCAATGACATCGGGGCGAGTCAACACAAGCACGTCGTTGCATCCTTTCAATTGACGCTTCCAACCGGCAAAACGGCTTCCGCGGAACTCCTCCTCGCCCAGCCCCTGCTGCTGGATTATCGTACCCATAGCCCCGTCGAGCACCACAACACGCTCACGCAAGCCCTGCAACAAGTCTCCTCCCCTATCATATTTTATATTGTCTCCAATCATCATTTTCTCAACTTTGTAATTAAAGCAACAAAAATAACTATAAAAAGTAATTACGCCCAACCACAAGTGTATTTTTTACGATATGTTGCACTTGGTGTTGCCAAAATGCTTAAATTTGTGGCATAAGCCTTAAGAGAAATGAATATCGTTTTTATGTCTTGTCGGGCGTTCAACCCCTCCACGGGGGGCATAGAACGTGTCACCGACCTGCTGTGCCGCGAGTTTGTGCGGCGCGGACACAATGTGGCATACCTCAACAACCTGTGCGGCAGCAACGACGACTATGACTACCCTGCCCCGACCTACCTTTTCCCCGACGACAGGGCACAGGACAACAGAGCCGAAACACAAAGAAACATCGACTATTACAACCTGTTTTGCGCCGAGCATGGCATTGACATCGTAATCAACCAAGACCCGCTGTTCTATGAACGCCTCATCTCCGAGGCACGTATTCCGCAAGGCACAAAGACGATAGCCGTGCTGCACAGCAATCCGCTATATTACCACTACAATATCTATTCAGCAATTATCGCGCGAAGCAACACGTGGCAGTCGTTGAAACGGCTGCCTTGGGAGCTGAAGTGGGCGCGCGACAAGCGAATTGCCGCCTGCCGCAAATATGCCTCAGCCTATGGCAACATAATCGCCCACAGCGACGCATTCTGTATGCTGTCGATGAACTACTTGCCCGAGCTGCGCAAGGTGTATAAAGGCGACACGGGCAAGGTGACTGCCATCGCCAATCCCAACACCTATGAGGTACAAACCTCCATCGACCTTGGGCGAAAGAAAAAGCAACTGATATACGTTGGGCGGCTCGACCCGTGGCAGAAGCGAATAGACCGCCTAATCGACATTTGGGCAAGGATTTACAAGGATTTTCCCGACTGGGAACTTATCATCGTGGGCGAAGGACCACAACTCGACCAACTGCGGCAAATGGCAGCACCATTGGAGAGAGTTATATTTGCAGGGCGGCAAAATCCAGAGCCGTTTTACCGCGAGGCAAGCATCTTGTGCCTGACAAGCGACTACGAGGGCTGGGGCATGGTGCTGCCCGAAGCAATGACGCACGGCACTGTGCCAATATTGTTCAATTCCTACCTCGCCGCGCCCGAGGTGGTGGGCAACCACGTGAGCGGCATTCTCGTCAAGCCCTTTTCAATGAGGCAATATGAACGGAAACTGCGACGGCTCATGAGCAACGACAAAATGAGGAAGCAGATGGCACTCAACGCCATCAAACACGTGAAGCAATTCGACATCGCCAACATCGCCAACCGCTGGGAAGCCCTCTTCGACAAGCTACACGGTCAACGACGGCGATGAAGCATCGCCGGAATGCGCTTGACGAGGGTGCGCATCGCCGGACATAACAGGTACATCAACCCCAACGTCAGCCCCCCATAAGCCACGACACACACGGCGGCATAGAGCACCCAATTCCACCACGCCGCCGACGGGCTGAACACGCCAGCCGGCAAGAGGAAATAAAGCACAATGCCCGACAGGACGACTATCGCAAGATGTTTCAGATAGCCAGCCACATAGGAGCGGTATGGCAACTTGAACCCACTGCGATACAGGTAATAGGGTTTCCACGTAACAACAATCAACATCAAGCTCACCACACTGCCAAGCAACACACCGGGCAACCCCCACAGGCTGCCGCCGACAAACGCCACCGAGAGGCATATTGCCGACTCGACGACTGGAGCCCAAACATCGGCAAACAACCCATAGCCAAACAGGAATTGCTCGACGGCATTGCGCGTGATGGAAATGAACATATTTATAATAATCAGCACCAATGCCACCGTTGGCAACAGGTATTCATCGCCAAGCCACAAGACGATGAACGGCTCTGTGAGTTGCAACAAGGCAAACGACAGCACTCCAGCCACGAAGAACTGCAACCCCTGCAACTCCCAAAACACGTGCAAGATGCGCTTGCCGTCGCCCTCGGCAATCAAGTTTCCTACACCGGCATTCGTGCTGCCAAGGAAGTTGTTGACCAGCGCCAGCAGCTTGGTGATGATTATCGTGTAATTGCCATAATATGCCACAACCTTCAGCGAAACAAACATATAGATGATGATGGGCGACGTTTGCGACTGCACAAACGACCCAATCTTATGCACAAGCAACTGCCGAGCGCTCTTCATTATCTCGGGATACTTCTTCAGCAACTGCCGCCCCCGAGCCTTGTCGCTCTTGAGCCACGGATACACCTTGTTGATTTTCCAGTTAAGGTATATCGAATAAATAATGCCCGTGACGAGTTCTATCGCTATCCACAAATAATAACTGCTGAAGTAATAGGCAAGCCCCATCTGCACGAGCGTCTTGATTATCACCGACGACTGCGAATACACAGCCACCACATAATAACGCTGGTCGGCGGCAAGCAGCGTCTGCCTGTAATTGGTGAAATACGTGAGCAACGACGAGGTGAGGAAAGCAAAAAACGCAAAATATATGACACCCCATGAGAAGCCAGTGTCGGGATATATCACAGGCAACAGGCAAGCCAATACCAGTCCGCCGCCCAGTATCACAAGCCCCACAATGCGGTATATGTGCCCAAGCACCGATATTATCTCGGTAATCTTCTGCCTGTCGCTCTCAAAAAGCGGCTTGTAGAGCACATAGCCTATTGCCGACACGATACCCATCTCGGCAATGTTCAGGAAACCCAGCAAGTTGCCTATGGTGCTCGTGAAGCCCATGAAGTCGGCACCAAGCATATCAAGGAAAATCTTGCGCGAAAAAAACGACACCACCAACATGGCAAAATAAAACGCCACATTGACGCGCGCGTTCAGCAACGACTTCTTAACCCGCGACTCGTTGGACATAGATTAATTGTTGGTTTATTCGTTTAGTAAACAGTAGTAGGAAAATATTGCGCTGCAAAGATAGTGCAAACGGGCGAATGAGGCACGGCAAAATTGAATTTTATGCATCTACACCGCCGCATGGCACTTCCATTTAAAGTGCGATGACGGTGAGTGTCGGAATATAGTGGCAATGAGGGCGGCGAAGCCGTCCAACCATGTCGTAACCGAGTGGCGACGCAACCTCCGAAGTGGGGCAAGGAGCCCTCGGAACATGGCACATTCACCATGTAGGGCCTCGAAGAGGTCCAACGGATTTACATTGCTATTATTGTACGAAAATATCCACCACATGCTTGGCGGTTTGTAATGCTGTTTAAGCACTGCCAAAGTGGCACGTTGGACCTCTTCGAGGCCCTGCTGCGTGAGTGAGTTTAGTTCCGACGGTTCCTTGCCCTAAAGGGCTGCGTCACCATCGGTTAAATCATAGTTGGACGGCTTCGCCGCCCCTATTGTCACTATAGTTTAAATGAAATAGCCGTAACTCCGCGCCCCTGCCAGTTGTTTTTTACATATTTTCACTTGCGCTCGCGCAGCAAGTCGCGAATCTCGGTGAGTAACTTCACCTCCTCGCTCGGCTCTGGAGGTGCAACGGGTTTAGCCTCCTCGGCAGCCTTCTTGCGCTGCGTCAGCCGAGTTATCATCTTTATAAACAGAAATATGCAAAATGCTATGATGATGAAGTCGAACGTGTTTTGTATGAACACTCCATATTGCAGCTCCACAGCCTCCTTCACCACATTGCCGTCGGCATCGAGCTGCGCCGGCGACATCACCCACTTGAGCGAAGTGAAATCGATGCCGCCGATGAGCATACCAAGCAACGGCATCACCACATTGTTGACAAGCGAAGTGACAATTTTTCCAAATGCACCACCGATTATCACACCCACAGCCATGTCGAGCACATTGCCACGCATGGCAAATTCCTTGAAATCCTTCAGAAACTTCCAGTTCATTTCAGCCAAAAATAAGTGTCACAAAACAATACATTAAATTGTAAATCAAAATTAAGGAAATTTTTCCATTATTTCACTCTGGCAAACGATATTTTCCAAAAAAATATATTACTTTTGCGGTGATAGAAATCAAGGGGTGCCGCACACATCTTTCAGTGCCGCACTATGTTGACCAATAAAGACGAGCAAAAGCGCAGCCACCCCGACGAAACATTAGGGAACGGAACAATTATTGTTAACGAAATATATTTTAACCAAACTAACTTATAAAAATTATGATTAAAGTAGGTATTAATGGTTTCGGACGTATCGGTAGATTCGTTTTCCGTGCTGCTCAAAAGAGAGACGATATCCAAATCGTAGGTATTAACGACTTGTGCCCGGTTGACTACTTGGCATACATGCTCAAGTATGACACTATGCACGGTGCATTCGACGGCACTATCGAAGCTGACGTTGAAAACAGCCAATTGATCGTTAACGGCAAGAAAATCCGTGTTACCGCTGAACGCAACCCAGCCGACTTGAAGTGGAACGAAGTTGAAGCTGAATACGTTGTTGAGTCAACTGGTCTTTTCTTGACTAAGGAAAAAGCTCAAGCTCACATCGACGCTGGTGCCAAGTATGTAGTTATGTCTGCTCCTTCTAAGGACGACACCCCAATGTTCGTTTGCGGTGTTAACCAAGACGCTTACGTTAAGGGCACTCAATTCGTTTCTAACGCTTCTTGCACCACCAACTGCTTGGCTCCTATCGCAAAGGTGCTCAACGACAAGTTCGGAATCATCAACGGTTTGATGACTACTGTTCACTCTACTACTGCTACCCAGAAGACTGTTGACGGTCCTTCGATGAAAGACTGGCGCGGTGGCCGTGCTGCAAGCGGCAACATCATCCCGTCTTCTACTGGTGCTGCTAAGGCTGTAGGTAAAGTTATTCCTGAACTCAACGGCAAGTTGACTGGTATCTCGATGCGCGTTCCTACCCTCGACGTATCGGTTGTTGACCTTACTGTAAACTTGGCTAAGCCTGCTACCAAGGCTGACATCTGCGCTGCCATGAAGGAAGCTGCAGAAGGCGAATTGAAGGGCGTACTCGGCTACACCGAAGATGCAGTTGTTTCTTCTGACTTCTTGGGTTGCACCCTCACTTCTATCTTCGATGCCAACGCTGGTGTTTACTTGACCGACACTTTCGTTAAGGTTGTATCTTGGTATGACAACGAAATCGGTTACAGCAACAAGGTTCTCGACCTCATCGCTCACATGAAGAAAGTTAACGGTTAATCAATCATTAACCCAAACTGAAATAGCCAAGGAGGCTCCTCGGGTTGAGGAGCCTCCTGTTTTTTTGCTGGCTGTGCATTCTATGGGCAAATGCACACTATTTTCGCGGGAAATTTGCTTTTTACATGCAGAATGCCTTACTTTGGGAATGTCAACCGCGTTGCAATCCATGAAAAAAAGTTTGACGGCAATATCATTGGGAGTGCTGACGGCATTGGCTGTCGTGGCGCAAGAGGCGACTATACCGAGCGACTCAGTCTCCACCATGCGCAACGTGGAACTCGACGAACTGGTGGTGAAGGAATCGTTGGTGAAACATTCGACGAAAAGCGACACCTATAAGGTGACCGAAACCATGCGCCGCGGCTTGACGGCACGATGCAACTGCTCGGACGATTGCCAGGGGTTGACTACAACCTCGTAACCAACTCAATCAGTGTGAGGAACGACACAAAAGTGCAGATACTCGTAAACGGCAACCAAGTAGAAGACAGTTATCTCAAAGCCCTGCCGCCCGACCGTATCGACAAGGTGGAAGTGACCTATGTGCCACAGGCGAGGTTTGCAATGGCTGGCTATAAATATGTAATTGACATAAAGCTGAAACCCGAATACCGTGGGCATGACATATACGTCGGCAATTTCATGATGGTGTCGGCTGGCGACAACAACGGCGACGATGTGGTTGCAAACGAGCAGCCGCAGGCAATGTACATGTACTCGGGCGACAAGGTCGATTTCAACATAGGATATGCGTTTGCACACATCAAATGGCACTATCCGCTGTCATACACAAAGACTTATCCTGGGATTGCCGACATTTTCACCGACGAATACACCGAAAAGTCGCCAAACGACCGCAACAGCATGACACTGACACGCACACCGATAAACTACAACCTGCAAGTAACATACTCGCACAACAACCTATACGCATCAATAACTGTCGCATCGCCATTTAGCCGCAACAAAACCACGAGCCGCCTCGACACGCCAACCTATGGCTTCGACACCACCTCAATGAACCGTGTCTCAAGCCGACTATGCTACATCACACTAAGCTACACATTCGACTTCGGGCGCACCATCCAGAAAATAAAAAAAGACCTCAACACCGATGTCAACAGCTCTCTACTGCAAGTCGCTGCCTGAATCCAAACAAATGATTGTGGGGGGTGGGAAAATTTGCTTTTCTTGGCTGGGATTGCTATTTTTGTGATGGTATTTTTTTGACTTGCTTTTTATGGAACAGAAACGCATCATCATAGCCATCGACGGGTTTTCATCGACGGGGAAAAGCACCATGGCAAAGACGCTGGCACGGCGCATAGGATATGCCTACATCGACACCGGGGCAATGTACCGTGCAGTGACACTATACTGCATCGAAAACGGGTTGGCAGCCGCCGACGGCACCATCGACGAGCAACGGCTCACGCAGCAACTCGACAAAATCAGCATCACATTTGGCGTCAACGCCGAAACGGGGCAGTCGGAAACCTACCTCAACGGCCGTTGCGTGGAGCGCGAGATACGCGACATGCGCGTGTCGGGCCTGGTGAGCAACGTAGCCAAAATTGCAGCCGTGCGCCACGCCCTTGTGGCACAACAGCAGGCGATGGGCAAGGAGAAAGGCATTGTGATGGACGGGCGCGACATAGGCACGGTGGTGTTCCCCGATGCCGAGATGAAAGTGTATGTGACCGCATCGGCTGAGACACGTGCCCACCGCCGGCACGACGAGCTGCTCGCCAAGGGCGACACGACGGTGACCTATGAAGAGGTGCTGCAAAACGTGACCGAGCGCGACCGCATCGACACCACGCGCGCCGAGAGCCCGCTGCGCCGCGCCGACGATGCCTACACCCTCGACAACTCACACATGACCATCGACGAGCAAAACCAGTGGCTGCTCGACCTTTACCACAAAATAGCAGGCGAATAACCCACAGCACACACAACTGATATGGCAACGATAGAGATTGACAGCGGTTCGGGATTCTGCTTCGGGGTGGTGACGGCGATACGCAAAGCCGAAGAGGAACTCGACAAGTCGGGGCGGCTATACTGCCTCGGCGACATCGTGCACAATTCCAACGAAGTGGAACGCCTTGAGTCGAAAGGGCTGCAGACCATCACCCACGACGACCTGCACCAACTGCACAACGTGACGGTGCTGCTGCGCGCCCACGGCGAGCCGCCCGAGACCTACCGCACTGCCGCCAGCAACGGCATAACCATCATCGATGCCACATGCCCTGTGGTGTTGCAGCTGCAACGCCGCATCAACGCCCGATACAACACGCTGCTGCCCGACGGCTCGCACCCGCAGATAGTGATTTACGGCAAAAAGGGGCACGCCGAAGTGAACGGGCTGGTTGGGCAGACCCGCGGCGAGGCGATAGTGGTGGAAAGCCTTGACGAACTCGACCGCATCGACTTCTCGCGCGACATCTATCTCTACTCACAGACCACCAAGTCGCTGCAAGGCTTTGCCGCGATGGTCGAAGCCATATCGCGCCGCCGCAAGGCAGGCTTCGAGAGCTTCGACACCATTTGCCGCCAAGTAGCCAACCGCATACCGCTGATAAGGGAATTTGCACAGTCGCACGACCTGATACTGTTTGTGTGCGGCAGCAAGAGCAGCAACGGCAAGATACTGTATGAAGAGTGCCGCGATGCCAACCCCGCCTCCTACCAAATCTCGTCGCACGACGAGATACGCGCCGAGTGGCTGAGAGGGAAAGAACACATAGGCATCTGCGGAGCCACCTCCACGCCGCGGTGGCTCATGGAACAAGTGCGCAACGCTGTTGCCGCCATGCTCGGCGAGCCCATTTAATCATATATAACAGTTGCAGTATTAATTACATAAATATTGTTGCATATTTATGTTTTTTAATATGCGTGTTCATATTTGGACTAATAATTAGGCAGAAAAGTACAAAACAAACGAACCATTATTAGTAAATTTGCATCGAAATTTACTAAGGGGTAATCTATCTCTACACTATTCTACAATAAGCGAGAGAATTGGAATTTACGCATTAATAACAATAAAAATTTAAATCAAGACTTATGACTAAAAGAGGAATGTTATTATCGCTCATTAAGCCTTGCGCTTTCTTTGTTGCGATAACAGGTTTTTTGACTTCTTGTGGAAGCAGTCAACAGCAAGGCGGCGTGATGCCAACTACAGTTGAAACTTTCACCGTGGCTCTCGACAGCTTGACATTATATGAGAGCTATCCTGCTACAATCAAAGGTAAGACCGACATCGAAATTCGCCCGCAAGTACAGGGCTTCATCACAAAAGTACACGTTGACGAAGGTCAAACAGTAAGAAAAGGACAATTGTTATTCACCATCGACCAAGTACAATATGAGGCAGCCGTTCGCTCTGCCGAGGCTGCAGTGGCTGCAGCCGAAAGCCAAGTGGCAACAGCACGCCTCACCGAGGAGAACCAAAAGAAACTGCACGCAAAAAATATAATCAGCGACTATGAATATGAAACAGCAGTCTTGTCGCTCCGTTCTGCCGAAGCTGCCCTCAACCAAGCCCGCGCAAGCCTCGTTAACGCTCAGCGCAACCTCGACTACACCGAAGTTGTTGCCCCGTCTGACGGCGTTGTCGGCACAATCCCCAACCGCGAGGGTGCACTCGTAGGACCCAGCTCGGCACAGGCATTGACCACGGTTTCCGACATCTCGGAAGTGTATGCCTACTTCTCGCTCAACGAGAAAGATATCATCAACATGAGCGACAACGGCAGCCAAACCATCAACGAAGCAATAAAGGAAATGCCCGAAGTATATTTCGAGATGTCAAACGGCTCGCGCTATCCGCTTCCTGGCAAGGTTTCGACCGTATCGGGCGTACTCGACGGCTCGACAGGTACAGCCTCGGTTCGCGCTTTGTTCAAGAACACCAACAGCATGCTCCGCAGCGGTTCAACAGGACAAATCCTCGTGCCGCAACCGTCGAAAAACCTGTTGCTTATTCCGCAAAAGGCTACATTTGAAATCCAAGACCGCGTTTACGTTTACCTCGTGAACGACTCAAGCAAGGCTGTAACAACCAACATCACCGTGTCGCCAGTCAACGACGGTCAGAAATACATCGTCACCTCAGGCTTGAAAGAGGGCGACGTAATCGTTACCGAGGGCGTCGGCACATCGGTTCGCGCCGGCACACTCATCCAACCACGCAACGCAGCAACTGCCCAGCAGTAATTTACCACGCTTTTCACATAAAGGGTAATTCAACTACGACTTTTTAATTATCGAGAAATGAATTTAAGTACATTTATAAAACGACCTGTTCTGTCCACCGTAATTTCGGTATTTATCGTTATACTCGGTGGAATTGGGCTTGCTGCACTCCCTATCGAGCAGTACCCTAATATTGCGCCACCTACTATTTCGGTATCTACCTCTTACACTGGCGCAAACGCCCAAACCGTGCTTAACTCGGTTATCGCGCCACTTGAAGACCAAATCAACGGTGCGCTCAACATGACCTACATGACATCATCGGCAACCAACACCGGTAGTGCCACCATCACCATCTACTTCAAGGAAGGCTACGACCCCGACATGGCTGCCGTGGACGTTCAGAACCGTGTGGCACAAGCCCAGTCGCAGTTGCCTGCCGAAGTAACGCAAGTGGGTGTAATCACGCGCAAGCGTCAGAGTTCAATGCTTGTGGGCGTGACACTTTCTTCGCCTGACGACCGTTACAATGTGGAGTTCATAGAAAACTACATGTCAATCAACGTGCTTCCCGAAATCAAGCGTGTTGCCGGTGTGGGTGAAGCATTTGCATTGTCATCCGACTACTCCATGCGTATATGGCTCAAGCCCGACGTAATGGCACAATACAACCTCGAACCAAGCGATGTCACCGCAGCACTTGCCGAACAGAACATCGAGGCAGCTCCTGGCCAGTTTGGCGAACAAGGAAAACAGAGTTTCCAGTACGTTATGCGCTACAAGGGCCGCCTTGTAACGACCGAAGAGTTTGGCGACATCATAATTCGCGCCGATAACAATGGCAACATCCTTTATCTGAAAGATGTTGCCGACCTCGAACTCGGCCGACTCGATTATGGCTTTGCCAACCGTGTAAACGGCCACACGGGTGTTACTTGTATCGTGTTCCAGTCGGCAGGCTCCAACGCATCCGAAGTTATCAACAACGTGCTTGCCGTTGTCGATGATGCAAAGGAAAACCTTCCTGAAGGATTGCAATTCGACGTGCCAATGAACACCAACGACTTCCTCGATGCATCAATCAACGAAGTTGTAAAGACCCTTATCGAGGCATTTATCCTCGTGGCAATCGTGGTTTACATCTTCTTGCAAGACTTCCGCTCGACACTCGTTCCTATTATCGCCATCCCTGTGGCTCTTATTGGTTCGTTCTTCATCATCTACCTCATCGGGTTCTCGCTCAACCTTCTCACCCTTTCGGCTCTTGTACTTGCAATCGCCATTGTGGTGGACGACGCCATCGTGGTCGTCGAGGCAGTCCACGCCAAACTCGACGAGGGCTACCAATCGCCACGACAAGCCTCAATCGATGCAATGGGCGAAATTGGTAGCGCAATCGTGTCAATCACACTTGTGATGATGCTCGTGTTCATTCCTGTGTCGTTCATGCCTGGTACTTCGGGTGTATTCTACCGTCAATTCGGTTTGACTATGGCTGCCGCCATTGGTATCTCGGCTATCAATGCATTAACCTTGTCGCCAGCACTTTGCGCCCTGTTCTTGAAGGCGCACAATAAAAAAGAAGGCGATAAACTGTCGTTCATCGATCGCTTCCATGCCGGATTCAATGCAGGCTATAACGTCGTGCTCAAGAAATACTCCACAGCTGTACGCTTCTTCATAAAAGCCAAGTGGATATCGGGCGCAATCGTTGCCGCATCAATCGGCGTGCTCGTATGGCTCATGACTATTACACCAAACAGCCTCGTGCCTGACGAAGATACGGGTACTATAATGGGTGTAGTATCCATGCCCCCTGCGACATCTCAAGAGCGCACTCAAGAAGTGCTCGACAGCCTCGATGCCATCATTGCACAGATGCCTGGTGTACAAATGCGTACCCTAATCCAAGGCTACAACTTCATAGCCGGACAAGGCAGTAGCTACGGTTCGGTCATCATAAAGATGAAAAACTGGGAAGAACGTACCGACGACGAAAGCGTATCCAACACCATCAAGAAACTCTATGGCGCAACTGCCATGAAAATCAAGGATGGTACAATCATGTTCTTCGCTCCGCCTATGATTTCGGGTTACTCGGTATCAAGCGGTTTTGAATTCCAGCTACAAGACAAGACTGGTGGCGACCTCAACAAATTCTTCAGCATCCAGCAACAATTCCTTGCTGCGCTTAACCAACGTCCTGAGATACAGATGGCATACTCGGCATTCAACCCGACGTATCCTCAATATCTTGTTGACGTTGACGTAGCCAAGGCCAAGCGTGCCGGCATTTCGCCGTCCAACGTACTGTCGGTTCTGCAAGGTTACTATGGCAGTATGTACATCAGCAACTTCAACCGTTTCGGCAAGCTATACCGTGTAATGATGCAAGCAGCACCCGAAGCACGTGTGTCGCCCGAAACATTAAAGAGCATAAAAGTTCGTACCTCAAACGGAATGGTGCCAATCAGCGACTTCATATCACTGTCGCGCGTTTATGGTCCAGACGTAATCAACCGCTTCAATATGTACACCTCAATGGCAGTGAACGGTACGCCTAACACTGGGTATTCTTCAGGTCAGGCAATCGAGGCTATACGAGAAGTTGCATCGCAAGTGCTGCCGCAAGGTTACGACTACGAGTTCTCGGGCTTGACGCGTGAGGAAGCAAGCACGTCGAGTGCCGCCACGGCAATCATATTCTTGCTCTGCTTGGTATTCGTTTACCTCATCTTGAGTGCTCAGTATGAAAGCTACATACTGCCGCTATCGGTAATCTTGTCGATTCCGTTCGGCTTGTTCGGAACATTCGTCTTTGCCCGCATGTTTGGCATTGACAACAATATCTACCTCAAGATTGCGCTCATCATGCTTATCGGTCTTCTTGCCAAGAATGCCATCCTTATCGTCCAATACGCGCTCGAACGCCGCATGACGGGTATGTCAATCATCGGCTCGGCAGTATCGGGTGCAGCAGCCCGTCTGCGTCCTATCTTGATGACCTCGTTGGCACTTATCATCGGTCTGTTGCCGTTGATGTTTGCTTCGGGCGTAGGTGCCAATGGTAACCGCGCGCTTGGTACGGGTGCCGTTGGTGGTATGTTAATCGGTATGATATTCCAGTTGCTTATCGTTCCGTGCTTGTTCGTGATGTGCCAGGCACTCCAGGAGAAGTTCTCACCGATTAAGTGGAAAGACACCGACAACTCGGGCATGAAGAACGAACTCGAACAATTCTCAATCTAAAAAACGCTTTTAATGAATATGAATATAAAGAATATCAGGCTGCTCCTTGTCACTGTGGTTACCGCCACAGTGATGAGCAGTTGCCACATCTATAAAAAATACGACCTGCCCGAGGACAACGAAACCATATCGAAGTACAAAGAGGCACTCGAACAGCCCGTTGACTCGACGGCTTTGGGCAACTTGCAGTGGGAAGAAATATTCACCGACCCGCAATTGCAAGACCTAATCAATCAGGCTCTTGAAAACAACACCGACTTGCAAAACGCCAAGTTGAACGTTGACATCGCCCACGCCCAATTGTTGGGCGCAAGGCTCTCCTATCTGCCTTCGATTTCATTCGCCCCCAACGGCTCGGGATCGAAAGTAGGCAGCGGCACAAGCCTCGACTGGGGCTACCAGTTGCCACTGGCTGCAAGCTGGGAAATCGACATCTTTGGCAGCAAGCTCAATTCAAAGCGCCAGGCACAGGTAAACTTGAAGCAGACCGAAGCCTATGAGCAAGCCGTGCGCTCGCAAATCATCGGTTCGGTAGCCAACTGCTACTACCAATTAGTTTCCTACAACAAGCAACTCACCCTCTACAAGGAGACTGCCGAACTGTGGAAACAAACCGTACAAGTAATGCGCGACATGAAAGAGGCTGGACGCTACAACGAGGTCGCCATTGTGCAAAGCGAGGCAAGCTACTACAGTGTGCTCTCTGCCATACCGCAAGTGGAGACAACCATCAATCAGCTCAACAACACAATGTCGTTGTTGCTCAACGTCGAGCCACAAACGTGGAACGTCAACACCGAGTCGATGATTGTTTTGCCCACCGAGCTTGAATATGGCGTGCCAATGAACTACCTTGCTGCCCGACCCGACGTTCGCTCGGCTGAGTACCAGTTTGCATCGGCATACTATGCCACCAACTTGGCTCGCACGGCGTTCTACCCCAATATCACACTGTCGGCAAACGGCGGCTATGGCACACTCATAGGCAGTGCCATCCTCGACCCAGCCAAGTGGTTCATCAGCCTTGCAGGACAGTTGACCTTGCCGTTGTTCAACAGCGGCCAGAACATCGCCAACCTCAAGGCTGCCAAGGCTCAACAACAGCAGGCTTTGAATACATTTGAATATACCGTGCTCAGTGCATCTGCCGAAGTAAGCAATGCCCTCGTGACAATGACCAAGTCGCAAGAGATGCGCCAAAACATCGCATTGCAGGTCGAGAAGTTGCAAAAGGCTGTTGAATACAACCAAGACTTGTTGCAATTGAGCACCACCACCTACCTCGAAGTGTTGACTGCTCAACAATCGCTGCTCAACAGCCAAGTATCGCTGCTCAACACCGACTTGACTATCAACCAGGCTGCTATCAACCTGTACCAGTCGTTGGGAGGTGGACGTTAACATAAAACAAACCAATTTTAAAACTTACACACCATGATTAGTCCCTTAGCTCACGTAGATCCCGATGCAAAAATCGGGAAAAACGTAAACATCCACCCGTTCTCGTTCGTCAGCAAGAACGTCGAGATTGGAGACAATTGCACCATCTACCCCTTTGTGAGTATCCTCAACGGTACTCGCATCGGGAACGGTTGCAAAATCTATAACGGAGCAATAATCGGCGCCGAACCGCAAGACTTGCGTTGGAAGGGCGAACCGTCGTTTGTCATCATTGGCGACAACTGCCGCATTCGCGAGCACACAATCATCAACCGTGGCATATACAACGGCAGCGCAACACGCATCGGCAGCAACGTTTTCGTAATGGCTGAGTCGCACATCATGCACGATGCCCAAATCAGCGACAACGTTATCCTCGGCAATGGCAGCAACATCGCCTACGACAGCAAAGTGGGCTCTTGCGTCATCCTGGGATCGTCGGTAATGCTCCACCCGGGTAGTGAAATCGGTGAATGGGCGATGGTCAAGAGCGGTTGCCGCGTCAACGGCAACGTGCCGCCATTCGTCATCATGGCACACAACCCCATCAGCTATTACGGAGTAAACGCCTACATAATGCGCCACAAAGGATTCTCCGACGAGACCATCGACGATGTTGCCAAGGCCTACCGCCACGTTTATCAATGCAACACATCGGTGTTCAACGCCCTGCGACGCATCGAGACCGACGTTAAGCCCTCGGCTGAGCGCGACAAGATTACCGAGTTTATCCGCAACCATGAGTTGCGCATCGTTGCCGTGCCAAGCCACGAGGACGTGCTCGACTAAGCACAACAGTTCCAAGATAGCGCAAGAAAATCTGTAAAACAGTTTTCAATAGCTACTCGCATATTAACAAGAAAACACACACTGATTTTTATTGTTACGCATAAATGCAGAAAGGATGCCCCGGACGTGAGTCTATGGCATCCTTTCTGCATTTCCACCCACCACAATTGGTATTCTCAGGCAGATTGATTATTTTTGCAGGAAGTATAAAACCCTCATTCTTTAGAAAATCTGTAACCATATTATGATACTTCCAATCTATCTTTACGGGCACCCTGTATTAAGGAAAATTTCGCCCGACATCACTCCCGACTTTCCAGGACTCAAAGACCTTGTGGAAAATATGAAAGCAACGATGTATGCCTCCGATGGCATCGGCATCGCTGCCCCGCAAGTCGGGGTCAACGCCCGCATCGTCTATATCGACGCTTCGGTGCTTGCCGACACGTTTCCCGAACTTGCCGAAAGCAAATACGTGCTCATCAACCCCCACATCGAGGTCTTGGAAGACGGCGAAAAAATATCGCGCGAGGAAGGCTGCCTTAGCCTCCCGGGCATACACGAGCCTGTTAGCCGCATCGAGAAGATTCGCATCAACTACGTTGACGAGCAATTCCAGCCACACGAGGAAATCGTGAGCGGATACCTTGCCCGTGTGATGCAACACGAGTGTGACCACCTCGACGCGCTCCTTTTCATCGACCATCTTTCTCCCATTCGCAAGCAGCTCATAAAGGGCAAGCTCAACAGCATCTTAAAGGGCAAAGTGAAATGCGACTACCGCACCAAAGGCTATAAAAACAACAAATAAACAACACAACTCATCATGGCCGACGACAAGAAAGTAATATTCTCAATGGTGGGGGTGAACAAAATCTACCCGCCGCAAAAGCAGGTGCTGAAAAACATATACCTGTCGTTTTTCTATGGTGCCAAGATTGGCATCATCGGTCTGAACGGCGCAGGAAAATCAACACTGCTGAAAATCATTGCCGGCATCGACAAGCAATATCAGGGCAACGTGGTGTTCTCGCCCGGATATTCAGTTGGTTACTTGGAACAAGATCCGAAACTCGACCCCGAAAAGACCGTCAAGGAGGTCGTGCAAGAGGGCTTGAAAAACATAACCGACCTTATTGCCGAGTATGACAAAGTGAACGAAAGTTTTGCCGACCCCGAGGTGCTTGAAAATCCCGACAAGATGGATTCGCTGCTCGCACGGCAAGCCGAGTTGCAAGACAAGCTCGATGCCGCCGACGCATGGAACCTCGACAATAAGCTCGACCGAGCGATGGACGCATTGCGCTGTCCACCCGAAGACCAGTCCATCAAGACACTGTCGGGCGGTGAACGCCGCCGCGTGGCTCTCTGCCGGTTGCTGCTTCAACAACCCGACGTGTTACTGCTCGACGAGCCGACCAACCATTTGGATGCCGAATCAATCGACTGGCTCGAACAACACTTACAACAATATCCCGGCACGGTGATTGCCATCACCCACGACCGCTACTTCCTCGACCACGTGGCTGGCTGGATACTCGAACTCGACCGCGGCGAGGGTATCCCTTGGAAGGGCAACTACTCTTCGTGGCTCGAGCAAAAGACCCAGCGCATGGCTCAAGAAGAAAAGCAGGCAAGCAAGCGGCGAAAGACTCTCGAACGCGAGCTCGAATGGATTCACATGGCTCCAAAAGCCCGCCAAGCCAAGGGAAAAGCCCGATTGTCGAGCTACAACAAGTTGCTCAACGAAGACCAAAAAGAACGCGAGGAGAAGCTCGAAATATTCATTCCAAACGGACCGCGCCTCGGCAACAAGGTTATCGAAGCGCAAGGTGTCGAAAAGGCATACGGCGACAAGCTCCTGTTTACCGATCTTAACTTCATGTTGCCACCAAACGGCATCGTGGGCGTGATTGGTCCAAACGGAGCAGGAAAGTCCACATTGTTCAAGTTGATTATGGGCATCGAGCAGCCCGACAAGGGCTCTTTCGATATTGGCGAAACCGTTAAAATCGCTTATGTCGATCAAAACCACAAAGACCTGCACCCCGACAGCACGGTGTATGAAGTAATATCGCAGGGCAACGAAACATTCCGCATGGGCGGACGCGACGTGAACGCACGCGCCTACCTGTCGAAATTCAACTTCACCGGTGCCGACCAGGAGAAGAAGATTGCAATGCTGTCGGGTGGCGAGCGCAACCGCCTCCACTTGGCAATGGCTCTCAAGGAAGAGGGCAACGTGCTACTGCTCGACGAGCCGACCAACGACATCGACGTGAACACGCTGCGCGCGCTCGAAGAGGGTCTTGAAAACTTCGCTGGCTGTGCCGTGGTGATTTCCCACGACCGCTGGTTCCTCGACCGCATTTGCACCCACATTCTGGCATTCGAGGGCGACAGCCAAGTGTTCTACTTCCAAGGCTCCTACTCCGAGTATGAGGAGAACAAAAAAGCCCGCACGGGCGACACCGAGCCTCACCGCATCCGCTACAAGAAGATTATGGTATAACACCATACAGCCTATAAACCAACAAATGACGCACAAGAATAAAAAACTCGTGCGTCATTTTTCGTTATGTCCGCAAGCATGGGCTCTGCTATCAACAAGTCACTTCCAAATCTCCTCCACATTTGCTATCAACAGTGTTAAAAAACGTTATAGTGCAAACATGGCGAGCAACTTTTCTAAAAGAATGTTTACATTTGTTATTGAAATGCTATTCTTTGTCAGAGGGCAATTCATTTCGTGCTTTATTAATCATCAACATTCGTAGCCTTGCATATAGCAAGGCACGCATAAAAAACTTTTACTTATGAAGAAATTTTATTTCGCCTCAATTTTTGTGGCTATGTGTTGCTTGCTACCTGTATTAGTTTCTTGCGAAGACGAACCGACCGTCAAAGACGAGTTCGACCTGTTTATGGAAAACTATCCTGGCACTTGGGAAAGTTCTGAAGGCGTGTTTAGCATCACCATGACCGCCTACTCAGCCGAAATAATAGACGGCGACGAGAGCTACTCACTGATGGCTGGCGTGTCGTTTCCTGTGTCGGGCGACGTTACACTTGTATATGAAACATTCCTCAAGGACGTCATTTACAGCATACACTTGGAACGAATGGTAGTGCCCAACGAAATGGACGTCACCATAACCGTCTATAAAAACTCAGAACAAGGAGAAACCACAAGCACTGAGCGCAGGTTTACACTCCGCAAAGTGTCATAACCGCTACCACACACCACCGCACAAACAAGCAGCAAGGCATCCACCCTGCTGCTTTTATTATGCCAATATTCCACACAATCCACTACCACAACCGTAGAGACGCGATTCATCGCGTCTGAAGAGCCACACTCGATATTCAGCCTCATTGAATCAACCCAAACAAACCATTTCAGCACCCAACATCATTCACACATTCTTTTATGGCAGCAACAGCAGAACCATTCGACCCACGCCTTCGTAGCAATGATGCCCCATTGCAAAACCACCCTGCCACACATTGACAATAGCGGCAATGAGGGTTCATTGCGTGGTGGCGGAACCGTCCAACTTTGGCGTAACCGATGGTGACGCAGAAGTAACCGTAGGACACAGCACCAATCAACCCAGTCCATGAACCTCGGAGAGGTCCAACGGGCGACTTTCGCCAAGTTCCTGCTGCGCTTAGAGCCGTGGCGTGCCGCGGCTCGTTTACGCCGCCACGAAAACACATGCTCGCCCTGATAGCAAATCAGGGCTGACGAGCCGCGGCTCTACGGTATTGGAGATACACGGCATCCACTATTCCCAATTCCTAATTCCACATTCCGCATTCCTAATTGAAAAAGAAAAGCCCCCGTGGTGTTGTCCACAGGGGCTTCCCCTTTAAGGGGCGGCGACCTACTCTCCCGCTTTCGCAGTACCATCGGC
>CASEAQ010000015.1 GCA_949285735.1 uncultured Bacteroidales bacterium
GATAGATGGCAATGCCGTCGATTGCCGTCTTGCCGAGTGCCACTTCACGGCAGCCTGCGATGTGACCAATCCGCTTGTGGGCGAGATGGGTGCGGCACGGGTGTTTGCTCCGCAAAAGGGAGCCGACGGGCAGATGGTTGAATGCCTCGACAAGGGGCTTGCAGCGTATGCCGACGTGGTGAAACGCTATTGCGGAAAAGAGATTGCAGCGTTGCCGGGAGCAGGGGCTGCCGGCGGCGTGGGCGGCGGAATTGCAGCACTGCTCGGAGCGGAGTTGAAGCCCGGGAGCGAGATTGTGCTCGACATGGCACGGTTTGACGAGGCTTTGGCTGGTGCCGACTGGGTGGTGACTGGCGAGGGGCGCATCGATGCGCAGACGGGAATGGGCAAGGCTGTCGGGACTGTGTTGGGCAGGGCTGCCCGTGCCGGAGTGCCTGTGATAGGGATTGCCGGGGCTATTGACATCGACACGGTTGACGATGGGCAGTTTGCAGCATTGTTTTCGATACAACAAGCCCCTGTTTCGCTTGACGAAGCCATGCGGCGTGAAACTGCGTTGCGCAACGCATACTTCACGGCACGGCAAGCGGCAAAGTTGATTGCTGCAAGTGTGGCACTTAGCGGCGCGAAACAGTGATATAGTCAACAAGCGAGTCGTTGGCTATGGCAAACGAGCGGAATTGCATCACCGAGTCGTTGTAATCGACAGTGTGGTACATCGGCGTGTCTCCTATCACTTTGAAGCCCGGAGTTTCGGGGCGGGCAGTGTAGGACTTCGGCGACATGAACGAGACGATATAGGCAGGGTGGTCGCCACGAGTGCCGATGTTGCGCATGTATCCATGTTCATGCCCCTGAAGCACGAGGTGCACGCCATATTTTTCCATCAGCGGTACAAACGTGTTGCGTATCTGCAAGTTGTTGCGGCTCTTGCGCACCGAGTAGGCAGGGTGGTGGTACATCACCACCTTCCATTTGTCGCCAGCCCCCCTCAGGCAGTCGCGCAGCCAGCGGTAACGTGCCGTGAGTGTCACACAGTCGTTGATGCCTTGCGTGTCGAGCACCATGATGCGCAGTTGTGGCAGGTCGATATAGTAGCTTATTCCCATTGCCGTTTTTGCCCCGTTTTCGGGATAGACAAAAGTGTGCCTCCATCGAGGGTCGATGCTTGGATATATTGATTTCAGGTAGTCGTGGTTGCCTGTCGCCGTGAGCAGCGGAATGGTGGCAAGTATAGAGTCGGCAGATTCATACAGGTAGTTCCAATATGGGTCGATGGGGCGTTCGATGAGGTCGCCGGCACAAGCCCAGAAGTCGGCATCGGGAAACTTGTTGTAGAGCCGTGCAAACCATTCCCCCGAGGGTCCGCCGAAGTTGTCTTGCACATCGCCGAAGAATATGAAACTGCGGCTGTCGGTATCGCTTGTCGGCATAGTGAACGAGTATTCGCGTGATTGCCTCCCGGCAGTGGCTACGCGGTAGCGGTAGGTCGAGTCGGGTTGCAGGCTGTCGAGGCGCACGTGGTAGAATGCGTCGCGTCCTCCGCGGCTTTCGATCACGGTGCCGGTGGCAGGCAACACAATCGAGTCGCCTGCACCCACGAGCGTGAGCGACGACTGCTGCAAGGTGTCGCCACAACGCCATGAAACGGTGCGTTGCGATATGAATTGCTCGCCCGGGGTGAGCGTGATGCGGTCGGGGGCAGCGGCTGCCGCGTAAGGCTCTTCGGGAACGTTGCTGAACCAAGCGTTCCAACGGCTTCTTATGAATAGGGTGATGGCAGCTAACACAGCCAAAATGCATATTATTTTAATATATTTTTTCATATCCGAGAGTTTGAATGCAAAATTGGCGAAAAAATAGCTGCAAAGCAAAATTTATTGGTGCAATATGAGTATTTTTGTCTATCATAAAACCATTAACATAAACTTATGAAGAATAACAGTCTTTTTAGAATTGCTGTGGCGACGGCGTTGCTGTGTGGCACAGGTGGAACAACAGTTGCTTTGGCTCAGGAGGCGGCAGGAACAGCGGCTTATGTGCCGACCGAAGAGAATTTGAAGGCGAGAGAGGAGTTCCAAGACAACAAATTCGGCATCTTCTTGCACTGGGGACTTTACAGCATGCTTGCCCAGGGCGAGTGGTACATGACCAACCGCGACATCGATTGGCGTGAGTATGAAAAGTTGGCATCGGGTTTCTATCCATCGCGGTTCAATGCTGCCGAGTGGGTTTCGGCAATCAAGGCGTCGGGGGCGAAATATATATGCTTTACCTCTCGCCACCACGAGGGCTTCTCGATGTTTGACACCAAATATTCCGATTTCGACATAGTCGATGCCACACCATTCGGGCGCGATGTTATAAAGGAACTTGCCGACGAGTGCCACAAACAGGGCATAAAGTTGCATTTCTATTATTCGCATCTCGACTGGCGGCGCGACGATTACCCGCAGGGGCGCACTGGCACTGGCACAGGGAGACCGGAAGGACATGGCGACTGGAAGAGCTACTTCGAGTTTATGAACAACCAGCTCACCGAGTTGCTCACCAACTATGGCGAGGTGGGTGCGATATGGTTTGATGGCTTTTGGGATCAGCCAGCCGACTTCAACTGGCAGACCGATGAGCAGTATGCCCTTATCCACCGTCTGCAACCGGCATGCCTCATAGGTAACAACCACCACGTGACACCCAATCCGGGCGAGGACATACAAATCTTCGAGCGTGACCAGCCGGGCGAAAACACAGCCGGGCTGTCGGGCCAGGCAATAAGCGCATTGCCGCTCGAAACTTGTCAGACGATGAATGGAATGTGGGGTTACAAGATACAAGACCAAAATTATAAGTCAACCAAGGAATTGATACACTACCTTGTGGAGACTGCCGGAAAGAACGCCAACCTGTTGCTCAACATTGGCCCGCAACCTAATGGAGAATTGCCAGCCGTAGCCGTGCAACGCCTCAAGGAGATGGGCGAGTGGATGAAAGTGTATGGAGAAACTATCTATGGAACTCGCGGCGGCGACATTGCTCCGCACCCGTGGGGCGTGTCAACTCGCAAGGGCAACCGCTTGTTTGTGCACATTCTCGACCTTGCCGACGATGGGTTATACTTGCCACTGAAGACGAAAGTGACTGCAGCCAAGGTGTTTGTTGATAGCACTCCAGTCGAGTATAAGCAAGAGAAAAATGGCGGCGTATTGTTGAAGTTGCCGAAAGTGCCCGATGAAGTTGACTATGTAATCGAACTCACGTTGAAACAATAATTGCGTGGATATGGGCAGATTGATAGAAATCTGTGCCAATTCGGTGGAGAGTGCCGTCAAGGCTCAGGAAGGAGGCGCATACCGTGTGGAACTGTGCGCCGGCATTCCCGAGGGCGGCACCACTCCGTCGTATGGCGAAATAGTGACAGCCCGCAAGTTGCTGACGACGACTCGGCTGCACGTCATAATCCGCCCCCGCGGAGGCGATTTCCTGTATTCGCCAATGGAGGAGGAGATAATGACGCACGATATTGACGTTGCCCGGCAGGCAGGTGCCGACGGCGTGGTGATAGGTTGCCTGAAAGCCGACGGAAGCGTTGACGTGGAAATGACGGCACGGCTGATGTCGCACGCCGCGGGCATGAGCGTGACGTTCCACCGTGCATTCGACGTGTGCCGCGACCCGTTTGAGGCACTGGAGCAGATTGCCGCTCTTGGTGTAAACCGCATTCTCACGTCGGGGCAAGAGGCTACAGCCGAGCTGGGCATTCCGCTGCTGCGTCAACTCGTAGAGAGGGCTGCCGGACGCGTAATCATCATGCCAGGCTGTGGCGTCAATGCGTCTAACATTGCCAAGATTGAAGCCGAAACCGGGGCGCGCGAGTTCCATCTCTCGGCACGCAGCCGTGTGGCAAGCGACATGGCATACCGCAACGGGCGTGTGTCGATGGGTGGCACGGTGTGTATCGACGAGTATAGCAGGGAAGTGACCGACCCAGAGAAAGTGAGGGGAGTGTTGTGACGATAGGGTGCGCGCCTGCCATGAGTTAAGGAAGGGAAAGATGTTGTAAAACATGTTTTTTTTCTTGTGCGGCAGTGGCAAAAACTGTTACTTTGTATGAGTTTATTAGGCACACTATGTGTGCTGGCTACAGTTTGAAATATCATGTCTCGCCCGTCTATGCCATGTTAAGAACGACTATACTTGGAGGCATGTTAGGGAACAATCCTAAACGACACGAGGCGCACACATATATGTTGTCGAAATGCACACATGCAGAGCACATGCGTGGACTTGATGCACACAGAATTAGATTAAACCGCTAACATAACAAACATTATCTTTAAAACAGAGAGAATATGAACAAGTATCCTAAAATTGGCATTCGCCCCGTCATTGATGGCCGTCAGGGCGGTGTTCGAGAAAGTCTTGAAGACAAGACTATGAACTTGGCAAAAGCCGTGGCTGAGTTGATTTCAAGCAACGTTAGAAATAGCGACGGCAGCCCGGTGGAATGCGTTATTGCCGATGGCACCATAGGCCGTGTGGCAGAAACAGCCGCTTGTGCCGAGAAGTTTGAGCGCGAGGGTGTAGGTGCCACTATCACCGTTACATCGTGCTGGTGCTACGGCTCTGAAACTATGGATATGAACCCATATTGGCCAAAGGCTGTGTGGGGTTTCAATGGTACCGAACGCCCGGGAGCCGTTTACCTGGCAGCAGTGTTGGCAGGCCATGCACAAAAGGGGCTTCCAGCATTTGGCATCTACGGACGCGACGTGCAAGACTTGGACGACAATACCATCCCTGCCGATGTGGCTGAAAAGATATTGCGCTGGGCTCGCGCAGCAATGGCTGTTGCCCAGATGCGCGGACAGAGCTACTTGTCGATAGGTAGCCAGTGCATGGGTATCGCAGGCAGTATCGTCAACCACGATTTCTTCCAAGAATACTTGGGAATGCGCAACGAAAGTGTTGACGAGACCGAAATTCTGCGCCGCATGGACGAGGGTATCTATGACCCCGAAGAGTTCAAGAAAGCAATGGCATGGGTTGAAAAATACTGCAAGCCAAACGAGGGTTGGGACAAGAATCGCCCCGAACGCCAAAAGACTCGCGAGCAGAAAGATGCCGACTGGGAATTTGTGGTTAAGATGACCCTTATCGTTCGTGACTTGATGCGCGGCAACCCGAGGTTGCGCGAAATGGGCTTCAAGGAAGAGGCTTTGGGCCACAATGCCATCGTCGGTGGTTTCCAAGGACAACGCCAGTGGACCGACTGGAAGCCAAACGGCGACTTCACCGAGGCATTGATGTGCAGCACATTCGACTGGAATGGCATACGCAAGGCATTTGTGCTTGCAACTGAAAACGACTCTTGCAACGCTGTGGCAATGTTGTTTGGCAACTTGCTGACAGGCTGCGGACAAATGTTCAGCGACGTGCGTACATACTGGAGCCCCGAGGCAGTGAAGCGTGTTACTGGCAAGGAATTGACAGGGCTTGCTGCCAACGGTATGATTCACCTCATCAACTCGGGTGCTACCACGCTCGATGCTACCGGTGAGAGCATCAACGCCAACGGCGAACATTGCATGAAGCCGTGCTGGGAAATGACCGAAAAGGATGCCGAGGCTTGCCTGAAGGCTACCAACTGGTTGCCTGCCGACCGCGACTACTTCCGCGGTGGTGGTTTCTCGAGCAACTTCTTGTCTCGTGGCGGTATGCCTGTAACCATGTCGCGTATCAACCTCATAAAGGGCCTTGGACCAGTGTTGCAAATCGCCGAGGGCTGGACTGCCGACATTGACCCGGAAATCCACGAAATACTCAACAAGCGTACCGACCCGACTTGGCCAACCACATGGTTTGTTCCTCGCTTGTGTGACAAGCCTGCATTCAAGGATGTTTACTCGGTGATGAACAACTGGGGAGCCAACCACGGTGCCATCAGCTATGGTCATATCGGTCAAGACCTCATAACGCTTGCATCGATGTTGCGCATACCGGTGTGCATGCACAATGTTGACGAGGAGAAGATTTTCCGTCCGGCAGCATGGAACGCATTCGGCATGGACAAGGAAGGTGCCGACTACAGGGCTTGCATGAACTACGGTCCTATCTATAAGTAAACAATAACTTTTTTACATAAACCAGACAAAGGGAAGAGGGTGAGGCTCTCGCAACAGGGACGCGCACCCTCCTTTCCCGTTTCTTAAACTCAGAAAACTATGATTACCAATCTTGAAATAGATGAATTTGTAAGGCAAGCCCATCGTGTGGGTGATGCAGGTCTCACCATTTGCAGCAGTGGCAACCTTTCGTGGCGTATTGGCGACGAAGTGCTTATCTCGGGTACCGGCTCGTGGGTGCCAAACATTCAAAAGGAAAAAGTGGCTATTTGCAACCTCGCAACGGGCGAGAGCGTGAATGGCGTGAAGCCGTCGATGGAACACGTGTTCCACTTGGGCGTGTTGCGCGAGCGCCCCGACATGAATGTCGTGCTACACTTCCAGTCGCCCTATGCTACAGCCATTGCTTGCATGAAAAAGCAGCCCGAGAATTTCAACGTTACTGCCGAAATCCCGTGCCACGTAGGTCGTGAGATACCTATCATTCCTTATTATCGTCCGGGTTCGCCAGAGTTGGCAAAAGGCGTAATCGAGGCATTGAAGGAACATAATTCGGCACTCATGCTCAAGCACGGGCAAGTGGTGTGCGGAAAAGACTTCGACGAGGCATTCGAGCGCGCCATGTTCTTTGAGATGGCTTGCCGCATCATCTTGCAATCGGGCTTCGAATACAACGTGTTGTCGCAAGAGGAAATCGAAGACTTGGATACTTACATTCTGGGTAAAGTTACAAAATAGCCCATGAAAGAAGTTTATATAGCTGTTGACTATGGCGGGGGGAGCGGACGTGTGATTGCCGGCTCGTTCCGCCAAGGTCAATTAGAATTGGAGACCATAAGCCGTTTTGGCAACAGGCAGGTGAGAATGGGCGGACACACCTATTGGGACTTCCTGTCGTTGTTCCAAGACATGAAAGAAGGATTGCGCATGGCAGTCCGCAAGGGGTATCGCATCAAGAGCATCGGTATCGACACTTGGGGCGTTGACTTCGGGCTGATTGACAAGCAAGGCAACCTTCTTGGTAACCCTATATGCTACCGCGACCAGTTTACCGTAGGGCTTCCCGAGGAACTGCATGGCGACAATGTGGCAGCACACTATGCCGTTGCCGGCATACAAGTGATGCCCATTAATACCATTTACCAGTTGTATGGGTTGAAGAAAGAGGGCGATGTGAGGCTCGATGTTGCCGACAAGTTGCTGTTCACCCCCGACTTGTTCAGTTTCTTCCTCACGGGCGTCGCCAACAATGAGTATAGCATCGCTTCGACATCGGAGTTGCTTGATGCCCGCAGCCGCGATTGGAATCGCGAGTTGATAGCACGGCTCGGATTGCCGCAGCACCTCTTTGGCGAAATTGTGATGCCAGGCACTCGCCGCGGTACATTGCGCCCCGAGGTGGCAGCTGAGATAGGCGTTGACTATCCAGTGGAAGTGATAGCCGTGGGGTCGCACGACACCGCAAGCGCGATACGGGCATTGCCGCCTGTCGAGCGTGCCGGCACTCGCCGGGCATTCTTGAGTTCGGGCACATGGTCGTTGCTCGGTATAGAGCTCGACGAGCCTGTGTTGACCGAGGAGGCGCGGCTGGCAGGCTTCACCAACGAAGGCGGCGTGGGCGGAAAAATTTGTTTCATGCAGAATATCACCGGGCTGTGGATATTGCAGCGGTTGCGTGCCCAATGGGAGGAAGAAGGGAAGGAAATTGACTACGGCGTGTTGATTGCCGATGCCGAAAAAGCCAGCATAGCGTCGATAATCGATGTCGATGCTCCCGAGTTCCAAAATCCCGACGGCATGGAAGGCACCATAGCCGAGCATTGCCGTGCCACAGGGCAACAAGTGCCTGCGACCCAGGGTGAATATATGTTGTGTATAATGCAGTCGCTCGCCATGCGCTACAAGCGCGGTATCGACGAGCTTAACCGTCTCACCGGGCAGTCGATTGAGGAATTGTGCATCATCGGCGGTGGTAACCAGAACCGTTTGCTCAACCGCCTCACTCAAGAAGCTCTGGGCATACCTGTCGTGAGCGGTCCAGTCGAGGCTACTGCCATTGGCAACATATTGGTACAAGCCGAGGTGTTGTAACACTCTTATAAACCATTAAGAGCCTGTTTGGATTGATATTGTCTATGCGCCTTTCGAGGCTATATTCATTGTTTTCTGTTTGTCTCGCAAGGCAATCGGTGTGCCATGGAGATGTGCATTAAAAGCAATAATGATTCGGACAGGTTATAAAATAAACCGAAAAACCTGAATAACTTTACTTAAATGGACAATACTAAAAAATCAGCCCCCCTGCTTAGCTACAACGGGGTGAGCTATATCGTTCCGTTTATCCTCATCACGAGCTGCTTTGCCTTGTGGGGATTTGCCAACGATATAACCAACCCGATGGTGAAAGCATTCTCGAAGATATTCCGCATGAGCGTCACCGAGGGTGCCTTGGTGCAAGTGGCTTTCTATGGAGGGTACTTTGCAATGGCATTCCCTGCCGCCATGTTCATACGCAAGTTTTCCTACAAGGCTGGTGTCTTGCTGGGGCTTGGATTGTATGCGGTAGGGGCTTTGCTCTTTTTCCCGGCGAAGATGACGGGCGAATATTTCCCGTTTCTCATAGCTTATTTCATACTCACGTGCGGCTTGTCGTTCCTTGAAACGAGTAGCAACCCCTACATTCTTTCGATGGGTAGCGAGGAGACAGCCACTCGCCGTTTGAACCTTGCCCAGGCATTCAACCCCATAGGGTCGCTGCTTGGAATGTATGTGGCGATGAACTTTATCCAGAACAAGCTGCACCCGATGGACACGGATGCCCGCGAGGCGATGAACGAGGTCGAGTATGCCGCCATTCGCGATGCCGACCTTGCCACTCTCATTGCTCCTTATCTTGCAATAGGGCTTGTTATTCTCGCTATGTTTTTCATAGTGCTGTTTGCAAAGATGCCTAAGAACAGCGACAAGTCGCACAAGATAAATTTCATACCCACGATGAAGCGTATTTTCTCGCTTCCGCATTACCGCGAAGGGGTGATTACACAATTCTTCTATGTGGGGGCGCAAATCATGTGCTGGACATTTATCATCCAGTATGGCACACGTGTGTTCATGGCAGAGGGCATGACAGAACAGGCTGCCGAGGTTGAGTCGCAGTTGTACAACATAATTGCAATGGCTCTTTTCTGCGTGAGCCGTTTCATTTGTACGTTCCTGTTGAAGTATTTCAACCCTGGGCAGTTGTTGAAGATTCTGGCAATTGCAGCTTGCGTATTCACGCTTGGAGTGATATTCTTCCAGGACCGCCTCGGGATGTATTGCCTTGTTGCCGTGTCGGGTTGCATGTCGCTTATGTTCCCGACCATATATGGTATTGCGCTTAACAGACTTGGCGACGATGCCAAGTTTGGCGCAGCAGGTTTGATTATGGCTATCCTTGGCGGCTCGGTACTGCCTCCAGTGCAGGCTGCGATAATCGACATGGGTTCATTGTTTGGAATGCCAGCTGTGAATGTGTCGTTTGTATTGCCATTGATATGCTTTATTGTGGTGATATGGTATGGGCAACGGTCGTCTCGCCGTGCCAAGCTCGGAATGAAGTAACAGAGTATTCCTTTTATATCGCCGTGGAGCCGAGGTGCGCTAACAAAATCTGCATCTCGGCTCCGCTGCTTTTTATGCAAGGCTGGTTGGGTGGGGCAGCGTCATAATTGCAAATATGTTTATTTTGTTGTGGATCCGTGGCGAGCCGCGGCTCGTATGCCAGATTGTGTTTTGACTGGGAGGTAGTAGGTGTTTTTCCTTGTGGCAGTAAATGAGCCGCGGCGCGCCACGGCTCTACATTGAGACCTTTAGACGCGATGAATCGCGTCTCTACGGTATTGGTGGACACGAGTGTGTGGGTTTGTTTTTTGGGGGAATGAAAAAGGCACGCCTTGTTGGGCGCGCCTGTGTTGTTTTTGGGGTTAGAATATATTAATATTCGGCTTCTTGATAGTCGTTAACGTGACCTTCGTCGCCGATGATTTCACGCATCTTGTTGCGGAGCATGATGTTTTGAGCGAAGAGGTCGTGAACCGGTTGCTTGTCGAGCGGGTGCATCGGGCTCTTGAAGTAGAACGACAACCACGATTGGATGCCCTTGAAGCCGCAACGCTTAGACAAGTCGGCAAGCAGAACGAGGTCGAGCAACAGCGGAGCAGCGAGGATAGAATCGCGGCAGAGGAAATCCACCTTGATTTGCATCGGGTAGCCCATCCAGCCGATGATGTCGATGTTGTCCCAGCCTTCCTTGTTGTCGCCACGCGGTGGATAGTAGTTGATGCGCACCTTGTGGTAGATGTTGCTGTAGAGTTCGGGATATTCGTCTTTCTTCAAGATAGTATCGATAACCGACAACTTGGAAACTTCCTTGGTCTTGAACGAAGCAGGATCGTCGAGTACTTCACCGTCTCGGTTGCCGAGGATATTTGTAGAGAACCAGCCTTGCAAGCCGAGCATACGGGTGTGCAACATCGGCGAGAGGACGGTCTTCATCAACGTTTGTCCAGTCTTGTAGTCCTTGCCGCAGATAGGTGCATTGTGAGCGTCGGCGAGTTCCCACATAGCCGGGAAGTCAACAGTCAATGCCGGGGCACCGTTGATGAAAGCGCAACCGCTTTCGATGGCAGCATAGGCATAGAGCATCGATGGAGAAACTTCGGCTGCATTGCTCTTCATTGCTTCTTGGAAAGCAGGGAGAGACTTGTGAACTTCAGCCATAGGTACATATACCTCGGTCGATGCCGACCATATAACTACCACGCGCGAGCAGCCGTTGGCTTCCTTGAAGTTCTTGATATCGGCAACTAATTGGTCTTTCAAATCCCACTTAGTGTCGGCTTTCTTTACCCAAGTGCCGTGGAGACGAGTCACATATTTGTTGTCGAAAGCGGCTTTCATCGGCTTGATTGCTTCAAGCTCGTCTTTGACGCTGTCGATGTCTTTCTGAGTGAGAACGGCGGCGTGTGTTGCAGCCTTATAGATATTGTCTTCAAAAATATCCCAACCGCCGAAAACTATGTCTTCGAGTTTAGCAATTGGAAGAACGTCCTTAATCTTCGGGGTGGAACCGTCCGACAATTTGATTGTAGATAATTGTGTGATTGAGCCGACGGGAATGCCAAGACCCTTGCGAGCCATCAATGTACCAGCAATGAAAGTAGAAGCAACTGCTCCACCTATGCCGACAACCAAGATTCCTAATTTGCCTTCGGCCTTTTCAACATTAATTTTTGCCATAAGAGTTATGAATTAATATCGTTAAACATATTTCGTTGTTCAAGGCAATGCCACGTATGATGGCACTGTTGCTTGCAAAAAGCGCGGTAAAAGTAGTGCCATTTTTTTAATTAGAAAAATTATTTTAAATAATAAACGTGTTGTATGTTATTAAAATATGCAAATAGGGCTTGGGTTATGTTAAAACTGGTGAATTTCACCTTTTTTGTGGTTGTTTTGTGCAAATAAATTATAATGCTGCGTCGAGTACTTCGGCAAGTCTTTTTATGATGCAGGGGTGTTGTACGGCATCTTCGTCGGCAGTCCAACCCTTTCCTTTGAGCCACAAGACATGGCATCCAATCGATTCGGCAGGAACGATGTCTTTTTTGTAGCTGTCGCCGATGACCAGCACTTCGGATGGTTGCAAACCGAGGGCTTCAACGCCGAGCATGAAGATGCGAGGATCGGGCTTGCGGACACCTACTACTGCGCTTTCGATGATTTGTCCGAAGTAACGGCGCAGGTCAAAGTCGGCAAGTACCGTTTCGACGTTGCCATAGAAGTTGCTCACAAGCACCATCGGGAAACGGGCGTGCAGGGCTTCGAGCACAGGTCTTGCCTCTTCGACCGATGCGCGAGCCTGCTCATAGCAGTATCGAGCCACGGGTTGGGCATACTGCTTGGCTTGCTCAGGCGTTATCTTGCCGTTGTCGGCAAGGTTGCCAAGCTCGATTTGCATTTTAATCAGCAGCAGGTCGTAGAAGTTGTGCTGTGGCAAGATGTGCCGTGTGCGTGCCAATTCGCGTTCGGCATAGACATAGCTGTCGCGGAAGTCGGTTTTGCCCACTGGCACGCCGGTATGGCAGTATCCGTCCCAGATGACTTCGCTCCAGTGTACGCCGCGGCTGTCGATGGTGCCGCCGTAGTCGAATATTATACCTTTCAGGTTGTCAATATGTTCCATTTTCAAGTTCTTTTATGAAGTTGCGGCAGATGCGTTCGTGCCTCCATATCATATATACGAGCATGATGTTGAGCACCGTCAGCTCGAATGCGAAGTATATCCACGGCATCTGCACGATTAGCGAGATGAAAAGCACGATTACGCGAGTGTTGAACGACAGCATATTGGTGTATTTCATCAATGGCTTGCTCTTGGCGCGGAAGGCATCGCGGAAGTCTTGCGGAATATCGTCGCCGTAGCGTTCCTTGAGAATCTTGCGCAGCTGTTGCATTCGCGGCGTGAGTTTCTCTTGGTTGGCGGTGTATTGGCGGTAGAAGAAGAGGGTGAACTTCTGCCAGAAGTTGTGTCGCCACGAGAGTTGTTTCAGTTTAGCGTCGAGCTGCGGACAGCTGTCGAGTTCGCTGCCCTCCTTCCCTTTCAGGAAGTAGAGGTGGAACTGGCGGTAATAGTCGGCACTGGCTGCCTGCTTGCCGTGGCACATTCCTGCCAGCACAGCCATTGTCCATATCATCCACGGGTGGGGCATGAAGAATGCGCTGGTCTCGTTGATGCGGAAGCATATTGCAAAGTAAATAGCCACAAACCAGAAGTCGCCGCTCAAGCCGTCGAGAATGCGGCCGAGGCGCGAGTATTGGTGTGTGAGGCGTGCAAGTTGCCCGTCGGCACTGTCGAAACTGTTTGCCCAGATGAGCAAGACGATTCCGATATAGTTGAGCCACAACAAGTTGTCATGGAAATAGAACAACACGCCGGCTGTCACTCCAAGGAAAATCGAGGCGATGGTGATCACGTTGGGTGTGATGCCGAGCTTGGCTGCGAGCAATGCCCACATGTAGCCTATCGGGCGGTAGAACATCAAGTCGAGTGTTTCCTCGGTGTCGAGTGATTTGAGCGAGGATTTGTATTGTTGTTTTATTTGAGCAAATTTTCCCATTAAATCAAAAAAACAGTTGCTTATGGAGGTTTGTTTAAAGTTGTGTTTTTAGAATTTCTTCTTAATCTCGCTTATCACGCACTTGGCAATGTATGGGGCAGCTTCGTTGCGGCACGGTGCGAAGCTGGGCCAATCGTTGAAGTCGATGATTCGGATTTCGCCCGTGGGAGACACGATGCAGTCACCTCCGTAGATGAGAACGTTGAGTTCCTCGGCAGCCATTTGGCAAATGTGCTTGAGGCGTTCCTTGTCGAACTCGATGCCTTGTGCCTTGCCGTTGATGACCTCGTAGCCATATTTGCTGTGCCCCAAGTCGAGAGGATAGAACCAATAGAAAAATGGCGAGCCATGTACGCCGTAGAACTTCACCAAGTCGCCCACCAAGTGCTTGTTGATGACAGCGCGCTTGATGCCGCGGTAGAAGTATTCTTGCAGCACTTCCTGAGCCTCCTCGGGATGCCTCACGTAGCTCACGTCTTCCTTGTGCATGGCGTGGAAGTCGCCGCGCTTTATCCAGCAGCTTTGGAATCCAGCTTTTTGCAGGGCTGGGATTACAGCCTCGTCGGTGTTGACAATGAGGCTGTCGGGATATGGTATGCCGCTGCCGAGCAATATGCGCGTCATGCGTTCGCGGGTGCAGTTTTCGATACCGAAGCCCGAGTTAATTACCAGTTTTCCGGCATTTTCAAGTTCTTGCAACTTGTTGATTGATGCTCGTTCGCGGCACATGTTCAATATCACCGGTTCGGTTATGTCGGAGGAGTTGAAGCGGTCTTCGTTATAGATGTTGACGATGTAGCCACGCTTGCGCAAGTGTTCGGCTGTGGCGTTGAATATTGCGGCATCGTTGCCGATGTGGTTGGGCGAATATGCGCCGGCTCGCATGATACCGGCAATTTCTATTTCTGCCATTTTTGTAATTGTGTCGATTGAGTTGTTTTATTGTGTGTCGGCAACTGCCGCGTTTCCTTGCACAGAGGCAATGTGTGGCAGTTGCTATTGTAAAACGGGTCTTAGCTGCGAATGAACTCTTCGGCGGTGGCTATGTCGCCTGCGTGGTCAACGTCGATAATCTTGTCGATGGGAAACGCCTTTATCTTCAAGCCGTCGGCAATGAGGGCGCGCTGGAAGTTGCGCATTCGGGCGATGCCTTGCTGCATGCACGATTCGAGTACCCCGATTGCCTTGTCTCCGAGGGCATAGATTCCACCAGAGATGTAACGGACACCCTCGAATGGGGCATCGTGGAATCCGCGCACTTGCATCGTTGCATCATCGACATCGACGTAGAGTGGTTTTTCGTCGTCGATGAATGGGGTGACAGCCATCATTCCGTCACAGCCGTCGGTAGCCTCGTAGGCTGCTATGTAGCGGGCGAAGTCGTCTTCCTTGAAGATGGTATCGACCGTGGTCAGGCAAAATTTGCCTTTGGGCATCACGCGGCTCAGCTCATAAAAGCTGTGCATCGAGCTTGGCGTTGACTTCACCACGATGTTGAGTGGAATGTCGAGTTTCACCGAGTCGAGGTATTCCTTTACTTCGGTCATTTCGCGGTTGACGATTATGCTTATGCTCTCGGCGTTGCACCGTGTGAAAATGTTTATCAGGCGGCCTATCATTGGCGTGCCATTGAGTTCAACGAGTGGTTTGGGCTTCTGCACGCCCTCTTGCGCCAGCCGCGAGCCTTCGCCGGCTGCTATAATTGCGTAGTTCATTGTTGTCGTTATTTTTTGTGGTTATGTGGATTATACATTCACAGGGGTGGTGCCGTTGTCATCATCGTCCTTGCTCAGGTCGAGCACCACGTTGTCGTTGCTCTTGTCGAAGTATTGCTTGCGCAACGGGTTGGCGTGGATTTCGTCGTAGATGCGGCGGTTGCGGTAAATGTCGATTGACGCATATATGGCGGCGAGCATCGACTCGGGGCTTGCCAACCCCTTGCCGGCTATGTCGTAGCCCGTGCCATGGTCGGGCGAGGTGCGCACCACCGGCAGCCCGGCGGTGAAGTTTACGCCGTTGTCCATAGCTATTGTCTTGAACGGGGCGAGCCCTTGGTCGTGGTACATGGCAAGCACGCCGTCAAACTTTGTGTAGCTGCCATTGCCGAAGAACCCGTCGGCAGAGTAGGGCCCGAAGCAGCAAATTTTCTTGGCATACGCCTCCTCGATGGCTGGAGTGATGATTTCTTTCTCCTCGTTGCCAAGCAGCCCGTGGTCGCCCGAGTGAGGGTTGAGGGCAAGCACTGCGATGCGGGGATATTCGATGGCGAAATCCTTGCGGAGCGATTGGTTGAATATTTCGAGTTTCTCGATGATGGCTTCCTTGGTGATTGCACCGGCGATTTGCGACACCGGCAGGTGGGTGGTGACGAGTGCCACCCTGATGCGGTCGTTGAACAGCACCATGAGTGAGCGGTTGCCATCGCCGGCGGCAGTTTCGAGATATTCGGTGTGGCCCGGGAAGTGAAAAGTTTCGCTTTGGATGTTGTTCTTGTCGATGGGCGCGGTTACGAGCACGTCGATGATGCCGTTGCGCAAGTCGGCGACGGCAACTTCGAGCGATGCAAAGGCGGCGCGTCCGGCAGCTTCGCTGGGCGTGCCTAATTCCACCTTCAGGTCGTCGAGCCCTGGTATTTCCACCATGTTATATGCGCCATCTCGAGCTTGAATGGCATTGTCGATGCTGTAGAATTGAATGGGCTGCGCCCCACATGCCTTGCGGTGGAAAGCCGCAATCTTGGTCGAGCCGTAAATCACAGGAGTGAACAATTCGAGCACCATAGGCTCGGCGAGTGCCTTCAATATCACTTCGTAACCTATTCCGTTGGTATCACCTTGAGTGATGCCAACTCTTATTTTTTTGTCGTTTGCCATTAATAATCAGTTTGTTGGGTGTATAGTGCGTTAGTGCCAATGCGCAATAACTGCAAAATAGTGCGCTAAATTACACATTTTTTCTGATATATGGCAGTAGTATGTGGCAAGAGACAGTGAAACTGGCTCTAAAACAGTAATTCGGGTTATGTGTGTTACCGCGATGTTGAGTATTTTTGCACACGGAAAATGAATTAGTAAAAAGGTTATGACGTTAGACGAATTTAAGGAATATGTGAAGACGAGGCAACCCCTCGACACCGATGAGATTCATCGTTTTATGGACGAAATGAGCTGCGAGGCTCGGCGTGTGACGTCTGCACTGAATGCTGCCTACCACACGCCTGACGAGGTGCGTGGCTACCTGTCGGAACTTTTCGGCTATACGGTGCCGTCAACGTTGCGGGTTTTCCCGCCGTTCTACTCCGACTTCGGCAAAAACATCACGGTTGGCGAGGGTGTTTTTATCAATGCTTGCTGCCATTTCCAAGACCATGGCGGAGTGGTGCTTGGCGACGGTTGCCAGATAGGGCACAATGTGGTGTTTGCGACACTCAACCACGGTCTTGCCCCTGAAAAGCGCAAGTCAACCATTCCTGCGCCTATCGTGCTTGGCAAGAATGTGTGGGTAGGCTCGAATTCCACAATCCTGCCGGGGGTGACCATCGGCGACAATGCCGTGGTGGCAGCCGGGGCGGTCGTCACCCGCGATGTCGAGGCAGGTAGCATAGTGGGCGGTGTGCCAGCCCGCTTCATTAAGACGATTGACGAATAAAGTAGTGTTGGCGGCTACTTGATGCGCATCCAACGGCCGCGGACGAGGCGAATGAGGAATATCGTGCCTCGGAAGCATAACTCGACGCACATGGCTATCCACACGCCTTTCAGCCCCATTACCGGGGCGAGCGATGCGGCAAGCGAGAGCCGCACTGCCCAGATGCTGAAGAAGTTCATGATGCTCGGCACGATGGTGCTGCCAGCGCCGACAAACACGCCGTATGCCACTATGGCTGCGGCAAACATCGGTTCGGCAAATGCCTCGATGCGCAACGCCATCACCCCGAGTTGGCGGATTTCCTCGACAGGTGTCATGATGCCGATTATCTGTGGGGCGAACAGGTACATTGCCACGCCCATGATGCCCATTATCGCCATGCCCATGCCCACTGTTATGTAGGCAAAGCGGCGGGTGAGTGCCATGCGCCGCGCGCCGATGCTTTGCCCTACGAGGGTGGTGGCAGCGTCGGCGATGCCATAGCCCGGCATGTAGCAGAGGCTTTCGGCTGTGATTGCAAACGAGTTGGCGGCAATCGAGAAGATGCCGAGCGGGGCAACGATGACGGTGCTCATAATCTGCGCTCCACAAATCACTGAGTGCTCCAGCCCCATCGGTAAGCCTATGTGCAGAGCCTTCTTGAGTGTGCTGCGCTGGGGCATGAAGCTGCCGCTGTCGATGTGCAGGTTGAGCATTGGCGAACGGTGGCATAGATACCACATCATGAGCGATGCCGTGACTGTTTCGGCAAGGACAGTGCCGAGTATGGCTCCCTCCACGCCAAGCCCAGCACCGGGCATATTGACCGTTGCGCCAAATATCGACACTTGCCGTGTGTCGAAGATGAGGAAGTAGTTGAAAATCACGTCGAGAATGCACATCAGCACGTTGAGCATGCTGGGAATGCGCATATTGCCGCTGCACCGCAACATTCCGCTTGCGAGGAAGTTCATTTGCAGCACGGGCAGGAAGAGCGAGTATATTAGGAAGTAGATCGAGGCATCGCTGCGTATGGCGGGGTCGCCGCCAAGCCAGCCTGGCAGGTAGCCGCTGATTGATGCTCCGATAGCAGCTATCATGCAACCAAACAGCATGACCGACATTATCGACTGCCGCAGCACGTTGCGCGCGTGCCTTATGTCGCCTGCGCCTATGGCATGGGCGACTTGCACCGAAAAGCCAGTGGCTGCGGCACTGCATAGCCCGCCGAAGAGCCATGTGGTGGTTGACATCAGTCCGATTGATGCCGCAGGGTTGGCACCAAGGCTTCCCACCATCGAGGCATCGATGTATTGCATGGCAATCGATGAGAATTGAGCCAGGATGGAGGGTACGCTAAGCTGTACCGTTAGCCACATTTGCTGGCCCAGTGTCATCGACTTCCCTTCGCGTATCATTGCGAGAAGCCCGTCGGTGGAGCTTTGTGTAATCTGTTTCAATTTTTGGAAAAATTGTTTTGTTTCTTACGGGTTTTTTAAAAGGGGAAACGCCTTGCCATAGGTGAGCATTCGCCACACCCATTCGAGTGGTCCGAAGTTGCACCAGTGCAGCCACAGGCGGCATACGACCGCTTCGGCGGCATAGGCGGCAGCGGCTATTGCAAGCACATACACGAGACCCATGTCGGCACCAAGCCCCAGCCCGATGCCATAGAAGAGCAGCATTCCTATTGCCGACTGCCCGATGTAGCAGGTGAGTGCCATGCGGCCCGGGGCGGCAAGGAGGCGGAACAGCTGGCAGTCGCGTGTGTGGAGGTATATAAGGCACATAAGTGCAACGTAGGCAATGCTTGTCGGATAGACGCTTATGAGGTATAATACCGAGTGGAGGGCGTTGCCCAGCGGGTGGCTACTGGTTGCGCTCCAAGCATAGAGGGCAGATAGCGGAAGCCCTGCCAGCAAGCCCCATAGGGCGATTTTGCGCAGCCGGGGTTGAAATTCTTCGAGGCGGGCATAGAGGCGGTTGCGCCCGATGTAGAAGCCCAAAAGGAAGAGTCCGAAGACCTTGAAGTAGCGGTTGCCGTCGATAAATTCCTGTACTCTGACGAGTGCGCCTTGTACTAAAAATTCATATACGCCGCGGTAGTCGGTAACGTCGCGCAGCCAGTAGGCGAAGTTGGCATCAGTGATTCCATATTTTGCGCAATAGTGTTGTTGCAATTCCACTACCGGGGCAGAAAGGTATATCCCGGCAAGTTGTGTGGCTGTGTCGATGGCTACGGGCAGCAACAGCATCACGACAGCCCATGTGAGCAGAGTGCGGTTGGTGGTGTTGCGGAACAGCGGCAAGAGCATTCCCAGCAGGGCATATAGCATGAGTATGTCGCCGCCCCACAGCAGCATCAGGTGCAGAAAGCCGATGATGGCGAGCAACACCATGCGGCGGAAGAATATGCCTAAGCCGTTTGCGCCCTTGCGCACGGCATTGGAGATGATTATCGAAAAGCCTATGCCGAAAAGCAGGGAAAAGATGGTGTAGAACTTCCCGTCGATGAGCATGTATTGCACGAATCGCGCCACGCGGTCGGCAGCGGCGGTGGGCATTGCAGCTGCGGCATCGTCGTGCAGGAATGTGTAGAGCGAAAATTCGGGGAAGTTGGCGATGGCAATGCCCAGCAGGGCAAAACCGCGCAATATGTCGAGAATCATGAAGCGTTCGGATGCCTTGACGGGTGTGGCAGTGGTCTGGTGTTTGCTCATATTGCCAATTCAGTCATTAATCGTGCCGCAAAGTTACAATTATTTATCTCAACCGCAAGTGATAAAATTGAGGCAATGATGAACCCATTTACAGAGAAAACTACTTTGGTCACCTATGTGGCAAAGTAGAGGGAGCATTACTCGTCTTTTACGTTTTTTGAACGCGATTCTTTTTTGGTCGATGTGCTTGTGTCCTTGTCTTCCTTGAGGTCGATTTCGTTTTTGCGACTGTCATACACGCGGTATTCGAGGTAGGCAAGCGACTGGTCGGGGAGAATGCGGAATTTCAGTCCATATTCGATGCGCCACTTGCGGTATTCCGAGATTAGCCCTTTTTTGAGGTAGGCATCGACAAACGGGTGTACATACATGGTGAAATTGACCACTTTGAGCGAATTTATCAAGTAGTCGATTTTGTCTTTGAGCATGTCGGTAAATAGCAGCGACGGTTGCACTTCGCCTTTTCCACCACACGACGGGCAAGCCTCGGCAGTGGCTATGTCGAGGGCAGGGCGAACGCGCTGGCGAGTGATTTGCATCAATCCGAATTTGCTCAGCGGCAATATGTTGTGGCGGGCACGGTCGTTTGCCATCACCTCCTTCATGTGTTCGTACAATGCTTGTCGGTGGTCGGCTTGCGACATGTCGATGAAGTCGATGACGATAATGCCGCCCATGTCGCGCAATCGCAACTGGCGGGCAATTTCGTCGGCAGCGCGCAGGTTCACGTCGAGGGCGTTGCTCTCCTGGTTGGTCGAGTTTTTCGAGCGGTTGCCCGAGTTCACGTCGATTACGTGCAGGGCTTCGGTGCTTTCGATGATGATATATGCACCCGACTTGAACGAAACCGTCTTTCCGAACGAGGTCTTGATTTGCCTCGTGATGTTGAAGTGGTCGAATATGGGAGTGTCTTCGGCATACAGCTTCACGATTTCCTTTTTGTCGGCGGCAATCAGCGTGACGTAGTGCTGTATTTGGTCGAAAATCTCGGCGTTGTTGACATAAATGTTTTCAAACGACGGGTTGAAGATGTCGCGAATGAGGCTCACGGCGCGGCTCTCTTCTTCGTAGATGAGCGATGGCGCGTCGGAACGTTGTGCCTTTGCGATGCTTTCTTCCCAGCATTTCATGAGGGCTTTAAGCTCGTTGTTTAGCTCGGCAACTCGTTTGCCCTCGGCAGATGTGCGTATGATGATGCCAAAGTTTTTTGGCCTGATGCTTTCGATGAGCTGCCGCAGCCTGAATTTTTCCTCGGTTGACTTTATTTTCTGAGAAACAGATATTTTGTCGCTGAAAGGTATAAGCACGAGGAAACGCCCAGTGAACGATATTTCGGTGGTTAGGCGAGGACCTTTCGATGAAATAGGCTCTTTGGCTATTTGCACGATAAGCTCCTTGCCCACTTCGAGCACGTCGGTGATGGTGCCGTGCTTGTCGATGTCGGGCTCGGGCTTTATTTTCGACACTTGCGGCACGTGCCGCTTGTCTTCGAGCGCGGTAGCGATAAATTGCTGGTAGGTCTTGAATTGCGACCCCAAGTCGAGATAATGCAAGAATGCGTCTTTTTCGAAACCCACGTTGACGAATGCTGCATTGAGTCCGGGCATTAACTTCTTGATTTTGGCAATATAAAGGTTACCGACGGCATACGATGCATCTCTCGACTCTTTTTGTAGAGATACAAGTCGTCCGTCCTCGGTCAATGCAGTTGATATGTTGTCGGGTCTGACGTCAACAATGAGTTCGCTTCTCATTACTTGCGTTGATGGTTAAACATACAATTTTTTATATTAATACGAGCCCCAAAATTTGCTTGCACTAACCCCCTGTATAGGAGTGTGGTTGGCGAAGTTCCTGTCGCACTATAATTAGCCGTGTACACGTAAGTAATTATAAACCTCTTTTTGTGCCATTCATACAGAGTGAGAGAGAAAAACTGCGTTGTGTGTGTGACAAAGATGTTTTTTCTAAAGGTTGTGCCTTAACCACGTGTGTTGGTGCAAGCTGCCGTTGTTGTCCGTTTGTGGCGCGTTTTTGATAGGTTTGGAGGAGGAGGTTGTCTTTATTTACAAAGAACAAACGCAATGAAGCACAATCCGCACCTTGCGGGTGTCATTTTGTTTGTTCTTTTGTAAGACTTGTTTGTGAAAGCCGTGATTTACAATGAAATAATTGTTGTTATTTCTTCTTGTGACGGTTCTTTCTCAGTCTTTTCTTGCGTTTGTGAGTTGCCATCTTGTGGCCTTTTCTTTTCTTTCCGCTTGGCATATCTATAATTTTTTAAGAGTTATGTTTTTTGTGTATTCCAAACATTTTTGCTTCGGGCGGTGTGGAGGCGCGTGTGCCTCAAAGCCACAAGAAGCGTTTTCGTTATATTGTGTGTAATGGAGAGATTACTTCACTTGTTCCATGAAAACCTTTGCAGGCTTGAATGCTGGAATCTTGTGTTCGGGTATGATGAGCGTAGTACCCTTAGAGATGTTGCGAGCTGTCTTTTGCGAGCGAGTCTTAACTATGAAGCTGCCAAAGCCGCGCAAGTAAACATTCTCGTTGTTGGCCAAAGAGTCCTTAACGGTTTCCATAAACTTCTCTACGGTCTCAAGTACCGATGCTTTGTCAATACCAGTAGATTTTGCAATCTCGTTTACGATGTCTGCTTTAGTCATTGTATTCGTATTTTTTTTTAATTATATTAAAATTTCCCGTATTTGCATTATGGTGCATAAACAGAAGCCTGCCCGAATGAGGGCGCGGCAATCCGTTTTATGGGGCGTTTGCGGGTGTTTAAACACACCCTATCAGATTTGTAGGTGCAAATATCGCACTTTTTTTTGAAATAAAAGTATGGCGGAAAGAAAAAATCGTAGAAATTTTTGTTTTTCACTTGTTTAGGTGTGCTTGCCGGGGTGGTTGGCGCGGCGGCTTTGTGTGTATGTGCCTTTGGGTGTGACGAAGGTAGTTGGTAAATTGCTAACTTTGCACTCGATTTTATGGAATATTATAGATGAATAAGAAGTTTACTGTACCGTTTTTATTGTTGGCGGTGTTGTTTTGCATTTTTCTTGTGGTTGCCAATATGCTTGAGGTGAAGGTGGTGAAATTAGGTCCATTGTCGGCTACGGCTGGGCTTGTGGTGTTTCCCATCTCATATATAATTAACGATTGCATTGTCGAGGTGTATGGCTTCGGGCGCGCAAGGTTTGTGATTTGGCTCGGGTTCTTGATGAACTTGGTGGTGGTGTTGCTTGTGCAACTTGCCCTGGCATTGCCGCCCGACCCTGTGTGGCAGGGGCAGCAGGCGATGGAGCTGGTATATGGCAGCACGCCGCGCATTTTGCTTGCCAGTTTCACTGCTTTCTTGTGTGGCTCGATGGTGAATGCATACGTGATGAGCCGCATGAAGGTGATGAGCCGCGGGCGGCACTTTTCGGCGCGTGCCATATTGTCAACGTTGTTTGGCGAGAGTGTCGATTCGCTGATATTCTTCCCGATAGCTTTCGGCGGTGTGTTGCCTTGGACGACGGTATTGACCTTGATTTGGAGCCAGGCTGTCATAAAGACGGTCTATGAGGTGGTGGTGTTGCCAGTGACCATGCGTGTGGTGGCATACATAAAACGCCGCGAATGCCTTGATACATACGACAATGCCGGCAAGGATGGTAGCGTGGACTACCGCTGGTGGCGAATCGACAAGATTGATTAAGGAAGGGTTGGATATAACAGATGTGGAATGATATGATTGGAGATATAAAAACGGTTTTTGTCGATCTCGACGACACGATATGGTGGTTCAGCCGCAATTCGCTGGTTTCGCTGCGGCATATATATGATGTGTATGGGCTTGATGGGTATGCAAGCTATGAAACTTTCGACCGCCACTATCACGACATAAACAGCCGGTTGTGGGAACTTTACCACTATGGCAAGATTTCGCGTAGCTACTTGATGGAAGAGCGGTTCAGGTATGCGCTTGAAAAGATTGGTTGCCCTACCGGCAAGTGCGCCGAGATGAATGAGGAATACTTGGACTTCCTGTCGTGGCAGCCATTGGCTGTGCCCGGGGCAGGGGAGATGCTGCGATACCTTAGCGGCAAATATGATGTTAATGTGTTGAGCAACGGATTCAAGGGTGTGCAGCAGCGCAAATTGGTTTCGGCTGGGCTCGACAAGTATGTCAATCGCATTGTGCTTTCCGACGATTGCGGCGTAACCAAGCCATTGCGCGGCATATTTGATTATGCCCTCGGCGTGTGCGGAGCAGAGGCTGGGTCGAGTGTCATGATAGGCGACAACTACGAAACCGACATTTGTGGGGCAAAAAATGCCGGTTGGCACGCCATATTTTTCAACCCGGCTGGCAATTGCGGTGATTATAGCTCGGCCGATGCCGTGGTGGCGACACTTTCCGACGTTGCTGCAGTGCTGTGACCAAAGGCTTTACTCGTGGGAACGCGCAAGCTGCGCGTTCTTTTTTTGTGCCATCAGGGGTGGATACGAGTGCGTTAGTACCACGTTATGCCGTTCGACGAACTGCTTCGCTTGTCGTATTTGAGGTCGCTGAGCAGCGACGACTTCACGGCGATGTGGAAGTTGTAGGACTTGTAGGGTCCGACGGGCACGAAGCTGGCACTCATGGTGAAGCAGTGCAGGTCGCGCGATATTGAGCAGTTCATGTATGCTATTTTCCCAGTGTCGAAGTTATAGCTTGCCGAGAAGTTGAAAGCCCAGTTCTTAGTGGGTTTCACGTTGCCCGAGAAACTTAGGTTTTGCGTGATTCGGCCGTTGTAATCCATCTTCTCGTAGTTGAAGTCTCCGTAACTATAGTTTATTGAATAGTTTACGGTCAAGCTCCACGGAAAATCCCACTTGGCATATCCATCGGGATTCAACTCGATGCCCGAATCGGTTTTGCCGCCACTTTCTTCCTCTTCCTCCTTGCGGTTGGCGTATTGGCTTACGGCTTCGGGGGTCTCTTCTTTCTTTTGCTCTTTCTTGTCTTTTTTCTTGAATGTTTCGTTGTTGAAAGTGTAGGAGAATGAAGTACCCGTACTCGACAACTTCGCCAGACCCTTGCCTGCTTGGAGGCGGGTGCGGTTGACGCGCACAGGTGTACCATACTCGTTAAGCTGGTAGGTGTAAACATCCCATGTTGCCGACAGGTTGAGGTTGAAATTCTTTACGAGTCGTAATGACAGCGACGTGTTGATGTTGCTCCATCGCAACGAGTCGGCGGCAAAGTTATATGACTGGCTGACGGTGAAATTCTCGATGAGAGAGATTTTCTTTACGCCAGTACTGTCGGCATCGCTCTTGACTTTCATCTCCACGTTGTTGGCAAGTGAGAGGCTCACCGATCCTGTCTTGCCCTGCCCAACACTGCCGAAAATGCCATGGGAGAAGTAGGAGTATTTGGTGTTGACGAGTTTGCCAGTATTGGGGTTGGTGTAGGCGTATGTGCCATAGTATCCCCAGAACGGGCTGCTGAAGTCGGGAGCACCGGTGAATGAGACCGTTGGCGTAAGCACATGGCGAATCATTTGCACCTTGTCGCCGAAAATCTTCCACGGTTTGAAGAATCCGTAAATCTTGGTGTCGAGCGAAATAGATGCCGAGAAGTCGAAGATGTTGTAGAAACTATATGTGGTGTCGCGCACAACTGCCGATGATGCAGGATCCCATTGCTGGCGTATCTTGCTGGTGTACATGCGGTCGTTGAGTGTGATATTGGGCGTGACGTTGATATAGTCGAAAATGTTGAATGTGGCAGAAATGGGTATGTTGTGCCGCATACCGTTGCGCCAGTCCTTGATGAGGCTTTTCTTGAAAAACTCGTTCTGCCCGGCGGTGAGTGAGTTTTGGAATACGCCGGTGTAGGAGAGCTTGATTTTTTCATACCACTTTTCGCTGCCCACGGCGTTTTTGCGTTTGAACGGGGCGGTTTGCGACATGGTGAGCGTGATGTTAGGGAACGACACGGTGAGTGTCGAGTCGGACGAGCGTTGCGAAATGTTTGCCGATGTCGATAGGCTCCATTTCGAGTTGGGGAATTTGTAGGTCATGTTGATACTACTACTCGTGGTGTTCTCGGTGAACGAGTTGTTGTAGTAATCGTCGAGGTTGTTGCGGCTGTAACCGCTGGTGGCGAAGTTGACACTTGCCGAGAAAGTCATGTTGGGGTTGGCTTTCGAGTCTTGCGAGTGGGTCCAAGCTATCTTGAAGTTTTGTTGCTTGGAGTAGTCGGGTTCGCCTTTTTCTCCGCTTATAGTGGTTAGGAAGCTTATGTTGAAGCTGCCCGAGAACTTATAACGCTTGCGGTAGGAGGATTGGGCTGCGAGCCCCCACGACCCCTTGGTGTATATTTCTCCCGTCAGGGCAAGGTCGATTTTGTCGTTGATTGCGAAGTAATAACCGCCGTCTTTCAGGTAATATCCACGGTTGTAGTCGTCGCCGAATGTCGGCATTATGATACCCGATGAGTATTTGTCGCTGAAGGGGAAGAACCCGAACGGGATGGCAAGTGGCAACGGTACGTCGGCAAGCACCATGTATGCAGGTCCCATCACGATGTCTTTCTTGGGCCTCACCTTTGCCTTGGTGAGTTGCAGGTAGAAGTGTGGGTGTTCGTGGTTGTCGCAGGTGGTGTATTTGCCCTCCTTGATGAAGTATTCGTCGTTTTCCATCTTTTTGGTCTGTCCTCCAGTGAGGAAGCCTTCGCCTTGCTGCGTAACTACTTCGGTGATATAGCCTTTCTTGCTCTTGAAGTTGTAGCGCATGGTTTTCGACTCGTATTCGCCGCTGCGGTCTTTGAACACGGGCAAGCCTTGCATCTCGCCGGTGCTGTCGGGGCGGCCAATTGCATACACTTCGCTGTTGTCCATGTTCATGTCGATTTGCATCGACTTTAGGTTGATATCGCCATAGGTCACGTCGCCGTCGCCATACATCGAGGCGTTGTTGCGGCCGTAGAACACGAGCGAGTCTTTGGCTGTGAATTGCACAGTGTTGTCGAGATCGACCATTGTCATCACGAATCGTGATTTCAAGCCCGATGTGTCGAGTCGTGTGCTGTCGGCAGTTGCGATTGTCGAATCGCCGATGGCTGCTGTGGCGTTTGACTGCTTGTCGGTTATTGAGTCGAGAGGTGCGGTACCTTTAAGTTGCTTTATAATGCTATCAGCGGCTGCGCTTTTCACCGAGTCGGCTATGAGCATAGCTGCGGAATCGAGTTTGGCGGCATCAATGGTGTCGCCGAGCAACTCTTCGATAGTGGGGGGCAAATCGGTAGTGGTTCCTTCGGTCGATTGCTTGGCAACGTTGCAGCTATGGCACACCCAAAGGGTAACTACAAGAAATGCTATATATATGAGAATATTTTTCAAATTTTCAAGCGAGGGAAAATACGTGTGCAAAGGTAAGCAATAACATTCATACCTGCATAATTAATTAGGAGTTTTTATCAATTAGGAACCGTTTGTATAGTTAAGTGAGTTGGCATTGGCTGGTGTTTTTCCAATTGGTAGATTTCCCCGTGCCGTGTGTTATGACCTGTGTCTTTACGGCATGGTTGATGAAAAATTTCGCCGCCGGTGCAGGTATGAACTGCAACGACGGCGAAAGACGTTTCCATCTGCTCTCAAGCCGAAATGATTCCTAATTGATTACGGCAATTTTGTGGGTGGTTGTGCCAGTGGCAGATGTCACTTTGGCGATGTAGATGCCGTTGCCGAGATGCTCGGTCGATGCTTCCTGCACGTTGTGGTAGGTGGCTACGAGGCTGCCCTGCAAGTCGAATATCTTGATGTGGCTCGGCGTGCCTGTGCGAATGAGTCGTGCCTGTGCATCGTATGTGAACCTGTCGTTTTGCGTTGCCATTTCCACTCCCGATGTGCCATCGACGGTGAATATGAGTTCGGTTTCCTCGGAATATTGGCGTGTGCCGTCCATGTGCGTGTAGGCGGCTACCACCTTTGCCAAGTGGTCGCCTTCCTCCAATCCCGATATGCTGTAGCTGCGAGAAGCCGTGCTGCCCAACAATTCCTCGTCGATGTATATTTCGTAGGTTGCAAGTTCTTGTGCCAACGTGGTTTCATAGCCAATGAAAATGTCGTCGATGGCAAACATGAAACGTTGGTCTGACACGCATCGCAGCACCACGCGTCGAGCCTCCTTGGGAATATTGTATGAGAATTGTGTCCATTGTCCGCCCACTTCTTGTGGCTCGTCGGTGAGCCACTCAATGCCGTCGGTGCTGACGATGTCGGCTGTGCTGTATCCCACCATGAATTGTTCGTTATCGGCTACCAACCCCGAGTAGCAAGTAAGGGCATAGAAGCTGAATATGAAATCGTCGGCGAAGTTGAGCGTCGGCGAGAACAAGTAGTCGTCGTTATGCTTGCCCTGCGCATAAAATTGGTCGATGGCTATGTCGATAAGCACCTTGTTGCCGCTGTGCGGGCGCACGTATTTGAACAAGTCGGGTTGCGTTTTCGACGGGTTGAACACCATGAACGCCATTGGTTCGCCCATGTTCTCGAATGGCTGTGTCACCTCAGCCAATTCATAGGTCTTTGCGCCGTCGGCATCGATATATTCCCAGCCGAGAGTGCCAGCACAGTTGACGGCAAAGTCGGGCATCGTCTCGAAGTCGTCGGCGATATGTTGAGGTTGGTTCCATTGCAGCGTCACCATGTCGCCCTCTTGCGTGGCATTGAGGTTGACGACGCGTTCGGGAATGAAGGTCATGGCATACGACGAGGTGTAATTGTTATCAGAGCTGAGATCTATTGCCTGTGAGATGCTTTCAAACCCTTTTTTCTCGATGCTCAAGTTGTATGAGCCTTTGCGGATATTGTTGAATGTGGCAACACCATCGGTCACGGTAGCCGTGAGGGTTGGGTTGTCCTGCCCGTTGCTTTCGAGTGTGACACGCGCCCCGTCGGTCAAGCCCAAGCCCATGTCGGTGTAAACCTGCATAGTGACGTTGGTGCGCATATTGTTTTCGACCATTGGCGAGAATTTGATGCCCGATGTCTGCCCGTCGGCAAAATTGGCACGTATTGCATAGTAATAGTCGTCCTGTGCCAATTGCTTGAATGTGCGGTCGAAGTAGTTGGTTTCTGCCAGTTGCTCGTCCAAGATAGTCCATGAGTCGGCTGCGACAATTTCGCCCGAGGCTATTGCTGCGTCGTGGTCCTCGCTCGAAACACGCCACAGGGTATATGTCAGCTCTGCGTCGTTATCGGCGTTGTTGTCGGCAAGTGGCAACATGCGCATCTTCGACTTGAATGGACTGCCTTCGTCTTCATCGGGAATCCCCATCATGTAGCCGAATCCACGCAACAGCAAGTTGCCGTTGAAGGTGATATTGGCAAATTCGTCTTGGAGGTAGTCGTTGGCAGTGTAGTATTGGTAGCTATACGGGTATGGCTCGGTGCCAGAATCGTAAGGCACATACAAATTGGGACCTATGATTACAGCCAAGCAGCCGTTTCCAGCCTCGATGGGAGTGTCGAACACGTGTTCGGTCCATTGCATATTGCCGTCGAAGTCGTAGTTCTTGGTGGCGATGCCATCGGCTTCATACAGGATTTCATCGGTGGGGTTGCCATAGGTGTCGAGCGCATACACTTTTACATCGACTGTTTCGCGTTTGTAGCTTGTGGTTGTCACCCATTTCATGCCATTCAATATCACCGGTTGGGCAAATCGCACCCCTATCGCGGCATTTTCACCTTGCACGCTTGCCTGCCCGTAGTATGCCCCGTTGTCGTAGAACATCTCTGTCTCCCACATCGGCATCATCCACGACACGAAAGTGCCGTATTGCAACAGGCTGGCTTGAATGTTGCCTGGGGCTATCACATTGGTTTCGAGCGTGATTGTACCCAAGTCTAATGGTGAGTCGGTCAACGTGAACTCGGCGCGGTGGGTCTTCTTCAAGGCATATTTTATTTCAATGCTGTAAGGATTGTCGCTGATTTTCACATCGTTGATGATGAATGATCCGTCGTTGCCGGTTGTGGCTGAGTGGGTTTCATCGCCCGAAATTTCTACCGTCGCTTCGCTGATGGGATTCCCGAACGAATCGACAACGGTGCCGCTCACGTCGGTGCGAGGCTCTTGCACCAGTGCCAGCGTAACGTTCTTCTCGGTGTCGATTCCGCGTTCAACCGTCACGGTTTCTTCCACCGTAACGTAGTCGGCTTTTTCAACCTTAAATGAATATTCGCCAGCCGACATTTCGGGGAATGTGTAGCTGCCGTTGCTGTCGGTTGTCTTTGAGATGGCTTTGTAGGTAGCTCCCGAGATGGTCACTGTGGCATCAGCCACGGGCGAGCCCTCCTCGTCGGTTATGATGCCAGTGATTGACGACAATGTTGCATCGGTAAGCTCGAAGCTGTATATGTCGATGCGGCTGCCCATCATCCACGGGTTGTATGCCTGTATGCCGAAGTAGTATTCACCCGGCTCTATCCCCGAGGGGAGCTTGAACACATAGTATTGTTCATTCCGATTGTTGAAGCCGTCGGGATAGTCCATGATTTCGATGCTTTGACCCTGTGCCGACGCTTCGGCACCCATTGTGAATTTGAACCACTCGGTCGATGCCGTTCTCATCATCACCCTGATGCACAAGTTGTCGGGGTTCTCGATGTTGATTTTGGGGCTGAACATCCATGCGTCGGTGTCGCCGCCGAAGTTGAAGCCAGTGTTGAGTGAGCAGTAGCTGTAGTTCCATTCCCATGAGATGTCGCAATTGGTGGCTTTCGTCCATGTGTCGAATTCCTCTTGGGTGTTGAATCCGCAGTAGTAGTTGTCGGTTGGCGTTGCGTCTTGGGCAATGGCTTGTTGCAAGCCGAGGCACAAGAATGCCGTTAATGGTAAAAAAACTCGTTTAAAGTTCATAATGAATAGGTTTTAGTTAAGATATTATGGAGCTGTGGCTCTTAGCGGATGAATTTCGTGGTTTGTGTGCCGCCACCGTCGATTGTTGCGCGCACGATATAAACTCCGTGGTCGAGGTGGTTGATGTCGATGTCGCTGCAACGGTCGGCATGGGCAACGCGTGAGCCGTTGGCCGAAAATATGTCGATGGTGCATTCTGCGGCAGTGGTGATGCGGTTCGAAGTGATTGAGAAGTATTGTTGTGAATTGTAGTCCGTCGAGATGCCGTCGATTGCCGAGGTGCCGCCGACTGGCGTTTGAGCAGCGTTGTAAACGATGTTGTTGTTGGGCGTTGCAGGGTCGGAATTTGCCAAAAATGCCACGATGCGCAAGTTGTTGCGGTTCCATTCGGTTGGCAGGGTGTAGGAATAGGTTGCTGATGAAAAGTTACCATCGGAATCGAATTCTACGGCATCGCCCCAAGTGGCAGTGAGTATGTGTCGCAACACGTTGTCGTGACGGTAGCTTTCAAGTATTTCCTCGCGGTTGTTGAGTTGCACAGCCATCAGCCCGTCTTCGACAAGGAAGATGAACAGTCGCACGTTGTCGCCGTCAATCTTCGATGCGTTGCCTTGGGTTATGGCAGCGTTTACAGTCACTTCGAGCAATCGGTTGGCAGTATTATAGGCAGGATCGATGTCGAGAGCGACATATGCAGGTGCATCGTTCTCGCCGGCAAATATGCTCGGAGTGGTTTCGCGGTCGGGTTCAGTTACAGGGCTGCTCGATGAGCCGCCATACTTCTGCATATTAGTACGGTTGACCATCATTGCAGGATTGTATGTACCGATGTTGCTGTCAAACAGTTTCAGGTATTCGCTACTTTGTGGTATCGTGAATTTGTCGTTGGCAAATCCGCAGTGGTGCGTCACCCATATCACGTTGCTGTATTTCTGCACACTGCGGGCAATTGTGGCGTGGCCCGTCGGGCAATTTGCGCAATACTGGCTCGAAAACTGTTCGAGTAATATATTGCGTGGAACGTAGTTGCTGTTGAGTATCAGGTTGCCCGTTTCGGCAACGTGGTCGCTGTGGGTGTTGGGATTGCCGTTTACCATGTCGATGCTCACCGAGAGTGGAGCTATGCTTTTGGCTGAGACGGCAAAGTCGTCGATAGTAACGAGTTGGTAACCGTTCGACGGAATGTCGATGCCATCGATTGTGGCTGTATGTTTTTCGTCCTTGAACATGCATGTAATCGTGATGTTGTTGATGGAATTTGCACCCATGTTGCGTACTTCCACGTCGATGGGAAAACTGCTGTCGATTGGCTGGCATTTGCCTACGTTCAGAGATTTGACTGAAGCTGCATCTTGAGGTAAATTGTTGCCGGTAACCACGGCTTGTAGGTTCAGGTTGCCCCCTGTTTCATGATACCAGTTCCATACGGTGTTGCCATTGTCGGTCTGTGAAAATGCAAGCCAATTCGCCAGATTGTTTTGAGTTGCTTCGCCGTCAAACGATATTATCATACCCTTGCTCTTGATGCTCACGCCAATGAAAAGCGGCTTGTCGCCAGCAATTTCATAACTGTTGTCGAGGACAATTTCGTTCCATCCCTGCGACAAGTTGGTAACCTCTTGTAAGTAGAACGGCTCGGCAGTCAAGTCGTGGGATAGGAAAATGAGATTTTCCTGCTCTGAGGGTTCCATAGCCAATGGAACTCTAATGTGGGTAATCTTGTTGCCAGATAGCTTTTGCATTAGAGTTGAAGGAAATTCTACGGCTTGTCGTATATAAATCGGATAGCTTGGTTCGCCCATCTCGACATCGGTTTCCAAATCACCGTTGCCATATCCGATAATCAACGGTTGTGTCGTCGAGTCGCTATTGGCGGCAGAGGCATGCAAAGATAGAAATAGTACGCTGCAAAGTATGCAGCTTTTGTAATAGTTCGCCATACGGTAGTTTTTTTATGGTTAGGTCTATGTAATCCGTCTCTTCGCAGGAGACGGATATGAGAGTTAATAATCAATTGTTCAATTTGTTATAAATCTGTTTAGACTAAAAATTACATAACAACAACTGCAATCGAATATGTATATACTTGTGGTTCTATTTTTTTGAGGTTGGTAATCAATAAATAAAAATAAATTCTGTATATTTGTGATGATATCATCCGTCTCCTGCGAAGAGACGGATGGATTTTATTGCTGAAGCTGAATCGGTTTGCACGGCGTTGGTGTGGGGGGTAAGATGAGAAAATGCCATGGCTCTTTCATTTAAAACGAAATGACGGAATATGGGAACACTGGGGGCGGCGGAGCCGTCCAACTATGTTGTAACCGACAGTGACGCAGTCCAACGCAGTGGGCAAGGAACTGTCGGACGCAACAATCTCCACCCAATTTAGGGCCTCGAAGAGGTCCAACGGAACTCCATTGCCATTCTTGCTTGAAAGAACAATGTACATATCCTCCATGCTTGGTTAAACACTACCTTAGTGGCACGTTGGACCTCTTCGAGGCCCTGCTGCATGGGAGGAATTCGTTCCGACGGTTCCTTGCCCTAAAGGGCTGCGTCGCCGTCGGTTAGCGCAAAGTTGGACGGCTTCGCCGCCCCAAGTATTCCTTCTCCGCTTTAAATGAAGGTGCCGTGTGTTGCGCACCCCGAGTAAGCTGTGCGTTCCTACAACGTTACATCAAATCCGATTTTGATACAGGCGGCGTCTCGGCAATACGCAAAAATGAACAAGTTCTTTTTTTTGTATTGCGCTCAACTTGCACTATCTTTGTATAGGAAACTGTCAAAGAGTTTGCAGAAACAGTTTCCCGAATACATAAACATATAACCCTAAAAACAATGAATAACAAATTTGCTGCTGGCATTTTGTGCCTTGGCATGGGTGGACTTGTCACCGTCCAAGCCCAACAGCAAAAGCCTAATGTAGTGTTTATCCTTGCCGACGATTTGGGATATGGTGACCTTGGTTGTTATGGGCAAGAGAAGTTTGAAACCCCCAATATCGACCGTTTGGCGCAAGATGGAATGCGCTTCACGCAGTGCTATTCGGGTACTACCGTGAGTGCACCGTCGCGTTCGTGCCTGTTGACTGGAATGCATAGTGGACACACACCCGTGCGAGGCAATATCGAACTCGACCCCGAAGGGCAATTCCCATTGCCAGCCAGTACCCATACCATATTCCATACATTCAAGGAGGCTGGCTACAAGACTTCGGCTTTCGGAAAGTGGGGATTGGGCTTTGTGGGAACCTCCGGCGACCCTCGGTCGCAAGGGTGTGACAGGTTTTATGGCTTCAATTGCCAGTTGCTTGCCCACAGTTACTATCCCGACCACTTGTGGGATAACGATCAACGAGTGACGCTCGACGACAATGTGCTCGAAGTGGAGTATGGCAAAGGCACTTATGCACCCGACTTGATACACTCGAAGGCACTCGAATATCTCGACAGTATGACTGCCGACGAGCCGTTTTTCATGTGGTATCCCACGATATTGCCACATGCCGAGCTGATAGTGCCAGAGGATAGCATAATCAAGCATTACCGTGGCAAGTTCCCCGAAGTGGCTTATAAGGGTACCGAGCCTGGCAATCCGGCATTCCGCCAGGGGGGATATTGCACCCAGCTACAGCCCCATGCTACGTTTGCGGCGATGGTGGCACGGCTTGATATGTATGTGGGGCAAATAGTGGCAAAGTTGAAAGAAAAAGGCTTGTATGACAACACTATTATCATATTTTCGAGCGACAATGGTCCGCACATGGAAGGGGGCGCCGACCCCGACTTTTTCAACAGCAACGGCATATACCGTGGCTACAAGCGCGATTTGTATGAGGGTGGCATAAGGGTACCTATGATAGTGTCTTGGCACATACAGGCAGGAACGGAAACCGACTTCATGTGTGCGTTTTGGGATATGTTGCCCACGTTCCGCCAAATCACTAATCCCAAGGCAAAACCTGTGGAGGGGGAAGACGGCGTGAGCCTGTTGCCGCTGCTCACGGGCAAGAAAGGACAGCAGGAACATGAATACCTGTATTTCGAGTTCCAAGAGCTCAACGGGCGGCAAGCCGTGCGCAAAGGCAACTGGAAGCTGCTGCACATGAACGTGCGTGGCGAAAGGCCTTATTATGAGCTGTATAATATCGCTGCCGACCCGTCGGAACGGCATAACTTGTTGGACGAGTACCCTGAGATTACCGAAGAGCTGAAGGCGATTATGCAGTCGGGGCATGTTGACAATCCCGATTTCCCTTTATTTGAAAAAAGATAAACCTATAAAACAGTAAATTTGATGTTAGCACAGAAAAAGACAATTTTGCTGGCTGCAGCCATAGGGCTGACAGCAGTCGGTAGTGCCCGCGCAAGCGAGGCTGGCGAGCAATTGCCTTACTGGCAAGATGTACAAGTGGTGTCGGTGAACAAGGAGCCGGCGCGTGCGGCATTCATGACCTATGGCGACCGCAGTTCGGCATTGACCTTGGATTACGAGAACAGCCAATATTACAAGCTGCTTAACGGAACGTGGAAATTTTATTATGTTGACGGCTACAAGCAATTGCCTGCCAACGTGACCGATGCCGGCGTTGATGTGTCGGGCTGGCACGATATTGTGGTGCCGGGCAACTGGGAGATGCAGGGCTTCGGCACGCCATATTATGTGAACCTGAATTATGAGTTCAAGCCAAGCAATCCGCAACCGCCGTTGTTGCCCGAGGAGACCCCGGTGGGCGTTTACCGCCGCGACATCGACATTCCTGCCGACTGGCTTGAGCGCGACATATTCCTCCACATCGCCGGGGCAAAGTCGGGGGTGTATGTGTATGTCAACGGCAAGGAGGTGGGGTATAACGAAGACTCGAAGAATCCTGCCGAATATCTCATCAACCCCTATGTGAAGGCTGGCAAGAATGTGCTCACGTTGAAGATTTTCCGCTGGAGCACGGGTTCTTACCTCGAATGCCAGGATATGTGGCGCATGAGTGGCATCGAGCGCGATGTGTTCATCTATTCGCAACCCCGTGCTGCTATCCGAGATTTCTATGTGAAGTCAACCCTCGACAACAATTACAGGAATGGCATTTTTGCCCTTGAAGCCGACTTGCGCAACCACAAGGCTGCCACTGCCAACCTGTCGGTGGCATACGAGATAATCGATGCCAAGGGGAACGTGGTGGCAAGCGACGAGAAGCAGGCTGCAGTAGAGGCTGGCAAGGAGGTTGCCGTGAGGTTCGACCGCGAGATTGCCGACGTGGCAAAGTGGACATCGGAAACGCCAAACCTTTACACGCTGTTGATGACATTGAAAGATGGCGGACAGGTGGCTGAGGTGATTCCCTACCACTTGGGATTCCGCCGCATAGAGATAAGCACCGTGGAGATTGGTGGAACGGAGCGTGTGTTGTTCCTCGTCAATGGGCAGCCTATAAAGCTGAAGGGCGTGAACATTCACGAGCATAACCCAGCCACGGGGCATTACGTCACCGAGGAGATTATGCGCAAGGACTTCGAGCTGATGAAGCAGAACAACATCAACTCGGTGCGCCTGTCGCACTATCCGCAAGATCGCCGTTTTTATGAATTGTGCGACGAATATGGCTTGTATGTGTATGACGAGGCAAATATCGAGAGCCACGGTATGCGCTACGACTTGCGTCGCGGTGGCACGCTCGGCAACAATCCCGAGTGGCTGAAGCCGCACATGGAGCGCACTCGCAACATGTTTGAGCGCAACAAGAATTATCCGTCGTTGACGATATGGTCGCTTGGCAACGAGGCTGGTAACGGTTACAACTTCTACAACACCTATCTGTGGCTCAAGGCTGCCGACAAGGAGTGGATGAACCGCCCCGTTAACTACGAACGCGCCTTGTGGGAATGGAATACCGATATGTATGTGCCACAATACCCCAATGCCGGCTGGCTTGAGAAGATTGGTGCCGAGGGGAGCGACCGCCCGGTGGTGCCCTCGGAGTATGCCCACGCTATGGGCAACTCCACTGGCAGCCTGTGGGATCAGTGGAAGGCTATCTACAAATATCCCCACTTGCAGGGCGGTTACATTTGGGAATGGGTCGATCACGGGCTCGACAAGTATGACGAGAACGGCAACCATTTCTATGCCTACGGTGGCGACTATGGCGTCGATGCGCCGAGCGACGGCAATTTTGTGTGCGATGGGCTGGTTGCTCCCGACCGCACTCCCCACCCGGCTATGGTGGAGGTGAAATATGCCTACCAGAATGTGGGCATCGAGGCACTGAGCCTCAACGAGGGGCGTTTTTTGATTAAAAACCGCTTCTACTTCACCAACTTGAAGAAATACATGATGACGTATGAAGTGACAGCCAACGACAAGATTCTGCGCAGCGGAAAGGTTTCGCTCGACATTGCGCCGCAGCAGGCAAAGGAGTTTAGTGTGCCTGTCGATGAGTGCAAGCCGAAGGCTGGCACCGAATATTTCGTGAACTTCTGTTTCACGGCAGTCGAGCCAGAGCCGGGCGTGCCGGCAGGCAGCGACATTGCCCGCGAGCAGTTCCGCTTGCCCATCGAGCCGCTGCCGGTGGCTGTGAAAACATCGGGTAAGACGCTCGAAGTGTCGGCTGTTGGCGACGAACTTGTTGCACGGTCGGGCAAGGTGTCGTTTGTGTTCAACAAGAAGAGTGGCATCGTCACCTCCTACAAGGTGAACGGTGTGGAATATTTCCAAGACGGATTCGGCTTGCAGCCAAACTTCTGGCGTGCGCCTAACGACAACGACTATGGCAACGGCGCGCCCAAGCGTCTGCAGGTGTGGAAGCAGTCGAGCAGTAACTTCAATGTGGTTGAGGCTGGCATATCGAAAGATGGCGACGATGCAGTAGTCACTGCCGACTATTTGCTGCCTGCCGGCAACCTCTATCGCATGAGCTACCGCATACACCCGTCGGGGGCTGTGAAAGTTGACATGGTGTTTACTTCGACCGAGATGAGCGAAACCGAGATTGAAGTGTCGGAGGCTACACGGCTTGCCACCTTCTCGCCGCGGAGCGAAGATGCGCGCAAGAACTCGTCGAAGCTCGAAGTGCCGCGCATCGGGGTGCGCTTCAGGTTGCCTGCCATGATGAACAATGTGGAATACTTCGGTCGAGGACCCGAGGAGAACTATTCCGACCGCAAGGCTGGTACATTCATCGGCATATATAAAAACACGGCTGAGGGGCTGTATTACCCCTACGTGCGTCCGCAGGAGAACGGGCACCACACCGACGTGCGCTGGCTGACGCTGGAACAGAAGAACGGACGCGGGCTGACCGTGCGCGCCGACTCGCTGATGGGCTTCAACGCGCTTCGCAACTCGGTCGAGGACTTCGACTCGGAAGAGGCTCGCCAGTTCCCCTACCAGTGGAACAATTTTTCGCCCGAGGAGATTGCCAACCGCGATGAGGCTGCAGCCAAGGACGTGCTCAGGAGGCAGCATCATGCCATCGACATCGTGCCGCGCAATTACGTCGAGGTGTGCATCGACATGAAGCAGCAGGGCGTGGGTGGATATGACAGTTGGGGTGCCCGCCCCGAGCCTTACAGCACCATTCCTGCCAACAGGGAATATCGCTGGGGCTTTACGTTGATACCCGAATGATAGATACAAGGCTTGTGGGTGCGGCTCGTTGCTGGGTTGCACCCATTTTTATAACACAATATACATGGCATTATGGAAAAATTGATTGATATTGTAGCCCACTTCTGCCACGAGGGGCGTGTTGCAGAGATTGCTCCGCTTGGGGCTGGGCTTATAAACGACTCATATAAAGTGACAACCGAGGGGCAGGCTGCCCCCGACTATGTGTTGCAGCGCATCAATCATGCGATTTTCACCGACGTGGATATGCTGCAAGGCAACATCGAGGCTGTGACGCGTCACATACGCCGCAAGCTCGTGGAGCGAGGCGAGAGCGACATTGAGCGCAAGGTGCTGCACTTCATTGCCTCCACGACGGGCAAGACCTATTATGAAGCCGGGGGCAACTATTGGCGCATGATGGTGTTCATTCCTCGCGCCAAGACCTATGCCACAGTCAACCCGCAATATTCGCAGTGTGCCGGCGAGGCGTTTGGCGATTTCCAGGCGATGCTTGCCGACATTCCCGACACGCTGGGCGAGACTATACCCAACTTCCACAACATGGAGTTCAGGTTGCAGCAGTTGCGCGAGGCTGTAGCTGCCGACGCTTGCGGACGCGTGGCTGAGGTGGGCTACTACTTGGACGAGATTGAGCGTAGGGCAGACGCCATGTGCCTTGCCGAGCGGCTGCACCGCGAGGGAGTGTTGCCCAAGCGCGTGTGCCACTGCGACACGAAGGTTGACAACATGATGTTTGACGAGCAGGGGCGTGTGTTGTGTGTCATCGACCTCGACACGGTGATGCCGTCGTTTGTGTTTTCCGACTATGGCGACTTCTTGCGCACTGCCGGCAACACCGGGCTTGAGGATGACCCCGATCTCGACCGCGTGAACTTCGACATGGAGATATTCCGCGCGTTCACGCGTGGCTATCTGTCGTCGGCACGTTCGTTCCTGTTGCCCGTCGAGATTGAAGGTTTGCCTTATGCGGCGGCACTGTTCCCCTATATGCAGTGTGTGCGTTTCCTTGCCGACTACATCAACGGCGACACCTACTACAAGATAAAGTATGCCTCTCACAACTTGGTGCGCACCCGTGCGCAATTCAAGCTGCTACAAAGCGTTGAAGGGCATAGCGATGAAATGAAACAGTTTATCGAAGAATGTTTGAAATGAAACAGTTGGTGGTGCCTCGCTTGCATTGCGAGGCTGCAAGTGCCGATGCCATTCCTGCCTTGCTCGACCGCGGGCAAGTGGCTTGGAATGCTATCGACGAGGTGGATTGGGCTGTTGAATATCCCTATTGCCCGAGGGTGGGGTTCCGCATCGCCCATGCTGGGCGGTGTATCATGTTGCATTACAGGGTGACGGAGCAGAGCGTGGCTGCCGTTGCCGCTGCCGACAATGGCAACGTGTGGGAGGACTCGTGTGTGGAATTTTTCTTTATGCCAGACGGTGGCGACGGCATTTATTACAACATAGAATGCAACTGCGCCGGGAGGATATTGGTGGGCGCAGGGCGCGACCGCCACGACAGGGAGCTTGCACCCCCCGAGTTGCTTGCCGGGGTGACGCGCTGGGCGAGCCTCGGCAGCGAGCCGTTTGTCGAGCGAGTGGGCGAGACGGCATGGGAAGTGGCATTGTCGATACCGCTCGACACGTTTTTCAAGCATTCGCTTGTGTCGCTCAGTGGTAGTCGGGTCGGTGCCAACTTCTTCAAGTGTGGCGACCGCCTGCGGCAGCCGCATTTCGTTTCGTGGAACCGTGTCGAAGCCCCGTCGCCCGATTTCCACCGCCCCGAGTGCTTCGGCTCGTTGCTGTTTGAGTGAGTGAGAAATGAGAGTGGGCAGTGAGAAGATGTCACTTATCGGTGGCATCTTCCTGCCGCTTGCGCAGCGGCACGCTTTGCAGTGCATCGTCGAGGGTCTCGAATTGCTTCACGGGGTCGAACTTTGTGCTTTTCAGCCGATATTTGCGTTTGCGCAGCGCGCTGTCGCTAATACCGAGAACTGCACACAAACTGGGATTGTCAAGCCCTATCTTTATCAAGCAGCACAAGCATATCTCGCTGCCAGTCAGCGATGGATATTGTGCCGTGAGAGCGTTGGCAAATCCATTGTAGCAGTCGTTTACGACGGCAACCAATTCCGATATTTCGGCATCGGAAAAAGGCTCGGGCTGTCTGTTTGTCTTAGGTCTCTTTGCTGCGTCGATGGTCTCTTGCACTTTTTTCACCACACGGTTATTCAGCAATATCCGCTTTTTCAAGTCGGCAATCAAAGCCCTCGAAGTGTTCAATTCCTTGTCTTTATCATTGGCCTGGGCTGCAAGAGCCATTTCACGTTCGCTTGCCTTTATTTTTTCGTCCATCAAGAGGGCTGCATTCTGTTGCAAGCGGTTGATGTCCTCGCTTTGGTGGCGCAAGGTGTCGAGCAATTGCTTGCGCCGCCGTGAATATACTGTGTATGCAACAAAGGCTGCTATGCCCAATATAATTATGATTGCCAATATATAAAGCCAACTTTGTTGCTGCTTTATTTTCAGCTCGCTGTTCTCCCGTTCTATACGGGTTGTGTTGTATTGCTTGTCAAGTCGTGCAACCTTGTCTCGTTCAATTCCTGCTGCAATCTTCAATAAATTAGCCGAATGTCGTTTGTTATATTCCAATGCACCCTTATAATCACCCTGTGCCTCACGTAGCATACCCATGCAACTATAATATAAATTAGCTTTTACCAATGTAGTAGTGTCGCGTCCTCGTTCTATATAGTATTCTGCCGAATCGAGTCGGTTGGTAAGTATCAATAATCGTCCCTTAAAATTTAGATTTGAGATGGTATCGCTCCCATTAAGCAGGTGGTTGTAAACCAAGGCTTTGTCGATAAACCGTAATGCCTCGTTGTAACTACCGAGCATATAGTATGTTTGAGCTTTAAGCCCGTATAATGATGCAAGGTCTTGACAAGAATTTGCTTTGATTGCCAAGTCTAAGGCACGGTCTAATTTTTGAATACCTGTAATGGTGTCGTTATTTGCAAGATAGCTGTAACTCAGTTCTTTCAGGCTGGTAATTATTGAGGATGTGTCATTAAGTTTATTTGCACATAGCAAGGATAATTCAAATGGCTCGATGGAGGATTTAACATCATACCCGTCTTGTAGTAACCTGCCCCATAAATAATATATATAATATGAAACCCATGCGTCGCTGACGTTGCTAATATATTCTGATGCTTTATGAATGTAACCAAGTGATACATCATGCATACTTAATTCTTCATAAATTTGTGCAGCAACGAGGAATGTTTTTGCTTTCATATCGGCATTGTCACAAGTTGAGTAATGCGCAAGTGCCACCTTTATTAATGAGTCGTTTTCAGCGGGAATATAACAGCGGTATTTTGCTTGTGCATAAAGCAATGCAAAATAAGGGTCTTTGCCAAGTCCTCTACTATTTATGCTATCAAGTATTTGTAATGATTTTTGAGGTTGTGTCTTAATATAGCTGTCTGCAATTTGCAACTGGTTCGCAATTGTTCCTTCTTTCTGAGAGCATGCGTTAATTATTAGTGCCAATATTATTATGGTAATCAGTTTTGTCTGTATCATTATAGTGAAATTAATAGGCTGAACAAAGTTATTAAATTAATGTTTGTCGAAAAATTTTTCAGCCGTAAATGTAGTACGAAGGCAGATCTGAGGCATTTTCCTAGTGATTTACACCCCCTTTTATATATATGTCCACAACTTTTTTTGTGGACATATTTGTAACTCATTAGGTCATAATTATTTAACGTATGTATGGTTGAGTTATATGTCCACAAGAAAAAAGGCTTAAAATTTGGGGCGTTAATATGGCTGCCATAATTTTGAAGGTGAAAAAATTAATCGGAAAAAATTATGGTTAAACATTTAGCATTATCTATTTTTTGCTTTTTCGGTTTTAAATTCTTATGCCGAAAAGGGGTTGACTACTTGTTATGTTGTGGAATGTAAATTTTATATTATTACCTATTAAGGTTTGTATCTAAATTTATATTTTACAATATGGCAAATATTTGTTTTATATTTAATATATTTGTATATAAATTTTTTAATGGTAATTTTATGGAACGGAATAATAAGAATGTGTCATGGGGTGTGCCATTGACGATGGCAATGCTTTTGCAGGGTGTCGCGCTGGTATATGCCGGGTACGACATGGGGCTTGCTGCCGAGGTTGCGTCGGTACTTACTTTCGCTGTGGCTGTTGTGTGCATGGTGGGTTACTTGATAAAGACCCGGTTGGCATGGCGGCGGTTTGTGAAGTGCTTTTTCGGTTCGAGCATGGCAGATGCCGCAATTGTGATGCTGCTGTTCTTGATAGCGGTAAAAGGGAATGTACCGGCGACAGAGCGCGAGGCGATTTGCGTGGGGGCATTTGTTTGCAGCCAAGTGGTTTTGATTTTTGCGGTCTTAAAAACGGTCATGCGCCATGGCAACAGTGGTTTACATGTCGAAGGTTGATGCCATGCATGGATAATATATGAAATTACGGGAGACGTTTTGACAGTAAAGAGCGGTTTTAGATCTAAAACCGTGTATTAATAAAAAATAGAGCAGGGGGCGGCGAAGCCGTCCAACTATGCGCTAACCGAGGGCGACGCTGCCCTTTAGGGCAAGGAACCCTCGGGATGAAACCCACGCAGCAGGGCCTCGAAGAGGTCCAACGTGCCGCCTTGGTAACACATTCATTACAAAACATGAGCGTCGTTCCCTCACACAAGAATGACAATGGGCTTCCGTTGGACCTCTTCGAGGCCCTGTGCTTAAAGTGAGGTATTGCCCGACGGTTCCTTGCCCACTTACGTGAGGCTGCGTCACACGTCGGTTACGCCATAGTTGGACGGCTTCGCCGCCCCCTGTTCTATTTTTTATTAATGACCGCCAAACATATACATTTAATTATCAAGGTTGTAGCCATTGATAAACCTCTTCAGCCGAATTCGCTCATAATTTACTATATATCAACATATTGCAGTTTGACCAAGATTTTTTATCGGACACTAATTTTTATAGTTATAATACTCTGTTAAAATTACAACTAATCCGTTGAGGACAAACAGGTTAATTAGCCATTTCTTAAAAAGCTCATTTTTGCGAGATATTGTTCTGATACAGCATCTTGCATCTTTTATGTAGTAACAGAGCCATTCAGTCGGGTGTCGGTCAAGCCCATATCCAATTCGGATATTTCCAAGAGCGTAAGGAAATTTGGAAGTGGCGGGTTTGGTGGTTGCACAGGCTACTTCAAGAACGAGGTTCTTGGCGATTTTGAAATGTCTGTAACGGATAAGAGCGGTGGACTGCTGATTGAGACTAACAGCAAGAAGTATGTAATCAGTTAGCAGTGAGGAGTTAGTAGTTAGCAGTTAGGGGAACCAGCGATAAAAGCACTAATGAACTAACTGATAATTGCTAACTGCTAACTACTCACTGCTAACCACTCACTGCTAACTAAAAGGAATGCTTTCTAATTGCCTTTCAGTTTGGCTGTGGCTTCGGCGGCTTTTTGGGCGGCTATAGCCTCGTCTTCGGGCGAAGCGAATGCATGGCGGTAGCCGTCGATTACGTTCCACTCGCCACGGGTGAAGTCGGGAACGGCAACCGGGGCGCAACCGTTGTCCATCGATATTTCGCCAAGTTCGGCAAGGCAGCACCATTCGGCAAGGTCATACACGTCCATGTCGAGCGGCAGCCCGTTTTGCAGGCAATACACAAGACGAGAGTCCATTATGAAGTCCATGCCGCCGTGTCCGCCCACTTCGCGGGCAAGTTCGCCATATTTCTTCAAGATTGGGTGCTGGTATTTCTCGACGAGGGCTTTCATGTCGTCCTCGTCCAAGAAGCTGTGTGCCGACAAGTCATCGACATCGGGCACGCCGGCGGCAGACAGTTGCTCGGCTTCGACGGCATAACCCTCAACGGGGTATTTGTTTGCCATGCCGTGGGTGCCGGTGAGCTGGTACAGGCGGCTATATGGCTGGTAGGTCATCACGTTGTGCTGTATTTCAATCACCTTGCCCAGCTCGGTGCGAATGAGGGTGGTGGTGTGGTCGCCGTTGCGGAAGTCGGTGCAAGCCGAGTCGAGGCGTTCGCTGGCAAGCTGCGAGCCCATTGCCGACTTGGTGTCCATTGCCACGAGAGTTTTCATGCGGTCGCCGCGGTGCAAGTCGAGGGCTTGTGCCACAGGACCGAGCCCGTGGGTGGCATACACGTCGCCGCGGTGGCGCATATTGTAGTCGAGCCTCCAGCCGAGCTTGTCTTGCTCGCCGTTTTTCCAATAGTGGTCCCAAAATTCCGACAAGTTGTGTATGTATGCCCCCTGAGCGCGTATGATTTCGCCAAACACGCCTTGTTGCGCCATGTTGAGCGTGTTCATTTCAAACCAGTCGTAGCAGCAGTTTTCGAGTATGAAGCAGTGTTTGCGAGTGGTTTCGCTAAGGTTGATGAGTGCCCAGCACTCTTCCAAGTTCATTGCCGAAGGCACTTCGATGGCTACGTGCTTGCCGTTTTCGAGCGCGCACTTTGCAACGGGGAAGTGGTGGAGCCAGTCGGTGGCGACATACACGAGGTCGATGTCGTTGCGGCGGCACAGCTCCTCATATCCCTTTTCGCCCGAGTATATCGCCGCTTGTGGCATTGATGCCTTGGTGAGCAACTCTTGGCAAGCCTCGGCGCGTTCGCGCTCAAAGTCGCAGAGAGCCACGACCTGCGTGCCCGGAATGTGGGTGAAACGCTCCACAGCCCCAGGACCGCGCATTCCAAGCCCCACGAACCCTACGCGCACGACTTCGAGCTTGGGGGCAGTAAGCCCGATGACGCTCTTCTGCCCGGCAGGGCGTTCGGGCGAGTGAATCACTATGGTTCCGTTCTCCCAGTGCCATTGTGTGCCGCGCTCGGTGGTGTGCACCTCGGGCGCGTTGCTGCAGGCCGCCAGCAAGATGCTGGCGCACACGGCAACGGCGGCAACTATCCTGTTTGTTATGTTCATAGATGAAAAATGTATGTTAAGATGTTTACTAATGCAAATTTAGCAAAAATGTTTTTGATAAAAAGGACGCACGAATGAATCTCATTCGTGCGTCCAGATATTTGATGTACTTGCTTGCGTGTTGCGAGGTTTATTTCACGCCAAGGTCTTTGAGTGTGCGGGGAGCCGGGGTCTTGGGGAGCGGCTTGCGGTCTTTCAGTTGCTCAAGGGCTACTTCGATTGCCTTGTTGAGCTGCTCGTCGATGCCGGCATACTCCTTGATGGGGTCGTTGTCGATGTAGATGTCGGGGTCAACGCCGTGGTTTTCAACTATCCATTTGCCTGTGCGCGCGTCATAGTTGGTGAAGAAAGGAACGCGCACGTCGGTGCCGTCGATGTAGGGGAGCGGACTGGTGATGCCCACGATGCCGCCCCATGTGCGTGTGCCGACTACTGTGCCAAGCCCTACAGCCTTGAAGCTCCAGGGGAACAGGTCGCCGTCGCTTGCCGAGTATTTGTTGATGAGCAGCACCTTGGGCCCGTAGTGCGTGCCTTCGGGGATTGTGCCGTTCATTGCCGAACCGCGGTACATGGTCATGCGGTAGGGGGTGCGCAGCAGTCGCTCGATGACCATCGGCGAGATGTTGCCGCCGCCGTTGGCGCGGTCGTCGATGATGAGTGCCTCCTTGTTGAGTTGCGGATAGAAGTAGCGCACAAACTCGTTAAGCCCCTCGGGACCCATGTCGGGGATATAGATGTAGCCCACACGCCCGTCGGTGGCTTCTTCCACCTTCTTGATGTTGCCTTGCACCCACTCGTAGTGGTAGAGCGCGTATTCGTCTTCGATGGGTTTCACGACGATGCGGCGCGCACCTGTTGCGCTTGCCGACGTGTTGACAGTCAGCTCGGTCATTACGCCAGCCTTGCCCACGAGCAGGTTATATATGTTGTCAACCGTGTTGGTGGGTATGCCGTCGATGGCAACGATGTAGTCGCCCTCTTTCACGCCAAGCCCCTGCTGGGCAAGCGGCGAGGCGAGCGAGTTGCTGTATGGCGCGCCTTGCAGAATCTTGTCGATGCGGTAGAATCCGCTCTTGTCGCGGCTCAACTTTGCGCCAAGCAAGCCCGTCTTGACGATGTCGATGCCCTTGTCGTCGTCACCGCCGGGACCCACGTAGGCATGGCCCGTGGCGAGTTCGCCGATGAGCCCGCCAATCACGTAGCTCAGGTCTTGGCGGCATTTCACGTAGGGGAGGAGTGCGGCATACTTCTCCTTCATGGCTTTCCAGTCAACGCCGTGCATGTTTTCGAGGTAGAAGCCGTCGCGGTAGGCACGCCACACTTCGTCGTAGATTTGTGCCCACTCCTTGTCATACTCTACAAGTGCAGTCATGTCGTCGAGGTTGATGGCATCGGCACCGTTGAAGTCGCTTGCAGGGAAGTCGCACACGGCAAGCGACTGGTCGGCAAATTTGTAAACCAATGCTTTCTTGCCATCGGCAGACACCTCAAACAAGCCGCCGCTTATCACTACCTTTTCTTCCTGCTGTGCAAGGTCGAACGACTTCACGGTTGAGCCGTCGTTATACCACACCTTGCTGCCGTCGCAGTAGAAGTTGCCGTAGTTGCCAGTGCCGACGGGGAGCTTGACTGTGCGAGAGATAATGCCGTCGAGGTCGATTTTCACGGCATTTTCCTCTTCGGCATTGCTGTCGTTTTTCTCATCTTTTTTGCCTTTATCGTTGTTGTCGCTGCCGCTTGCTATTGCCACGGTGTCGTTGCCCGGGAGCAGCGGCGAGGGGGTGTCTTTTGAAAGCATCACCATATAGATGCCGTCCATCGCGGTGTAGGCGTAGTTCCATTCGATGTAGCTGTATATGGGGTTTAAGTCGCGAGCCCCGGCATATATCAGATATTTGCCGTCGGAGCTGAATGCCGGTTCGGTCGAGTTGTACCAGTCTTCGGTGACGGGATATTCCTTGCCTGCGGCGATGTCATAGATGTATGCCACCGACATTTGGTTGGGGGCGGTGCGGGTGTAGGTGAGCCAACGGCTGTCGGGCGAGAACTTTACCGAATAAAATTCGCCGATGGAGTCTTGCATAAGCACCTTTTCTGCCAGCGTATGTATGTGTCGTTGTCGCTGGTGAGTTGCACCGGGTTGCCGCCAGCCACTTCTTGCAGCCATATTTCGGTTTCGCCTGTCGCATCGGAGATGTATGAAATATACTTGCCGTCGGGGCTCCACATTCCGTCGCGGTCGTTTGCGCCCGACGAACGGGTGAGGTTATATGTGACGCCCTCCTTGGCAGGAACGTTGAACACCTCGCCACGGGCTGTGACGACGGCACGGTTGCCATCGGGGGCGATGCTGAACGACGTGAGGTTGCCTTTTACTGCCTTCAGCTCGGGGCGCGCCTTGTTTCCCTCGGCATTCAGCGTGATGCTGATTTTGCTGTATTGGCGTGTTTTCGGGTCGAGCTTATAGATGTAGCCGCCGTTTTCAAACACAATCATTCCGCCGCCCACGCTCGGGAACTTCACATCATAGTCGGTGAAGTTGGTCACCTTTTCGGTGGTCTTGGTGAGTGTGTTGTAAACGAATATGTTCATGCGGTTGTCGCGGTCGCTGGCAAAGAAAATCTCGTCGCCCACCCACATGGGGAATATGTCTTGGGCGATGTTGTTGGTGATGTTTTCCACCTTCTCGGCTTTCGGGTCGTAAATCCACACGTCGTCAGCCATTCCGCCCTTGTAGTATTTCCACGTGCGGAACTCGCGGAATACGCGGTTGTAAGCCAGCTTGCTGCCATCGGGCGAGTAGCTGCAGAAGCCCCCTTCGGGCAGAGGTATCTGCTCGGGCATTCCGCCGGTGGGGGCGATAGTCATGAGCACTCCGTCAAATCCCGAACTGATGCGGTTGCGGTAAACGATGCTTTTGCCGTCGGGCGACCATGCCATCACCACGTTGTTGGGACCCATGCGGTCGGCAAGGTCGTCGCGTGCATTGGTGGGCGAGTAGGTGAGCCTCGTTGGCGAACCGCCCTCGGCAGGCATTAGATAGACTTCGGTGCTGCCGTCATATTGCCCGGTGAATGCAATTTGCTTGCCGTCGGGCGAGAAGCGTGCAAACATTTCGTAGCCCTCGCTCGATGTGAGCCTTTGTGCTTCACCACCGGAGATTGGGGCTTTGTAGAGGTCGCCGGCGTAGGAAAAAACCACGTCGGTGCCGTTGGTTGCCGGGAATCGCAGCAGCCTGCCCTCGTCGGCGTTGGCTGCCAATGTTGCTCCGGCAATCATCACAGTAAATATAAAAGTTGATTTCATGTAACAATTGTGTGTAAATAATGTTTCATTTTGATTACAAAAATAATCATTATTCGGTGATGGTGACGCATAATGTTGCAAAATAATGGAAAAATGCTTGCAAATCACAGTCGATATGTATATATCTGTTAATTTGATTGCGATTGTGAGGCGAGGATTGGAAAATATGTTAAACAACATACTTTTTTTCTTGGAAATGTTTGGAGGAACAAAAATAGGTTGTACCTTTGTATCAGTTTTCATGGTAAAAGATTTTAAGGTTGTGAAAACAAGTTGTCGTGAAGACAAATGTTTTTATGTTTTTAGGTTTATGTTAAGGTATTAGAAAGGAAGCATCTCAGGTAGTGATACCGGAGTTGTTTTTTTTATGTACACATTTGTTTAGTTAGAAGTGAGGAGTGAGTGGCTTTTCAATTAGGAATTATTTTCTGCTATTCAAATTGTTGAATAATCGACTGTGGTAACAATTTGTGATTCAGACAGATTAAAAGAGATAATAACGGGTCGTATCATTGCTCTCGCGGAGCTTGATGCGACCCGTTTAATAGTTGCTTGTAAATGGCTGGGTGTTATTGGTTTTCCAGCTCGGCGAGGATTTTTTTCAGTTCTTCGTCGGTGGTTTGCAATTTTGCCTTGCAGAATTTAAGCAGTTGCAGCGAACGGGAGGTGAGTGCCGACAGGTTGTCGATGCTGCAAGAGTCGCTTTGCATTTCTCGCACGATTTTTTCGAGTTCGGCGATTGCGCTTGAGTATGTCATTTGTTCGTTTTGTTCCATTATTTTTGAGTTTTATTGTTGGTTTCTAAGACTTTTGATGTGAATGAACCGTTGGCAAGCATCGTAGTAACGGTGTCGTTGGGCTTTATCTCGGTCGCATTGCTCACGGCATGTCCGTTGACGCGGGTAATCGAGTAGCCGCGGCGTAAGGTGTTTTGCGGCGACAGAATTTCGATTTTTTCTCCTATCGCCTTCAGTCTCAACTGTTCGCGCAACATGGCTTGTGCCTTGGCTTGCGCGATGGCGGCGTGAGTGGCTTTGAGCCTCTCGTTGGCGGTGGATATGCGTCCGCTTGTCGTGGTGGGAATCATTTCCACGAGGTGCGACAGCCGCATGCGGTTGCGTTCGAGCCGCCCCGACACGATGATGGGGATATTGCCCGAGTAGTATCCGAGTTGCTGCGAGGCAGCGTTGAGGTATTGGCGAATGGTGTCGGTGATGCCCGTAGTGAGCTGGTCGAGGCGGTTCAATGCCTCCACTCCGCGAGTGATGAGCCACTCGGCGGCTGCGGTAGGGGTCTTGACACGTATGGCGGCAACGTAGTCGAGCACTGTCACGTCGCGCTCGTGCCCGATGCCCACGATTACGGGCAGAGGGAATTGAGCCACGTTGGCGGCGAGGTTGTAGTCGTCAAACGAGTTGAGGTCGCTTGTCGAACCACCGCCGCGAATGATCACCACGCAGTCGAACAGGTGCAAGTTGTCGGCAATGCGTTCGAGTGCGGCAATGATGCTCGGCGATGTGTTGGCACCCTGCATTATGGCAGGGAACAGGCAAGTGTAGAATTGCAGCCCATAGGTGTTGTTGTGCAGTTGGTTGGTGAAGTCGCCATATCCGGCGGCACCAGCAGCCGACACCACAGCAATGCGTTGCGGCACCGTTGGCATGGGCAGTTGCTTGTTCATGTCGATTACGCCCTCCTTTTGCAGCTTGCCGAGTATCTCGCGGCGCAGCCGTTCCATGTCGCCTATGGTATATGATGGGTCGATGTCGGTGATTATTACCGACAGCCCATATTGTTCGTGGTAGTTGACGCTTGCCTCCACCATCACCTTCAGTCCGCTTTTGAGGTCTTGTCCGGTGACGGCGAGAAACTTGCTGCGCACGTATTGCACGCGTCCAGCCCAGATGATACCGCGCACCTTTGCCACCGTGGCTCCCGACTGGTTTTTCTCGACAAGTTCGAGATAGCAGTGCCCACCGCGTATTGCCACGTCGCTTAGATCTGCCACAATCCAGCAATTCTGCACCGAGCGGTCGTTTAGCAACCGTTTTATGCGGTTGTTGAATTCGTGTAGAGATATGGCTTTTGAGCCAGTCGGCTCTGTTGGTAATTGCATAGCGAGTGAGTGTGTTAAAAGTCGTTTGGTCGGGTTGTCTTGCGCCTATGTGTGCCGCTGTTGTTGCCTTGTGGCGGAGTCGGGCGGTTGTCATCGGGGCGGTCATAACGGTTGCCGTCGGGTGGACGGTTGTCGTGCCGTGGTGGCGGATTGTCGTGCCTGCCGTGTGGCGGCGGTGCTTCGTGCCGTGGTGGTGGAGGCGACTTGTGCGTGTCGCTCAGCAACATGCACGAGTTGCACATCGTCAATGCCATGACGGTCGTGAACAATATTGTAGTTATGCGTTTCATGTCGTTACACAAATTGTTGATTTTTATTTATGATGTAAAAATAGCGAAAAAGTTTAGAACCTGCTTAATTTTTTTGATTGGGAGCAAGGTCGGGGGGGGTGGATAAATGGCAAAGGACGTGCAAATGCGCGTCCTTTGCCAGATTGATTAATATTGCTATTTAGTTCGTTTATGCGATAGAGGTTTGCTATTTAGGCAGATTGGCAAACTTCTCGTATTTCAAGGCGAAAATGAGTGTCAGTATCGCACCGATTAGAACCACGGGCATCGCTATAAGGGCTGTGTATTCATATCCCAAGTCGTGGCGCAACGGTATGCCGCCGACGGCTGCGCCTATTGCATTGCCAAGGTTGAATGCCATCTGTATGCAGGCTGCGCCCAACAGTTCACCACCTTTTGAAAAATGGATAATCGACACCTGCAGTGGGCTCGAAACGGCAAAAAGTCCGAATGTGCAGATGCACATGAGCAACACCGAGGTCCAAGGTAACGGGTAGGAGAAAAACAATCCCAGCAAGGCGAGGCATATAATCACTTGCATCGTAAAAGCCACTCGTCCGGGAGTGAAACGGTCGGAGAGCCTGCCGCTGACAAGGTTGCCTACTACCATACCAAATCCGGCAAACACCATGAGGAACGGAACAACATCGCCGCTGAAGCCGCAACTGGCTGTCAGGTAGGGGTTGACATAGGAGTACCAGCAGAACACTGCTCCGTTTCCGAGCATGGTTGACAAAATTATGAGCCACGGCGCAGGGCTGCGCATGAAGTGAAACTGGCTGCGGTAGTTGCTTTTGGGCAGCCCCTCGACTTGCGGCACCCATTTATAGATGTAGTAGAATACCCCGACGCTCAAGACGGCGACAAGGATAAACGTCACTCGCCACGACATGAGGGTGCTGATGGAAGTGCCGAGCGGAACGCCGAATAGGTTGGCGACAGTCATGCCGGCAACCATTATCGACACGGCTTGCGACCCCTTGCCCTCGTCGGCGAGCTTTTCTGCCACAATCGATGCCACGCCAAAGTAGGCACCATGTGGCAACCCCGATATGAACCGCCAGATGAGCAGCGTGACGTAGTTGGGCGACAGCGAGGCAAACAGGTTGCCGACCAGCATGATGACAACAAGCCCGAGCAGAATGTTCTTTAGCGGATAACGGCGGACAAATGTCAGCCCCGGTGCGCCGCAGAACACTCCCAAGGCATAAGCCGAGATGAAGTGCCCGGCTGTGGGAATATCCACGCCCAAGTCTTGGGCGACGTATGGCAAAATTGCCATCATGACAAACTCGGCTATTCCCAGGCAGAGTGTGCCAAAACCTAAAGCAATCAAACTTTTTTTCATAGAATGCGTGTATAATGTACTCGTTGTTAAAAAATCCCGAAAAAAGCGGTGCAAAATTAGCAAACAGTTCCCATTGCTACCAAAATTTTCACGCCCATTGTTGACTTGTGAGGCAGATGCCGCGCTTTATCACAGCTCTTTTAAAGTGCGATGACAGTATAGGGGAACACTGGGGCGGCGAAGCCGTCCAACTATGCGCTAACCGACGGCGACGCAGCCCAACGTAGTGGGCAAGGAACCGTCGGACATCACTACCGCCACCCAATTCAGGTCCTCGAAGAGGTCTAACGGAGCTTCTTTGTCATCTTGTATAAAGAACAACGTACATATCCACTACATGCCTGGCGGTTGTAATGCTGTTTAAGTACAGTCAAAGTGGCACGTTGGACCTCTTCGAGGCCCTGCTGCATGGGTGGTTTCATTCCGCGGGTTCCTTGCCCTAAAGGGCTGCGTCACCACGCGGTTAGCGCATAGTTGGACGGCTTCGCCGCCCTCTGTGCCAATGTATTCCGAGCTATGCCGTTATTACACTATTTAAATGAAATAGCCGTTTATGACAATTTGTAGATTAGAGAGGGGTTTTTAGCTTTTATTTAACTTGTCTTATTAGTATCTTTGTCCAACGATTGGCAGGGAGGACGTGCACGGAAGATTGTTTGTTTTAACTTATTTGACACCAGTATGGCAAAAAAACGTCTGGAGTTGTCAGGTTGGCGTTCTTCCACCATGAGTTATTGGATAATCACACATAATGAAACGATTTGTAGTAGTAATTTTGACGGTAGCGATGCTCATTGTGATGATGTGTTGCGGAGGTGGCGACGAAGCCCAAGATGCGTCGGAGGTTTCGGCGGGCAATGGCATGGCAGCCGGCACGTCGGCGGCAGACACAAGTGTCATGCACCGGCTGCGGGTGCGCCCCATCGGCAGCTATTCGCGCGTGTTCAACGATGTTAACGCCGAGCATCTTGCCGTGGCGCGAGAGATAGGCATCAAGCCCATAGGGTCGTTGTATGATGCCTACAATCTGCAAGTGCCAATCATGAGGATTAACACTTGCAACGATTTCTTTGTTGAGGAGCTTACCCACTCGTTGCCATATCTTGTGCCGCAAGCCACGAGGCTGTTGCACGACATTGGCCGCTCGTTCAGCGACTCGGTGATAGCCCGAGGCGGCAAGAAGTATAAAATCAGGGTGACAAGCGTCACACGCACCGACCACACTGTGGCTCAATTGCGCCGCGGTGGCAATGTAAACGCCACAAGCGAGTCGGCGCATCGTTATGGTACGACTTTCGACGTTAGCTACATACGCTTTGTGTGTTGCGACTCATCTTACATGGTGGGGCCGCAATACCTGCGCGGCATACTTGCCGAGGTGCTCGATTATTACCGCAATGAGGGGCGTTGCCTTGTAAAATATGAGGTAAAGCAAGGGTGTTTCCATATAACTGCACGATAAGGAGGTGCATGCTCGAGATTTTATGAAAGCAAAGAAGATAATAATAAGGTCGTTGAAAGTGCTTGCATGGACGGTTGCTTCGCTCGTCGTCGTGCTGGCTCTTGCATTGTGGGCGGTGGTGTGGCTGATTTCGCCGGAAAACCTTACCCGATATGCCGAGGAGGCTGCCAACAAGTATCTCGATGCACAAGTCGAGATAGGCAAACTGGAGCTTACGGCTTATTCCACTTTCCCCATTCTGCATGTTGACATCGACAGCTTGAGGGTGCTGTCGGGCAGCCTCGACAGTATTCCGGGAATGGACAGCATCGCATTGCCCGACAATGCCGAGCACCTGCTGTCGTTCTCTAAATTGCATTTGGGTGTGAATCTTGCCGAAGCAATGATTGGCCGCGTCGATGTGAAAGACTTGTCGGTGACCGATCTCGATGTCAACATTGTGGAGGTGTCGCCGGTGGCAAGCAACTATGCCATTGTGCCAATGTCGCCCGATGCCGAAGCCGACACGGTGGCTGCCGACACGTCGATGATGGAATTGCCGTGGATGCGTTGTAAGCAGATTATGCTGAAGGGCACCACGCGGCTGGCTTATTATTCGGCTGCCAATGATGTGTCGGCAAAGATGACGCTCGATACGGCGTCGATTATCGCCACAGGGCGCGATACATACAGGCTCGACTTGGCTGGCGTAGCAAGTTGCTCGATGGCTGGCGAGATGGTGGTGACCGATTTCCCGTTCAGCATGGGAACGGATATTGGCTGGAACTATCGCAGAATGATGGATATAAGCGTTTCCGACTTGCAAGCCTGCTTGCTCGACATTCCCATAACAGGCAATGTGACGCTGCTTGCCGAGGAGGGCGACCCGGTGTTGCACGACTTCGACTTGCGAATCGACTCGGTGAGGTTTGCCTCGGTGGTTCCGCAATTGCCTGGCAAGTACCGGCGAATGTTCGACCGCGTGCGCAGCAACCTCATGGCGTCGGTCGATGTGCATCTTAACGAGCCATACGTGCTGACGGGCGAGCAAATGCCGTCGATGTCGGCACGGTTGGTTGTCCCCGATTCCTATTGGCAAATGATAGGCGGACGCGGACGTATCGATCGCCTCGCGCTCGATGCCCAAATGGAGCTCGACGGTGAACGACCGTATGCAAGTGCCGTGACGCTCAATAATTTGATATTGAATGGCGTGGCTGTGAAATTGCAGTTGTCGGGCAAGGCGACAAATATATTTGCTGACCCCCACGTGACGGCTACTGTGAATGGTCACACCGACTTGGGCATTATTGCCGGAATGGCAAACGTGCCGCTCAACTTCACCATTGCCGGAGATGCCGAAGCCAATGCTTCGGTTGAAATGAAGATGAGCGACCTCAACAAGGAGAATCTGCACAAGGTGAAACTGAGTGGCAGCCTCGGGTTGCACAATTTGGCTTACGACAATATTCTCGACACTATGAGCGTAAGGGCTGGTTTTGCCATGCTGTCGTTTGGCAACCAAGAGACCTATACGAAGCGCGATTCGACCACGGGCGAAGACCTGTTGCGTGTTACCGCCAGCGTCGATACGCTCGCTGCGTTGCTGCCAGGCTTGGACTTGTCGCTCAATAACTTGCGCATAGGCGCAGGGGCTGTGGGCGCATGGCGAGCTGCCAAGGACTCGACGCAGGTGATACCAATGGGATTTAACGTGTCGGCGCGGAAGATACGCATGAAGCAGGAAAACGGCACATTCATCGCCACTAAAGGAGTGACATGTAGCGGCAGTGTGTCGCGTTTCCGCGATATAAACAAGTTGCCGGTATTTTATTTGGGATTCGGGCTCGACACGCTCTTATATCGCGACAATGCGCAATTTGTGTATCTCAAGGATAGCAAAATCGACCTCGTTGCCAACCGTCGGGTCAATTGGCGGCGCATGAACCGCACTCGCCAGTTTGTTGACACCTTGCGGGCGCAGCATCCCGACTGGAGCAACGACACGCTGCTTGCCGTAGTGAAGGAGCAGCAACGCCTGCAGCGCGAAGCCCGCAAGAAGCGTAGGGCGCAGCGGCAACAACAGCGCACCAAGCTCGACGATGCCGAGGTGATGGATATGACGGTCGATAGCGGATTTGCACGTTTGCTTGCCCAGTGGCAGCTGCATGGCAGAATAAAGAGCAACACGGGCGCTATGTACACACCATATTTTCCGTTGCGTAACCGCATTACCGATGTCGATGTGAAGTTCAATGCCGATAGTGTTACCGTCGAGAGCTTCAACTACACCGTGGGCAAGAGCAACTTCAGCATGAAGGGGAAATTGAAGAATATACGTTCGACGTTGATGGGGCGTACACGACGTCCGCTTGATATAGCATTGATAGTGAAAGCCGACTCGATTGATGTCAACCAGCTTGTGGGGGCTGCCGCCGACGGATTGGCTTATTCGGGCGATGCCGTGGGGCTTAACAATATGGATAGCACCATTACCGACATTGACCAGATGCAGCAACAGGTTGAGGCAGAGCAGACCGACACGACGCTTGCTGCATTTGTGGTGCCACGCAACATCGAGGCAAAGATTGCCGTGCGCAGCAACAATATTACATTTGCCGACATGAATTTCAACGAGTTCGACGGTAACCTGTTTATCCACGACGGCGTCATCAACCTCAATGAACTGAAGGCTACTTCCGACATAGGTTCGGCACGGTTCAACGCAATGTATGCCTCGACCGACCGCCACAATATAAAGTTTGGTATGGATCTCGGACTTGAGAAGATAAGGGTAGGGGCGTTCCTGCACATGATTCCTGCCATCGATTCGGTAATGCCTTTGTTGGAGTCGGTTGACGGTATCATAGATGCCGATATTGCCACTACTGCCAATATCGACTCGGTGATGAATATCGACATTCCGTCGTTGCGTGCAGCTGTGAAGTTGCATGGCGACAGCCTCGTGTTTATGGATGCCGAAACATTCCGCAAGATTGGCAAGATGTTGCGTTTCAAGAACCGCGACCACAACATGATAGACCAGATGACCGTCGAACTGCTTGTCGAAAACTCGCAGATGATGCTCTTCCCGTTCATGTTCAACGTTGACCGCTACAAGCTCGGTGTGCTTGGCTACAACGACTTGGATTTGAACTTCCGCTACCATATCTCGGTGCTGAAGTCGCCTATACCGTTCAAGTTTGGCATAAACATCTACGGCAACCCCGACGACATGCACTTCCGTTTCGGCGGTGCCAAATATAAGGAAGACGACTTGAGGGCAGAGATGGTGGAAATTGTTGACACGGCTCGTATCAACTTGCGCGAACAAATCAATGCGGCGTTGCGCCGAGGGGCAAATGCGGCATTGCGTTCAAACTTGGAAGTCGGCAACCGTCGTCCTAATATGCGCCGCATGGTGGAAGATGCCGAGAAGGACGGACTTTCGGCAACCGACAGCCTGCAAATGATGCAACAGGGCATGATAGAGCACCCCGATACAACTTCCGTTCCCGCACCCAAATCTGAAGCCGTCGGGAATGAAGGTTTGGAAAAGAGGAATCGCGAAGCAATAAAAAACGAAGAAGAACAGGGGAATTAGGAAAGAGGAATTAGGAATGGGGAATTAGGAATCAGTTCTGTTAATTGGCAGTGTGCTGATAAATAATTGCCGCCGTTGCAGGCATCGAAACTGCAACGGCGGCAAAATATTCCTAATTCCTCATTGTCAATTGATAGTTGTCAATTATTCTCGCCACGTATTAGGGGTGATGATGATTTCGTCGATGCGATACAGGGCGTAGTTGTCGGTGAGCGAGGTCATGATGCCCTCGTCGGTGTAGCTGGCTATTTTAGGGGAGGCGGTTTCATCGAGCCATTTCAGAAAGAGCATTCCGTCGGTTGCCTTGCACAGTTCGCTGCTGCCGTTGATGCCGTCTTCGGCTTCGCCAAGGCGCATTTCGGCATCGGGATATGCCGAAAAAACCGAGGCAAACGTCGAACCGACACCTATGCCACGCTCGGTGAAGTAGTCGCCGGCAAGAATGAATATCGCGCTGATGCGGCGGTGGGAGCTGTTTTGCAAAATTATTTGTATCTCGCCGTCTTTGCTAAGGGTGTAGTTGCGCCCCGTCGGCGTGTCGTCGGTGATTATGCTGTCGATGTCGAAGTGTGTCGATAGTCGTTTCACTGCCGTTGCCGTTTCTTCGCCTATCAGCACCATTCCGCTGATGCCGTCGCTGTCGATTATCGCGCCGGGCATTATGGTGTCGGTTTCGATATGTTGCTGCTCGGGTTGACGGCTCTTTTCCCATGCCATGTCGTCGATGGCGTCGTGGGTGAAGCCATTTATTATGATTACGGCTGCGGCAATTGCCATGATTGCCGCTATCGCCCACAATGCTTTGTGGCTGTGTTTCCTGCGTCGGTTCATCTTGTCAATATTTTATGGTTATCTTTTCCCCCTTTGGACTTTCGTTGTTGGCACGGTCGAGCACGGTTACCACGTAGGTGTATTTCCCTTTTTCCGACAGCGTTTCGCTATATTGCTGGTCGGGAGTGACGGCACGAATGGCTGCTGCATTGCCGAGGTCGATGTTGCTGCCGCTGTCGAAGCGGTAAACCACATAGAACCGTGGTTGCTGCATCGGGTCGTGCACCTTGGGCGCGTTCCAGTGCAGCTCTACGATGCCTTGCTTGTCGCAGCCTCCCCCCAACTTGCCCACTTCGTCCGGCAGCTCGCTGTCGAGCCACGTATAGGCTGGAACGAGGGCGATGGTTGACTGGTATTTCTTGCCAAGTTGCGTTGCCACACCCTTGTAGTTGTCAACGACCAAGTAGCCGGGCCACCAGCAATTGCCTTGCACGTTGGGCAACGTGCGCGACAGGCGTATTTTGTGCCCAAGCTGGTTTTTCTCTTGCGACCGTCCGATGTCGGGCTTGTCCATAGTGGTTTTCACCGATTGCCCAATGTAGAGATGCCTGCCATTGGCATGGTCGTTCCACCAGTAGGCAAGTTTTTGCGATGATGCCACCTTGTGTTCAAGCTCCCAGTAGAGTTGTGGGATTAGGTAGTCGATCCAGCCACGTTCAGCCCACAGTGTCACGTCGGCATACAGGTCGTCGTAGTTTTGCAGTCCGCCGGTGTCGCTGCCGTCGGGGTCCGACTTCTTGTTGCGCCAGATGCCGAATGGGCTTATTCCGAGCCTCACCCATGGCTTCACGCCGCTGATTGCGTTGTGCAGCTGCTCGATGAGCAGGTTCACGTTTTGCCGCCGCCAGTCGCCACGGTTTTTCCCTTTGCCAAATTTGCGGTACGACGCATTGTCGGGAAACGGTTTTCCGTTCACCGGGTAGGGATAGAAATAGTCGTCGAGGTGTATCGCATCGATGTCGTAGCGTTTCACTATGTCGGTCACGATTTTGGTGATATAGTCACGATTTTCCTTGTAGGCTGGGTCGAAGTATATCTTGCCGGCATATTTCACGAAGCGTTCGGGGTGCTTGTGGAAGACGTGGCTACGTGGCGGCACTTCGCGCGACGACAGCGTGACGCGGTAGGGGTTGAGCCACGCATGTAGTTCCATGCCACGGGCATGGGCTTGTTCCACCATGAATTGCAGCGGGTCCCACTCGGGCGACGGGGCTTTGCCTGCCGTGCCTGTGAGGTGCTTGCTCCATGGCTCGATGTCGGAGCGGTAGAATGCGTCCGACTGTGGCCGCACTTGGAAGATGACGGCGTTGCAACCAGCCTCGTGCAGCTTGTCGAGCAGTTGGCACAAGTATATTTGGTTGTCGAGAGTGGACTGTTGCGCATATTGTTCTTGATAGATGGTGTTGAGCCATGCGCCGCGAAACTCGCGCTTGGGATTTTGTGCGGCGATGGTGCTGCAAGCCGCGAGAGCAATGGCGGCTAAGGCGATTATTTGTCGCAGGTGGTGAATCTTCATTGGTGGTTTCCTGAAATATATTTCTGAATTGCAACTGTAAAAGTAGCAATAAAAAGTGGCATAATGCTGCCATAGGATGAAAAAAGGTAAAAGTGGTGCCGTTTGGCAGAATTTATGTCCGCAATCGGCTATATGGAGGTGTAAATAATTATTTTTTGCTGTAAAAGTTATATAAATGAGAATATATGTTTAACTTTGTGAACTAATTGGCATATTGTTGTTGTGCCGCAATAGATAATGCCTGTCTGACGTTATCCTCTTGATGGGCTTGGATATATAGTTGTAATAGGCTCGTTGGATTAGGTTTATTAACCATAAAACAAGGAAAATGAAGAAAAAAATAATAAAAGCATTGTTGCCGGTTGCTTTTGCCGCAATGGTTGCCGCGGGGTGTGACAACCCTTCGTATCCCGACCCTGCCGGCGAGCGTGGCACATTGTCGTTGTCGGGGTTCACGGTCACGGCGGTTGACACCACGATAACTTCGGGAGAGACGACGGGCATCGATGTCGCCGACTTTGTTGTGAATGTGCGAAACAGCGTCACTGGCGACGTTGCTGCTTCGTGGCGGTATGCCGAGGTGCCAGCCGAGGTGCAATTGCTCGACGGAACGTATGTGGTGGAGGCTTACAACGCCGAGGTGCAGCCTGCGGCGTGGGAAGCACCCTACTACTACGCGAGCGCGCAAGTGAGGGTGTATGGCGGCGAGACCGCCACACTGTCGGCACTGCAATGCCAGCTTGCCAATGTGAAGGTGAGCGTGGCTTATACCGATGCCTTCAAGGCTGCGATGGGCAGTGACGTGAAGGTTGACGTGTCGATGTCGCAGGGTGGCTCGCTTGAGTTTACGCCCGATGAGACACGCTGCGGCTACTTCGAGCTGGTCGAAGGCTCGACTACGCTCGTTGCCACGCTCAGTGGCACGGTGTCGGGCGTGGATACTATGAACTACCAGGTTTTGACCAACGTGTCGGCAGGGCAGCACTACCGTATAACCTTCTCGCTCGATGGCGAGTAGTGGGTGGCATTGCTCGATATCAATATTTTAGAAATAACACAAAACTGATAAATGGAAAATGGCTAAAAGAACCATTTGGGCGATAGTGCTTGTGTTGTGCTCGGTGATAAGTGCCGTGGCGCAAGAACACTTCAGCCGAAACATAGACAGCAAGACGTTTGTGCCGAAAGGCCAGTGGATTACTGGCGTGAGTGTCAGCTACTCGCAGTCGAACAACGATAATTACCAATTTTTCATCGTTGAGGGCATCAAGGGCAACACCTACTCGTTTACGGTTACACCGATGGCGTGCTATATGTTCAACAACGACCTTGGAGCTGGCGGACGGTTGGGCTATGAGCGCAGCCGTGTGAAGTTTGATAACGCAAATGTCATAATCGATTCAGATACCGATTACACCAACGAAAACCTCTATTGCATCAACCAGGAGTATTCGGCAATGGGCATATTCCGCAATTATATAGGAATAGGCGACTCAAAGCGGTTTGGATTCTTCAACGAAGTGAGGCTGGAGTTTGGTGTAGGAGAGTCGAAGCTGACCAACGGCAACGGAAGCGACTTTACCGGCACATTTGAGCGTTCCTATAATATAGGCGTTGGCGTTATGCCGGGGTTGGTGATGTTCCTCACCAACTATTCGGCGATAGAGTTGAGCGTCGGGGTACTTGGTTTCAACTATTCACACACCAAGCAGACCAACGACCAAATCTATTATGCCAGCCGGGATAGCAAAAGTGCCAATTTCAGAATTAACTTGTTCTCCATTTCATTTGGAGTGGCGTTTTATCTATAATCACAATGAAGAATACTTGGAGAAAGATAACGGTATTGGTGGCAGTTGCAGCGGTTACTGCCGTGCCTGCGTTTGCTGCCGACCTTGCCAAGACTGGCGACAAATATGTTACTACCAATGCGGTGGTGAAGAAAAGTGTTGAAGTGATAAGCATCGACAGCATCGATGGTGGCGTGCAGGCAGTGATACCCGATGTTGACATATACAAGGAGAAGATTATCATCGACAACGACACTGTCAATCTCATAATCCCCGAACGTAATTTCGGACGGTTCGACCGTGGCTTGTTCAATTTCTTGTTTATCCCCAAGGGACAATGGTCGTTCGGCCTTGATGTGTCGTATGGGGAGTTTAATAGCCGGGATATTGACGTGCTGTCGTTCGTAGGTGACTTTGACTTCGGTGGCAGTGTGTTTTCTATCGACCCCTACATAAGCTACTTCTTTGCCCACAACCAGTCGATAGGTATGCGTTTGGGCTATTCGCGCAATAAAGCCGACCTTGGCAACCTGTCAATCGACATCGATGATATTGATGTGTCGTTGAAGGATATCGACTACAACACCGAGGAGTATTCGGCTTCGGTGTTCTACCGCCATTACATAGGACTTGACCGTTCGCGCCGCTGGGCGGTGTTCAATGAGGTTGACTTGGAGTTTGCCAGCGGCAACGGCTCGTTCGAGCGTCCCTATAACGGGGTTCCGCGCATCACCGAGACGGTGACAACCGAGGTGCGCATGAATTTTTCGCCGGGCATCTGTTGCTTTGTCCACGACTACGTGAGCTTCAACTTGTCGTTTGGCGTGTTTGGCGTGCACTGGAAGAAGTGGCAGCAGACTACCGACAAGGTGGAAGAAGGCTCGCGCACATCGAGCGGTGCCAATTTTAAGTTTAACTTGTTTAATCTCCGCATGGGTATCGCCGTGCATATTTGAGAAAAGCAGAACGCCGTATGAAAATGACATCAAACAGGATATTCAACAGTGCCGTTGCTGTGGCAGTGACGGCATTGTCAATGACGGGGCTTGTGTCGTGCCTTGAGGACGACATTCCCTATGCCCGCATACCCGTAGGCTTTACCGCTATTTCAGCCGAGGGTGAGACTGCTGCAGCTACCATCAACACCGAGAACCGGCTGGTGACGCTCACTCTTGGAGAGAAGGTCGATAAGTCGGCTGTGAACATCACATCATATACTATCACCGACGGGGCATCGATTTCTGCCGATATTACTGGTGGAATAGACCTCACCAACGACTACCGCGTGACGATTTCGCTCTATCAGGATTATGAGTGGGTGATTCGAGCAAACCAGACCATCGAGCGGTATTTCAACATACCAGGCCAGGTGGGTACATCGGTTATCGACCCTGCCGGGAAGAGGGTGGTTGCTTTCTTGCCCACCGATACCGACTTGAAAACGGTGTCGGTGGCGAGCGTGAAATTGGGTCCCGACGGCATCACTACCATGACGCCCGACCTGAACAACAGCACAGTTGACTTGTCGAAGCCCGTTGAGGTTACTGTGGCTTACCGCAATGTTACCGAGACGTGGACTATATATGCCGAGCTGTCGGAGACTGTCGTGTCGCTCGACCGTGTTGACGCGTGGACCAATGTGATGTGGCTCTATGGCACGGCACAAGAGGGTCTCGAAAGCGGCTTTGAATATCGCTTGCAGGGCAGCGAAGAGTGGACGAGGGTTGACCAAGGTTCGATCGACCGCAATGGAGGTGAATATTCAGCCCGCGTGGCTCACCTTTCTGCCAACACTTCTTATGAGGTGCGCGCCTACAGCGGTGAAAATTATACCGAGATAACTACCGTCATGACCGAGGGCACGGTTGAATTGCCCAATATGGGATTTGAAGACTGGTGGCATGAGGATGACAAGATTTGGAATCCTTGGGCTGCCGATGGCACTTCGTTCTGGGATACTGGAAACGACGGTGCGGCTTCGTTTGCATCGTGGGGTATCGGCGGCAACGTGACTACTCCCGACACAGACACTTGGGATGGCGGCTCGGGCTACTCGGCAAAACTCGAAACTACCTATGTGGTGGTGAAACTTGCCGGCGGCAACATTTTTGCCGGCAGCTATGTGGCTACCGACGGCACCAACGGCATATTGAGCTTCGGACGTGAGTTCACTGCCCGCCCCACTCGCCTGCGTGGATATTGGAAATATAATTGTACTACGATTAGTGACTCGGACAATGAGCATGAGTATCTTGAGGGTCGCCCCGACACTGCAATTGTGTATGCAGCTCTTATCGACAAGCCCGAACCGATTGAGATTCGTACCAACCCGTCAACACGCCAGCTATTCGACCGCAATGCCGATTACATCATTGCCTATGGCGAGGTGCAGAGTGGCGAGTCGATTCCGAATTGGACTGAATTTGACATCGAACTCGAATATCGCCGCACTAATGCAGTGCCTACCTATATCGTGATAGTGGCAACAGCCAGCAAGTATGCCGACTATTTCACTGGCGGCAGGGGCAGCACGGTGTGGCTCGACAACTTCTCGCTCGGCTGGGACTACGATTAATTCAATTAGGAATTAGGAGTGAGGAATTAGGAATCATTTCTATTAGTTAGTAGTTAGGAGTTAGAAGTTAGTAATTAGGAGTTAAGATTTTTTTGCTTGAATATATTTTGCCGCCGTTGCAGTTTCCAATGTCTGCAACGGCGGCAAATTTCTTGAATGTGCCATGTTGCTGTGTGCATCACTTCTTTTGGATGGTGGTGCCGACACGAATCAGTTGGTTCTCGTCGATGAGGATTACGGGTATCTCTACGCGGAAAATATCGTATCCATCTATGTTGATAAACTTGAAGCTGAATTCTTGGGCGTTTTTAGCACCAATCCATTCCGAAAGCTTGCGGCTGAAATAATTCTTAAACTCGTCTTTTGACTTTTGTTCGTTGTAAACACCGTTGTAGGAGAAATAAAGCAGGTCGTTGTACAAGCCTACCGCATAGCCGTCGTCGTTGACACCGATGTATAGAACGCCCCCCTTGGCATTCATCATGGCGAGAATCACGCGCATAATGTTCTCGGTTTGTTGCTCCAAGTTCTCATTGCCGCGGTTGTTGGGCGGGAACACAAGCGAGGTCTTGAACTCCAGTTCCTGATTTTCTTCGCCAATGTGTGTTTTCTTTGGTTTGAATATTTCGATATTCAGCGCATTGCCCATCTCGTCGAGCACCTTGTCGTGCAAAGCCTCGTTCTGGAAGTTTGACAGTAGGCAGCCCGAAAGTACCAGCCGGGCAAGTTCTTTTTCGAGCGGTGAGCTATCTTCTCGCTCCATATATCCTATCAAATCCTTGTCAAGTTCGTTTAGCTTTGTCCATCGTCCATATTTGCCCAATATGCGGCACACATTCTTGCGTTCGATAATCTCGGGGCTGTTAGAGTATTCCTGCGTGGCAGTATCGTATTTTTCCACATCTTGCTCGATAAGTTTGTTGTTCAGAGAAAAGCAATAAAGCATTTCCGTAAACTTCATTCGTAGTTCCAAAAGTCGTTCGTGCTCCTTGTCGCCAATCATGCGCACCATCATCATGCTTGTAGCCTGATAGCCATATCGCCGCCTTGCGTTGGTTTCGGTTTCCGATAGCTTGTTCAGTATGTCCACGAGAGCCGATATTTGCTCGGTTGTCGCCCTTCTCGGTAGCTGTGACGAGGCATCGTCGTCGTTTGTGTCTATGTCGCAGTCGTTCAGTGTATATTCTCCATCATAGCAATACTCATTTAGCAACCTTATGTAACGGGCATACACTCCTTTTTGATTAAAAGGCTCTTCGGCAAGCCCCACATATTGTGCAGTGGCATATCCGTTATATCTGTTCTTGCTGATTATTTTTACCTTGACGTGCTGGTGACGGATGTCCAGTTCGTCGTTATTGACGATTATCGATACAAACAGCCCCTTGTTGGTCACTCCCACATAGTCGCCGTCGGCTTTTCGGCTTATTATGAAACAGGACGTTTCTTCATCGTCGGCTAATTCGTCATTGGCAAAATAAATTTTGCATTGGTTTGAGTCGAATGTAATATTGTCATCGTCGATTTTGCACTTGGCAGGGAACACTAATGGGCTGCCATTTGTGCCAATGAAGTCATTAATGCTCAATTGCGGTTTCTTGTAGAAAAACAGGTCGTTGAACGATATAGTTCCCTCCTCGTCGTCGTATCCTACAGCTTTGCAGCGTGCAGTTTCCTCGTCGAGTATCTTGGTTATGTATATGTCCACATCGTCTCCGTCCTGTAATTTAGCCTTGTGCTTCTCGATTTTTCCAACGGGCGTGAATACAGTCTTTTCTGCCTCGTTCCAGGTGTTGCGCACCGAGAGGAATGATTCTTCGGTTGTCGTGCGCGACAAACTTTTCCCATAGCTTATGTTAGCCACAAGCCAGTCTTGTATCGAGAAATCTTCCATGTCGCCATTGTAATTGCGAGGTTTCAGGCGTATTTCGGTTGGCGACAGGTTGCAACAAGCCACGTCGTTGTCGAAGTACAAGTCCTTTGCCAACTCCATGCCGATGCTGTGTTTGCAGAATTGGTACAGCCCCGTCTTGACGATGTTGCCAAATTCCTCCCACTTGAATTGAGGTATCACATCTTGCGTCAAGAAGAGGCATTGGTAGGCATTTTTCAACGATTGCAACTTTTCTTTTTCTTCCGACATGCACAAGGAAATGAGCAAGTATAGCCGACTTGCATATACGCCTATTTCGGTGTCGTGGTGATGGTGCATAATCTTAATTAAGTAGCAAAGCGATAGTATGCCATGCTTTATTTTCTTTAGGCTTTTGCCCGACAGCGACAAGCAGTTTGTAGTTCCGTCGGTGGTGGTATTGGCGCACATCTTCAATATTGCTGCCATCGACAAATAAATGCTCTCGTTGCTACACTCCTTTTCGCCGAGTTTGCCTATTTGTTCAAGCAGGCGTTCGATGCTGCTGTTCAGTATTTCCACATTCGATGAGAATATGCAAGCGAGGAATCTCAACCGGCGTTCAAGCCGGTATTGGTAATATTGAGGGTCGAGGGTCTCGATTGTTTCCGCAGTTCTTCTCTCCTTGTTGGGCAGTGACAGGGCATCCATGAAGTCTTCGCATACCTCTATCGAGTGGTTCAGCGAATTGTTAAATTCCTGTTTTTCGGCTTCCGACAATTTCCCCATGAATTTTGAGTACTCTATCGTGTTTATCCAGCCGCTGCAAAATTGTAGCAATATGTTTTCTTTGTCGCCGGATTGAGATGTCAGCAAGGAATAAATTATCTTTTCCACTTCTCTTGAGAAAGAGCATATCCATCGCCCATCATGTTGCTCATAAAGTTGTGCCACATTTGCCATGAATCTGAAACTCATGACTTTGTTGAGCCACTTGTTGAATTTTGCGTTGCCGTCAAATACTGTTTCTTTGTCAATAAAAGTCAGCAGGCTGGGATTGGCGTCTTCGAGCTTGAAATATGGTCGCCCGTAAACAAATTGCGTCACCCTGCATTTTATTTGCTGTCCTATCTCTAATTTATTGTTCGATTCGGAAAAAGGTAATCTAAATTTTATTGTATCGTCATTAAGATTTTTGTCTTCAAGTTCATAATATTTCAGCGTTGGCCATTTTTTCTTGATTATAAACAAATATGATTTGTCTATTTCGTACAGTTTCTCTAATAACGATTGTAAATCTTGCTCTATGCGACCGTCGTCTTTAATGACACACATTATCGTTTTGGGGCATTGCTTTTCTTCTTGGAAACCATACATTGGCACCCTTCGCTCTATGCCGTTGTGCATCACTATGTAAGACGTTTTTTGGTTGGCAAATTCCTTGTCTTTGCGGATTACATTAAATTCTCGTTTCTCCATTTTTGATTTTCTTTTTTAAGTTTAACAGACCCATAAAATTAATTATTTTGTCATTAATATCCAAATGCTTAAGTTCGTGGTGGAAAGCAATAGAGCGGGGCAGCCATCGCTGCTCCGCTCTATTGTGTGCTTGTGAAATGTGGTATTATTCGACGATTGCTTTGTCGGTGCTGAAGCTACCGTCGGTGTAGATGGTTTTCTTTATTATTACGCCTGTTGTGGCGGTTGCATCGGGCAGGCGTCGGCCGTGCAGGTCGTAGTATTCAACGCGTTCCACTTCCTTGGCGATGTTGTCGCTGGCGGTGATGTTGCCCACCGAAGCTGTTTCTTCGGGCACATAGCTTATTTCCAGGCGTCTAACTACTTCTTGAATCACATTTGGGTCGATTGTGATTGCTCCCATTTCGGCATCATACGAAGCATAGAATATTGCCGATGGCGAGAAGGAAATGTTGCGTGTGCCATCGCTTTCAATTATTTGCCCTGTTATGTCCATCTGGTCGGTGAGCGACGGTTGCTGGGTGTCGGGGTCGATGTCAACTCCGGCAAGCACCTTGTAGCTGTAGGTGAGGTCTGTCACCGATGCTATCGGTGCGGCAGGAATGGTGAACATGTCGCCCGAAACCTCATAGTGAGCCAATGCGCCAAAGCCATATTGGTCGGTGGTGAGCAGGTTGAGTATGCTGCCATCGTTGTCCACATAGCATGGGCGAGTCTCTTCGCCATATTCAACAATCGAGCCGCTCGAGAATGAGTAGCTCTCGTTGGTTACAGTGCCGTTGGCGCGGATGATGGTGAGGTTGTACATATAATCGACAGCCGTTTCTACCAGTTCGCCTGTTTCGCCCGACGACCAGGGGCGAGTCACTGCTATGTAACCTTCGTGCCACCAGCGGCCGGTATTCTCGTCATAGCGGAATATGATGGGTCGTTTCGACCATTCTTCAATCGCCTGTCCGCTCTCGTCGGTAGTGTATTCGCAGGCATATATTTTGATTTCCGATTGTCCTGTCACTTCGGTGCCACCTTCGCCAGCCGAATAGTCATTGTCGAGCCACACCACGGTGCCGGCAGGAATGCTGATGTTGCCGCTCGTGCTGCTGAAAGTCGCCTCGATGGTGTGGTTCTCGCCACGCAGCGAACGCCATAGTCCGGAGATGTTTATCGCATTGTCCGACCCTTCGACACGCGATATTTCAATGCCTTTGCAAGCCTCCCACATTGTGGATGTTATTCCCGACTCACTGTCGGCATACTGTGTGGAATCCGACTGGATATAATCGCCCACAATCGAGTCGATCGTGGGTACTGCCGCACTTGCCGGATGCACAGCTGCAAGAGCCGCCCCGGCAAACATAATTGTAGATAAAATTTTCCTCATTAATTAATTATTTTATTAGTGTCAATGATTGGCGATTAAGCGGGCTCTTTATTGATTATGGATTTTTAAGATGACTGAAGCCAAATTGTCTGCCGCAGAATCGGGATAAAAACCAAATTGACCGCTTAATCTGAAAAAGCTGCGCAAAAATAATATTTTGCCAAGAATGTTAGAAATTTTTTCGCAAAAATCTAAAAAAATTACGACTTTTCAAGGAAAAATTAATATCTTTGCGCATTAAGGCGACAAAAAGTGAGTTTTGTATGTAAAACGTCTCTGTTGGCGAACGACGATGTGCCGGCTGCAAGTATGCTTGCGGCTTACGTTTGTGCGTTCTACTAAACCGCTTCAGCAACAAACAATGAAGAACTATTATGATGTAACACATAATCTACAAAATTCCATATATTAATTAATAAATAATAGGATTTTTATGAACAAAAAGTTTTACATTTTGCTATGTACGGCAGTGCTGGCGGTCGTGACAGCCACGGCAGCCGAGAGCGTGCCGTATAGCATGTCGTTTAACAACACGTTGGGCGATTGGACAACGCAAGACGACAGCGGGGGGTATCCTTATTGGCAGACAGGCCCCAATGGCGTTTATTGCATGGCCTCTTATGGTGTCACCAACGACGACTACCTCATTTCGCCCGAAATTGCGTTTGAGGCAGGGAAGACCTATGAAGTCACTACTACATGGCATGGCAACACTTATGGCGGTCCGCACACTGTCAATGTCATGTATGGCACAGGCGACGATGTTTCGGCATTCACCGATGCCGGGGCTGTCGAAGTGGTTGCTGGCGAATCGACTTCGGTGCAATTCACAATCGCCGAAGCCGGCAACTACAAAGTGGCTTTGCACAACACCACTGTAGCCGACTACGGGGCGTGCTACCTTCCTTCGCTCACTATTAATGAAGTGGAAGGTGGCGACAGCGGTGACGAAACAGCTGCTTTGCCCTACGACTACAATTTCTTAGCCAATGGGTTTGGCGACTGGCTTTCCTATAGAGGGGAGAACAGTAGCAGTTACCAAGGTTGGTCTTATGAAGAAGGATACGGCGTATTCTGTCAGGTTTTTACAGGTTCAAACGATGACTACCTGATTTCGCCTCTGTTCACTTTTGAGGCAGGGAAAAGCTATCAAGTGACGGTGTCGCTTGGCAGTTTCTCGTTATCGGGCGGCAACGGCGACAACATTTCAGTAATGCTTGGCACAAGCACCGACGGCTCGGGTTATACCGATGCCGGCGCGCTCGATTTGGCTCCAGCCACATCGCCATCGGTGACATTCTCGGTAGAGACCTCTGGCGACTATCGCATCGCATTGCACAACACGTGCGGAATGATGAGTACATGGTATGTTGAAAACATAGCGATTGCCGAAGTTGTGGGCGGCAGCGACGAAGTCAAGAAGGTTCCTTACACCAAGGACTTCCAAGCCGACTATGCAAGCGGTCTTGGCGAATGGACGCAATATGATGCCAACAACGACGGCGCAGTGTGGGAAAACAGCTTCATGGACTTGACCGAGTATGGCGACGAGCTGTATCTGTTTGGCGTGGTCGTTCAGTCTAGTGGCGCACACGACGATTATCTCATCTCGCCGCTCATTTCGCTCGAAGCTGGCTCCTATAAGGTAACCGTGACAATGGGCGATAACACAAATGACGGTGCAATAGAGTTGATGTATGGTACAAGCACCGACAATACAGGTTGGACGCTGATAGACAATCTCGATTGTTCTCCAGCAACCGTCAACGAAAAGACTTTCACCGTTGACCAGGCAGGCAACTACCGCATTGCTCTCCACGACATTACTGCTAACGGAATTTACGGTGCTCCCAACGTATTCTCGGTATCGATCGATGAGATCGCTGGCGGCAGCACGGTGGAAGAACTCCAGCTCCCGTATAAATTCGACTTCTCTGCCAACGGCGTTGGCGACTGGGCGACACTTGATGCCAACGAAGATGGTTGTACATGGGAAGAGAGCGGCTCCGGATCGAGCTTCGGAATCGTTTGTCGCGAAGCCCGCGACGGACTTGGCGCTAACAACGATTATATTGTCTCGCCAGGGCAATTCACGTTCGAAGGAGGCAAGATATACGACGTTACCATTGCAATAGGTGGATTCTGCACGTCTGGTACGATCAATGGCGGCTACGACCTTGTGGAGGTTGTTGTTGGCTCGGGTGACGATTTCACTTCCTATGAGAGCATGGGCAGCTTTACCTTGGCAGAGGGAAGCGATGCCACCGTACACTTGCAATTCGACGAAACCAGGACTTGCCGCGTGGGAATACACGATGCCGGTAATATGTCGGTGTGGTATGTTACCTCCATCAGCATAGCCGAATATGAAGAACCCGAGTTGCCTGCAGGAGTGTTGCTCGACAAGGACTTCAACGACAGGTTGCTCAACGACTGGACAACAATCGACGGCAACAACGATGAAGCCACTTGGCATTTTGAGGATAACTTGACAGGGGTTGCCTTGACGCGTTCGCGCGGCACGGCACAAAATGACTGGCTCATTTCTCCGGCTATGACGTTCGAAGCAGGCAAGAGCTACATCGTGTCATACACGCTTGGCACTTCCGGCAGCCCAATGCTAGAAACCCTGGAGACTGCCTATGGTACTTCTGCCACAGCCGAAGCCATGACCAACGTCATAGGTTCGGAAAGTTTCCAAGGCGATACCACGCGCTATTACCGCATTACGCCTACGGCAGGCGGCGCATTCCACATCGGTTTCCATGCTACATCGGATGCCGGTAACGGCACGATTTTGGTAGTGTCGGCAAGCGTTGTCGAGAGCGAGGGCATCACGCCGCTGGCTCCCGTCGGTCTCTCTGCCGAGTCGGACATACGTCAAAGCACCGTTGATTTGTCTTGGACAAATCCAGTAATCGACACCGAGAACATCCCATTGCAAGGCAACCTCACGCTGCGCATCGTGCGCAATGGTGAGCAAGTGGCAGAGATAAGCGGCGAGCCGGGTGCGACGATGCAATATACCGACCGTCCTGCCGACTTCTCGGGCTATGCCACCTATCAAATTTATGCTTATGTAGATAGCGAAAAACTGAGCGAAGCTGTCGAGACTACCATTAATCTTGATGACTTCCAAGGCGAGGCAAACGTTTTGTACACTGCCGGCGGAAGCTATGGCGGTGATTTCCAGAACTGGACCGCTACCAATGTGAGCGGCACTCGCCAGTGGTCTTACACTCTTTATGATGACAGTTGGCAAATTAGCCGTGGCACTTCTGCGGAATGCGACAACTGGCTGATTTCGGGCTCGCCAATAAATATGACCACCGATCGCCGCTATGTTGTGGAAGTGGAAGTGCGCAGCGGAGTTGGGTATCCTGCCGGTATCGAGCTATACTTGGGACAAGGAAATTCAGTCTCGTCCATGACGCAAGGCGACCCTGTTTACAGCTTCTCGGCTGAAGGCAATGGCGCTATCACATATACCTCCGACCAGTTTGTAGTGGACGAGGACGGAGACTACTACATGGCTATACGTGCGACAAGCATCACGACGATGACATCTGTATTGCGCTACACCGTTTATTATTATGAAAACGGCGGAGATCCCCTTGACACGCCGTGGAGCGAAAACTTCGACGGTGATGCCGAAATCGCTGCCATGGGCTGGAAACTCGGCGACGGGACATTCGCTATCGCCGATGGCGCAATGGTTTCGACAAGCAACGGAGAGGCTCGCAACGAAATCATATTCTCGCCTTTGGTGAACATGAAAGCAGGCTACACTTATGAAATATCTTTCGACTATGCTTATGCCGGCTCGGGCGATTTCGCATTCAACATGGCTGGTGGGCAGAGCGATGCCGAACTCATAGCCGAGAGCCACACTGTGCTCGACGGCGCAGGACAGGAATGCCGCTATCTATTTACGCCAACGCGTGACGGCTCTTATTGTGCTGCATGGCAACTTGCCACTACGGCTGATGACAATGCTGCCGCTTCAATTGACAACTTGTCTTTCGGTGCAAACATATATGTCGCCTTGCCATTTGACGAGAATTTCGACAGTTATATGCTCAATGCCATACCTACGGGTTGGAGCGGTGCGGCAACGACCACAGGCGCAGGCAGCGACGACATCGTGGCTGCACTCGACAGCGAGGCAAGCACGCCTTGGTTCTATGTCAACAACGCGCTCGATAGCTATACTATAGCATTCGACATGACCAACTCGGCAAGTGTGGAAATCAATGCCACATTCAGCGACGGTAGCACGGCAAATGTGGGTACATGCGCGGCAGGCTCAGGTTGGACAGAGCAATCATTTGCAATCCCGCAAATGGCAAATGCCGTAGATCCGTATTCCGTGCGTCTCTCATTCACCAGCGCCGATGGCAGCACTGTACAAATCGACAATGTAGCCGTGACACGCAATCCACGTGCAGTGGTTGCCGGTGCGCCATACAATTTCAGGGCTTATCCCGATGGAACGATTGTGTGGATGTATCCGCAGCAAGACAGCGAAGGTAACAATCTCGAATTAGGAACAGAGGTCACTGTTACAATTTATGACGGTGATGAAGTCATTGCGACAGAGACTGGAACCGTCACTACCAACGAATATGGTTCGCTTCTCAACCAGGGCAGTGTCAACGTCGAGTACAGCGATGAGTGGACGAATAGTGTTAAGCTGTTCCGCGCCACGGCATCGATAGATGGTATGGCAGGCAAGTCGGCAACTTGGATTTTGCGCCAAAACGACGACTTGACATTCAGCAACACGAACAACATATACTGCATAGCCGACTATGACTTCTCGGCTGACGAGCAATGGAGCAACGACGGCTGGACGATTGACAACGGAACAGCCACGGCAACCAGTGGAACACCGTCGATGTCGTCGCCCAATGTAGAGCTCTCAGAGGGGCAGCTTTACATGGTGCGCTACTATATTGCAACCGATGCCGACTACCCAGCCGATTTTACTGTTACCGTAGGCAGCGACTCTCAGGTATTCAACGGAGCACATATCGGACTTAACACGTTTGACTGGAACTTGGGTGCCACTTCCGAGTTTATCGGGCAGCCGCAGTATATCGACTTCATGCTTTCTCGTATAGAGGATGCAGGCAACTATGCCGTGGAGATTGCTGCAAGCAACATCGGAAGTAGCATATCGGTCAGCAGGGTGCAAGTTTATGAAGTGAGGGAATATGCAACTATCTGCGAGGCTCCTTATGAGAACGATTTCGAAGACCTTGCAACGCCGTCGGGTGAAATCGAACCCAACTGGTACTTGCCTTGGTACACAAATTATTGGAGAATCGACGACATGAGCAATTATGGCGCTACGGCAGCATCGGGCAACCGCGCACTCGTAGCTCCTTCCACTACCGACCTTGATGTGACTGCTCCGCAAGACTTTGTTTATACTCCGTATCTTGCCGCAGGTGCCGGAAAGACCTACCGCGTAGAATTTGACTACTATATGCCGTCAAGCGCAACTGGGCTTGCATTCATTTACGCTTACTCTCCGACATATACCGATGGTGAGTACCAAGTCATAGCAGAGCTGCCGCAGTCAACCGAGTGGACTCACTATGAATTGACCACGACAAATACTGGCGAAGACGGAACTCTATTGTTTGGCTTTGTCTCTTATGCGACCGATACGCGCGACAATGTCACTGCTATCGACAACTTCCGTTATGTCGAGGTTACAGGTACATCGGTTGACGAGATAGATGCTGGTGGAAAGATATTCTACTATAATGGTAGCCTCAATATCCCAGGCAATATCTCGAGTGTCATGGTTTATGACCTGCAGGGCCGAATGGTATTCTCGACGACCGAGACCGGGCAAGTGTCGCTCGACGGAATAGGTCACGGCGTATATGTTGTGAAGGGATTCTCTACCAGCGGTCTTGTACAAACTGTCAAGATTGTGAAATAAAGATTCCATTATACTAAAACCATACCATGGCGGCTGTGAGCCAGAAGAAATGCCATGGTATGGTTGTATTTTATGTTATACTAAAAAAACAATACTCTAAACTCTAAATGAAAAAAGCAATAGCAACCAACTTGGCTGCAATGGCAGCCGTCTTGAGCTTGCCAATGGTGGCTGCAGCGCAAACCATGCCTCAGCTTTCAGCCGAGGGCATCGACTTGTATGTGTCGATGCGTTACAGTGCGGCGTGGGACAACAGCGATGTGTTTCCTGCCGATTCGGCAGGTATCTACATATTGCCTGCTGGCGCGACTGCCCCAGTACCTGTAGTGGCTCCAGTGCAAGTGAGCGGTGGAATGGCCTACCATGACGGCAAAGTGTATATCAACACATTCGACAACGGTGAAGGTGGCGAAGATGGTATCGTTCCCGAATGGCGAATCTATGATCTGAAGTCGGGGGAACTGGAAACTCGAATACCGGGTGAGGCTGGTTCAAGCAACCTCACATCGACCTTGACTTATGATGCTACCGAGGATGTGGTGTATGGTATTCTGACAACCAATGCTGGCAGCTTCCTCACTCAAATCGACCCGGAGACAGGTGAGAAAACAGTATGTGGGCAACTCTCCGAACTCGACGGGTCTGAGACACACAGAATCGACCGCTGCCGTGCAATCGCCGCCGACAAGTGGGGTGACATTTATGCCATATATATAAGGTATCCCGATGCGAGCGGTACATTGAGATTTGGACGAATCATCAAAAGCGGAGAACGTGCCGGTACAATTGTGCGCATTGGCGAGATTTCTCCAAGCAATATGCTCGAAGGCGACTATTTGCAAATGGCATACAACAACCAATATGCTTTATTCTACAATAATCGCGACGACAAGATGTATTGGATTTCCGGGCAGTTGAGCATCAATATTGAGAGTTCATACTATTCGCCAATATTTGAGATGAATCTGAACTCGGGAGCGGCAACAATGGTGGGTTACCTGCCGCAAGGCTACCAGATAACTGGAGCTTTCTTCGACGAACCTGTGCTCGATTCCCCCAATGGCATCGATGACCTGAGATACACTTATTCGCCACAATCCGACGACCGCACCACTGGTTGTCTGGAATTGACGGCTCCTTCCACCACATATGGCGGTGATGAAATTGTTGGGTCATTGACTATTGTAATCAAAGAAGGCGACACTGAAGTTGCCCGTATCGAAAATGTGGAACCGGGAGCCAATGTGGCTACCGAAACACAAACTTTCGGCTATGGGGAGCATTCGTTCTCATGCTATGCTATAGCCAACGGAGTTGAAAGTTTCTCGCGCGATTTCGACCTTTGGGTAGGATATGACTTGCCGTCAAACCCGACTAATGCTTTGGTTACTGCCGACGGGCTCACGCTCAATCTCACATGGGATGCTCCCACAACAGGCATGCATGGCTATGAAATAGATGCCGATAACATCTACTACCGCATATACAGATATCATGACAGCCAAAATGTGGAGTTACTTGCCGACTATGTGGAAACGACTTCATATCAGTTTGAGATACCAAGCGAACTTAACAGATACTTGTATATTATTTATCCTTGTTATAACGAGCAGAGTGGTAGCGGCATAACCACCAACACGATTATTGCTGGAACGCCGCTAGAGGCTCCATATTCGACCGACTTCTCTGATGTAAACGAGATGGCTAACCGCTACAAGATTCTCGACAGCAATGCCGACGGGCACTCATGGAACTGGGCGGGAATGGCATACTACTGGTATAGCGAAGTCAACGATGCCGACGACTGGTTGTTCACCCCGCCAATCAATTACAAGGCTGGACACAGGTATCGCATGACAATCATGGCACAATCGTCGCTTTCCGACTATCCCGAGAGGCTCGAACTGACATTCGGCAACGATGACGAAGTGGAGGCACAAGAGTTGTTGCTCAATATCGAGGAAGTGGCAGCAGATGTAGCCACTGAATATAGCGTGGAAGTAACGCCTGAGGAAGATGGTGTACACTTCTTCGGTTTGCACTGCACTTCGCCGGCATACAGCGAATTCCTCTTCCTGACGGCACTCGAAATTGTGGATTTGGACGATCCTACTGTCGGAATCGACGAAGTAGGAAGTCCTGTTGCAAATATTGAAGTTGTAACTGGCGACGGTACAATCACCATTACAAATCCCGAGGGAAACAGCATCGCGATTTATACAACTGGTGGTACAATGGTGGCAAGCTCATCGGCAACAGAGTTCACCACCGACGCAGCCCAAGGTGTTTATATCGTGAAGTGTGGCAATTCGGTTCAAAAAGTAATAGTGAAATAACCTACACACATAACAAATGTGTCAAGTGGAGATGGGATGACGCGTTGTGAGCGTCACCCCATCTCTACTTTTTTAATGTCGTATAGACGTGGGTTATCGTGTATGCGCAATATACCACACAAACCATTGCAGTATCATAATTTCCATGAAAATAAAGTGCAGGAGGTTATGCAACCCGTCGGGGGGAAGGCTGATATTCATTAAGGGGGGCAAGGATTCTTCGTGTGGAGTATGGCAAAAAAAATCACCCGGAGGTGGCGTTAGCCTCGTCCGGGTGCAAAAATATAAAATTATGAAACAAAGTCGAAAGTCCGAAGTTTAGTTGCGGTTGGCGCGCTTGCGCTCGTTCTCGTCGAGAATGATTTTGCGCAGGCGTATGTGGTGGGGAGTCACCTCTACATATTCGTCAGCCTTTATGTATTCGAGTGCTTCTTCCAGGCTGAATACTATCGGCGGCACGATACGGGCTTTGTCGTCGGCACCCGATGCGCGCATATTGGTGAGCTTCTTCGACTTGGTGACGTTCACCACTATGTCGTTGTCCTTGGCGTTTTCGCCCACGACTTGCCCGGCATACACTTCCTCTTGCGGGAAGATGAAGAAGCGTCCGCGGTCTTGCAGCTTGTCGATGGCATAGGCATAGGCTGTGCCGCTTTCCATGGCGATGAGCGAGCCGTTGGTGCGGCGTTCGATGTCGCCTTTCCAAGGCTGGTATTCAAGGAAGCGGTGCGACATGATGGCTTCGCCTGCCGATGCGGTGAGCACGTTGGTGCGCAAGCCGATGATACCTCGCGACGGAATGTTGAACTCCATCTGTATGCGGTCGTTTTGGGTGGTCATTGTCACCATTTCGCCCTTGCGGCGGGTTACCATGTCGATGATTTTGCTCGAATATTCCTCGGGCACGTTTATCGACAGCAGTTCGACTGGTTCGCACTTCTGCCCGTTGATTTCTTTCACGATTACTTGCGGCTGGCCTACTTGCAATTCGTAACCCTCGCGGCGCATGGTCTCGATGAGCACTGCAAGGTGCAGCACGCCGCGACCAAACACCGTCCAAGCATCGTCGCTCTCGGTGCGTTGCACGCGCAGGGCGAGGTTGCGGTCGAGCTCTTTTGTCAGGCGGTCGGCGATGTGTCGCGAAGTGACATATTTGCCGTCTTTGCCGAAGAATGGCGAGTCGTTGATAGTGAATGTCATCGACATTGTGGGTTCGTCGATGGCGATGCGTGGCAGCGGCTCGGGGTTGTTGATGTCGGCGATAGTGTCGCCAATCTCAAACCCGTCGAGACCCACTATGGCGCAGATGTCGCCCGAGAGAACCGATTGCACCTTCTTGCGGCTCATGCCTTCAAACACGTGCAACTCCTTGATGCGCTGCTTGCTTATCGAGCCATCGCGGCGGCACAGGGCGATGTCCATGTTTTCGCGCATTTCGCCGCGGTGTACGCGACCGATTGCGATACGGCCCACGTATGACGAGAAGTCGAGCGATGTGATGAGCATCTGTGCGTCGCCTTCGAGCACTTGCGGTGCAGGAATGTATTTTATGATTGCGTCGAGGACGGCATTTATGTTGTCGGTGGGTGTGCGCCAGTCGTCGCTCATCCAACCCTGTTTTGCCGATCCGTAAATCGTGGGGAAGTCGAGCTGGTCTTCGGTGGCGTTGAGGTTGCACATCAGGTCGAACACCATCTCCTGCACCTCGTCGGGGCGGCAGTTGGGCTTGTCAACCTTGTTGATTACGACAATGGGTTTCAATCCTATTTCGAGAGCCTTTTGCAGCACAAATCGAGTTTGTGGCATGGGTCCTTCGAAGGCATCGACGAGCAACAGGCAGCCATCTGCCATATTGAGGACGCGCTCCACTTCGCCGCCGAAGTCGGAGTGTCCCGGGGTGTCGATGATGTTTATCTTGTAACCGTTGTAATTGATTGAAACGTTCTTGGAAAGGATTGTAATGCCTCGTTCACGTTCGAGGTCGTTGTTGTCGAGGATTAACTCTCCCGTAGATTGGTTGTCGCGGAAAAGGTTGCCCGCAAGCAACATCTTGTCAACCAGCGTAGTTTTGCCGTGGTCAACGTGTGCTATTATAGCAATGTTCCTTATATTCTGCATATAACGCTAAATTTCGGGTGCAAAGATAGTGCAAGTCGAGCGCAAATGCAAATTTTCAAGAAAATCCAGCAGGGCTTTTGTGTGTATCTGCCGCCTGTTGTTTTTTACTGCAGAGTTTTGTACTTCGATTTTGAATCTTCATCTTATATCTGGAAAGGGGATACAGGGGAGGTAGGTGGCGTATCTTGCGGTTAAGTTGCTTGCGCTTTTTCGTGGCGGCGTATAAACACAAAAAAGCCTGACATCGCAATGTCAGGCTTTTTTTGTGGGGTGAAATAAGGGTCTCGAACCCTTGACCTTCGGAACCACAATCCGACGCTCTAACCAACTGAGCTAATCTCACCATGTTTCTGATTTCGGGTGCAAAGTTATGACAAATATTTTGATTGTGCAAGAGGCGAGCGGAAAAATATTTTCAATTCCGCTTGAATTGGCAAATTATTCGGGCGGCGGCATACACGATGATTAGCATCAGGACTATTGTTACCGATGCAGGAACGCTCACCAAGTAAATCCCGAACAGGTAGCTGCCCCACAGCCCAGCCATTGCGCAAAGCAGCCCCACTGCCACCGACACGAGCATCATTTTGCTGAAGCGGCTGGCGAAGAGTTCGGCAATCATCTGCGGCATGGTGAGCATCGACATCAGCAGCATAATCCCGATGAGCCTTATCGTGAGCACCACGCACAGTGCCACCATCACCGACATCACGCAATTGATGGCTTTGACGTGCAATTGCTTGGTGGCGGCAAAATCGCGGTCGAAGGCGCAAGCCACTATTTGGCGGTAGAAGAACATGAAAAACAGTGCCAGCGCGGCAAGGAATATGGCAAATGCCGCTATGTCGCCACGGCTGATGGTGAGAATGTTGCCAAAGAGGAATGAGTTGAGGTCGGGAACGTAGCCTGGCGTGAGGAAGATGAACAGCGTGCCTATCGCCATGCCGAAAGCCCACACGACGGCTATCGCCGAGTCTTCGCGCACACCTTGGCGTGCCGCCATCCAGTCAACCCCGAGCGAAGATGCCACGGCAAACACCCCGGCGGCGAGAATGGGGTTGATGCCGAGGTAGTAGCCAAGCCCGAGCCCGCCGAAGCAGGCGTGGGTGATGCCGCCGGTGATGAACACCATGCGGCGAGTGACGATGTAGGTGCCTATCATTGCCGAGGCGATGCTCACGAGCAGCACCCCGAGCAACGCGTTTTGGAAAAAGGTGTAATTGAAAATGTCAAGCATTGCCGGTGTCTTGATGGTTGAGTGTCTGACGTGCTTCGGCGGCAAGCATCACGAGTTCGTCGCGCACTGCCGTGGGCAGTTCGATTTCGCGCAACTGGATGGAACGCGCCCAGCCGCCTATCTCGTCGGGGCGCAGCGTGTAGAGCACGTCGCGGAACTGTTCGATTTGTTCGTCGGTGTATTCGTCGGGCTTGGTGCCGCGGTAGGCATCAAGCTCTTCGTCTTCGTAATACACGATTTCCTTGCTCACGCCGGCGAGCAACGACTCTTTTTCGCACACCAAGTGCTGTCCGCAACACCCCTCGGGGCGGTCGGCAGGCTGTGGCGTGGTGTCGGTGTCTTCGCCTTTGTCGGTGAGGCGGTGGTGGATGTATAGAATCACTCCTGTGACCACGAGCGCCAGCAATATTATCAAAGCTCCTTTCATAGTCGTTATTCCTTCCTTAAGATGAATCCGCAGTCGGCAAGGTGTTGCCAAAAGTCGGGGTATGACTTCGACACCACTTCCACATCTGCTATCGTCAGTCCGGGGAAGCGAGTGGAGGCGGGGGCGAATGCCATTGCCATGCGGTGGTCGTCGAATGTTTCTATCACGGGGTGGGCATCGGCTTGTGCCGTTTCGCCGTTCCACGACAGGCTGCAATCGTCGGCAACGGTTATCACGTAGCCCAGTTTGCGCAGTTGCGAGCGCAGGGCCTCGATGCGGTCGGTCTCCTTTATTTTCAGCGTCTGTAGCCCCGTGATATAGAAGTGCCGCCCCAGCAGGCAGGCTGTCACCACGATGGTCTGGGCAAGGTCGGGGTTGCCCGACAGGTCGATATGCAGCGTCGTCTGGGCATCGTCGGCGGGAATGTTGCGCAAGTCGGCATAGGTGCCACAGCTGCAAGTGCCCACGCCGAGCGGAATGAAGAACTCGCTGACGCGTGCATCGCCTTGCAGGCTGTCGTGGAACAGTCCGCGCAACGAGATGCGCGACCCCGGCAGCAACGATTGCAGGGCAAACCAGTAGCTTGCCGCCGACCAGTCGTTTTCGACAAGGTAGCTTGCCGGTGGGGTATAGCCGCCGTTGCCAGTGAGCGTGATTGTGTTGCCTGAGAATTGCGACTGTATGCCGAAGTGGCGCATCACTCCGAGCGTCATGTCGATGTAGGGGCGGGAAATCACGTTGCCCCTGAGCGTTACTTGGCTGCAACCGATGGCAGGGGAAATCATCAACAGTGCCGAGATGAATTGCGAGCTCATCGAGGCATCGATGGTGATGTGTGGGCAACGGTAGTCGCGCCCGTGTATCGTTATGGGCGGAAAGCCTTCGCTTGTGGCATAGCCGATGTCGGCACCGCAGGCGTTTAGGGCATCGACAAGCGGCTTTATGGGGCGTTGGCGCATTCGTGCCGTGCCGTCGAGCGTGACGGTGCGCCCGCGTTGTATCGAGAAGTAGGCGGTGAGGAACCGCATGGCAGTTCCTGCCGCGCCAATGTCGATGCGTTCGCCATCGTTGGCAAGGGCGGCAACCATTGCATCGGTGTCGTCGCATCGTGCAACGTTTTTCATCTCGCAGCGGTTTCCCGACAGGGCATTCACGATTAATGCCCTGTTGCTGATGCTTTTCGATGCTGGCAAGTTGATTTCACCGATTATTTGCCTTGGAGCTGTAATAGTATAATTCATATTGATGGCAAAATTAGAAACACTTTCCCGTATCCCCAAATTAGAGCCTGTTTAAATTTGTTGCGAAAAAATTTTTAAGAATATCGGAAAAATGCAGGTGGAATGAAAAACGGTCGGAATAGCTGTCCGACCGTTGGTTGGGTTTGAAACCCTCATTAAAATCATTTTATAATTGGATCAATTTATGTGTGGCATATCCTTAAGTGGCACTCACATAATATTAGCACTGCTGCATAATGAAACCCTTGTTGTCGCCATGCAACCGCACTCAGGGCGGCATAGCTCGGTAAGGAGTTCATTTCACTGCAAAGATATGTTCAAGTTATAAAAGACGCAAATATTTGGTGATAAATTTTTCTATGAAATTTGTTCTTTTTCTCGCTTGGTGCTGGGAGTCGAGGCTCTTTTTTGGTTGCTTAGATTAGGTGGCAGGGTGCTATTTTTGCCACTAAAAAAACGGGAGGAAAAATGATTGAAATGATTGAATCGCAGTTGCCAGGGATGATGCTTGCCATCATGTTTGTCGTTGGGGAATATATATTGGTGTTCTGTGCCGTCGTTGCCGACTTGGTGAGCGGCTTGCGCAAGGCGCGCCGCCGAGGGGAGGCGCGTCGCAGCAAGGCGTTGAGACGCACGGTGGAGAAACTTGCCACCTACTACAATGCACTTGCCGCATTGACAGTGATTGATGCCATGCTGATGGCGGCGGTGGTGTATCTGCGCGTGGCTTGCGGCTATGACAATGTGCCGCTGTTGCCTGCAATGACGTTGCTTGGCTCGATAGGCATAGCCATAATCGAGGTGAAAAGCATATATGAGAAAGCCGAGGAGAAGGAGCAACGCAACTTCGACGATGCTGCGCATATGCTTGCGCAGTGCCTGAAAATGCTGAAAGATAAAGGAATCATCAATAAAATCGCTAACGACCATGAAACACTTCACTCTTAGGGAATTGACTGCTTCGGCAACTGCCGAGCGTCTTGGTATAGACAACGCGCCTACGGCGCAAGCCGTGGCAAACTTGCAACGCCTTGTCGAGCATGTGCTCGACCCGTTGCGCGAGGCGTATGGTAAACCGATATATGTGAACAGCGGCTATCGGTGTGCCGAATTGAACAGGGCTGTGGGCGGAGTAGCCACAAGTCAGCATCTTGCCGGCGAGGCAGCCGACATCACTGGAGGAAACCAGCGGGAGAACCGTCGCCTGCATGAACTCATCAAACGCTTGAAGTTGCCTGTCGATCAGGTGATAAATGAGCACGACTTTACGTGGTTGCACGTTTCATACAGTCCGCGCCACCGTCGCAAGTTCATTTAGGCAAATCTCCTCGCTTTGGACTTATTACCACGGTGCAAATTTGCATTTGCACGAGGGTTGCGCTAACTTTGTCGCAAAATCCAAGATTATATGACTGAAAACAACGGACAAATCAAGAAATTATATATCGAAACATACGGCTGCCAGATGAATGTGGCAGACAGCGAGGTGGTTGCGTCGGTGATGGGCATGGCTGGATATGAAACCGTCGATGAACAAGACGGTTATGATGCCATTTTCATCAACACGTGTTCGATACGCGACAATGCCGAGCAGAAGATTTTTTCGAGGCTGGCACAGCTCAACTCGTTGCGCCGCAAGCCCGGGAGGCACTTTATAATAGGCGTGCTTGGCTGCATGGCTGAGCGCGTGAAGGAGCAATTGATTAACGACTACGGGGTTGACCTCGTTGCCGGGCCCGATGCCTATCTCGACTTGCCCGAACTTGTGGCTGCCGCCGAGCATGGCGAGAAAGCCATCAACATAGAGCTGTCGGCTGTGGAGACCTACCGCGACGTGATACCGAAGCGCATCGGCAACAGCCGCATAGGTGGATTCATAAGCATTATGCGCGGTTGTAACAATTTTTGCTCCTATTGCATCGTGCCCTACACTCGCGGACGCGAGCGCAGCCGCGAGCCGCAGAGCATATTGAACGAACTTGCCGACTTGCGCCAGCGGGGTTTCAAGGAGGTGACGCTGCTCGGGCAGAATGTAAATTCCTACAATTTCGTTGACGAGGCAACGGGTGAAAAGACCGATTTTGCCAGCCTGCTGGCAATGGTTGCCGATGCTGCACCCGAGATGCGCGTGCGCTTCACCACGTCGCACCCCAAGGATATGAGCGACGAGATAATTGCCACCATAGCGAGCCGCAAGAATATTTGCAACCACATACATCTGCCTGTGCAGTCGGGCAGCAACAGCGTGTTGAAGGCGATGAATCGCAAATACACTCGTGAATGGTATCTCGACCGTATAAAGGCTATACGCACCATGATACCCGATTGCGGCATATCGACCGATATGTTTACTGGATTCCATGACGAAAGCGAGGATGACTTTGAGCAGACCCTAAGCCTGATGCACGAAGTGGGATTCGACTCGGCGTTCATGTTCAAGTATTCCGAACGCCCTGGAACCTATGCGTCGAAGCACTTGCCCGACAATATAGCCGAAGAGGTGAAGATAAAGCGCTTGAACCGCATGATTGCCTTGCAAAACGAGTTGTCGCAGGCGAGCAACCAGCGCGACGTGGGGCGCAGCTTCGAGGTGCTTGTCGAGGGGTATTCAAAGCGGTCGCGGGCAGATATGTTTGGCCGCACGCAGCAAAACAAGGTGGTCGTGTTCCCTGCCCGACAGGGAATCAAGGTTGGCGACCTTGTCGTGGCAAGGGTGGAGAGTTGCTCTTCTGCCACGTTGATAGGCGAAATTGTGGAATAATGCCGCGCCCGTGTGGGTTGGCGTTGCGAGGGCAGTATTGCTGCCTCGGCGCAACCTGCACTGACGTCGCACAAAAAAAGAAACGACACATGGAAGCAGAGACTAAAGAACGCTTGTGGAACAGGAATTTTGTGAAAGTGTGCATCGGCAATTTCCTGCTGTATTTCTCGTTCTACCTGATTATGCCGTTGTTGCCGCTTTACTTGCACGACGAGTTCAAAGCCGACGAGCAGATGATAGGCATCGTGCTGGCGGGCTATACGGTGACGGCGTTGGTGATAAGGCCATTTGGCGGCTACTTGGTGGATAGCTTTCCGCGCAAGGCGGTGCTTATGGTGTGCTATTTCCTGTTTTTCATCTTCTTTGCAGGGTATTTCCTTGCATGGACGGTGCTGCTTTTTGCCATAGTGCGCACGATGCATGGGTTTGCCTTTGGCTCGACCACGGTGTCGATAAGCACTGTGGCTATTGATGTGCTGTATCCGAGCCGCCGTGCCGAGGGAATCGGTTATTACGGGCTCAGCAACAACCTTGCTATGGCTGTGGGCCCCACGATTGCCATTTATATGTATCATGTGGTACCCGATTTCCATTATATGTTTGCCATGTCGCTTGTCACGTCGGGGATAGGGCTTGTGGTGCTGTCGATGGTGAAAATGCGCGAGCGGGAGGTTATAAAGCGTCCGCCTATGTCGCTCGACCGCTTTTTCTTGCTCAAGGGATGGCGAGAGGGTATCACCATGGCTTGTTTCTCGTTCAGCTATGGGGTGCTATCGACCTATCTTGCCATATATGGTGAAAAGGAATTGGGCATAACCAGTGGAACTGGCACGTTCTTCATGTTGATGGCTGTGGGGCTTATCATATCGCGCATCATTGGCGGTCGTTCGCTGCGGCAGGGGCGAATCACGCACAATGCGGCTGAGGGAATGTTGATGTCGTTGTGCGGATATACGTTGTTTGCCCTCGTGCGCGACCCGATAGCCTATTATTCGGCTGCATTGATAATCGGTCTTGGCAACGGGCATCTTTGTCCTGCCTACCAGACAATGTTTATCAATCTTGCCCCCAACTCGCTGCGTGGAACAGCCAACAGCACATATCTTACATCGTGGGATGCCGGGTTGGGGCTTGGCGTGTTGCTTGGCGGCTGGGCAGCAGAGCGCATCGGCTACCACGGGGCATTTGTGATGGCGGCAGCCATTAACGCCATAGGGGTTGCTGGATTTTTTGCATTCGTGCGCCGCAGCTACCTCGCCAACAAGTTGCGGTAGCCACCGCATGTGCAGTGCTCACTATGCCGAGTGGCGTTTTTCCTTGCGGAGCTGTATATTTGCCCAAATGCCGGCGACTATAGCTATTAATGTGAATACCGACAAGAATATGATAAGTTCCATATCTAATTATTTGTTTGGTTTTGATAGTGCAATAAAAGACAATCCTGTAATGGCAAATGCCACTACAGCAATGCCACCCATTATGAATAGTAGAGACTGGTTTATATCAATTTTCATTATACTTGCCAATATTATACCGCCAAAGACCAATTTAGCAATGTCAATGAAGAATTTTCCAGTTTCTTCTAATACTATTTCTTTTCTATTTTCTTTCATACACAAATGTATCAATTAAATCTCAAACAAAGAAATATTTTTCAACTATTATTTAATAGGTTAGATGTATGCTGGTAGAGTAAGATTTATCTGTTTTTGATTGGGGATTTCATTGCTGCTGGGATGTAGCAGGACGGTTTTGCTGCTCGTTACCCTCGAATGGCATTTATTGGAAAGGCTGAGATAAAAAAACACTGAATTTCGCAGTGGGCGATATTCAGTGTTCATTGTTTCGGGGTGGAGTATAGCGGACTCGAACCGCTTACCTCAACACTGCCAGTGTTGCGCTCTACCAGATGAGCTAATACCCCTTGTTTCGGCTTTGCGGTTGCAAAGGTAGTTGATATTTTGCAATTGTGCAAGAGGTGTGTGCGTTTTTTGCTGTGGTTTGTGCGCAAATTAATGCGAAATCATGTGGAATCGCGCAAAACCGAGGCAACAGTGAGGCATTGCAGGTCGATGGTCAGTGCTTGTGTTTCACCAGGCGTTTAATCCACAGGTAGTAGCCCGTGATGGGGAGTGTTGCGCCGAGCAGGGCTGCCAAGAACCACAATATGCGTGTGGCGATTCCGCCAAACGAGCCTGTGTGGGTCGAGAATATCCAGCCGCGTATTTTCCCCGACTTTGGCAGGTCGGCATAGGCGTTCGATTCGGTTATTTCTCCCGTGCGGGCATCAAACTTGTAGCGGTCGCTGCCACGGGTGTTGCCGAAGTGGTTGTTGGCTACCGTTGCCGAGCCGCTCGAAATGGTGATGCTGATGTTGTCGGGGTTGCTTGCCGCCAAGGTTTCATATACCTTTTGCCAATGCAGGAATTTGTCGTCGGTTTGAGGTTTTCCGCCCCTGTGGTTGCCGCTTCTGCCCGAGTGGTTGCCTCCATTTGCATGGTTGCCGTTACCGCCGCCACGGCTGCCACTGCCGCCGTTTTGCTGGAGCTCAACGCCAAATGCCTTGTAAAAGCCTGTACGATACCAGCCAAACGACCATGTCAGCCCCGTGAGTGCCATGACGAGCAGGAGAAGCAGCACATACATTCCGCCAGCCACGTGCAAGCTGTGCCACAGACGGCTGTTGCGGATTTTCAGCTTGAGGCTGTTGCGCAGCCCCTTGATGCTTCGTGGCCACCAAATGACCACACCCGAGATGAGGACAATGACAAACAGCAGCGTGCTTGTGCCAACAATTATTTTGCCCCAGAAAATACCTCCGTCGTCGGGGCGGCTGCCGAGGAGCCACCTGTGCAGGCTGAACATGGTGGTGAAGAATGGCAACCGTTCGCTTCGCCCTTTCACCTCACCAGTGTATTGGTCGATGAAAAGTGCTGCCCTGCGCGGCTTGGAAAGCGACACTTGGCAGGCGCGCTCGGGGTCGGGGAATATGGTCACGCCCTGCACTTCCACGCCCTCGGGCAATGTCGCTGCGGCACGTGCCGCAAGTTGCTCGACGGGCAGGGGCGCGTCGCCCACTTTTTCCACGCGGTAGAGCGACGGGTTGAACCATTGCGACACTTCGTCTTCAAACACGAGCATTGCCCCCGAGAAGCATATTAGCGTGATGATGATGCCAAAAGGCACCGACAGCCACAAGTGTAGTTTACGGAATAATTGTTTCATAGGGTGTATGTTATATTTCTTGAAAAGCGGCATCTAACCTCAATTGCTTAGATGCCGCTTAGCCTTGTTTGTTAAATGCAGGGCTGTAGAATTTCTCTTGTTATTGAGCCGTGGCAGCCAGCGAACCGAGTGCCGACACGCTGCTTATCGACGATATTTGCAAGCCAGCGGTTGCTGCGCCTGTTGCAGGGTCGATGCGGTATATTGTCGGCGGAACATTCTCGGTGGTGACAACTACCGGAATGTAGGCATAGCCGTTGGCGTTGGTCGGAGTGCCGAAGCTCGATATTGCGCTTTGTTCGGGCAGCCCGGTCACGACGGTGAGTTTGCCTTCCGACCCGTCAAACACTGCAAGCTCGTTGCGGGGGGCACTTGTGCCAGCCATGTTGTCTGCACCGTTGCTGTACATTTGCAGCAAGAATTTGTCGTCGCCGATGTGCCAGCAGCGGAACATGGGGTTGCCGTTGCCCTGCTCTTCGAGATTGACGTAGTAGCTTTCGTCAAACGAGGTTTGTCCGGCATTGATGCGCGCTACGCCCGATGGCAATTGTCCTTGAACTCGGTATAGGGTGTGTGATGTGCCGTCGCTGTCGGTGACGGTGCTTTCGGCTTGCGTGGTGCGGCCGTATCCTGGCGAGAACACATAGAGGTCGCCGTTGTCGGCTGCCCATATCGTCTGGTAGTATTGCGAGCGGTAGCGTCCGCTGGCAAAGCCGATTTTGCCCGTGCGGGCGATGATGGGAGATTCGTCGAAGTTGTCGCCGCTGTATATTGCCACAAATGCGCTGTCGGGATATTGCGTGGTGGGTATCATGCCAGCTGTGTACATTCCCGAGCCTTGGCCGCCGCTGTGGTCGGCAACATATTTCTGGTCAACAATCTTGTCGGGGAATGTGTTGACGCCATAGTGGCTCATGCCCATAGGCACGACCGAGGTATAGAGGCGGTCGTTTGCCTCTACAAATCCGGCGAAGCTCACGTATTCGCCATTGTTGAGGAAGTTTTCGGCAATGTGTGAGCCGCTGCGTGATGTGGCGTTGTTCACGTTCAGGTAGTTGAATTGAAGGTAGTAGGCATAGTTGCCGTTGCCGTCTTGCTCGGCACTGCCAGCGTTGGTCGATGCCGTGATTACGTTGTCGCCCCAAGTGCCGTAGGTGGTGGTGCGATTGTAGGTGTATTGCTGCGATTCGACAATCTTTCCCGTGTTGGCATCGAGGCGGTAGGAGAAGCCTGTACCTTGGTTGCCGTCGTTGTATTGGAAGCTGAAGAGGTAACGGTTGCCATAAAAAATCCAGCTCGAACTGGCTTCTGTTTCAGTTCCTTCCTGGTATGCGGTGATTTGCCCTTCGTCGAGCGATGAGGCTGTGAGCAAGTAGGTGGCATCGCCAGCCGCCGCTGCAATCACGAAGCGGCTTTCTCCCACCGGGATAACGGTTTCTCCACCTGAAGGCGAAGGCTCGTCTTCACTGCAAGAAGTCATGAGGCTGCTTGAGATTAGGGCTACAGCCACTGCCCACAAGTAATGATTCTTCTTCATATCTGAAATGTTGTTTATTATGTTAGTTGTTTTTGTTATCGTTTTTTAGTCTCCAAAGTATATGCGCACTTTACCGTAGAAAGCCCTGCCAGCCTTCTGGAGGCTGAAGTTGTCGTATAGCTTCTCGTTGGTGAAGTTGCGGCATTCGAGCGATATGTTGTAACGTCCGTTCTTCAGCGAGTAGCCTACCGTCAGGTTGTGTGCGAGCTGGTCGGGAACGCGGCTTTTGGTTGTCGGGTCGCCAAGGTCTTCCCAGTAGAGTGGAAACTCGTGCTGGTAGCTTCCGTCGTAGCCCACGGTGAGTACATTACCCTTGCCAAAGAGGTCGTGCCAATAGAAGTTGGCATCGAAATTCGAGAAGATGTATGGCTGGTTGGGAATGCGCTGCCCGTAGGTTTCGCTTGCCTGCATCGTGCCCGAAGCGCGGTATTTCTCGTCATCGCGTGCGTTGATGTTGTTGAACGTGCCGCCGATGTTGAACCAGTGGTCGAACCCGTAGCGCATCGAGATGTTGAACCCCTTGGTCTTCACCCTGCCGTGGTTCTCATAGATGCCATAAGCCATTCCGCCTATTGCGTCGAGCCCGCGCTTGATGTAGTCTTTGGTGTCGCGGTAGATCAGGCTCCCCTCGACATAGATGCTGTGCTTGCCAAAGGAGCGGTTGTAGCTGAGGTTGAAGTTCAGGTTGTCGCTCTTTTCGGGCTTCAGGTCGGCTTTGCCCGCTTCGAGGTCTTCGTCGCCAAACAGTTCGTCGTTGGTGGGCAGGCGGTATGCCTTCTCGTATGACAGCTTGGCTTGCAGCCCGTTGATGATGAAATAAGTTCCGGCTGCGCCGTAGCCAAGTGCGCTCACCGACCGCGATTCGTTGACGTAGTCGCCCACGCCGTCGGAGCTGTATGACACGGGACCGCGGTTATACTGGTTGTAGTATTTGCCGAATGCCGTCACATTCCACCGCTCCGAAGGCATGAGCCGGTAGGAGAGCCCGGTGACGTTCTTGCGAGTCACCTTGGGAATGCTGAAGTCGGATATTTTAGATCCGCCGCCCACCATCGACCGAGTGGTGCGCTCAAACGAGCTGAACACGTGGTTGAGCGTGAACGCGTGAGCTGAGCCGATGCGGTAGTTGGCAGTGAAGGCTGCGTTCCAGTTGGTGTTTTTCGACTCGTTGTCTTGGTAGGACTGCTCGCCGCGTTGCCCGGTATATTTGTAGTCGCCCAGCCAGTTGTATTTGTAGGCAGCCGTGTCGATGTTCTGCGTCAGGTTGTGGTTGTAGTTGGCGGTGAGCACCACGTCGAGCCCTTTAACGATGAGGTCGCGCTTGCTGTATTCGAGCGACGGCACAAACGAGTGCCCCTTGCGGTGCTTCTGCCCGAAGACGATGTATTGGTAAACACCCGTCTGAATCTCCTTGTAGAAGTTGGAGTAGGTGAACCCGAGCACAAGACGATCTGCCCACGACTTGCCGGTGATGCCTATCTTGCCTATCACTGCCTCGTTGTGGAATGTGTCGTTGAAGCGGCGCACGTGGTGGATGCGGTTGCGGTCGGTGTTCTCAAAAACGTCGTCGCTGAACTCGGTGACATAGTTGTCGATGTAGTAGTCGTTGTCGGAATAGTTCTGGAATGCGTTTATCTCATACATAAGCCCGTTGTCGAATGTCTGCCCGAAGTGGACATACGACTTGTGGGTGTTGAACGAGCCGTAAGAGTAGGACGCATCGAGGAACCAACGCTTGCGACGCTTGTTTGTGACAATGTTGATGACACCGCCCAGCGCGTCGGTTCCGAACCCCACGGGAACAACCCCCTTGTAAACCTCGATGCGTTCGGCAAAGTTGACGGGAATGTTGTTGAGGTCGAGTGCTTGCCCCGTGCCCTCTTGCGGCACACCGTCGATGAACACTTTCACATGGTTGCCGCTGAAGCCGTCGAGCATCACCTGCATATTCGACCCCACGCCGCCAGTCTCGCGTATTTTCATGCCTGGCAGTTGCTTCAGTGCCTCGCTCAGGTTTTTGGTGGTGTTTTGCATCTCTCGCGTGTCGATGGCGACGGCGTTGTATGCCGACCGCTGTACGCGTTTTACGCCGGTGGCTTCGACCACCACCTCGTCAAGGTGCTGCGACTCGGGGGCTATTTCCACGTCGTGCACTGTGCGTTCGCCTTTCTTGAGAGTCACCGTCTTTTCGGCGGTAGAGTAGCCCACAGCCGACACTACCAGCGTGTAATCTCCAGTTGGTGCTTTTATGCGGTAGATGCCATTTTCGTCGGTGGCGCAGCCGTGGCTTGTACCTTTCAAGTAAACGGTTGCGAAATTCACTGTCTCGCCGCCGTCGGTGGAGGTGACTTTGCCCGATATTATGGCAGAGTGCCTCTTGCCGCCGTGCCTGTGCCCGCCGTGGTTGTGGTGCTGAGCCGAAACAGGAATGAATGCAAACAACAATAATGTGATAACAATTAAAAGATTCTTCATCTGAAATATATTGTGTTTTTATCGATTGCAGTTGTTTTTTCCCAAGTTGTATGGACAAAAACAACACTTTGCTTACCGGTGCAAAATTAGGCAGATTGCCGTGGGCGCACAATCGCCTCTTTCGGTGAAAATGCAAGTGGCATTTATAAGGGAGAAGGTATGGTGCAATCCCCATTATTGGCTATTTTTGCTGATTCTGCCTCCGAATGCAAATTTTTTTTGAAAAAAATCGTGAGAAAATTTGCAGTGTAAGAAATTTGTTATACCTTTGCACACCGAAAACATGAGGCAATCATGATGAATCGAAAAGAGGGCGTTTAGCTCAGCTGGTTCAGAGCATCTGCCTTACAAGCAGAGGGTCGGCGGTTCGAATCCGTCAACGCCCACCGAAATCGAGAAAAGAGACCGTTTTGGCAACAAGGCGGTCTCTTTTGCGTTTTATGCCTGTTGTGGGGCGTTTGTTGGAAAAATATTGTAAATTTGTGGCGGAGAAACGCGCATTGCCGATGCACTGTTGCGCCCACGACATGGTTTATTAATCACACAATACACAAAATAAATATCACACGAATAGAGATATATGCTTGATTTTGTCACTTGGGCTGCCAATCCCAACTTTATCGACAGCTTTGTCACCATCAGGTGGTATGGATTGGCATTTGCAATTGGTTTTTGGATAGGGTATGAGATAGTTAACCGCATATTCAGGCATGAGGGCGTTCCCGAGCGGTGGGTAGGCGCATTGCTGATATATGTTGTTGTAGGCACTATTATCGGGTCACGGCTCGGCCATGTGTTCTTTTACGACTGGGATTACTATTCGCAGCACCCCGAGGACATAATAAAAATTTGGGAAGGTGGGCTGGCAAGCCACGGTGGCACGATAGGCGTAATGATTGCAGTGCTGCTGTATGCGCATTTCGTTACACACCGCAGCCCGTTGTGGACTTTCGACCGCCTGGTGATTCCCATTCCGTTTGTTGGCGCGTTGATACGCCTTGGCAACTTGATGAACCATGAGATATATGGCGGACCTACCGACCTGCCTTGGGCTTTCAGGTTTGTCGAGAATCTTAATTCGTGGATGGCTGGTGCGCCGCCCATATATAGCGCGCCGTCGCACCCGACGCAGATTTACGAGGCGTTGGCATACTTGTTGCTGTTTGTGCTGCTGATGTGGCTTTACTGGAAGCGCAATGCCGAGAGCCGTCCGGGCTTGTTGTTCGGCATATTCTTCACGTGGCTCTTTTCGGCGCGTTTCCTGATAGAGTATGTCAAAAACGTGCAAGAGCCTTGGGAATATGACTTGATTGCCTCTTGCGGCATGAACATGGGGCAACTGTTGAGCGTGCCGTTCATTATCATCGGCGTGGGGCTTATCATATATGCCATGAAGCACAAGCCGGTGACGCTTGAGTTTCCCAACCGCTTTGCCGACGAGCAGCCAGCCAAGAAACAAGGAAAATCATCAAAGAAGTGAAACATAAAATAACTGTAATGGACAAAAAATATATTTTCGGTGCGGCTGCTGTTGCCGCATCGCTCATTGTCGCCTCGTGCGGCAGGAGCAATGAATTCAAGGTGAGCGGAGAGGTTGCAGGAGGTAGCGACACCGTGATGGTGGTAGAGCAGTCGTCTAACGGGCGATGGCTCATCGTCGATTCGGTCAGAACCTCGGGCGAGGGGCAGTTTGACATAGGCATAGCCGCGCCAGCCAATCCCGGAATATATCGCTTGCGGTATGGGCGCGACATGATTTATTTCCCTGTCGATAGCCTTGAGCATATAACCATCAACACCGATGTGAAAAACTTTGCCACTGGGTTTACCGTAGGCGGCAGCCGCGATGCCGTGAGCATGATGAATATCGACAAGCGCGCCATTGCGATAGGGGCGATGCGCGGCGACGAGCGCGCCCAGGCTATTGCGTCGTGGAAAAAGGAGCTTGTTGATACTATTATCGCCAATCCGTCGGGCATAGTGTCGTATTACATCATAAACAAGTATATCGGCAGCGATCCGCTTTTCGACCCGCTGGTGAAGGAAGACTTGCGCATCATAGGCGCGGTTGCCAATGGATATTATACTTTCCGCCCAAACGACCCTCGCACTGCATATCTTGTCAACCTGTTGCGCAATGGCAGGGTTTACCATAACCCCAACGTTGCTGCAAGCGACACGTTGCAGATAGAGGAGACTTCGTTGTTCGACATCAACTTGCAGGACAACGAGGGCGTGGAACAGTCGCTTGCAAGCCTTGCTGGCGAGCGCAAGGTGATATTGCTCAACTTCACTGTTTACACGGCAGAGTTCTCGCCGGCATATAATGCCTTGCTTGCCGACATTTACAGCAAATACAAGGGCAAGGGGCTGGAGATTTACCAGTTGAGCTACGATGCCGACGAGATCCAGTGGCGGCAGTCGGCTGTCAACTTGCCGTGGATAACGGTTTATGACCCGGCAGGGGTGCAGTCGCAGAATTTGTCGAAATATAATGTGACGCAAATGCCGCTCACTTACGTCATCGACCGTAACGGCGAGATTGTTGAGCGCGTGAGCGACCCCACCCAGTTGCAGGCTGCTGTCGCAAAGTACCTGTAATTCAGTTAGGAGTTAGGAGTTAGTAGTTTGTAGTTTATCAAGTAATATATAGGGAATTGTGATTTTGCCGTCGTTGCAGGCTCTGTGAAGGCTGTAGCGGCGGCATAATTTTTGCCAGCCTTTCTACAGGGGAAGGCTCTATTGTTGTTGGGTGGAGGGGATTGTGACTGCTGTGGCGAGGGTGAGCATTTGTTGGCGGAATGCTTCGTCTTCGGAGATGCGTTTCAGGGCTTTTTGCGATGCTATCTGGTGTGATTCTTTTTTGGTGTAGCCAGTGGCTTCACTCACGGGGTAGCCGCATAGCTTTATCACCGAGCGGAATAATTGGTTGTTGGTGCCATCTACGGTGGTTTCTACCAGGTCGAAGCTGATTGGCACGTGGTATTTTTGCCCCCATTCGAGCAGTTTCGACTTGAAGTTGATTTCGGTGCGCGCTATGCTGTTGATGTTGATGTAAGGCTTTATGATGCGGTCTTCGACGAATGCCTTGCAGCGCAAGTAGCCTTGGTCGATATAAACGGCACCCACCAATGCTTCGAGTGCGTTGCCATATATGTAGGAGTTGTGGGTGTGGCTCGTTATCACGGGGTGTACCACTTTGTCGAGCCCCATTTTCTGGGCTATCTTCGACAGCGTTTCGCGCTTCACTATCTTCGAGCGGGTGTTGGTGAGGAATCCCTCGCGCTTGCGCGGATACATCTTGTAGAGTATATCGGCGACTATTGCTCCAAGTATGGCGTCTCCGAGGTATTCGAGTCGTTCGTTGTTGATGCAGCAGCCATGTTTCACCTCTATCGACTGCGAGCGGTGTATGAACGCCAGCCGGTAGGTATCGATGTTGCGCGGCGAGAAGCCGAGCAGTTGGTAGCAAAAAGCATAAAGCTCCTTATCTTTGCAGAAAAGAAGCTTTATGCGAAACCAGATATCGTTAGGCAACACGACAGCGATATTTATTCGTTGTATTTTTTCACAATCATGCTGGCATTGTGTCCGCCAAACCCGAAGGTGTTGGACAACGCCACATTAATATCGCGTTTTTGCGCCTTGTTAAATGTAAAATTCAACTTGTAGTCAATTTCGGGATCCACGTCGTCGTCGGCATGGTTGATGGTGGGCGGAATGATACCGTCGGTTATCGTCTTGATGCAGAACAACACTTCGAGCGCACCGGTTGCACCAAGCAGGTGACCAGTCATCGATTTTGTCGAACTGATGCTCAAGCGATAAGCGTCATCACCCCACACTTCCTTGATGGCTTTGACTTCCGACAGGTCGCCTACTGGGGTCGATGTGCCATGAACGTTGATGTAGTCAACATCAGCTGGAGTGAGACCTGCATCGGCGATAGCCCTCTTCATCACCAATTTTGCGCCGAGCCCTTCGGGGTGGCTTGCGGTGATGTGGTAGGCATCGGCCGACATGCCGCCGCCAACGACTTCACAATAAATCTTGGCACCACGAGCCTTGGCGTGTTCAAGCTCTTCGAGTACGAGGCAAGCTGCGCCTTCGCCAATGACGAAGCCATCGCGCGAACCGCTGAATGGACGCGAAGCAGTCTCGGGGCTGTCGTTGCGGGTAGAGAGGGCATGCATTGAGTTGAAGCCTCCCACACCTGCCGGATAAACAGCAGCCTCGGCACCACCGCTAACCATAGCAGTCGCCATGCCTAAACGAATGTAGTTGAACGCATCAATCAAGGCGTTGGTTGATGATGCACAAGCCGACACAATCCCAAAGTTGGGCCCACGGAAGCCGTATTGCATTGAAATGTGACCAGCAGCGATGTCGGCAATCATCTTCGGAATGAAGAATGGATTGTACTTCGGCCCCTGCTCGGCATGCGTTGCATAATAGCCGGCTTCTTCTTCAAATGTGTGCAAGCCTCCGATACCCGAAGAGAAAATTACGCCCACATTGTCGGCTTCGATGCCCTCGGCGTTGATTTTTGAGTCTTCAACAGCTTGTTGGGCGGCGACAAGGGCGTATTGGGTATAAAGGTCGAGGGTGCGCAACTTCTTGCGGTCGAAGTAATCGGCCCCGTTGAAGTTCTTGACCTCGCACGCAAATTGGGTCTTGAACAGAGATGCGTCGAAATGTGTAATAGGCCCAGCACCGCTTACACCATTCACGGCATTTTGCCATGTGGTTTCCACGTCATTGCCGAGGGGCGTTACGGCTCCCAAGCCTGTTACAACAACTCTTTTTAACTCCATTATAGATTAATGAGGATTTCTTTCTTATTTGTTTTCTTCGATGAACTTGATAGCATCGCCAACGGTAGTTATGCCCTCGGCCTTGTCATCGGGAATTTCGATACCGAATTGCTTTTCGAATTCCATGATCAATTCCACAGTGTCGAGTGAATCAGCACCAAGATCTTGAGCAAATGTAGCTTCAGGTGTTACTTCAGATTCGTTTACTCCAAGCTTT
>CASEAQ010000016.1 GCA_949285735.1 uncultured Bacteroidales bacterium
GTTCGTAGCACACCGGGCGAGCCATCCACTCGCGGTCGGCGGCCTTCAGCCACAGGTATGTGTTGTAGAAGTTATAGCCGTTACCGGCCTCGTTGCCAAGCGACCATATCGTCACGCACGGGTAGTTCTTGTTCCGCTCATACATATTTTGGGTGCGTTCAAGATGTGGCTTCAACCACTCGGGATTGTTCCCAAGCGTTCCGCCACGGCGCAAGTCGTAGCGCATACCGTGGCTTTCAATATTGGCCTCGTCATATACATACAAGCCATATTCATCGCACAATTCATAGAACCTCCTGTCTTGCGGATAGTGGGCAAGGCGCACGGTGTTGATATTGTGCTGTTTCATCAGCTCGAAGTCCTTGCGCATAATTTCCTCGGTCACATAGTGGCCGGTAGCCGGGTTGTGCTCGTGTATGTTCACGCCCTTGAGCTTAATTGGCTGCCCGTTTACAAGGAACAATTCGCGCTGCTTGCCATCGATTTCCACCGGGCGTATCTCTATGCGGCGGAACCCAAGGTGGTAAGGGATAACCTCGGCCACCTTTCCGCCGTCGGACAGCGTCATCAGCAACGTGTATAGGTTAGGAGTCTCCGCAGTCCACTTGGCCACACTGGCAAGCTTGCGGTCGAACCTCACGGTTGCCTCTCCACCGGCTGCCACATCGGCACTTTTTTCCTCCGAGGCCACCACATTGCCCTTGGCATCGAGTATCTCGTATTTCACCGACAGCCGCGCGGCGGCATCCCTGCGATTGCGCAAATCGGCCTCAAGGGCAAATATGCCATCGGTGTATGTATCATCGAGTGTTGACTTCACCCTGAAGTCGCGTATCGCAGCCCGTGGCTGCGAATATATGAACACATCGCGCTCTATGCCACCGAGCCGCCACATATCCTGACATTCAAGATACGACCCTGTGCTCCAGCGGAAGATTTTAAGCGTCAGCACATTGTTTCCGGCCTTGACGTATGGATTGAGCAGAAATTCCGCAGGATTTTTTGAATCCTCGCTGTACCCCACCTCCCGGCCATTGACATACACATACACGCCCGACTTGGCACCGGCTATGTGCAAATAAATATCTCGCTCCATCCACTCGGCCGGTATTTCCACATCACGACGGTAAACGCCCACCGGGGTTTCCTCGGGCAGCAACGGCGGCTGCGGATTGCTCGGCTGGAACTCATAATTGAGGTTGACATATACCGGCACACCATATCCCTGTACTTCCCAGTTGCCCGGCACCTTTATGTCGTGCCAACCGCTCACGTCGATGTCGGCAGCCGTAACATCTGCCGGCAGCTGCTTGTAGCCGTCCACGTAGTAGAACTTCCACACGCCGTTAAGCAGGCGGTAATATTCGCTATTGTCATAATTCATGGTAAGTGCCGAGCTGCGGTCGCCGTAGGTCATGAACGCCGAGCGAGGCTCCTCCTTGTTTACTGATACCACCTGCACGTCTTGCCAATAAGGCAATGCGCAGGCAACTTCTTGCTGTTGTGCCGCCATCGGCAGCACCATTGCGGCACAGGTTGCGGCCAATAATCGTCTTAATGCCATAATCTTAATATTCGTCGGAGTATATGTGAGGTTTTACATTAACGGGAAATTGGGATTGTCGGTACGCGCCGATTGCATGATTGCCTTCAGCTCGCTGGCCACGTCGGGATGCTCGTTTATAACGTCATGCTTTTCCGACGGGTCGGCGGCAATATTGTAAAGTTCATAACGCCCACCATCCTTGCGTACATCCATGCGCACAAGTTTCCACTTGCCCTTGCGCACGGCTTGGCGGCCATCAAGTTCCTGAAACTCGAAGTACAAGTATTCATGCTCCTTCTGCCCCTTCTTGCCGGTGAGCAGCGGCAACAGGCTCACGCCGTCCTCGCCACGGGCTGGCTTAGACTTGGGGTCGATTATCTCGCGGAAGGTTGGCAACATATCCCAGAATGCGCACATAAAGTCGGTTTCGCACCCCTGTGCCACACGCCCCGGCCACGAGATTATCATCGGCACACGTATTCCGCCTTCATACAGGTCGCGCTTGTAGCCGCGGTATATGCCGTTGCTATTGAAGAAATCGGGGTCGGCTCCGCCTTCGCAGTGCGGGCCATTGTCGCTCGCAAATATTATTATCGTGTTGTCATACAATCCCTTCTCTTTCAGCTTTTCCACTATCTGCCCCACATACACGTCGAGCCGCGTCACCATGGCTGCGAATGTGGCGTGCGGATAAAGTTGCGTGCAGTAACCGCCGTGGCGGAAGGAACGACTGCCCGGCTCGGCACCCTTGTATGCCTTTTCGGGGAATTTGCCCCTGAACTTCTGTATTATGCTGTCCTCGGGAACAATAAGCTCGGCATGGGGCAATATCGTGGGATACCACATAAAAAACGGCTCGTCGGCACTCATGCCATCGAGATATTCAAGTGCCTTGGCGTGAATTAAGTCGGGGGCATACTGTCCGCGCCCATATTGCACCTCAAGCACATTGTCCTTCAAGTCCACACGGCGGTCGTTGTCCCACAAGTGGTCGGGATAGTAGCTATGAGCCAGCAACTGGCAATTGTAGCCATAGAACGTGTCGCAGCCCTGCGCCTGCGGGTCGCCGGTAGTGCCCACGAAACCCAGCCCCCACTTGCCAAAGGCGGCAGTCTTGTACCCGGCATCCTTGAAGGCATGGAAAAACGTGCGGGCATCGGCGGGCATCGGGAACTGGCCTTCGGGCTCAAGCTCGATGTTGCCGCGTATGTAGGTATGGCCCGAATGCATTCCCGTGAGCAGGCACGAACGCGACGGTGCGCTCACCGTGGTGCCCGAATAGCACTGCGTGAACCGCATCCCCTCCTGCGCCAAGCGGTCGATATTGGGCGTGGCAAATTTCTCCTGCCCATAGCAACCAAGGTCCCCATAACCCAAGTCGTCGGCAAGTATAAACACTACGTTTGGTTTTGTCTGTTGCGCATAAGCAGTACATATCCCACCCATGCCAAGGCATAAAATGCCCGTTACGGCTATCCTGTTATCCATTTTCACGTTTTTAGGTTGAATACAAATATAGTGAAAGTCGAGCGCATTGCAAAAAACAGCTTGCTGATTTTTTAGCATTGCCAAGACACAGCCTATATTAGCTTATGTTATAGCAAAGTAGAGCACTAAGTCAAAAGCAGTACACCAATTTTTGCAGAGCAGCAAGGTATATGCAACAAAAAAAGCCGTGACAACCACACTTTGGCAGTCGTCACGGCCTGTATCGTTAAAGTATTGATTTTACTTAATGCCTAATTTTGCCTTCACTTGCGGAGTCACGTCCTCGGCACCTGCACCCGAGTAAACTACAGCCGGTATCGACAAGTCATATATGAACGTGTAACCGCCCTCGGCACCAACGGCTTGAATGGCCTTCTGGATTTTGTCGGTTATGGGAGCCAACAATGTTTCTTGCTGCTTCTGAAGGTCTTGGGCAGCCATCTGCTGGAAGTTTTGTATCTTTTGCTGGTTTTCCTGCAATTCCTGCATGCGGCGATCCTTTATCGACTGGGGCGTAGTGGGATCGAGTTCCTGGAATTCCTTGTATTTCTTTTCAAACTCCTGTTGCAGGTTGGTGAATTCGGTCTGGTATTTTTCCGAAACAGATTGCAGCGTTGATTCAGCCGTTGCCTTGTCGGGCATCAAGTTGAAAATCTCTTGCGAATTGACTGTTCCGAATTTCAGTGTCTGTGCGGCAACGCACATGGGGAGAGCCACCAAGGCGGCCAATAAAAATCTCTTTATCATCTTTAATTTAAGTTTTTAATTTTCTGTGGAACAACGCCCGAATGTGCGTTTACGCCTGCAAAAATAACAAACTGTTTTGTTTTACACAAGTATTTGACATTATTTGCCATAGCCGAGTTTCGACAGCACCTCGTTGCTTATGTCGATGCGCGGCGACGCAAATACTATGCTTTGCGATGATGCCCGGTCGAAAATCACTTGGTAGCCGCGTTCCTCGCTCACTTTCTTGATGGCGGCATAAATGTCGTCTTGGATGGGCTTGATTAGCGACTGGCGCTTTTGGAACAATTCTCCCTCGGGGCCGAAGTATTTGTAGCGCAGTTCGGTGACTTCCTTCTCCTTGGTCACTATCTCTTCCTCTTTTGTTTTCTTCTGCTCGTCGGTGAGGAACACCATGTCGCTTTGGTAGTTCTTATACATATTCTCGGCTTCCTTGGCAAGGTCGTCAACCTCCTTCTGCCAACGCAGCGACACTTGGTTAAGCTGCTCATTGGCCATCTCGTAGGCCGGGATGTTCTTCAATATGTATTCCATGTCAACCAACGCAAATTTTTGCGCCGACGCGCTCAAGCCGCACAACATGGCAGCGGCAATAGCTATTAAAAATTTTTTCATATCGGTAAAAATATCTCTTTGTTTAACGACTGAAACGCCCAAAATCGGACGATTTACAGACATTTGACACAAAAATAGCGCAATAGTTTAGTTAATGGTCAATGATTTAATGATAATTACAATTAATTAGGAAGTATATCAATTAGGAAATATATCAATTAGGAATTAGGAATTAGGAATTAGGAATTAGGAATTAGGAATTAGGAATTAGGAATTAGGAATGAGAAATTATTAATATCTTGAATGGGTAGCATACAATTCCACATTCCTCATTCCTAATTTCTCATTCCTAATTCCACATTCCTAATTCCTAATTATTCATAATTCCTAATTATTCATAATTCCTAATTATTCATAATTCCTAATTGATTTAGAACTCCTGACCCAGCACGAAGTGGAAGTGGCTGCCGCCCTTCTCGCCAAACACGCTGTCGAAACCATACGCCCAGTCGATACCCATCATGCCCACCATAGGCAGGAAGATGCGCACACCGGCTCCGGCCGAACGCTTGAGGTCAAACGGAGAGAAATCTTTTATGTCGGCCCAGGCATTACCACCCTCGGCGAACACAAGCCCGTAGATGGTGGTGCTCGACTGCAACATGAACGGGAAGTGCAGCTCGACGGCAAAGCGCGTGTAGGCGTAGCCTTCGCTACCATACGGGGTCAATGCACCGTTATCGTAACCACGCAGGGCAATGGTTTCAGTCGCGTAGGTGTAGCTGCCCGACATACCGTCGCCACCCACATAGAATGTCTCGAACGGCGACTTGAGGTGTCGGTTGTAGCTGCCAAGCAAACCAATGTCGGCACGAGTCATCAACACCAGCGTCCATTTGCCATCGGGGTTGGTGAGCGGCGTATATGTGCGCGAACGGAATTTTAGCTTCCAATATTCAATCCATTCATACATCTCCTGACGAGCCGCGTCGGTATTGGAATTAGACAACGCTGCCCAATCCTTCTTGCCGAAGAGCGAAGCTGGCGGAGTCATATGCAGAGACAGCGAGAACTGGCTACCACGGCGAGTGTAAAGCGGGTTGTCGATGCTGTTACGCGCAAGCGTCAACCCAAGCACGATAGCGTTAGACGTACCGTTGTTCATATAGTAGAGGTAATCCCAGTTCTTCAAGTAATACCACTGGTAGCTGAGTTCGGCTGTAAGTGTAAAATAGTCATCGGGCCAGTTGAGACGCTTACCGAAACCAACCGTCACACCTGCCATCTGCAAGAACTTGTTGGGGTCGTAAGAATCCTGATACGAGTATTGATACATATCGTCATACACGCCACCACCATACAGATACCTTCCATAGCTGTTGGCCCATGTCGAGTTGTAGTAGTCGCTGTTCACACCCGTCTGGCGCGAATAGTATGCCGACACCGACAGCGAGTTTGGCCTCTTGCCGCCAAACCATGGGTCGAGGAACGACAAGCTGTAAGCCTGATAGTAGCGGGCGTTAGTCTGCGCCGAAATGGTGAACGTCTGTCCTTCGCCCTGCGGGATAATACCCTTGTAAGACGACGGATTGAAGAGGTTCTTCATCGAGAAGTTGGTGAACTTCAAGCTCAAACGGCCAATGATACCCGTCTGCCCCCAACCAGCCGAGAACTCAATCTGGTCGTTGGCTTTAGACTCAAGATTGAACACGATGTCAACCGTACCATTCTGCTCGTTTGGCTCAGGGCGGATGTCCATCGTTTCGGGATTGAAGTGACCCGTCTGTGCAATCATCTGAGCCGAACGCATAAGGTCGCTTTTCGAGAACAATTCACCGGGGCGCACATAGAGTTCGCGGCGCACCACTTTCTCATACAAGCGGTCGTTACCGTTGATGACCACCTTGTTGATGCGAGCTTGCGGTCCCTCCATCATGCTCAGTTCGAGGTCGATTGAGTCGCCATGTATATTCTTTTCAATCGGAACAAGCTGGAAGAATAGGTAGCCACGATCCATATAGAGGTTTGCCACAGCATCCTCGTCTTCCGAGGTGCGCTTGGTTATCATCTTCTGGTTGTACACATCGCCGGGCTTCATGCCGAGCACCATGTCCAAGTAGTTCGAAGGGAATATGGTATTACCCACCCAGTTGATGCTCGAAATATAGTAACGCTGCCCTTCCTCGATGTGCAGATACACGTCAACTTTCTTTTCGCTATAGTTCACGACGCTGTCGGCAATAATCTTGGCATCGCGATAACCCATCTCGTTATACTTCTCGATTATGCGGTTTTTGTCATCTTCGTAATCGCTGGTGACAAACTTCTTTTGGCTGAACAGCTTCACAAGGCTGCGCTGCTCGTTGGTCTTCTTCATCACGCGCTTGAGCTTGCGGTCGCTCAGCACCTCGTTCCCCTCGATATAAATCTTGTGAACCTTTATCTTCTCGTGCTTGTCAACGTTGATGTCAACAATCACTTCATTCTCGTTGTCGGGAAGCGGACGCTGAACTACATCGACCGATGCATTCTTGAAACCCTTGGAATCGAAGTATTGCGAGATAATCTGCTCGGCACGTGCAGCGATATTTGGAGTGAACTGGTTGCCCTTCATCAAGCCCAACCGCAGTTGCAAGTCCTCGCGCTCGCCTTTCTTCACGCCGTTGTAATTGATTTCGGCTATACGCGGTTGCTGGCGCAATGCTATTTCGAGCCACACTTTGTCGCCATATATCTTGTCAACCTTGATTTGAACTTTCGAGAACAGGCCCTGACGCCAAAACCGCTTCGCAGCCGAAGTTATGTCATCTCCCGGAATTTCCACCCGTTGACCGATGGCAAGACCTGAATACCCTATGATTATATAGTCCTCGTAATTATCGACCCCCGTAACCTTTATGCCGGCAATCTCATACGAACGCGGCATCGACGAATAGATTACATTAGGTGAATAAATAGTATCATTGACCTGCCCGGCAACTGGCACCGATGCAGAACATACGACAAATGCGACTATCAGAAAGAGTAGCTTTAAACGCATATCCGGATTGTTTATATTCGTGTTTCCTTAGTTATATTCTCTTATATATGGATTTCATTTTGCAACCTGTTCGCTGGTCTTGCCGAAACGCCGCTCGCGCCCCTGGTAGTCGATGACTGCCTTGCAGAAGTCGTCTTTAGAGAAATCGGGCCAGAAAGTGTCGGTAAAGTACAACTCGGCATAGGCAATCTGCCACAGCAGGAAGTTGCTTATGCGCAAATCGCCTGCCGTGCGTATCAACAGATCGGGGTCGGGAATACCCCGTGTCGAGAGCGCACTGGCAAACAGCTCGTCGTCAACGCTGTCGATACCGACGCTGCCGTCGCGCACCTGTGTTGCAATCTTGCGGCAAGCCTCAACGATTTCCCACCTTGCCGAGTAGCTCAAGGCAAGGCACAGCGTCAGCCCCGTGCAATGCGACGTGTCGCTCATGCACTTGGCGAGGCGTTCGCGGGCAAACTGCGGCATACGCTCCATGTCGCCTATCATGGTCAGCCGCACGTTGTTCTTTATCAAGTCGGGGGTTTCGCGCTCTATCGCTACCACGATCAAGTTCATCAGCGCGTCAACCTCCTCCTTGGGGCGATTCCAGTTTTCGGTCGAGAATGTGTAAAGCGTCAAGTATCCGATACCTATTTCCGAAGCTATCTCGGTGATTTTCCTCACGGTGTTTACCCCTTCGATATGCCCCTGCGAACGGTCGAGCCCGCGTTGCTTCGCCCATCGTCCGTTGCCGTCCATGATGATTGCCACGTGGCGCGGCAACCGATTCCTGTCTATGTTGTCAACTATCGACATTGCTTTACTATATTCTCGTCATTCTTTTACTAAAATCTCATATTTCTCTCTCCAGGCGAGCCGTGCGACCTTAATCAACATAATGACACACCTTGCAACGCTTGCCAAACTCGTAGGTAATGCTCACCATAAGCACCGAATACCAATCGGTGTTCTTGGCAAACGAGTGCTTTATGCCATTCAAGTCGCTAAGCCCGTCGAGCCCGTCACCGAAACTCTTGCGCATGGTAAATTCAAGCCCAAGGTTCAGCCGCTCTTTCAACTTGTACTTCACTCCGACACCCATCGGCAACACCACCGAAAACGCAGTGCCGCCAACGTCGGGAGTGGCAAGTGCTCCGCCCAACCCTACCGTCAAGTAGGGAGTTATGCGCTTCAGGTTCATATATTTCGAGCCTATGCCGAAATTGAAGAAGTTAAACTCCATCTGCGCGCCAAAGTCGTAGAGCGTCGAACTGAAATCATATATTGCCCCGCCTGGATATACCGAACCCTCGGAGTTGCCGCTTATGCCCGCAACAAACAGATTGGCTTTCAACGACCATCGTCTGTCGATGACGTAACGGAAAATACCTCCTGCCGACCATCCAAGGCTCTTGAGCATATTGCCACGGTTGGCATCGCCAAGGTAGCCGCTCACGCCCACTCCGCCGCCAACTTCATAGCGGTAGGTTTCCTGCGCCACCAATGCAGGTGCCGCAGCAATTATTATTGCTATTATTGCTATTATTCTTTTCAAAACAGTCATACTAAAAGAATAACGCAAATTAGCGATGAAAAGTATATTGCGCCCCATGCAACACCACAGTTGCCCGACGCTAATAAACCGGTTTGTAGGTCAAACGGTTCAACACACCGCGCCACACAGTGTCGTAGGTGCCGCCATACGTGTCATAACCGCCAAACACATATATATAAGGTATATCCCATTCAGTTACAGGCGAAATACCGTCGCCACCGCTGCTCTTCACTGCAACGGCTGCCGGAGTGGCTGTGTTGAACCACACGGGCCTTTCGGGCGAAGGCATACTGCGCCACGACAGGATATTGACACCGCCCCCTGCACGTGAAACGACGCCATTATCGCTCATGGTGGTGTTGAAAACCACAGCATCGGCACGATACATCGGTTGTATATATTCGGGCAACTGCATCAACGAGTCGGCAACAGCCCAGTTCACACCCATATCACGCGAAAAGAACAATGTGTTGGGCTCTTCGCCGTCGGCAGTGCGTCCGCCCCAAGCTATCAATGTCGGGTAGGCAGTCGTGGTCCAGTTGCTTTCGTTCACCGCATAGGTGGTGTATTGCACGAGCGACATACCCTCGCGCCCACCAATGTCATTGTTGCTCAACACACTCCAACCGTTACCGTCATACCCCCAGGCACGGCCCACATATTCCGACGAAGCTGTCAAGCCGCCAATGCAAATGCCTATGTTGCTGGTTCCCCACGCATTGTCATACACCACGAAGTTCGATCTGCCATCAACAGGGAAACCGTCCTCTATTGTAGAAGGCACAAAGCTGCCGCGACGAGGATATTCATCATGGCTATATGTGCCGTTATCGGCAGTCAATCCCAATATGCGGTCGTCGTAAGCACCAATGATTTGGCTCCACGACGTGCCGCAACTCGTCCAGTTCACACCATCGGTCGAGGAATACAACTCGCCGGTGTCGCCCGACAATATATAAAGCGCGTCGCTTGAAGCCGTCAACGACCTCACATCGGGGGTAAACGGAAATTCCACCACCTGCTTGGTCCAAGCCTCGGCGGGCGAATCGGCTGTCGCCAGCACGTAATATCCGTTGTCTGCCATCAGGCAATAAGCATGGTCGTTATATTTCACCGTGCGCTGCACAGTAACATTGCCATACATTGAGGGCAGCGTGCTATAAGCGATTTCCCCCCATTGCAACGAGTCCGACTCCAATTGGTGCACATTCACCTTCACGTCATACGTGCGGTTGGTAACCTGGTCGAGAGCTGTCACCGTTATCCTGACAGTTCCAGTAAAGTCGATAGTGTCGGAACTGGAGTAGGCAAAAGTAGTGTCATTCATACGCTGGGCGTTGCTAATCGCCACCTCCACCGAGTAGCATGTCGGATAAGTCATCTGCACGAGCATTCGCGATATGTCGGTACCCTTGGGTAGCGAATCGGCATTGTATATCCTTGCACCTTCAAGGTCGATTGTGAAAAACACCGAGTCGAGGTTGGCAAGTATCGCGCTATTGTCTATCAAGTTAAAACCAGTGATTGCCGTACTCGACGATGTGTAGGTTGCAACCGACGACTCGGTGGTCTCCTCATCGTCGTTGCACGATACCCCCATCGACGCAAACGTCAATACCATAAAAGCGTATAACAAAACTCTTTTTTTCATCTAAAATCCGATAGGTTTTTGAATTTGCAAATTTAGCAACAAATTTGGTAAATAAAGCCGCGCTCAATGTTTTTTACGCTTGTTTATTATTTTAAGCCATATCATTACCAACGGCAGAGGATGAAAAAATTGCTATTTCGTGCAGTTTGCACCCCTCCCCCGCTTGCAATTCGACACGGCAAAATTAAAGCATTCGCATAAAAAAGCCCATGCTGAATGGATATTGCACTCGATTGTACCGCTTTTTACATCGTTTTAACGTTGTTGGCAAGCGTCACCACGCGGTTGGAGCCGTGCTTTTCGACATTTGTAACAATTGCACCACTAACCACCGGGGCAGCCACTCCGCCGCCAAGCATCATGGCAGTGGCTGTCTCCACACGGGCTTCATCCCACACTCCGTTGCTTATCATGTAGTTAAGCACCTGAGCTCCGCCTTCGACCATAAGGCTCGTGATGTTGCGCCCATACAAGTCCGACAACCACGACTCGGGCATGGCACTGTCGATTTTCACATATTCGACGTTGCCCTCCTTGTCATTTTTCACATTGTTGTAAATAATCGTCGGCAATCCGTCTGCCACTACTGCACGGTCGCGACCTATCGACAAACGCCCGTCGAGCACCACCCTCAGCGGTTGCTTCGCCCCGCTCCATCGGCGCACGGTGAGCGACGGATTGTCGGCAGCGACAGTGCCTGCCCCAACGAGTATGGCATCGCAGCGCGACCGCTCGCGGTGCATCCACATCATCGACAAGTCGTTGGAGAACACCATCCTCTTGCCGCCCACGCCGCCGATATAGCCGTCGGCACTTTGCGCCCACTTGAGCATGACATACGGGCGGCGATGGGTGTGCGCCGCAATGAAGCGGCGATTCAGTTCGCGGCATTCGTCGGCAAGCACGCCGGTCACCACTTCGGCTCCGGCATCTCGCAACATCTGTATTCCACGACCGCTCACCTTTGCAAACGGGTCGGTGATGCCCACCACAACCCGAGGAACGCGCATTTTCACCAACAGCTCGGCACAAGGCGGCGTCTTGCCATAGTGCGAACACGGTTCGAGGGTGACATACATCGTGCTGTCGGCAAGCAATGCCTTGTCAGCCACCGATGCAATGGCATTCACTTCGGCATGAGGTCCACCCCACTGCCTGTGGTACCCTTCTCCAATTATTTGCCCACGATGCACGACAACCGCCCCCACCATGGGATTGGGCGACACAGCTCCATTGCCCAATCGGGCAATCTGCAAAGCCCGCCTCATAAACATTTCATTTATTTCCATAACAAAAGAAGTTATCGTAGAGACGCGATTCACCACGTCGGGAAAAACAACCATAGGAATGCAAAACGCCTAATTCCTAATCGAATCAAGCTCCTCTCCGCCATCGAGAGGAATAAAAAATCAATTGGAACTACCAATTACTCACCGTTCACTACAAACCGACAGGCATAATTACTAATTCCACATTCCTAATTGAACAAAAAAACAGGATTGCACCCATCGATGCAACCCTGCTGCTTTGTGGCGGGAGCCAGACTCGAACTGACGACCTTTGGGTTATGAGCCCAACGAGCTACCACTGCTCCACCCCGCGGTATTGTGAGTGCAAAGGTACAGCATTTTTCTCCATTTGTCAATACTTTTGTCAAACTTTTTATTGTTAAATAATTTTAAATTACACTTAACACATTATATTTCAACAATTAATGACATAAATATTTTTTACCCCCTAAAGCACTCCGCAATCAATAAAGTTGCGATTCAAGCCATTGCAAACGTTCGCGATATGTGCTTATAAGCCGACGCTGCGACTGCACAAGCTGCATCGAACTTATCGACGGGTTTTCTCTATTGCTCCGCTCATACCTGCGCAGACTACGCTCGGCATCACGTATCTTGTAGCGCAACTCCTTGATTTGCGAACAGTAATATGCCCTGTCGGCTTCGCTCACCCCGTTGTCGGCAGGCGGAACATACCCAGGGCTTGGCACTGGCGGATAATTAAACCCAGGCACTCCCGATGCAGGCGTGACCGTGAGCGTATATTGATAGGTTTGACCACCAACGTATAGCAACATCGACGACAAGTCGGCGGTGAACAGCGCATTTACGTCTTCGCTTGCATAATACATATAACACGACAAGAATCCTTGCGGATACAGCATTATCGACGAAGTGCTGCCATCCAACTGCACCATTATGCCACCTTGCACCACCGTGACCGTTGCATCGGGTGCATTGGAACTTTGGTAAAGCAATTGTCCCATGCCGACAAAAGTTGTTGCAACTAACAGCACCAAAGAGATTAAAAACTTCTTCATGACTCGACAGTTTTCAAATGGAGTTAGATAAAATCCTAATCGACAGAGCTATGCTCCAAAAACTTCAAGAATGCCCAAACGGCATATGTCCAAACAAAACGTATATGCAGCCTAAAAATGCCATACTCGTTCTGACAAAACAAATATAACAAATCCGCCAGTAATTTGCAAATTTTCACCACTATTTTTCCAAATTAAGAAATAAAAATCAGGAATCAATTACACGGTGGTTTACAGGCTCATTTTTTGGGAATGGAGCAGATTTACGTTATGCACCCATGCAATAACGACACAAAAGAAAACAGCGGGGCTGAACTTGCGTCCAGCCCCGCCCCTTTATCAGCGGCGGAATAGTGCCGCCTTCTATGGATGTGCTACTGCGTTATTTGCAGTTGCAAGATTTCTGCTTGATTTGGGTGAAGAAGTCGTTACCCTTGTTGTCAACAAGAATAAATGCAGGGAAGTCTTCAACCTCGATTTGCCATATTGCCTCCATGCCGAGTTCGGGATATTCAAGGCACTTGATGCTCTTGATATTGTTCTGGGCAAGAATTGCTGCCGGACCGCCGATGCTGCCCAGATAAAAACCTCCATGTTTCTTGCAAGCGTCGGTAACGGCTTGACTGCGGTTGCCCTTGGCGAGCATCACCATGCTGCCGCCGTGGCTCTGGAACAAGTCAACATAGGGGTCCATACGTCCAGCCGTAGTCGGGCCCATCGAGCCGCAAGGCATTCCAGCCGGAGTCTTTGCCGGACCTGCATAATAAATCGGGTGATCCTTGATGTATTGTGGCAAGTCTTCGCCGCGGTCGAGACGTTCTTTGAGGCGAGCATGCGCGATGTCGCGACCCACGATGATAGTGCCGTTGAGCGACAGACGTGTCGATACGGGATACTTGTCGAGTTCCTTGAGTATCTCGCTCATTGGCTGATTGAGGTCGATTCTCACTGCATTGCCTTCGCCGGCGTTGCGCAATTCTTCGGGAATCAATTCGGTTGGGTTGTCATCAAGCTTCTCAATCCATATACCGTCCTTGTTGATTTTGCACTTGATGTTGCGGTCGGCAGAACAGCTCACACCCATGCCCACAGGACAAGATGCGCCGTGGCGAGGCAAGCGAACCACGCGCACGTCGTGGGCAAAATACTTGCCACCGAATTGTGCACCAAGCCCAATCTTGTGAGCCTCTTCGAGGAGACGGGCTTCAAGCTCAACGTCGCGGAAGGCGCGGCCATATTCGTTGCCAGTCGTCGGCAGCGAGTCGTAGTAGTGGGTCGAAGCCAACTTCACGGTGAGCAGGTTCTTCTCGGCAGAAGTGCCACCAATCACAAATGCAATATGGTAGGGAGGACAAGCAGCCGTGCCGAGCGTCTTCATCTTCTCGACCAAGAACGGAACAAGCGTGTCGGGATTGAGCAACGCCTTGGTTTCTTGGAAAAGGTAGGTCTTGTTGGCAGAACCGCCACCCTTTGTCACACACAAGAAGCGATATTCCATGCCCTCGGTGGCTTCAAGGTCGATTTGAGCCGGCAAGTTGCAACGGGTGTTCACCTCGTCATACATATTGAGCGGAGCGTTTTGCGAATAGCGCAAGTTCTCTTGCGTGTAGGTATTGTAAACCCCGAGCGAAAGTGCTTCCTCGTCGCAATATCCAGTCCACACCTGTTGCCCCTTTTCGCCGTGGATAATGGCTGTACCTGTGTCTTGGCACAATGGCAGCTTGCCCTTTGCCGACACCTCGGCATTGCGCAAGAATGTAAGAGCCACATACTTGTCGTTTTCGCTGGCTTCAGGGTCGCTAAGCACCTTTGCAACTTGCAAGTTGTGGCTGCGGCGCAACAAGAACGACACATCACGGAATGCCTGCTGAGCCATCATCGTCAAGCCCTCTTTCTCGATTTTCAAAACAGGGTGGCCTTCAAATTCGCCAACCGAAACATAATCTTTCGTAAGCAAATAATATTCGGTATCATCTGCCCCCAATGGGAACGGGTGCTGATACTTAAACTCGGGAGTTGTTGCCATAGTAAGTTATTTATAATGTCATACTTAATATAATATGCAAAAATAGTCAACTTTTGCCACATTACGAAGCATGCTGCACCCAAAATCACCTGCTGCAAGGTTTAATTCTTGCAAAAAGCCACCATGGAATCATCAATAAGAAATGAGAAAAAATTCTGGCACCCAATCAACAGAAAAGTTTCCCAATTGAAACGCCATGTGGCACTTCAGACACGAAAAATCGCATTTCTGCGGCAGAGACATGGAAGAGCCGCACAATTCCTCATTCCTAATTCCTCATTCCTAATAAAAAAAGCAAAGCCTCCTCCCACTAAAGGAGAAAGCTCCACTTTATATTATTAACAAAAAACTTTTTTATTTCTTTTGGTCGTCTTTTGTCAAAGTCTCCACATACTTGCGCAAGCCCTCGTTGGTAGGATCCATTTCGAGCCACTTCTGGTAGTAGAGCTTCATGCTCTCATTATCTTTTGTCACATAAGCATAAACAGCCTTGTAACGATAAATGTTGATATACTCGTCGGGATATTCTTCCAAGTTCTTTGGATCGGCATCAAGCAAGGCAAGCAACTTGTCGTATGCAGGCATTGCCGAACCGTCCATTGCGTAGTGGCGACCATCGAAACCGCATTCCTTACCCATGCAGATGCGGGCAATGAGCGAATTTACGGCGATGTTGCCTGGAACCTTCTCGTCAACCATAGTAGCATAGTCGAGTGCCTTTTGGAACACTTCCTGACGGGCAGTAGAGTCAGCAGCAGTAGAGTCAACCATTGTTACAGCCCAGTTGTTGTAACGGCGAGCAAGGATAACCAAGTCGTTGGTCTTGTAATCGGCGCTGTCAACATACATTTGGAAGAACTTGGCAGCATTCTCATAGTCCTTAGCATCAGAGCAAGCGCTGCTTATTTCCTTCAGCAATTCAACCTTTTCGGGGTTGGCTTCATAAGCCTTCTTGTACATTTCAACGCTACCATCGGTGTCACCAAGTGCATTCAACACGATAGCATAGTCGCTATAATCCTTCGGCTCATACTTTGCACCGGCAGGAACTGTCATCGACAAGAAATCCTTTGCAAGAGCATCGGCTTCGTTCCAGCGTTCCATTGCGACCAAGTTGTAGAGTTGCATACGCTTCATGTAGAACACTTCAATGTCGCCAGGAGCGTGCTCGGCGATAATCTTGGCAGCCAAGTCATAAGACTCTTGGTAACGCTTGCCATAGAACAACAGACCGGCATAGCGGCTTTCGTCTTGCTTGAAGTGGTTGGGGTTTTGCATATACACGCCATACTTCTCAGCAGCCTTTGTCCATTGGTCGTTCTTGTAATACTTTTCAGCGAGCTCGCGTTGAGCAAGTGCCGAATTTGGCTTTGCAGCAACAAGGCTTTCGAGAGTTTGGATTGCAGTTGCAGGGTCAACATAGAAATAAGTGTTGGCATACTTCACGTATGCTTCGATATTGTCCTTGCCCGAACGCATAACCATTTCATACCAGCCAGCGGCAGAACCCCATTGTTCCTTGTCGGCAAGAATATCGCCTTCAAACACATACAGGTCGGCGCTTTGCTTGTCGCGCTTCTTGGCATCCTTCTTTGCATCTTCAATCTCATCGGCATACTTAACGGGGTCAACGTTGTAGTAAGCACGGGCGATAGCAACCATTACGGCATCGTCCTTCTTGCCACACAAATCCTTGCCTTCGTCAAACAGCTTCTTGGCAGCCTTCTCGGCATTCTTCACTGCATCCTTGTCGCCTGCCTTCAAGCTGGCGCGACGCAATTCGAGTTCGCCCATACCCACATAGTTGTAACCATATTCGGGATTGGCAGCGATACCGGCATCGAAATATTTCTCAGCCTCTTCATAGTTCTCGGTGTAAAGACCGATGCAACCAAGATAGAAATAAGCTTCAGCTTTGTCGGTCGAGGCATCGTCGAGGTTGCGTAGCAACAGTTCCTTAGCATTGTCGTACTGACCTACCTTGTAGTATTCAATACCGTCTTTGTATCCTTGCGCCATGCAAGTGAGCGACGCGCAAAGGATTAATGATAAGAATAATTTAAACTTCATTTTGATTTGTATTTTATTACGAGTTAATTAGTTACTTAGTTTAGCGACACAACACGCGGCTGCACGTATGCCGGCATGACGCCCGTGTTGAGAATAATCTTCTGCCCGATGAAACCCGTCAGGAACGAGTAGAACCCGTGCGAGAGTGAACCGTTAGGCTCCGTCGTGGTGACATACACACTCCTGAACAGCGGATAACTGCCGTCGTATATATATGCCTGATAGGGCTTGAACGCTTCTATCTCATCGTCGCGCCTTATACTCATCACTTTTATTCTGCTTGTGAAATCGATGGCTGCCGTGTCGTTCTTGTTCAACTCTGCCATGCGCTGCGCCATGTCGGTGGGATTTGAAAGGTCGGCAGTAATCCAGCTCACGCCGATAAAGCCAATGGCATTGCGGCGGCGTTCAACCTCGGAGAACACTTGCTGCAAGCTGTCAACCGAATACACCTTGCCAAATTTCTCACCCTTCATAATCGAGTCGCTCACATACTTCACGATGCTCGACCCCGGGTGGTCGAAAATGACTCGTATCGAATCGAGCTTTGACGGAAATACGTCGCTCCAGCGCGGAGTCTTTCCCGACAATATGTCGCGCAACTCAGATACAGAAAGTTCGTCGATGTCATTATCCTTGTTGACAATCACCGCAATAGCATCAACTGCAATCCTTTGCGTGCGAGACGGAAAGCGGTTTTTGCTTTGCAGATAGTCGCGCTGCTCCTGTGTCAACTCCTGCGCCGTCACTATGAGCGAGGTGTTGCCATCAAGCATCGAGTCGATAGCCGAATGCGCATCGATATAATAGGGAATGATGCTTGCATTGGGATATGTATATTCAAATACATCAATCTCTTGCTGTATGATATTTTCAAACGTCTGGTCACACATGAGCGTCACAAGCCCCGACGTGCTTGAGTCGGTCGGCGTGTGGCACGATGTTGCGGCAAACATTGAAATCGCACATATTACCGATAAGACAAAATACTTATTCATGGCGTAATACTTATACTTTTAATTTCACATATTAATACATCCCTTTGAATTGGCGATAAGCCCTCCAAAAGCCATACAATATAAACAAAGAGCCAAGGCTATAACGTGCCCACGCAAAATCATCTTCCCAGGCAAAGAAATTGACAAACATCAAGTAGCCCATACCCAAATAGATAATAATCATGAAGATACCAAACACATATTTCATACCTTTGGGCGCACTTGCACCGCTGCGGCTTCCAGCCTGTAATGCTGGGTCTTTTGTGGGTTCGTTTTTTCCTGTTTCGGTCATATTTTTAAGTTCTAAAAAGGTGCATGAGAGCGCAGAAACCAACAAAACAACATTCTTTTTGCCTCACGTGATAGTCGTTACACTCTTGCAGCGTAAAGATACACAAAAAACAGATTGGTTTTACAGCCTGCAACACGATATTAGAAATTCTTAACCATACAGGCAAGACAAATAACAAATTTAGAGAAAAACACACTTCACCCAAACCCCACATTGCCGGCAAAAACCGCCGCGCTTGTACCACTCCTGCCCAACCCGCCTCCGTACAAAAAAAGCCCCCGGCAATTAATACCAGGAGGCTTTTTTATTCATGTAATCTTGAAGTTAACTTACGGAACTCAAAATTAGTTCACACCTTGAAGTTTGAATGTCACAGGCAGCGTGTACCAAACGTTTACTGCTTGACCGTTCATACGGCCAGGGATAAAGTCGGGCAACGACTTAACCACGCGCACGGCTTCATTGTCGAGGTCGCGGTCAACGCCACGTACAACCTTTACTTCACCTACCTTACCCGACTTGGTAACAACGAATTGAACGATTACACGTCCTTGGATGTTGTTTTCCATTGCCATCGGCGGATAGTTGATGTGAGAAGAAAGATACTTCATAAGTTCGGCATCGCCACCTGGGAAGGTAGGCATCTGCTCTACTGCGGTAAACACCTGTTCGGGTTCCGGAGTCTTTTCTTCTACGATAACTTCATCTTTGTGTTCACGAACTACGTTACGGTCGTCGGTACCTTGGTCGAAGTTGGTTTGTCCGAATGCCGTTTCGGTCTGTTGCAACTCGTCGGCACTCTTAATTTCGTCTTCAGCCTTTACATCCTCGTCTTCAGCGATAAGGATTTCGGTTACCTTCACCGTATTCAAGATTTCCTCTGGGAGGGCTTCGGGCTCAGGTTCTTCATAACGTTCCTGAACCTCTTCCTCTTCAGGTTCCTCTTCTACAGTCTCGATGCTCACCATCACCTGTTCTATCTCATCTTTTGGACGCGACTCCTCGATTGCCTGTTGGATAGTCTGTACCAATAATGCTAATATAACTACGAGAATGATGAAGAACACAACCACAATCATAGCCTTGTTGTGGCGTTTCACCGAGTTTCTACGCAGGGCATAAGCCCCGAAGTCTTTGTTACGATTTTCAAATATAAGGTCACGCCATTCTTGCGATGAGAGATCTACGTCTTTTGCCATAATTCTTAGTCTTTACAAGTTAATAAATCCATCATCATTATTCTGCGGCTGTTTCTTGACCGTATGGGATACCCTTGACTGCCATCATCATCACCGAGTCGTTGTGGCTGATTCGGTCGATCTGGTAACGGCTGATGCTGTTGATCTGCATCTCGTCAAGAGCCGTAACTAAGCTTTCGTATGATGCATTGGGAGTCGCCTTGATGATGACTACCGGACGCTTCAAGGTAGAGTCGTTACGAATCTCCTTTGCACGTGCTTGGTAAACACTGTCGTTGGCGGCTTCGGTCGATGCCAGTTCATTGTTTTTCCATTTCGCTTTCAATTCGTTGATGCGTGCAACAACTTCCTTGTTGCGATCTTGGAAAATCTTGCGGATACCTTGAGCTGCGCCATTGGCTTCGTTGGGAAGGAATTCCTCTGTCTTCATCGGGTTAAGGGCAAGATCTATTTGTCCTTCCTCGGTAACAGGGGGCATACCTTCGTAGTAGTAAAGGTAGTTCTTAGTCGGAACGCCTTGTGCGTCAACGTCGCTGTCAAGGATTACAGTAATTGCTTCTGATTGCTTTACCTTGTTCTGCTGCTCTTTCTCCACCTTTTCGTTGGTAGGAAGGCTGATTTGCAGAGTTTGGGACTTGATCATAGTAGTACACAGCATGAAGAAGGTAATCAAAAGCATGTTCATGTCCACCATCGGGGTAAAATCGACGTGGATTGACATTTTCTTTTGGTGTGACTTGCCTTTTCCGCTGTCACCACCCGTATCTATCTGTGCCATATACTATTCGTCCTCACTTTTTAAAGCAGTCATTAAACTAAACTTATTCATCTTCATTGTTTGCAGATTGTCCATCACCACTTGAATCTTTTCGTAAGTGGTGCTCTTATCGGCCTTGATTGCAATACCTTCACCACGCTTGATGGCAGTTTCGATATTGGGGTTCGAAGAGTTGTAGATAGCCCTCATCCAAATTTGGAATTCGTTGGGCTTCGACAAGTCTTGGTTCATGTCGATAGGAATACCGGCTTTTTCGGGATTCTTTGATGGATCGATGTATTCATCCCTCTTTTCTTGAGAGAGGTCGAGCCAGCCTTTGAGTTCTGCCAAGCTAACACCAAACATGTTGGTTTTGGCGAAAGTAGAGACCTCGGCTGCAGTAAGGCTGATATTTCGATTATACACCCTGTTATATTCTGCGACTACATTCTTGATTAGCTCTGCCCTCATGTTTTCGCTTGAGAATGTCGAGTCTTTGTCACCTGCAAGTGAGATGAACACATTGCCTTTCGGAGCTACAAGCACTGTAACCAAGTTGGCTGTGGGTACTTTGATTTCCGAAACCGACGAAGGTGTTATCACCGTTACAGGTTCTTTTTGCAAGAATGTAGATGTCAACATGAAGAAAGTAAGCAAAAGTACAGTAACGTCACTCATCGCGGTCATATCGATGAGCGTACTCTTCCTTTTGATTTTAACTTTTCCCATATTAATCTTGCGTTATTTTCTTATAAATTGTTTGAGTGTTGTTTGTTTGCCTTACTACACACATTATCATATTAGTGAGTAGCAGCAAATGTTTGAACGATCGAGAAACCTACTTCGTCGATAGCGTAAGTAAGGTTGTCAATCTTGTTGGTGAAGAAGTTATAAGAAATAACAGCGAAAGCACCAGTTGCGATACCGAATGCAGTGTTTACAAGTGCCTCAGAGATACCAGTTGACAACTCAGTAGAGTCAGGAGCACCAGAAGCAGAAAGAGCCTGGAACGACTTGATCATACCCAACACAGTACCGAGAAGACCGAGAAGAGTACCGAGGGTTGTCAATGTAGCAACGATAGGAAGGTTTTGTTGCAACGAAGGCATTTCGAGAGCAGTAGCCTCTTCGAGTTCCTTTTGGATCATTGTAATCTTTTGTTCCTTTTCGAGAACTGTGTTCTTGTCCATTTCGTCATACTTCAAAAGAGTAGCATAAACGATGGCGCCAACAGAACCCTGTTGCTTGCGGCACAAGTTTTGAGCCTCGGCGATGTTGCCAGCAGCAAGAGCCTTCTTTACATTAGCAACGAACTTGGGTATGCTGCCTTTACCTTTTGCAGAAGAAAGAGCAATCCAACGTTCAACCGACAGAACGATTACTGTCAAGAAGCAGCATTGAAGGATAGGCACAACGAATCCGCCCATGTAAACAGTACCGAGCAGGTTGATCGGGTGTCCAGCTTCGTTGAAGTTGCTTGGATTCCCAAGAATGAACAGGAAGATGCAAAGAGCAACAATGAAACATGCAATGATTACTAAGAATGCATTCTTGATTCCACGAACATTGCTTACTACAGCCCCAGATTTCTTAGGAGTTTCGTTAGGCTTTTTTGTTTCCATAATTAAATGAATAAAATTGTTAAAAAATAATTGTTAGTTGTTAATGTTATTAGTCATTTATAAATATTCATTCATCAACCGGGGCAATAGACTTAATTTAAGATGATGCAATTGACACAGCTGTACAAACAAGTGTAATTTATACGCTCTGCTCGGCTCCACCAGGAGTCGCAGCCTATTGGTATTCAGTAGGTTTCGGCAAGTTGAAGCCACAAACATCACTTTCGTTTCTCGTCTATCATTAAAAAGTTAAGGCAAATGTATTATAAATATTTTAATCCGCCAACGTTGTGATACCATTTTTTCTGAAATTTTAGAAAATTAGCTACCCAAGACGCGGCTTGTTGCTGAAGAGTTATGTTATTCGGCAGGGCCCTTTTCACCACCTGCCAGAAGGCTGTGGCTGAAGCAAAAAAGAATTAGCAAAGTGACGAACAGCGTTTTTCGCACAAATCACAACAAGCTCTAAATATTTTTAATAACTTTGCACCAAATTAAATAACAAGACTTGCAAAATGGCTGAAATCAAAATTAAGAAAGGTATAAACTTGAATTTGGAAGGTGCCATTGCCGATGCCACAATCACCGACACTTCGTGCAAGAGCTTTGCGGTAATCCCCGACGATTTCACGGGCATCACGCCAAGGCTCGACGTGAAAGAGGGCGACAGCGTGGAGGCTGGCAGTGTGCTGTACCACGACAAGAACCACACGGAGGTGAAAGTGACAAGCCCCGTGGCTGGACGCGTTGCCGCCGTGGCAAGGGGCGAACGCCGCAAAATCGAGGCGATAGTGATCGAAGCCGACGGCAGCAACAAGGCAAAAACATTCGATACCAAGGGCGACGTGCGCAACACGCTGCTCGAATCGGGATTGTGGTGCGCTTTGCGCCAACGCCCCTACGACATCGTTCCCGACCCGTCGGTGAAGCCTCGCGACATTTTCATCACGGCATTCGACTCGGCTCCGCTTGCCCCCGACTTTTCTTTGTTGCTCAATGGCAAAGAGAAGTACCTGGATAAAGGCATAGAGGTACTCTCGACACTCACCGACGGCAATGTTTACTTAGGTTGCTGCCCCGAGTGGGTACCCGATGCAAAAGGTTGCATCATCAACACATTCAACGGGCCGCATCCTGCTGGAAACGTGGGTGTGCAAATTGCCAACGTCAAGCCTGTCAACAAGGGCGAGACCGTGTGGACGCTCGATGCCGTGACGGCAGCCCGCATAGGCGAGCTGTTCACCACGGGCTCAGTGCCATTCGACACGATAGTAGCCGTGACAGGCGAGTCGATCAAACACCCACACTACGCACGTTGCACGATGGGCTGCACGGTGGCTTCGCTGCTCGGCAACGACGTTGACAACCCCGAAAACTGCCGAATCGTGTCGGGCAACCTGCTGACCGGCAACCACGTCGCCGCCAACGGCTACTTGCGCTTCCCTTACAGGCAACTGTCGGTGATAACCGAGGTGAAAAATCCTGCCGACTTCCTTGGCTGGGCTTCGCTCAGCCCGCGCCGGTTCAGCATCTACCACTCGTTCACCAATTGGCTCCTGCGCCGCGGCAAGCCGGCAGAGTTTGACGCAAAGCTCAATGGCGGCGAACGCGCCATAATCATGTCGGGCGAATATGACCGTATGCTGCCGATGGACATTCTCGGTGAGTTCCTCATAAAAGCAATCATAGCATTCGACATCGACAAGATGGAGCAATTGGGCATCTATGAAGTCGCACCCGAAGACTTCGCCCTGTGTGAATTTGCCGACACCTCGAAGTTGCCATTGCAGAAAATCGTGCGCGAGGGTCTCGACAAACTATATAAAGAAATGAATTAACCCACTAAAGACAATAAATCAACGTGAAAGGTTTAAGAAATTATCTTAACAGGATTAAACCCAATTTCATGCCCGGCGGCAAGTATAGCAAGTTGCAGTCGGTGTTTGAGGGGTTTGAATCGTTCCTGTTCACGCCCAACACCACATCGGCATCGGGCGTGAGCATTCACGACAGCAACGACTCGAAGCGCACGATGACCGTAGTCATCATCTCGCTCATTCCTTGCTTGCTGTTTGGAATGTACAACATCGGCTACCAGCACTACCTTGCAATAGGCAACGCAAGTGCCGGCTTCTGGGAAATGTTCCTCTATGGCTTCTTAGCCCTGCTGCCCACGATAGTGGTTTCGTATGTAGTGGGTCTGGGTATCGAGTTCATTGGCGCGCAGATACGCCACCACGAGATACAAGAGGGCTTCCTCGTGACAGGCTTGCTGATACCGCTCATTTGCCCCATCAATACCCCGCTATGGATGATTGCCGTGGCTACGGCATTCTCCGTGATATTCGTCAAGGAAATATTCGGCGGAACTGGCATGAACATATTCAATGTGGCACTCGTCACTCGCGCATTCCTGTTCTTCGCCTATCCTGCAAAAATGTCGGGCGATGCCGCATTTGTCGCCACCGAGCCGATACTTGGCTTGGGCGAGGGGCAAGTGGTTGACGCATTCTCGGGCGCAACACCGCTCGGGCAGATTGCCACTGCCACCTCAGCCAACCTGCAGATTACAAACATAGTCGGCGATCCCATCAGCACATTCGACGCATTCCTCGGGCTTATCCCGGGGTCGGTGGGTGAAACCTCTACCCTCTGCATCTTGATTGGCGCGCTCGTGCTGCTATTCACTGGCACTGCCTCGTGGAAAATAATGCTGTCGGTGTTTGTCGGCGGACTGTTCATGGGCTGGATTGCCCACATTTTCCCGTCAGCTACCTACCCGGCATCGTCGTTGTCGCCAATCGACCAGATATGCCTTGGAGGATTCGCCTTCGCTGCCGTGTTCATGGCTACCGACCCTGTAACAGGCGCGCGCACCGAAGTGGGAAAATACATCTATGGATTCCTTATCGGAGTGCTTGCAATCCTGATACGCGTTTACAATAGCGGCTACCCCGAGGGGGCTATGCTCGCCGTGCTGTTCATGAACGCTTTCGCTCCGCTCATCGACTATTTTGTGGTACAATCCAACATTCGCCGACGCTTGAAGCGTGCAAAAGCCAACAACTAAACACTTGGAGGAGAGAATAAAGATGAATACACAAAGTAACACTTATACAATAATTTATTCTTCGATAATGGTGCTTGTCGTAGGCGCAGCTTTGGCATTCGTATATCAGGCTTTGAAACCTGCACAAGACGAAAACGTTGCCAACGACAAACGCCAGCAGATACTCAGCGCAATCCACATAGTTGCCCCCGAGGGCAAGGTGGGTGAAACCTACGAGAAGTATATAACGGGCGAATTCCTGACCGACACCGAGGGTAACCGCACCGACGGCGACGCATTCGGCATCGACATGGCAAGCGAAGTGAAAAAAGACGCAGCCAGCCGCCAACTGCCGGTGTTCATTGCAAGCACCGACGACGGCAAGACGGTGTATGTATTGCCTGTATATGGTGCTGGGCTGTGGGGCCCCATTTGGGGATATGTGGCTGTGGAAGAGAATGGCGACACAGTATATGGAGCCTACTTCTCCCATTCGGGCGAGACCCCAGGCCTTGGCGCGGAAATTGCCACTGCCCACTTCCAAGAGCAATTCGTCGGCAAGGAGCTTTACAAAGATGGCAAGTTCCGTTCGATCGACGTGATGAAAGCAGGGCAAAAGCCTGTTGACAACGCCGACTATGTTGACGCCATCTCGGGCGGCACAATCACCAGCAAGGGAGTGCAATCGATGCTCTCCGACTGCCTGAGCCTGTATGACGCATTTTTGAACAAATTGCAAACCGCAGAAAAATAACACACACGCATTATGTTGTCAAAAATATCAAAAGAAGCATTATTCAACCCACTGTCGCGCAATAACCCCGTGTTGGTGCAGATATTGGGTATCTGCTCGTGCCTTGCCGTCACCGCAAAACTGGAGCCTGCTATCGTGATGGGCATCTCGGTTACTGCCATCACGGCTTTCTCAAACTTGATAATCTCGCTCATACGCAACACCATCCCCAACAACATTCGCATCATCGTGCAACTGGTGGTGGTCGCTGCCCTCGTTATCATTGTTGACCAAATACTCAAAGCCTACAACTATGAAATGAGCAAGGCGTTGTCGGTATTCATCGGACTTATCATCACCAACTGCATACTGATGGGGCGACTCGAAGCATTCGCCCTCTCCAACAAGCCTTGGCCGTCGTTCCTCGACGGTATCGGCAACGGCATCGGATATGCAATCATTCTCATCGTCGTGGCTTTCTTCCGCGAATTGCTCGGGTCGGGCACACTCTTCGGCTTCCAAGTGATTCCGCAAGCATTCTACGGCATGGGATATGCCAACAACGGCTTGATGATACTGCCTCCGATGGCACTGATTACGGTGGGCTGCATCATTTGGTGGCACCGTTCGAGAAACAAGGACTTACAAGAACAATAAACACCTGTGTACCCTAAAAAATTAGCAAAGAATGGAAGATCTTAATCTGTTTATAAAGTCGATTTTCATCGACAACATGATATTTGCCTACTTCTTGGGTATGTGTTCGTTCCTTGCCGTATCCAAGAATGTGAAAACGGCTTTCGGACTTGGCATTGCGGTAACATTCATGCTCGTGGTGACGCTGCCCATCAACTATATGCTCGACAAATACCTGCTACAGCCAGGCGCAATGAAATGGCTCGGCGAGGAATTTGCAACAGTTGACTTGAGCTTCCTTGCGCTCATCATGTTTATCGCAGTGATTGCATCTATCACTCAACTCGTGGAAATGGCAGTGGAGAAATTCTCACCGTCGCTCTACGCGTCGCTCGGTATCTTCTTGCCGCTGATTGCCGTCAACTGTGCCATACTTGGGTGCGCGTTGTTCATGCAGCAACGCGACTTCGGCTCGGCTTGGACGGCAACCGTGTATGGCGCCGGCTCGGGAATCGGTTGGATGCTTGCCATCGTTGGGCTTGCCGCAATACGCGAGAAATTAGCTTACAGCAACATTCCAAAGCCACTGCGAGGCATAGGCATAACATTTATATTAACTGGCTTGATGGGTATAGCTTTCATGAGCTTCCTCGGCATAAAACTCTGATGGCAAATGGAACTGACGATTTTTTCAAGCGCGATACTTTTCCTTATCGTAACACTGCTCTTGGTGATTATATTGCTGGTGGCAAAAAAATACCTTGTGCCGTCGGGCAATGTGACTATCGACATCAACGGAGGCAAAAAGACACTCGAAGTGCCACAAGGCAGCTCATTGCTCTCAACACTTGCCACGCAACAGATACACCTTGCATCGGCTTGCGGTGGCAAGGGCAGCTGTGGGCAATGCAAACTGCAAGTGATCGAGGGCGGGGGCAACATCCTGCCCACCGAGACTGTCCACTTCTCACGCAAGGAGCAACAAGCCAACTGGCGACTTGGTTGCCAAGTGAAGGTGAAAGACAACCTCAAGATACAGGTTCCCGACTCGGTTCTCGAAATCAAGGAATGGGAATGCGAGGTTATTTCCAACAAGAATGTGGCTACGTTCATCAAAGAGTTTATCGTGGCTCTTCCTCCGGGCGAACACATGAACTTCGTTCCAGGTTCGTATGCACAAATCAGCATTCCGCCCTACGAGATGGACTACGACAAAGACATCGACAAGGAGTCGATTGGAAAGGAATATTTGCCGTCGTGGGAGAAATTTGGGCTGTTCGGGCTCAAGTGCAAGAACACCGAAACCACAATACGTGCCTACTCGATGGCCAACTACCCTGCCGAGGGCGACCGCATAATGCTCACCGTGCGCATTGCCACTCCGCCATTCAAGCCAAAACCTCAAGTTGGCTTCCAAGACGTGATGCCCGGCATCGCATCGTCATACATCTTTACGCTGAAACCCGGCGACAAGGTGAAAATGAGTGGCCCCTATGGAGATTTCCACCCCATTTTCGATTCAAAGAAAGAAATGATATGGGTTGGTGGTGGCGCCGGCATGGCTCCGTTGCGTGCACAAATCATGCACATGACCAAGACACTGAACACTCGCGACCGCAAGATGTCATATTTCTACGGAGCACGCGCACTCAACGAGGTATTCTACCTGCAAGATTTCTTGCAGCTTGAAAAGGAGTTCCCCAACTTCTCGTTCCACTTGGCACTCGACCGCCCCGACCCAGCAGCCGACGCAGCTGGGGTGAAATACACTCCAGGATTTGTTCACCAGGTGATGTACGACACCTACTTGAAGGACCACGACGCACCCGAAGACATCGAATACTACATGTGCGGTCCTGGCCCAATGAGCAAGGCAGTGGAAGGCATGCTTTACAACCTTGGTGTTGACATCGAAAGCATCCACTTCGACAACTTCGGCGGCTAAGCCTATCTCCCGATTAAAAATCAATTTGACAATAACAATGCAGGGCGCACATTTATGAAGTGCGCCCTGTGTTATTTTCATCAATTTCCCTTACACTTTGAATTTACGACAAATTAACCATTCAAAAGGTTGCACATTCAACATCGGTGTGCTATTTTTGTGAAAAACAACACATAACCCCATTGGCTATATGGCAAAATTCATTAACCCCTTCACCGATGTCGGCTTCAAACGCATTTTCGGACAGGAAATCAATAAAGACTTGATTATTGACTTTCTCAACAGCCTGCTTGTTGGCGAAAAGCACATAAAAGACATTCGTTTCCTCGACAAGGAGTTGTTGCCCGAGTTTGACGGCGACCGCGGTGTCATTTACGACATACATTGCATAAATGAGGATGGGGAACAATTCATCGTGGAAATGCAGAACAAAAAGCAAAACAACTTCTGCGACCGCGCACTTTACTATTTGTGCCAAGCCATATCGAGGCAGGGTGAAAAGGGGCTCGGATGGATGTTTGACTTAAAAGCCGTCTATGGCGTATTTTTCATGAACTTCTATCTGAATCCGAAACAGCACCGATTCCGCACCGACGCCGAAGTGGCGATACGCGACACACACGAACCGCTCACCGACAAATTGCGATTCATTTTCCTCGAACTACCATCATTTTCAAAAGAGGAAGATGAATGCACTACCGATTTTGAACGTTGGATTTATGTTTTGAAAAATATGGAAACACTTAATAGATTACCTTTCAAGGCGAGGAAAGCCGTCTTTGAAAAATTGGAACAAATCGTGGACATTTCTCCATGACTGTGGAAGAGAGAATGAAATATGATGCAAGCATTAATGCATACCGCACTCAACTCGCAGTGATGGCAAACGAGCGAAACGAAGGTTACGCCGAAGGTATTTCAAAAGGACGCGAAGAAGGCATTAAAGAAGGCATTAAAGAAGGTATAAAGAAAGGCATAACTCAAGGACGCGAAGAGGGTATCAAAGAAGGTATCAAACAAACTGCAGCCTCAATGAAATCCAAAGGTTTCACTTCCGACCAAATTGCCGAATTGACTGGTTTGCCAAAAGACGAAATAGAGAACTTATAAATTCTTACCGCCGTTAGAATCACTTGGCGAAAAGCATAGCAATCTGCCGCAAAACAATATCGATATAATTTGCGGCAAGCAGTTTCATGGGTGCTAAAAAAATAGTATTTTTGTAAACACGATTCACACATGGGCCTTTATGGCACATGCAACACATTTTTTCATGACTATAAACATCGACAACTGTGGCAAAGAAAATTTACGACCCCGATATAGTTGATAACATCGAGACTACCAAAGCAAGCAGTGCAACTCCAAACAAAACTGAGACAAAACCCAATAAGCAAAAAACGACAAAAACAGCAAACGAGCCAAGCTCATTCAGCCGATTTGTCAATTTCTGCAAAAGCCGCCGCACAAAAACATTCATAGGCGCAATCTTGGGCGTATTTGGCGTGTATCTGCTCATCATTTTCATCTCCTATATGCAAACTGGTGCTGCCGACCAAAGCCTAATCACCTCACACACCATGTCGGAACTTGCTGCAGCGTCTGGCAAAGTGGGCAATGCAGGAGCTTCGGTGGGTGCCAACTTGGCACATTCGTTCATATACAAAGGTTTCGGCTTGGCTTCATTCATTATTGTGATTTGGTGCTTGGTGATAGGCATTCGCATGATGAAGCAATCTGCCAATCTACATTTCTTCCACTTCACGCTAATGTCGCTTATCAATATCATTGCATGTGTGATGGTATTGGGAGCAATTTCACTATTTGCCAATCCATTATTCTTTCCTTTGGGCGGCAACGTCGGGCACTATTGCAACAAATTCCTGCAAGACTTCACGGGAACTCCGGGCATGATTCTAATCAACGTACTCATAGTGGTTTTGTGGGTGCTGGTCAGCTACAAAGTGCTGCACATGATATACACAACCGTTAACAAGTATATCCCGAAGCGCACAAAATTCAAAGAAGAAGACGAGGAGGAAGAGATTGAGCCCAAAACCAAGTCTTCGGACAACACCACACAGGACGAACTACAATCGAACGAAACGCCGGCAAACAATCCGTTTGAACCTGCCTCAATTGTCGAAAAAAAAGAAGAGGACGACACAGAGGAATCCTCCCAGCACCAGCCTCAACCACAAGCCACGACAAACAATGCGGCTGCAGCATATGAACTGCCTTCCCAAGAAGAAGAATTTGAAATTCCTGTTTCCGAAAACGCTAAAAGCAACAATGACGACCTCTCGGAGATAGAAAGCACAATCACCGTGTCGGCTCCCATCGAACAAGGCAACGAAAATCGCTTTGAAGCCTACGACCCGACAAAAGAATTGTCGAAGTACAAAATGCCGCCCCTCGACCTGCTTAGAGAAGGTGATACCAGCCAACACGCAGCCGACCTCGACGAACAGGAAGAGAACAAAAAACGAATCACCGACACTCTCGCCCACTACGACATTCAAATAAAGAAAATCGACGTGTGCGTAGGCCCTACAATCTCCCTTTTCGAGATTCAGCCATGTGAGGGTGTCCGCATCTCCAAGATTAAAGGCCTCGGCAACGACATACAAATGAGCCTTGCAGCACTTGGCATTCGCATCATAGCCCCAATTCCCGGCAAGTGCACCATCGGCATCGAAGTGCCAAACAAAGACCCCCAAACGGTGTATATGCGCTCAATCCTCGGGTCGGCAAAGTTCCAAAACTGCAAAATGGAACTGCCAATGGCATTAGGCTGCACCATCACCAACGATGTTGCAATCGCCGACCTTGCCAAGATGCCTCACCTGCTCGTAGCTGGTGCCACAGGACAAGGTAAATCGGTGGGTTTGAACGCAATAATCGCATCTCTGCTCTACAAGAAGCACCCGTCTGAACTGAAGCTCGTGCTCATCGACCCTAAAATGGTAGAGTTCAGCCTATACTCTAAGCTCGAACACCACTACCTTGCCAAGCTCGTCGGCGAAGACGAGTGCATTGTGATTGAGCCCAAAAAAGCAATCGCAACGCTCAACTCGCTTGTGCAGGAGATGGAAAACCGCAACCTGCTGCTGCGCGATGCCGGCGAACGCAACATCAAGGACTACAACGCCAAGTTCATTGCCCGCAAGCTGAATCCCGAAAAGGGGCACAGGTTCATGCCATACATCGTGCTTGTCGTTGATGAATATGCCGACCTCGTGATGACTGGCGGCAAAGACATCGAACGCCCGATAGCGCGCATCGCCCAAAAGGCTCGTGCAGTGGGCATTCACATGATTATCGCCACCCAACGCCCCTCGACCGACGTAATCACTGGCATGATTAAAGCCAACTTCCCGGGGCGCATCGCATTCAAGGTGGTGCAAATGGTTGACAGCCGCACTATCCTCGACTGCCCGGGTGCCGAGCAACTTGTCGGACGCGGCGACATGCTGTTCTCGGCTGCCGGCAGCGTGGTCGAGCGCATACAATGTGCCTTCATCGACACTCCCGAGGTTGAAAGCATTTGCAACTACATAAGCGACCAAGTGGGATATGACGAAGCATACGAGTTGCCCGAATATATTCCCGAACCCGACGAACAAGGCGGCGACACTGGCGGCTCGATGAACCTCAACGACCGCGACGCGCTATTCGACGAAATTGCACAATACATCGTGGCAAACGACACTGCCTCAACGTCATCGTTGCAACGGCACTACAATATCGGCTATAACCGTGCTGGGCGCATAATGGATCAAATGGAGGCTGCCGGCATCGTGGGCCCGGCACAAGGCGGCAAACCCCGCAAGGTGCTCATCGACTCAACGCAATTGCAAAGCCTGCTATCTCAATAACATAACTATACACGCATAATGAAACTACGCAACATATTCACCATAATATCACTGCTGCTGTTTTCGACAACGGCAACGGCACAGAATGCCAGCAACGTGCTGCAACAAGTCATCGACACCTACAATCGCAGCAAAGGCATCTCAGCCGATTATGTCGTCACATACGACAAGACCACCGACCGCGGCACTATCGTAATGGAAGGAAGCAAATTCCGTATCCTGTCAACCGACCTCAAATGCTGGTACGACGGCAAGACGCAATGGGCATACTCTTCCATGACCGAAGAGGTGAACATCACCCAACCCACGCAAGAAGAACTGCAATTGTCAAATCCCTATGCGGCACTTGTCGCATTCAAGGAAAGCTCAAGCGTGTCGATGGTCACTACCCCACACGGGCAATACATGCTATCTCTGATTCCCCAAGACAACAATAGCGATGTCAAACTGATACAACTGTTCGTTGGCACAAAAAGCTGCCAAATCGAAAAAGCGTCATTTGTCATGGCTGACAATTCTCAATACACCGTAGTAGTTGAAAATTACACCACTGGCAAGAAGTTTTCAAAGGATACATTCCAATACGACTCCAAGCAGGTGCCTGCTGGCACACAAGTTGTGGATTTGAGATAAAAGACCAAACGATTACCAACCACTTTCAAAAAAAACGACACCGAATATGGAAACAACAAAATGCTTGATAATAGGTTCGGGCCCCGCAGGATACACTGCCGCCATATATGCTTCACGTGCCAACTTGGCTCCAATCCTTTATGAAGGCGGACAGCCTGGCGGACAATTGACCATCACCACCGAGATAGAAAATTTCCCGGGCTACCCCAACGGGGTTGACGGCTACGAAATGATGGAACAGCTTCGCAGCCAAGCCGCACGCTTCGGTGCCGACATTAGGCAAGGTGTTATCACCTCAATCGACCTGTCACACCGCCCCTTCGTTGCCACAATCGACGACGGAGCAGCAACCATCGCTGCCGAAACCGTAATCGTTGCCACCGGGGCATCGGCAAAATACCTCGGACTTGACGACGAAACCAAATTCCGCGGACAAGGCGTATCGGCTTGCGCCACTTGCGACGGATTCTTCTACCGTGGCAAGACGGTGGCTGTAGTGGGTGGCGGAGATACTGCCTGCGAAGAGGCTACCTACCTCAGCAACCTCGCATCAAAGGTTTATATGATTGTGCGCAAAGACCACCTACGCGCATCAAAAGTGATGCAAGAACGCGTTGCCAAAGCCGAAAACATCGAAATATTGTTCAATACCAACACAGTCGGGCTGTTTGGCAACAACGGTGTTGAAGGTGCGCACTTGGTGCGACACAAAGGTACGCCGCAAGAAGAATTGTTCGACATCGCCATCGACGGCTTTTTCCTCGCCATTGGGCACAGCCCCAACACGGCTTTCCTAAACGGGCAACTCGAACTCGACGAGGCTGGCTACATCAAGACCTTCGGACATGGGCAGGCAACAAGCGTCGAGGGAGTGTTTGCCGCTGGCGACGTTGCCGACCCTCACTACCGCCAAGCCATAACAGCGGCTGGAATGGGCTGCAAAGCCGCCCTCGATGTGGAAAAATTCTTGCTTGCCAATGGGCATTAACTTCATTGGACTGCAAATATCCGACGTGATAGAAGGAACCGATTGCACCGAATTTATGCGCTTGACAGAATTAGTTAACGGTAGTCCTATTGGGGTTTTCGATTCGGGATATGGCGGACTCACCATCTTGCACAAGATACGCCACCGCCTGCCTCAATACGACTACCTTTACCTCGGCGACAATGCCCGAGCACCCTACGGAAACCGCTCGTTCGACGTGGTTTACCGTTTCACTCTCGAAGCCGTGAAATACCTCTTCTCACAAGGTTGCCGACTGGTCATACTTGCCTGCAACACGGCATCGGCAAAAGCCTTGAGATCGATACAGCAAAACGACTTGCCGCAGATCGACCCGTCTCGGCGTGTGCTTGGCGTGATAAGGCCCACGGTTGAAAAAATAGGCGAAATCACCCGCAACGGAAACATCGGCATATTCGGCACTCCCGGCACGATACAAAGCCAGTCCTACGACATTGAGATAGAAAAAATGTATGGAGCCACACTCGGGTTCCACACCTACGGGCAAGCCTGCCCCATGTGGGTGCCGCTTGTGGAAAGCCACGAAGCCGACAATCCCGGAGCCGACTATTTTGTGCAGAAATACATCTCAATGTTGCTCAGCCAGTGCCGCGACATCGACAGCGTGATACTCGGCTGCACCCACTATCCGCTGCTAATCAATAAAATCAGGCAATATATGCCACAAGACATCACCATCGTCGAGCAAGGTAGCATCGTGGCAGACAGCCTCGCCGACTACCTGCTCCGCCACCCCGAGATGGAATGCCGCCTGAGCAAAGGCGGAACAGTGCGCTACCTCACCACCGAAAATGCCGACCGTTTCGGCCAAATGGCATCGCTATTCCTCAACCAACCAGTAACGGCATCACATATCTCCCTGCAATAACCCACATCATCTGACAATGTTGCACACAACCTTATTTATCCAAACGACTTATGAAGGCAAAAAACTGCATATTGGCAATATGGAATCAACTGATAAGGAAAGGTGCGTGGCGCAATATCTTCGTCACGCACAATGCTTTTGGCATATTCAGCCGATATAGCCATATTTCCCGAAGGACAGGACTGCCCAAGGTACCCTACCCGTCTAAGACCTCAGCACAAAAAGCAGCCAGTGCGATGGGTAAGAAACATGGCGTACATTTTTCGGTGTACAAATGTGCATGGTGCGACGGGTGGCATGTAGGAAAAAATGCCCAAAACAAAGTGCCGACAAAGAACATCCACCAAGCCAAATCCATAACCCAAATCCAATGCGACACTCCCCGACGGCAAAATCCACATCAGTATTAACAAGGTAAAAGGGTGAACAATCGTTGCGGAGTGATAATATTTTTGTGGGGAATATCGTTATTATTGTTAGAGCCTGCTTGGATTATGCTGTGATTTGAGATGGTGTTGGCAACAAACATCTCGACATCGGCGCAGTTCCTCGGCAATATGAGGCTCTTGATTGGAACGTTGGGAGCGGCAAAATGCAGCACACTCTTCGGCACATTCCAAGGCATGCATAATATTTTAGGTTGCGTATGAACATACTTTTACGATACTTCTCTATCCATATCATAATCCTATATGTGACAGCAGTTTGCCCCTCGACGGCATTCGCACTCGATGCGTCGCACTATGCCTCCGAGAGTGTCCTCGCTTCGGGGCGATGGGTGAAAATTTCGGTAACCGAGAGCGGCATATATTCCATCTCAAATTCCACGCTTGCCCGCTGGGGATTTTCCGACCCGAGCAGCGTGAAGGTGTTTGGATATGGCGGTGCGCCCATTTCCACCACTCTCGATGACAACCAAGTCGATGACCTGCCACAAGTGCCTGTGTTGCGCCGCAGCAGCGGCATTCTGTTTTATGCCCAAGGTCCCACGACGTGGCAGCAATCGAGCCTTACGGGCCTTGAATACAGGCAATACCAGCACCCCTATGCCACAGCCGGCTACTACTTCATCACCGACCGCAGCGACATAGAGGCGGCAACACTCCCCACCGAGCAGATGCAGCTCGGCAGTGGCAACATAGTCACCTCGTTCACCGACCGCACTTTCCACGAACAGGAACTTTACTCCCCCGGCGAGACAGGGCATTACCTGCTTGGCGAGGATTTCCGCTATAACACAGTGCAGACGTTCAACTTCGACCTCGAAGGGATTGTCGCAGGCTCGACTGTATCGGTCCTCACAGGCTTTGCCACAGCAACCACGGGGAGCAGCCGACTGACATTCAGGTACAACGGCAATACGCTAAGCAGCAGCAACTCCGACAACATCTCGGCTGTCTCGGGCGAATACACCCATGTCAACACCACCACATCACTGAAGCAGTTTGAGCCTGGCAGCAACGACCTCGCATACTCAATTACCTACACCTACAACGGCACGGTATCGACTGCGCGGCTCGACTACATCACCATCAATTACACTCGCCAACTCAACCTTGGCGACGCCTCACAATTGAATTTCCGCACAGCCAGCGAGAGTTCATCTCAATGGACCTACCAGTTGTCGGGGTGCACGTCCGACACCCATATATGGGATGTCACCACTGCCCACGCCCCCGTGTCGGTGCAATACACCACAAGTGGCACGGCAGCCAGTTTCTCGCCATCGGCTGGCGGCGCAAGAGAATATGTGGCATTCAACGAGAGCGGCACTTTTCCCACACCCACCCTCGTGGGCAGCATCAACAACCAAAACCTTCATGCCGAGGCTGCTCCCGACATGATAATCATCACACCGAGCGAATTTGTCAGCGAAGCGCAACGCATTGCATCGCTTCACGAGCAAATCGACGAAATGCGAGTGTTGGTGGTTGACCAATCGCTCGTTTTCAACGAGTTTTCGTCGGGCACTCCCGACGTGATGGCATACCGCAAACTTGCCAAAATGTTTTTCGACCGCGGCTCAAGCGACGACGGGCATAAACTTGGCTATATGCTGTTGTTTGGGCGACCACTCTACGACAACCGCAACATCACCTCGGTGGCGCAGTCGCTCAACTACCCTCGCTTGCTGATATGGGAAAGTGCAAACGGCACCAACGAAAGCACCTCATACTGCACCGACGACATCCTTGGCACACTGTCAGACGGTTCAAGTTCCTCCAACATGCAGAGCCGCGGCTTGGATATTGCCGTAGGGCGAATGCCCGTGAAAAGCGTGGCAGAAGCCAGCGACGTGGTTGACAAGCTAATAGAGTATGTGACAGGGGAAGACTTCGGGTCGTGGAAAAACAACATCGTGATGCTTGCCGACGACGGCGACAACGTCCAACACATGCAACAAGCCGAAAACACAATCACGCAGATGCTTGCCCAAGGCGGCGAGAACTATGTCTATAACCGTATATACCTTGATGCCTACACCTACAATAGCGACGGCAGCGGCAGCAACTATCCCGATGCACGCCGCGACCTGTTCAAGAGCCTCAACGACGGCGCACTCGTGTTCAACTACATCGGTCACGGCAGCACCGTGGGTTGGTCGCATGAGCGTGTGCTCACATGGGAAGACATCAACAACAACCTCTACTACAGCCACATTCCATTCTTCTACACTGCCACCTGCAACTTTACCCGCCTCGACGGCTCGACGGTGTCGGGAGGCGAATTGATGTTCCTCAACCGCCGCGGCGGCGCAATATCGATGTACACCACCACTCGCGAAGCACTCATCGCCCTCAACGGCCCGCTATCGGTGCAATATGGCAACCAGCTCTTTACTCGCGACGACAACGGGCAATACCAGCGCATTGGCGACATATACCGCTTGTCGAAAAATGCACTCAGCGACGACAACAAGTTGCGTTTCATTCTCGTTGGCGACCCGGCAATGCGGCTTGGCTATCCCACCTATAATGCCGTGATTGAAAGCATCAACGGCATAGAGCCTACCGAAGAGAATATGCCCGAGTTCAAGGCGCGGCAAGTGATGACTGTGCGCGGCTCGATATATGACGATGCCGGCAACAAAGCCACCACATTCAACGGAGCGATATTCCCCACCCTGTATGATGCCGAGCAGTCGGTTGAGACCAACGACAATCAGAACGACGACATCAAGTTTGTATATGACGAACGAAGCAACAAGCTCGCCGTGATAAAAGACTCTGTCTCGGCTGGGGAATTTACGTTCCACATCAACATCCCTTCGGAAATATCTGCCGACAACTACCGTCCTGCACAACTGAGCCTGTATGCCTACAGCGACGATGGCAAGGAGGCAAACGGCTCGAACAGCAATTTCTACATCTACGGCTACGACGACACAGCCACCACCGACACCGTCGGGCCAAATATCCGCTCGATGTACCTCAACAGCGACGAATTTACCGATGGCTCGGAAGTCAACGAGTCGCCGCTGCTCATCGCCGAGGTTTACGACCAGTCGGGGCTGAACTTCTCGACAGCTGGAATCGGGCACCAAATGACGTTGCTGCTCGACGAGGCGACAACGCTCTCCGACGTATCGTCATATTTCACGCCCGAGATTGCCGCCGACGGGGAAGGCTCGGGAGGACACATCTACTATCCGCTCGAAGACCTCTCCAGCGGATTCCACTCGTTGCGGCTAAGGGTGTGGGATACGTTTGCCAACTCAAGCGAACGCACAATCTCGTTTAACGTAGTGAATGGACTTGCGCCAAAGCTCTACGAAGTCACGGCAATGCCCAACCCTGCATCGACCGAAGCCAACTTCTACTTGCAGCACAACCGCCCCGACGCATCTATCACGGTGACAATATATGTTTACAACCTCATGGGGCAACTGGTGTGGAACACCACCGAATCGGGGCGCAGCAATATGTTCACGTCGTTCCCCATCACATGGAACTTGACCGACCTCGCCGGTCGCCGTGTGCCTCGCGGAATATATGTTTACCGAGCCAGCATATCGACCGACGGAGTGCAGGAAACCACCGAATCGCGCAAGATTGCCGTCACAGCCGAGCCATAGGCAACAAGAACCAAAAGTGTGGAAACAGCGTGGGCAATCATTCGCTGGGGCGAGTGATTGCAATGTCGTAGCCCATCAGCCGAGCCGACACCTTGAATGGAGTTGCACTCTTGCGCGGCTTGCCGCTAAGGTAATAATAGAACAATCGTTGGCGGTCGAACGAATTTATCGACACCTGCCTCGACCCGCCAGGCAACAAGTCACACGGCACATGCACGGTGCGCTCGTGCAGCAGTCCGCCATTGACATCGATGTAACGCAACATGACGGTTATCCCCGACAAATGCCATTGAGTGTTGTTTTGCACAAAAAAGGTTTCTTCAATATCCGATACACGCTTGTTGAACCCTCGTAGGCTAACGGCATTCTCTTCAAACTGTGGGAGCAGTGGTGCATCGACACCACCCAAGCTATCTGCCACAGCCGCCGAATCAACTTCAAGAAACTCCACATCGCGCGTCTGCGGAACAAGTGTGCGCTGCATTGCCGATGCGGCAGCCAACACTGCCGCCAGCATAATCGTGGTGGTAAACTTTCTCTTCATAAGTATCTTATTTCATGGTGCTGGCTTTCGTTATCGTCGTATGCAGGATATACTTTGCTGAAACCGACAGGCAATTCCTCCTTTTCGACGTATGGAGATACCGAAATAAATCGGAACAACTTGGGCAGGAAACGTGTGAGATTGAAACGCACTCTCACCTTCAGGCTGTTTTGCTTGAATATAAGCGACGTGCCGTCGTCTTCAAGGGTCGCCACACATTTGCCCGGACTAAGCAGCCTCTTGCCATCCTGTTCGCCATAAAGCCACAATTCAAACTTGTGGTTGTCGGCACTCTCAGCAATGTAACCTATCACAGTACCAGGCAGCAACGACATATCCTCGCTATCGAGCAAGACGATGCGATATTTTATCTTCTTCGAAAACTGAGGCGACTCAAAATGTTCTATTGCCACAGTCATCATCTCGTCGGGATATTCCCAAATGCCCTCTACCGTCTGCAACGGACAGCTGGCAAGCCTATCCTTAACCTCGTCAAACGAATAGCCGGGCAACACCTGCGACTGCGCTGGGGGCGTGTCGCCATAATACTCACCATCGGCAGCAAGCGCGGTCGCTGCCCCAAACAGCAACAACAACACGCCAACAACATAATGCCTCAGCAAGTCCATAACACAACACTCCTGTTAATTCATGGCAAACCTGTACTTCAAGCCGAAACTCAATATTTCCTTCATCTGCCAATAGCCCCAATCAGAATTTCTCTCGGCTGAATCGTCGAAACGCAAATGCAAGTAGAATTGCGTTGACAGGTACTTGTTGATTGAGAAATTAAACGTGTTTTCCCAATCGCCCTGCACATAGTCGTAGTTGGTGAAGGCATAAACCCTCGACGACCAACTGATTGCAGGGGTTATAGCCCACGTCAACTTGGCTTCGACATTCGAACCGAAGTCGCCTTTCACGTGCTTCCCGGCATCGACACCCATCGCCGTGGGGTCAACACGGTCGTTTTCGCGGCATATCTTCAAGTTGTAGGAAAGCGGTGCCACCGACAAGTCGAACGTTGCATACCCGTTCTTGCTCTTGGTGCCGTAGGTCATACCAAGACCGAGGTTCAATTCACCAGGGGTGAGGAACGAGGCACTCAGGTCGTTGGTGTTTGAAACATAATTGTTGAACAACTGCGTCTTAAACTGCATCGTCGCCGAATAATACCAGTTGCGGATTGCCTTGTAACCGAATTTCGTGTTCACTTGGAACAAATCTTCACTTATGCTATAGTTGCGCACGGTGTCCTGCGGTGCCGAGCTCAAGCCTATTTTATACTGCACCGTGTTTTCAAACAGCAAGTTGGGATGCACCTGCTGGTTCAACGCCACAGTCCACGTGAAGTTGCCAAGTATGTTAAGGTTGTTGTTACCACCCTGATACCAGTTGTCGGAAATATATGCCTGCGAGAACTGCAACGACCCGTCGATGGTGTGAAGCCAATTGCGCACCTTTATCACTGGCACTTCCAATTCCTCGACAATCTCGGCGGCAAGCGGGTCGGTATCGGTCTCTTCGAGTTTCAGCGTGCGTGTCGATGGGTCGGCAGCTATCTCATACTGCTTTGGCGGCTTGGGCAGGTCGTCGAGGTTATATGCCACCATATCGGGGTGGTTGAGCATGATATGGTAGCGCAACCGCCGTTCGTCATACGTCTTGCGCATCGCCTCATCGAGGAAGCGCGAGTCATATTCAAAGCCCATCTTGTCGATACCTATGCTGTCGGCGCTATATGTGATGCTGTCGCAGTACACCTCTTGGCGTTCAAACACGAGCGGCATGAACATAAGGCTCGGCTTGAGCGGAATCGAGTCGAAATTGATTGTCGAACTGTCGCCGAGCGTCACGGTAATGATTTTTATCTCGGGCTTGCGCCTTTTGCGCATCACAGCACGCAGGCTGTCGGCACGCATCATGCTGTCGCGGCGCACGATGCTGTCGCGTTGCAAGCTATCACTGCGCAACAGGCTGTCCATCACGTGCCTGTATGCCGAGTCAACCTCTTCGTTTTCCACAACAATTATGCTGTCGGCGCCGGCAGTGCTTGCCGACACCATTTCCACCGAAGCCTCGCCCTGCGCAAACGACAGCAAGGCATAACCCACAACGGCAACAAATATCGAGAACAAACGTACAGCTTTCAGGCTCATAATATCAAGACGTTTTTTCGTATTCGGAATATACTGGTTTTCTTTTTTGTCGATTATTTTGGTACAAAAGTAAGCATAATCTTTCTATTTCCATGATTACGGCAATAAAAAGCAAAAAAAGCAGAAAATATCCAAAACCGTCTGCACACCACTGCCCCATTTATTGCTCCAACCATGCCTTCCATTGCAGGCTGTCACCATTGAACACATTAAGGTCAACATCACCATTGATGCCATCGACAACGCCCCAATGGCTATACTGCAATATCTTCCAGTTATAACCCACCACCTTGCGCGGATGCTTGAAAGTACACAACCACAAATCGAGATGCGAAAAGTCATCCTTTATGTAGCTGCTATAACCGTCCTTGTTGGTATATATCATCACACGGTAGCCACACGAGTCGAGCGATGCCACCATGTCGCGCAAGTTGCGCTTCACCACAGCCTCGTTATCGGCACTCTCGTTGCCCCAATCCTCCACGTCAATCACCAGTGGCAGGTCGAGCTGCCTGCCAGCTATGGCATCGATGAAATTGGCAGCTTGCAACTTGCCGTTTCCGTTCTTGCGGAAGAAATGGTACGCCCCCACCTTCAACCCGGCATTGGCGGCACTGTCGCAATTGACCGAAAACTTGCTATCCCTGAAGTCCGACCCTTCCGAAGCCTTTATATAGACAAATGTGATGCTGTCGGCAACCACGCGGCGGAAGTCTATCACACCATTATGACTCGACACGTCGATGCCGCCGATGGGGTATTCGTTTTTATACACCACGATATGTGGGCGACTGCCATATATACGCCGCGTCACATACACCAGTCCGCCAATAAGCATCAACAGGCACAACGAGCCAACGCACACTGCCGCAATTATTATACGGCGCTTCGGCACTTCATCTTTTTTCCTTTTTTTATCCTTCTTTGCCTCCACAGTACTCTCTCCTCAAGCCTTATCTCAATTTTTCGAGCTTCTGCGTGTCGCCCACCATCCACAACACGTCGTGGGCGCAGAATGGCACTGCTCCATCGGGCTTTATATATTCGCTACCGCGCTGTATCGCCACAAGTAGCGACGAATAGTCGTCGCGCAATCTCACCGAGGCAGTAGTCTGCCCAATCAACGGGGAATTTTCACCAATCTCGAAGTGGACAAGGTTGATGTCGCTGTTGCCGCTTGCCTCCATCGATGCCGGCGCAGCCTTTTCAATGACGGGCAGCAACGCCTGTATCTGGCTGTCGGTGCCAACAATGCCAAGCACGTCGCCGGGGAATATGCGCATATCGCCTGTCGGAATGGGGTAGTGATGCTCGCCACGCTGTATGCCCACCACGTTCACGCCATAGCGGCGGCGTATGTCGGCATTGCGCAAACGCTCACCAACGAAAGGACAGCCATAGCCAACGGTGACACGCGCCACGTGCAAGTCGGACACAAGCACCGCGTCGCGCCCGCTGCGCCTCAACTCCCGCTCGTTAAGATTCTTCATGAATTGCGTTTCAAGATCGTGCATGCTGCGCTTCACCTTGTTGGAGAAGAACAGGATAATCACCACAAACACCACTACGCCAATCACGAGGGCGACAACAGGCGAATATATGTGCCCAAGGTAGCCAATGAGCAACGACGATGCCACAACCAGCCTCACGATTATAATCAACACCAGCGGAAGCATCGTCTTGCTACCCTGCTCCTTCAGTTTTTCACGTTCCGACCGTTTCACGCCTGTAACCGCAAGCGCAAGCAGGAAAGGCGACAAGACCACAAGCGTGGCAACCACCGACACCAATTCTCCCCATTGGTCGCCGATTATTTCCACCATCAGCGGCATGAAATAAAGTTCCGACAACGTGATTATGGCAATCGAAATCACAGTGTAGAGCAATATCTTCCACATACTGCGCTTCACGATGCTGCGCCACAATGACTGCCCCTCGTTGAGCTGCGTCTCGGTGGTGCTGTAACGGTCAATCAAGAACTGCAGCCGCTGAGGCAAATGCCGCGACACGAAGTTATAGGCAGGTTCTGCCATCTTTATGAAATATGGCGTGCCAAACGTCGTCAACACCGACACTGCAACCACGATAGGATATATATAGGAGTTGAGTACTCCCAGCGACATGCCAAGCGATGCAATGATAAATGCAAACTCACCTATCTGCGTGAGGCTGAAACCTGTCTCCATCGATGTTTTAAGGTCTTGCCCAGCCACGAGCGAGCCGACCGTGCCGAAAAGCACCATGCCGACAACCACGACCACCGACAGTAGCAGTATTATCCCTGCATACTCGCCGATAATGGAAGGATCGACCATCATGCCCACCGAAATGAAGAACACTGCGCCAAACAGGTCTTTGACAGGCGTAACCACTTTCTCGATATGTTCTGCCTCGCAAGTACCAGCCAATATCGCGCCCATCAGGAATGCGCCGAGTGCAAGCGAGAAGCCCGAGAACACCGAAAACACAGCCGTGAGCATACACAGCCCCATCGCCGTGACAAGCAGCAACTCGTCGCTGATGAACTTGCGGAAATAATTGATAAACGACGGTATCACAAACACACCCACCGTGAACGTGATGACAAGGAAGAAGACGAGCTTCAGTATGCTCATCAGCATCTCCTCCCCAGCAACGCTGTTGTTGATGGCTATCGACGACAGTATTACCATCATAACCACGGCAAAGAGGTCTTCACACACCAGCACGGCAAACACATGGGCAGTAAACTTGCGCTGTCGCATGTTCAGGTCGGTAAATGCCTTTATGATTATCGTTGTTGACGACATCGACAGCATCGCCCCAAGGAAGAGCGCATCGATAAAGGCAAATCCTAACAAATGCCCCACGGCAAGCCCTATGCCCATCATGCACACCACTATAATCAACGCAGTGACCACTGCCGATCCTCCCACATTGAGCAACTTCTTGAAACTAAATTCAAGCCCAAGCGAGAAAAGCAACACGACGATACCTATTTGCGCCCAAAAGTCGATATTCGCCTCATTGGCGATGGACGGGAAGAAGTTGAAGTGCGGGCCCACGAGGAATCCTGCCACAATATAGCCAAGCACCACGGGCTGCTTGAGCTTCTTGAAGATTATCGCAGCCACAGCCCCCACCACGAGCAATAGTGCAAGGTCGCCTATAAGGCTGTTGGTCTGGAAGCTCGCATCGCCGCCCTCGCTGGCTGCAGCCTCGCCACCAGCCACCTCGGTATGCACTTGCCCGCTTTCAGCCTGCCCGAGATTGATTGCGCCGGGGCAGTTGGCAAACACGGCATCAAAAGCCGTCATATCCGAAAATATCATAATGTAATCGCGTTGTTATTTTCCTGTTTATATATTAATGTCACTCGTCAATGTTATTGTCTCGACGGGAAATTTTCTGCCTATCTCATTCATTATAGGTGCAAAATCCGTCTTGCTCTTGGTGAACACCACGAGCGAGATTGCCGACTTGTTTTGCTTGTAGTCATATTTTATGAAACGGTCTTGGACAAACACGCCGTGCGCGCCAAGTATCGCCTCGATTATGCCAAAATCGTCAATCACGCCGCTAAGCACGATATTAATCGCCCGCGACTGCCCGCTCATGCTTGCCCGGCGGCGGTCATACCGCTCAAGCGAGACAAGGATAAACAGCACCAAGCCCGTGGCGACAAACGAAACGATATACATCCCTGCCCCGATGGCAAGCCCGATGGCTGCCACCATCCATATTCCGGCAGCCGTCGTCAGTCCACGCACCGAGCCTTTCATCTGTATTATCGCCCCGGCACCAAGGAAACCAATGCCCGTGAGCACCTGTGCGGCTATACGCCCGGGGTCGCCATTCTTCAACCCCAAATATTCTTGCGGGATATAAATGCTAAGCAGCATCGCCAACGTGGCACCCATCGAAATGAGGGCAAAAGTACGGTCGCCGGCTATCTGCCCCTTGCTCTTGCGCTCCAAGCCCACTATCGAGCCGATGGCAAGGCTCAAGACGAGTTTGAATATTGAACCGACCACCGTCACGTCGTTCGACAAAATGTCGTTCCATATACTCCTCCAAATTTCCATCTTGCAAACTTTTTAGGGTGCAAACTTAGCAATAAATTACATTCGTTCGAATAAAATTATGAATTTATTCTTTGCGCAGACACTCCGATTTGTTAATACGACCATATAAATTGGGCATATTGGTTAAATAATGTTGCTTAGGCAAATTTTATTGCCCGAAAATTATGTTGTATAACACATTCTGCTTACCTTTGCGCCAGTTATTCATGGTATTAGTTTTAAGGCAAACTAAAGATGAGTGTCGTGAGACAATCACTTCTGTTTTTAGGTTTATGTTAATGGTATTAGAAGGTTATTTAAAGCGATCCTGGGCAGTGATGCCGAGGATTTATTTTTTTATATCCCCACCACACCCACACATTAATTCCAACAATGGTGGCAGTAGAAAATATTCCTAATTCCTCATTCAAAATTCCTAATTAAAAAAAGCGGATTCATCAACCATCTTGATGAATCCACCTCTAATGTTTAACCCGTGCCCGAGATCGGAGTCGAACCGATACGGATGTTACTCCACTGGTACCTGAAACCAGCGCGTCTGCCATTTCGCCACCCGGGCTTAAACAGTGGCACAAAGGTAGGCATTTTAACCGATAATGCCAAATAAAATCGGGAAAAATTGTAAAACGGACACACGTCACTTTCATTTAATGTGCAATGACGGAATATGTGAACACGTGGACGGCTTCGCCGCCCTCTGTGCCACTCTATTCCGAGCCACACTGTTATAACACTTTAAATGAAAGAGCCTTGGATTTTATGTACTCAGATTTTTTATATTTATAGGATAAGTAATAATAATTTTGGGAAAAGCCGAAGAGAATTATGCGGTAATTACGAGGGTTTTCTGTAACTTTGCGTATCAACAAAAAAACCTTTTATAAAGAACTTAAAACAAACATTATGAGACTTATCATCGAACCCGACTATGCCGCTGTTTCGGAGTGGGCTGCAAACTATGTAGCTCGCCAAATCAACGATTTCAACCCCACACCCGACCGCCCATTCGTATTGGGCTGCCCGACGGGTAGCTCACCACTGGGCATGTACCGCAAGCTCGCCGAGCTGTGCGCTGCCGGCAAGGTTTCGTTTGAGAACGTTGTGACATTCAACATGGACGAATATTGCAACCTTCCCGAAGAACACCCGCAAAGCTACCACTCGTTCATGTGGAACAACTTCTTCAACCACATCAACATCAAGCGCGAAAATGTCAACTTGCTCAACGGCAACGCTCCTTGCAAAGAGGAAGAATGCGCCCGTTATGAAGAAAAAATTCGCTCGTATGGCGGCATCAAGTTGTTCCTTGGCGGCGTAGGTCCCGACGGCCATATCGCATTCAACGAACCTTGCTCGTCGCTCACATCGCGCACTCGCGAAAAGACCTTGACGCAAGACACCATCATAGCCAACTCGCGCTTCTTCGACAACGACGTGAACAAAGTGCCCAAGACGGCTCTCACCGTTGGCGTAGGCACAATCATGGACGCTCAAAGCGTGTTGCTCATCGTCAATGGCTACAACAAGGCTCGCGCATTACAAGCTGGCGTTGAAGGTGGTGTTTCCCACATGTCAACCATCAGCGCGCTGCAAATGCACCCCAAGGCAATCATCGTTGCCGACGAAGATGCCGTAATGGAACTCAAGGTGTCAACCTACCGCTACTTCAAGGATATCGAAGCTGCCAACCTCAATCCGGCAACCCAACTGTAACCAACAACATATTACAATTTCACAAAGGTGTTTCCCCTCAACAGTGCAAAGGAAACACCTTTGTTTTTACCACCTACATCACTCATACCATCACACAAGTGCTATAAATTTTCAAACTTTTTTTTTCTTGCAAATACTTAATTTACAACTTGCCGCCGTTTTTAGTCATATTGGTTATATACATCGGTATAACTACATCTATTAATAATAATTTTAAGATGTGAAACAACGCATATAATCCAGCGGCTGCAGCTCGCTCACAGCTATGCAACTTCCCGACAACGTTGAAACGCTCGGCGACTCGGCTTTCATAGCCTGCACCAACTTGGCAAGCATCAACCTGCCGGAGAAAATCGACCGATTGAGCAGCGGACTGTTCAAGAATTGCAAATCGCTGCCCAACATGGAGATTCCATCACGCATCGGCATGATTGGCTCTTACACGTTTGCCGGCTGCGAGGGCATGACCGAAATCAACATTCCAAGTGGCATTGTGCGGCTATACGACGGCGTTGCCGATGGTTGCACCAATTTGCAGAAAATAAGCCTGCCACGAAGCCTCATGTGGATAGGCAACAACGCCTTCAGGAATTGCTCAAGCCTCACCGAGATTGCTTTGCCCGACGAGGTAACCGAAATTGGCGCATATGCCTTTGAGGGCTGCAACAAGCTCACTTCGCTCACGATTCCCGACGGGGTAGCCAGCATCGGTCGCAACTGCTTCTCGGGCTGCACCGAACTTAGCGAAATCACGTTGCCCGAAGCTCTCACATACCTCAATTTCCAGACTTTCGGCAACTGCACCAAGTTGGAGAAAATCAAGTTGCCATACAACCTTGCAGGAATGGACTATCGCGTATTTGAAGGCTGTACCGCCCTTTCGACGGTTTACATACCCAGCCGCACATTGGAAACGCGCTCCAACATCTTCCAAGGCTGTCCGGCAATCGCCGAGGTGTGGTTTAATACCGAAACGCCCACCATTCTCGAATTTGAGTCAGCCGAAAAGCCAGTCCTGCACGTGCCTTATGGCGACAAAGATGCTTGGGCAGCGCAATATCCCGGCTACGAACTCAAAGAATGCGGCACCATACACATCAACAAGGCAGATGAATATGCAACCGACTTCATAAGCACCGACTTCATCATGCCCGAAGGAATGACTGGTTATCTCGTTTCCGACGTGTCGGGCGACTCAAGGACACTATACCTCGACGAGCACTATCCTGCTGGCAGCAACGTTCCTGCCTCGACAGGCTTGATAGTGAAAGGTGGCGGCACGGCAATGTTCGACGTGGAAGCTCAGCAATCGGCACAATCCGAAGCTACCAACCTGCTCCGCGGAACCGATAGGAAGGAAATGTTCGAGAACATTCCGGGCGAACGTTACTACCGCATGACGCGCAACGACAACAACCAACTCGGTTTCTTCTACGGCGAATCAAGCGGCAAGGCGTTTGAAAACAGCGCACATGAAGCCTACCTTGCCGTACCTGTTGCAAAATCATCATTCTTCGGCTTCCTGATGGACGATGCCGAGTCGGCAGCAATATCCGCCCCGACAATCAGCGACGATGGCAAAATCCACTCCGTCCACACTCTCAACGGCATAAGCCTGAAAGTAGAAAACCGCTCACAACTCACACCGGGCATCTACATAATAAACGGCAAAAAAGAAGTAATCAAGTAACCCACCACAACAATGGTATCTCCAGGGTGCACAACAACGTGCGCCCTGTTTTTTGCATCCCTACAAAAAACACCCTAAAGAACATCACACAACCGCAGAGATGCAAAAATACAACCAATACATTTCCACCTACGAGTACCATAACAGTAGCCCCACCGACTTCCTTAGCGGTGTGATAAAGCCCTCTTTGAGGGGCGGCGGAGCCGTCCAACTTTGCCGTAACCGGCGGTGACGCAGAAGTAACCGTCGGACACGGCACCAATCCACCCAGTCCATGGACCTCGGAGAGGTCCAACGGGCGACATTTGCCAAGCTCCTGCTGTGCCATAACATTTGCCGTAGAGCCGTGGCGTGCCGTGGCTCGTTTATGCCGCCACGAAAACGCATGTTCGTCCTGATAGCAAATCAGGGCTGACGAGCCGCGGCTCTACGGGGATTGGAGATACCCGGCATCCACTATTCCCAATTCCCAATTCCTAATTTTGGCACAAAAGAAAAGCCCCCGTGGTGTTGTCCACAGGGGCTTCCCCTTTAAGGGGCGGCGACCTACTCTCCCGCTTTCGCAGTACCATCGGCGCGGCTGGGCTT
>CASEAQ010000017.1 GCA_949285735.1 uncultured Bacteroidales bacterium
CGTGATTCTAAAATCCTCCGCGCTCCAAAAGATTATATAAAACTTTGTTGTTTAATGAGTTGTGGAAAATGTTAACAGTCTTTATTAGACACCAGTGGAGCTTGTCACGTCCTTGCGTTGCATATAGCCATATCCCACCACAACTATCTCGTCGAGTAGTTGGTTGTCTTCTTGGAGTACAATGTTCATGCCACTGCCGGCATTGGCTGTGACATCCTTGTAACCGACATATCTGAATGTGAGCTGGCTTCCCGGGGCGACATTTGCAAGGGAGAAGTTGCCGTCAGGGTCGGTCATAGTACCCTTTTGCGTGCCTTTTACCATTACAGTCACGCCCACCAACGGTTGCCCGTTGCTGTCGGTTATGCGACCGCTTGTGCTTTGTGCGGTTGCTGTGGTTTTGCTTTGAGTTGCGGCGGCAATGGTGTTTGCTGTCGCATTTGCACTTGCAGCCCCCGCGATTGACATGGCTGTGACGAGGACAGCCGAGGTGAGTAGTTTCTTTCTTGAAAACATACAGTTCTCCGATTGATTAATTATTCAATATTTTTTCTCGGTGCAAAAGTATCGGGGTAGTGTGACGAATTAGTTACAGATTAATAAAAAGGCTATAACAGATTTATAAACATTCTGTAACAACTTGGCGCGAGAGTTTGTCTAAATTTCTGTGGCATTATGAGGTTGCGTGTGGCGAATATGTTGTAAATTTGCATGACATTTGGATTACTGTGCCTTGTTGCGTCGGGGCATGGGTAACAGAGTGGAAATTAACAACATTATTATATATTATGTATAGGACAAAAACTTGTGGAGAGCTTCGCTTGCCCAATGTGGGCGAAGTGGTGACTTTGGCAGGCTGGGTGCAGCGCAGCCGTAAAATGGGCGGCATGACCTTTGTGGACTTGCGAGACCGCTATGGTATCACCCAGATAGTGTTCAACAACGAGGTTGACGCGTCGCTGTGTGACCGCGCCAACCATCTTGGGCGCGAATTTGTGGTGCAGGTGCGCGGCACGGTTTCGGAACGCCAAAGCAAGAATGCCAATCTTCCCACTGGTGATATTGAAATAATTGCAACTGAGCTTAACATTCTCAACCGCAGTGAGGTGCCTCCGTTCACAATCGAGGACAACTCTGACGGCGGTGACGACTTGCGCATGCAATACCGCTATCTCGACTTGCGCCGCAATGCCGTGCGCCGCAACCTTGAGTTGCGTCACCGCATGGGCTTTGAGTTGCGCAAGTATCTTAACGACAACGGTTTCCTCGAAGTTGAAACGCCTATATTGGTAAAGTCAACTCCCGAGGGCGCACGCGACTTTGTGGTTCCTTCGCGCATGAACCCGGGGCAGTTCTATGCCTTGCCGCAATCGCCGCAGCTCTACAAGCAGTTGCTCATGGTGGCAGGATTCGACCGCTATTTCCAGATAGCCAAGTGCTTCCGCGACGAGGACTTGCGTGCCGACCGCCAGCCCGAGTTCACACAAATCGACTGCGAGATGTCGTTTGTTGAGCAGGAAGACGTGTTGCAAATGTTCGAGGGATTGGTTAAGCACATATTCAAGTATGTGCGTGGCATCGACTTTGCCGAGCCGTTCCCGCGCATGACTTGGGCTGATGCAATGAAGAATTATGGTAGCGACAAGCCCGATATTCGTTTCGGCATGACATTCGTGGAGTTGAAGGATCTCACCGAGGGGCACAACTTCGTGGTGTTTGACAGTGCCGAATATGTTGGCGCGATATGTGCTGCCGGTTGTGCGTCATATACCCGCAAGCAGCTCGATGAGTTGACCGACTTCGTGAAACGTCCGCAAATTGGTGCCAAGGGTCTCGTGTGGGTTAAGGTAGAGGCCGACGGTTCGATAAAGAGCAGCGTTGGCAAGTTCTATAGCGACGACGACCTGAAGCTGTGGGCAGAGCGTTGCCAGGCAAAGCCGGGCGACCTGTTGCTGATACTTGCCGGCAAGACCATGCCTACTCGTAAAGCCCTCAACGAGTTGCGTCTTGAGATGGGCAACCGCCTCGGCTTGCGCGACAAGAATGTGTTTGCTCCGTTGTGGGTAATCGACTTCCCGATGTTTGAATGGGACGAGGAAACGCAACGCTACTACGCAATGCACCACCCGTTCACCAAGCCCAAGGACGAGGATATCCCATTGCTCGACAGCGACACGGGCAACGTGCGCGCCAATGCCTATGACATGGTTGTGAACGGTGTCGAACTTGGTGGCGGCAGCATTCGTATCCATGACCCAGAATTGCAAGACAAGATGTTTGCCCTGCTCGGTTTCACCGAGGAACGCGCTCAAGCACAATTCGGCTTCTTGATGGATGCCTTCAAGTATGGTGCGCCGCCTCATGCAGGACTGGCATTCGGCTTCGACCGCTTCGTGTCGATGCTTGCCGGGCTCGACAGCATACGCGACACCATCGCATTCCCGAAGAACAACTCCGGACGCGACATGATGAACGACGCTCCGAGCGCGCTCGACCAGGAACAGCTCGACGAACTTTATATAAAGGTTGACAGCGAGCGCATCGAAAAGAGCAAAAAGTGATGAAAATAAGCGATATAACCCGAGCCATTGAGGAGGTTGCCCCACTCTACTTGCAGGAGGAGTGGGACAACGCCGGCTTGCAGGTGGGCGATGTGGGGCAGGAGGCGACGGGCACACTGTTGTGTGTCGATGTCACCGAGGCGATAGTCGATGAGGCTGTCGGGCGCGGCATCAACCTCATTGTTTCGCATCACCCGCTGCTCTTCCGCGGGCTGAAGCGCATAACGCCAGCCACTGCCACCGAGCGGATTGTGGCAAAAGCCTTGAAGCACGACATTGCCATATATGCCGCCCACACCAACATGGACAGTGCCCGCGGCGGCGTGTCGTGGGCTACCGGGCGCATGGTGGGGCTGACCAATATGCGCACCCTTGTGCCGCAACAGGGGCGGCTGATGAAGATGGCAGTGTATGTGCCACTGGCAAGCCGCGACGCTGTGTGTGAGGCATTGTGGGCAGCCGGTGCCGGCATGATTGGCGACTATGACCGTTGTGCCTACATGGTTGACGGCAACGGCACTTACCGCCCCCTTGCGGGGGCGCACCCTGCGATAGGGGTGGTGGGCAGCGACCACGTCGAGGCTGAAACTCGCGTCGAGGTGGTATTCCCTGTCGGTATTTGTGCCAATGTTGTGAGGGCGATGCTTGCCGCTCATCCGTATGAGGAACCGGCTTTCGACCTTGTGAAACTCGAAAACCGTGTTGCAACGGCGGGGCTTGGGGTTATAGGCGAACTCGAAACGCCCATGACGGGCATCGACTACATTGCAAAGGTGAAAGCCGCATTGGGCATCGGCGCAATACCGTATGCCGGCGACGCACGGCGCATGGTGAAGCGCGTGGCACTGTGTGGCGGGGCTGGCGCAGAGTTTGCCGGCGTTGCGATAGCAGAAGGAGCCGATGTGTATATGTGCGGCGACTTGAAGTATCACGATTTCACCACCCACAGCGACCGCATTCTGATGGCTAATATCGGTCATTATGAAAGCGAACAATGCACAAAAGGAATTTTTTATGACATAATTAAGAAAAAATTCCCTAACTTTGCAACCTATTATGCTGAACAGGATAAAAATCCAATAAGTTATGGCTAACGATAAGACAAAACAAGAAAAAGAATTGACCGTCGAAGAGCGTCTCAAGACACTTTACCAGTTGCAGACCATCTTGTCGGAGGTTGACCGTATCAAGACTATCCGTGGCGAATTGCCACTCGAAGTGCAAGACCTTGAGGACGAAGTCGCAGGATTGCAGACGCGCATACAGAACTACAAGAACGACATCGACAAGCTCGATGACGATGTGAAGAAGCAAAAGCGCGACATCGAGGAGGCTAAAGCCCGTATTGACAAATATACCGAACAGCAGAACAATGTGCGCAACAACCGCGAGTTTGACTTCCTTACGAAGGAGATTGAATATGAGCATCTCAACATTGAACTTGCCGAAAAGCGCATCAACGAATTTACGAAGCAAATCGAGCAACGTAATGCCGACGTGGCTACTGCCGAGGACAACCTTGCCGATCGTAACCATATACTTGAGGAGAAGAAAGGTGAGTTGAACGAAATCGTGTCGGAAACGAAGCAAGACGAGGAGAAATTGCGTGAACAGGCAAAGAAGCTCGAAGGGAAAATCGAGCCGCGTTTGCTTGCCGCCTTTAAGCGCATTCGCAAGAACGCCCGCAACGGCCTTGGTATCGTTTACATACAGCGAAACGCTTGCGGAGGTTGCTTCAACCGCATTCCGCCACAACGCCAAATGGAGATAACTATGCACAAGAAGGTTATCGTGTGTGAGTATTGCGGACGTATTCTCATCGACCCCGAACTCGCTGGCGTGAACGAAATGGGAGAAACGGCATCGAAGTAATACTTCGACGTGAGATAAAACAATAAATCAGCCTGGTTGAGCAATCAACCGGGCTGATTTTGTGTATTAAAGGATTTGTTGGTCGTGCGTCTATGATTTGTGGAACTTGTATCTGAGCCATAGCACGCCGTGCTGCCGTGTGGTAGCTGACAGCAATTCGAGCGACTGTCCCTTGGCTGGGGCAATCTCATTGCCTGTGTATTCAAAAATCGAGGTTGAGCCCGACATGCCGTCGATACCGGGATATACGACAAGGCTCAACTCGTCGATTAGCCCGGCTTGCAGCATCGAGCCGTTGATGATTCCGCCGCCTTGAAGCGAGATAGACTTCACTCCAAAGGTGGTTGCCAACGTGAGCATCGCCGTGCGCAGATCGTCGCCGTGCCTGCCAGCAAACAGGTAGGATATGCCATTCTCGCGCAGGTGTTCGAGGTATTCGGCTGGAGCGGTCGAGGGCAATATGGTGGCAATGTCATCACCGCGCACGGTGGGCGTGTCATATAGAATGTCGGCATCGGGGTCGATGGTTATGAACAGCCGCTTTGACGAGCGTGGGGCGACGTATGCCTCGTTGTGTAAGGCAGGGGATGCATCGCTGGCTTGGAACTTGCCTGAGAAGAAACCTTCGCACAAGGTGCGCTTGCCAAACATCCATGCGTCGGTGCCGAGCTGACGACCTATTGCGGCATATTCAGCCATCAGCTCGCCGCGCGGTGTACCGTTGAATGGTGCAGTCCAACGCTCGGTGAGTATGCGCCCGTCAACCGACCCCATTATGAGGCATATTACGTGGGGCAAAACAATATTATCCATAGGTCTCAATCAAGAATTTTATCAGTTGCGGGCTGTTGAAGTCAACATTCCCTTCGTCGTTGGTGTTGAGTGAGGCGATGCGGCTCATGTCGTTGGCAGAGAGCGTGAAGTCGAAGATGTCGATGTTCTGCTTCATGCGGTCGGCGTGTACCGATTTGGGTATTGCCACGATACCGCGCTGCGTGAGGTAGCGCAATGCCACTTGCGCAGGTGTCTTGCCATACTGATTGCCGATGGCGGCAAGTACTTCGTTGGTGAACAATCCGTTACGTCCTTGTCCCAGCGGCGACCATGCCATGAGGGTAGTGCCATATTCTTTCAAATAAGGCTCGATGCCAGTTTGCTGGCTGAACACGTGGACTTCGAGCTGGTTGACGGCAGGTTTCACGTCAACGTGTAGGGCGAGGTCAACGAAGCGGCCCTTCTGGAAGTTCGACACGCCGATAGCCCTTACTTTCCCTGCAGCCAAGGCATTTTCCATTGCGCGGTAGGTACCATAGTAGTCTCCATAGGCTTGGTGAATGAGCAGCAGATCGACGTAGTCGGTCTGCAACTTGCGCAGCGATTCGTCGATTGAGGCGGCGGCACGTTCGTAGCCGGCATTTGAAATCCACACTTTTGTAGTAAGGAACAATTCGGAGCGCGGCACACCGCAATTCTTTACGGCAGCCCCTACGCCCTCTTCGTTGAAGTAGGCTTGTGCCGTGTCGATCAGGCGGTAGCCTATTCCGATGGCTTCGGTAACGCAACGCTCGCATTCGTCGGGCGACACTTGGAACACTCCATATCCCAGCACGGGCATTTCAACCCCGTTGTTAAGTCTAATTGTTTCCATAATCTATTTTTTTGAAATCACTGTTTTTTCTCCATTTATGATATATATCCCTGGTTCGAGTTCGTCGAGGCTTTTGGCGTTGGTCAGCACTTTTTTGCCGTCGATGGTATATACGTTGTAGCGGTTGCTCGACGCTGTGCTGGCTGTCGCGTCGTCTGTACCAGAAATGTTGTCGATGTCGATTAGGTTGTAGGATGTCGAGCCAAGCCCTATCTGTTGGGCATAATCTACGATGTGGGTGCCGTGTTGCCTGTTGATGCGTTCAATCAGTGGCGAACTGTCGTCGCCGGGAGTCGATTGATGATTGAATACAAGGTCGAGGCAAGCCTTGTCGAGTGCTACTGGGTCGAGCGAGGCAAGAATGCCTATGTCGTGCATTCGCGGGGCAGCAGGAGAGCCGTCGCAGTCGCAATCGACCGACAAGTTGTTCATCACGTTGATGTATATCACGTTGCCGTGGAAATAGTTGTGTACGGCTTGGGCTGCAGCAGCCATCGATTCGAGGAATGCTTCTTGCCCGCGGCGGTTGCCGAAAACTTGGCTTGGGTTGGAATACTCGCCGGCGGTGTGTATGAGTGTTTTCCCCTCGCGCGAAGCCATGCCGATGCTCTGGTTTTTCAGCACACCGCCAAATCCGCCCATGGCGTGACCCTTGAAGTGTGCAAGGTTGATGAGGAAGTCGTAGTTGGCTATGTGGCTGCCCACACGGTCGAATTGCAAGTGTGAGGCATCTGCCATTGGAATGTCGATGCTCCCTTCCTCGTCCATGATGTCAACTGGCGCAATCTCGTTGTAGCCACGTTCCTCGATAGCGCGGCGATGGCTCTCGGTCGATGACCTGTTGCCCGAGTAGGCTGTGTTGCATTCCACGATAGTGCCGTTCACTTCCTCGACCAAGTTGCGCATGAACTCGGGGCGCAGGTAGTTGGTCTGAGCCGATTCGCCTGTGCTTATCTTGATTGCCACACGCCCTGTTGCTTCTTTGCCAAGGGCATGGTAAATCTTTACGAGCGATTCGGGCGAGATCTCGGAGGTGAAATATACATTGGGCGTTTCGGCGGTTTGCCCATACCCGGCAAGCGGCAGCAAAACTGCCATAATGGTTGCTAAAAGTGTTTTCATATTTGCTTGAGAGTTATATATCTATACTGTTTTGCCCATTTCGTAGGCTTGTTGCATGAATCGGGTGCCTTTCACGCTCCCCTTCCTGCCAAGTCCGGTGGCTTTTATCATGCCGCGCTCGGTGGGGTTGGGCAGGCACACCACGAAGCCGCGGAACCCGAATATCGCGCAGTCGGCAGTGCTCTCTTCGCGGTCGGCACAGGCGGTGATGTAATAGAACTCTTTGTCCTTCAAATCCATGAAGTGGGAATAGGTGCGGTCGATGAGCGTTTTCAGTTGCCCGTCGATATTCATGAAGTAAACCGGGCTGGCAAGCACAATCACGTCGGCATCGAGCATTTTGCGTATAATCATCGGGGCATCGTCGGTGGCAACATCGGCACTGTCGCCCACGCGTTGCTCGTCGATTTCTTGGAAAAACTTTATGTCGTAGTCGCTAAGGAAAAGCTTCTCGACGCTGGCTCCAGCCTCGGTTGCCCCACGCCCAAACTCGTCGCAAAGCAGGTCGGTATTGCCGCCCTTGCGCGGACTTGCCGAGATTATAAGCACATTCTTGTTGGCTTTGTTGATGGTCGAAGTTTCGGAGAAGCGAATATCGAACACGTTGCCGATGCCATGTCGCTCCTCGCTGTGTGCATTGTTGCAAGCCGTTGCAGCCCACAGTATCAGGCTCATGGCTGCCATTAGTAATGCTGTCTTTTTCATATTTATGCTACTTGTGTTTTTTACACTTCAAAAGTAGCACATGCGTCAAAGACAGTCTATACACATATTACAGATTTGCGCACCAATTTTAGCGTAGGTGAAGTGTTATTCAACCAGCGAACTGTCGCGGTATTTATTTTACGTTCTCCATATTTCACGAAAAACATTATTCGACACACAAAATAGCCTTTTTATTCTAATTAGCGGCTGTAATCAAAATAATCGTCCAACGCTGACAATGAAACGGCTTTTGTTCATGAGAGCATATAGTCGTTTTTCCGTTGTTTTTATTTAATGATAATGCCGTGATTTGTTGGTAGAATATATAAGTTTCTTAATTTGGCAAATCCTAAAATATGTTATATCTTTGCCCAAGACACGTTCATTCAATTTTTTAATGTTATCGGTCGGCAACGAGTGTTAAAAGAGAGTGAATAGTGTATAATTGCAACTTAAATAACTTTCTAATTAACATAAAACGGTGTTTTGTTCGCCTTTAAATTGGCCTGTGCAGTGCAAATGCGAGTTTAAATAATCTTCTGCTCCATGAAATATATGTGTGCAAATTTGCTAATTTTTAGGTGTTCATGAAATACATAACATAATATTAATGCGTATGGAAGTAGATGATTATTCCTTGATAGCCAATACAGGAATCCAATTGTTTTCTTTTCCTGTCACCATTGACAAACAATGGCGGAAAAAGATATGGTTTCATGAATGGTTTGACGAAAGCATGGGGGAGAATGGTAAGTGGTGCCTCGAAATATTGAAAGAAATAACATTCAAGGACAACGATACGAAATTTTATTACAGGCTGACCGATTTGAACGACCTCGGCTATCTGAATCCCACTATAAGTTTTGAGAATGGCGATTTCACCCACCACGACTTGCAGGGCGACGGAATCGAGCCGTTGATGACCGATGGGGAAATGGGCGAGAATGTCGATGGTGTAATATTCAGCATGAATTTCAATGCTTCGTGCTGCAACTTAGACAAATTGCTCGGCCAGTGGCTGCCGATGCCATACTTGAAGCGTAAAAATGAAACCAGCTTCGACCTTAACCCGCTTAATTGGGTGAGGTTCAAAATCGTTCCGTTGCCAGGCAAGGAGGGCGGCAATGCGCCGTCGGGCAAAATAGATTGTGTGGTGGTGATGGCTGTTGACAGCCGCACGGGCAATTATTGTGACCAATATCGTGAATATCCTGCCTTTGAGAATCAAGCCGACAAGCAACTCGATTTCGAGCTGTGCGACGATTGCATAACGCTGATGGACTATTGCTCGGGGCTGAACGGGCAAAACTATGTTGACCGCCACTTGTTCAAGCTCGTGCATCCCGAGTGCGATGGCGGTCCCGAGAGCTACAAGCCTCGCCGCGGAGAGTATCACATGTCGTATGCCGCTTCATACATTTATCTTGTCAACTACCTCGCCGACCTTGCCAGCAGGCAATTAGCTCCGCAAAAAATCACCCTGTATCGAGGCATAGAGCAGGGCGTGACACCGCGGTTTGTCGATATGATGGTGGACGTGGGCAACTCGCGTACCACGGCCTTGCTCATCGAGGAGCTTGAGGACGGCGAAATACACAATAACAACATTTTCACGCGTGTGCGCAAACTGGAGCTCACCGACATGAGCACGATGGTCGATGTGGCCGACCCTGAATTGAAAATAATACGCTACGGCGAGCCATTCGACATGCGGCTGGCATTCCGCCGTGCCAAATTTGGCGATTTCGGCATTGGCGACAGCCGTCAGTTTGTCTATCCCAGCCTTGTCAGGCTTGGACATGAGGCCGACAGGCTCATTCACCTCACGCACATTGGTGACAACGACACGCGCGAAACGTTATCGACCTATTCAAGCCCCAAGCGTTACCTGTGGGACGACAAACTCAATGCCGAGGAATGGCGTTTCTTGCTGCTCGAAGGTGAACCCGAGAGCGAGAGCTCACTGCAAATCAACGGCATAAGCGAGATGCTCACCGAGACTGGCAAGGTGTGCAGCGGCAGCAAACGTAAGGGCGAGGAGATGCTGGCCGGCACGTCGTTCAAATATTCGCGGCAGTCGCTCATGACATTTTCGTTCTTGGAGATGCTTGTGCAAGCCGACGCGCAAATCAACCGCCACGACTACCGCCGTGACCGTGGCGACATTTCCATGCCGCGGCAGATAAAGCGGCTCGTGGTAACATGCCCGACTACTATGACCAGGGTTGAACGCGAGGCATTGGTGGGGTGCGCCAAAGATGCAATCAAGTTGTGGGAAAGTTTCAAGTTCAGTGCGCTCGACGACCCGTATGACGACACCCAGAACGCCAGCCGCCATGCGACAGTGAAAGTGATTCCGAGCATGAAGCGTGTCAACGTGGGCGACGATGATGTGCCTTGGTATTACGACGAGGCTACTTGCGCGCAGATGGTGTATATGTATGGCGAAATCGGCTATAAGTACCGCAAAGGCTACAAGGAATTTTTCGACCTCTATGGCAAGCGCATAGGCGACGACAAGCAAAACTCGCTGACGGTGGCGTCGCTCGACATAGGCGCCGGCACAAGCGACCTGATGATTAACAAGTACAGTTATGCCGAAAGCTGCGGCATCAACGAACCAGCAAGTATCGAGCCCGACCCGAAATTCTTCGACAGCTACTATGAGGCCGGCGACGACATCCTCAAGGAGCTTATCAAGCAAGTGATGTATATGCGCGAAGACAGCGGCCTGTACACCAAGATGAAGGAGCTGAACGGTGCTAGTTTCGAGCAATTCAAGCAGTGTGCCAAGGACACTGTGGGCGACTACAACGAGCAGACCTATTATGACCGCATCATGCGCCGCGACTTCAACCTGCAATACTCCGTGCCGCTCATGTATTACTACCTCGACCTCTTGGTGAAAGGGGCCGGCGACCGCATAGTTTCGTTTGGCGACGTGTTTGCCCGCAATCGCCCCAGCGCAGCCGTGTGTGCCTATTTCAAGCGGCATTTTAAGTTCGACCTTGAAACGGTCAATTGGAACTTCAAGTATCAGGTGGTTTACGACATCATCGCTAACAAAATCGAGCCGTTGATGAAGACCATCGCCACCATCATTTATGCTATGGGCAGCGACATCGCAATACTTTCGGGCCGCCCTGCTTCGTTGCCGCCTGTGAGGGATTTGCTGTTGAAATATTATTGCGTGTCGCCCGACAGGCTCATTTTGCTCAACAACTACTATGTGGGCGACTGGTATCCCTACGGTCGCAACCGTGGCATAGTGGCCGATGCAAAGCCCATCGTGGCAATCGGTGCCGCCATTGCCGACAACAGTTATGGCAAGGGTAACTTGCCCGACTTCTTTGTGAAGCCCGACCGGCTTGCCAAGAACTTGAAATCGACAGTCAATTACATAAGCGAGAATCCCGACAAGGAGGGCAATTCGCCAGGTCGTGCCGATTACCTCATCAGCCCGTCGGTCGATATGGGCGAAATTGTAGTCGGTGGGCTGCCTGTGAACCTGTATGCACGCCAGCTCGACTTGAAGGATTACCCGTCGCGCATAATGTTTATAATCGAGTATAACTATGAATACTTCCGCGACAAGGTAATCGCCACCAAGCATGTGACAACCGACGGCGACATAAACAAATATGTGAAAGATGAAATTGCCAAGCAGAAAGAAAAGCTGCCTTACCGCATCACCATCAAACGTGAAGATGCCGAAGACCTTGAGTCGATTGCCATCGAATCAATCACGTCGGTAAAGAACAGCGACTATGAAGACTTGCCAGTGAATATGCTCAAGCTGCATGTGCAGACGCTTGAAGCACGCGAGCGGCACTGGCTTGACACTGGCATCATCGATTTATAATATTAATGCAAAACAAGACTATGGCAAACGAAACAATAAGCACAATCGACCGGCATTCGAGGCTCATAAACGAAGCAATAGCATGGTCGATAAAATACGAGAAAGTGGGATTCCCCACAGAAGAATTCAAGAACTACCGACGGCAAATAGCCACCATGCGCGATGCGCTCACCGACCGTTGCGCCATTGCCGCCTATGGCGAAAGCCAAGTGGGCAAATCATACCTCATGAGCAGCCTGTTATCATCGCCTGGCAAGCCTTTCGTCATCGAGAACCAAGGGGAAACCTACAGTTTCATCGACGACTTGAACCCAAGTGGAGGCTCAACGGTGAGCACCGAGTCAACTGGTGTCATAACTCGTTTCACCACACAAGAAGATGCCAATCTAGGCATGAAAAACTATGTACACGTGCGCAATTTCTCGGTCGTTGACATCGTGCTGCTGCTTGTCGATTCGTTTTACAACGACATGAAGGACCATAAAGTGGTTTCGTCGAACGAATATGACGAACAATTGCAGCAAATCATAGCTGAATGCAAAAGCCGCGGCAACCAAAAACAGGCGGTTATCAACGAGGACGACATTCGCACGATTGAAGAATACATTCGCGACAATTGCGAGTCGGCAGGTACGCTCAAGGCTTCGCAGTATTTCAATGTGCTGGCCGCCGACATTGCTTGCGTTCCTATGAATCGCTGGGCCGAAGTATTTGGCATCATGTGGAATGGATACCAGCACTTCACGCTCATGCTCAGCAAGCTGCTTGCCGAATACGAGAAAATAGGCTTCAACACCAACGTATATATCCCGTTTGGCGGCGTACAGCGCAGCAAGGGGACATTGCTTGACGTGCGTTGGCTCGACATAATCTGCGACGAAAGCATCAACATAGAAGAGTTCAAGGAAACCACCATCGACATTTATGATGGCACAGGGCAAAGGCTCACAAGCGGATTTAAAAAATCATACCTCGCCGCACTCACTGCCGAAATCACATTTGTACTGTCGCCCGAAATTACCAACGACAGGCAATTCTTGCGCTACATCGACCTGCTCGACTTCCCAGGAGCACGGTCGCGCGAAAACATGAGCGAAAAAGATGTATCGGACAAGGACATACCACAACTGCTGCGCCGTGGCAAGGTGGCTTACCTGTTCAACAAATATTCACGGGCACTGAAATTGAGTTCCATTCTCTTCTGCTTCCACAATGTGCAGAAAGTGGGTCCCGATGTGGGCAACTCAATCAACGACTGGATAGAAAAATCGATAGGCGCAACACCCGAAGCCCGTGCCGAATCGCTGCAAGGACTTGGCGGACTATCGCCACTGCTCGTTGTGGCCACCAAGTTCAACATGGACTTGGAGTTCAACAAAAGTGACCATCCTGGCGAACTCACCAACCACTGGACACGATTCAGCAAGTTGTTGCCCGAAATTGTCACACCACACACATGGCTCGAAACATGGGTGACTGGAGCCGTGCCCTACTTCCGCCAGATTTACCCGCTGCGCGACTTCTACTGGTCAAAAAAACGCAAGCTGTTCACTGGCTACAGCGACGTGAAAGGAAGCGAACACCCCGAAGACGGGTATGACATGAGCGAAATACAAGGTTTCCCCCATTACTGGGACGAACTGAAACAATCATTTGTCAACCACGAGTTCATACGCCGACACTTCGCCGACCCGACACAAGCATGGAACGACGTGGCTACTCCCAACAACGACGGCTCAAAAGCCATCATAAGAGTACTTGACAAGATTGCCCCAAACTTGCACGCCAACCGGGAACGCATGTTCCACAAGCGACTCACCGACATATTAGACAGCATGATGAGGGTACTCGGTGCTATATACAAACCTATGGACGCCGAGGGCAACAACAAAAAAGTGCGCCGAACGATAGGACGCATAAAAATGGGAATGGCCAAGCTGAAGACCACAAAAGGGCAAGAAGCATTCGGCCGAATAATCGACAACTTCATGGTTGACCCGCTGGAATTAGTCCCAGTGGTGCGCGACATACTTGTTTACCACCGCGAAAGGCCCGAAGCCCTCACCGAAATCGACACCGTGCGCACCGATGCCGGCATAGTGATAGGCGACAGCCGGGAGAAAAACCTGCAACGCCTCTATGACTACTACTATGCCGAGGACGAACAAGAATTGCAGGAAATGCTCGGGGAAATCAAGCTTAACGATGTGCTGAGCAACAAGGAGGGAAACCGTTGCAAGACCGATGGCGACCTTGTGACACGCAACATTGTAAACTACTGGAAGTCGATACACCTCAACCACCTCAAAGAGCCTCTTAGCAAAATGATGCTCCCCGAAACAGAGGAAATCATCAATGCGCTGCAAAATCTTTTCGACAAGCTGCAAGTGGCACAAAACAAGCTCAGGGAAAGAATCAACGAATATGAAAAACGGCAAGGATTCAGCGATGAGAACAAACTCACCGTTATTTCCGACTTCGCTTCGTTGGTGCTTAACGACTTTGTAAACACCATCGGTCGTGAATACATGACACCTGCCTACATACAAGAAGTAAAAGACAAGGCACAAGCATGTAACATACGGCCCGAGGATATCAAATATGACCAAGTAACCGTGGCTCGCCCGACAGTGCAAGACATCAATTCGGTAGAGTCTTCGCTCGAAGCACTTTACAGCCGCGACCTCAAGGACGGAGAGCAACAAGCCAATGGCAAAAAACTACCTTTTGAGGATAATTTCGACCGTTGGACCAACCTCCTGTACATCGGCATTCTGCTGGCAAGCAACGTTCCCGACAACTCGGCATCGAACGAGGAAATCGGTATTATATATAATAATTGCAAGGAACTCAAATACTAAAACCACCTCTCTTAGTCATGGCAAGCAATTTCAAAGGCATAAAAGGGAAACGCGGATTGTGCAGTATCGAGAAATCCAATTTCACCGATATTCAAGCCATAGGGCAAGACCCAATATACCTGCGTTACAATAGCATAAAAGCAGTCGTTGACAAGTACATCGACCCGCAGTACCGTTCTTTCCTGGCCGAGCCAGAATATGTGGAACGCACTGCCGAAATCGCATGGTATGCCGACGACTGGGGCAGTAGCGACGTGCCAACGCCGCTAAAAGATGCCCCCGAACGTATCGACGAGTTTGAAGCCATAGTCAAGCATTACCGCGACACTTGCAACAAACTCAGCGGCAACAACCGATTGATACTGGAAAAAGCCACAAGATACATCAACGAGGACTTTGCCTATTGCATAGGCGACAATATAGTACTGGCGGTGTGGGGCATGAAACCAAACCCCTACATCTACCGCTCGGTAGGCAAAATCGTGCAAGAATTTAACTTCGGACGCAACCACATGGTAACATTCGATGCAGGAGAAAAAGGTCGCATCGATGGCCGCCGCAAGAAAAGTGTGCGAGTGGCCGATGGCGGCACTGTGTCGGGCAGCATGGTTCCTGAAGTGAAGGCGCAAGACGGCTATACGTTCGACGGCTGGGCGCCCGACCCATTCACGACAACCATCAACAAGGCAACGACATTCAGTGCACAATATTCGGCAGTGAAAGAACCCGACAACGATGGCGGCGATTCAGACCATTCGGTCAATCCCGACAATGTTTCGCCAGTTCCCCCCAAGCCACCAGTTCCTCCCGAGCCGCCGGTTGACGACAAGGTCAAGGTGGAGTTTGATGCTGGTGTGGGTGGCCATTTCGACGACGGCAGCACTCGTCGTACTGTCGAGGTCAAAAGTGGCGAATATATTTCGACATGGCAAATACCGCACGTCACGACAAACCAAGGGTATAAATTCGAGGGATGGGAACCCGATCCGACAAGTGAACCTATGCAGGGTAGCACGATATGTAATGCTCGGTATTCCGAGGTCACTGTCGTTAACGAGGTCACCGAGAAGCATTCGTGGTGGCAGCGTGTGCGCGACTGGTGGGTTGGCTTGTGGGCAGGTGGTGGCTGTCGGCGACGCTTGCGTGGTTGCTTGTGGTTCCTGCTCATGTTGTTGCTCCTTGCTTTGATATTGTGGCTATGTTCGTGGTTGTTCAAGGATTGCTCGTGCAGTTGCGACCATGACGACGAACTCGACAGGGTGGAGCAGGTGGACAAGATAACTACCGACGATGGCCGTGAAGTGGACAACAATGGAACTACGCAGCCTATAACCGACGATACTGGTACGCTGCCCGACACAGGCAATGCAATAGTGCCGCCGGTAATCAACGACGGAGGCACGATGCCGCCAATTGTCGAGCAGCCGGGAATGCCCAGCATTATAGGCAACCGTCTGTTCATTTTCATGGAAGATGCCAACGGCGACATCGATGCGCTGGCGCAAGATTTTAAGAAAGCTTATCCGGGCGAGCAATACAAAATCATCGGTTTTGACCGTGAAGTGAAGTCGCTCGTAATAGAAATTCCTGCCAATGAGCGTGATGACATCCGCAAGTCGCTCAACTCGAAGCTGCCAAATCATTCATTCTTCGTGTTTGATGAGGAAGTGTATGAGTTGAACGGGCATCAAAGCGCAGCCGACGAGTCGCTGCGTGGGTGGCATATCAATGCCATCAACCTCACTGGCGGATGGCAGATTACACGCGGACAAAGCGATGTTGTAGTTGCAGTTGTTGATGATGGTATCGATGCCAGCCACACTATGTTTGCAGGGCGCATTGTCAATCCCTACAATGTGTATCGCCAAGACAACCACCTAAGCTATGGTGAAGGACACGGAACGCACACTGCCGCACTTGCCGCCGGTTCTGCCGATTATATTAAAGATGGTGCGGCAGGAGTGGCTCCTGAGTGCAAGCTCATGCCTGTGCAGGTGTTCGACAATGGTATGTGTCCGCTGTCGGCATTGGTGAGTGGAGTAATGTACTCGGTGCATCATGATGCCGATGTGGTAAACATCTCCATAGGTCCCTCGTTCAAAGGTCTTAATATGTTGCCCGAGGAACAGCAGGACGAGATTGCCCGCAACACATTCCGCAACACGCAGATGCTGTGGGAACGCGTGTGCAGCATAGCCGCCTCGAAACGGTGCATACTGGTGTTTGCCGCAGGCAACGACAACATACTTGCTGCCATCCCCCCGGAAAACCGTACAAACTCGGCAATAGTGGTGTCGGCTGTGAATAGCGGCCTGTCGCAGACCGATTTTACCAACTATGGCGACGAAGCCGACATATCGGCACCCGGCGAAGCCATATATAGCGCATTCCCCGGAAACAGGTTCCAGTCGATGGACGGCACGAGCATGGCAGCACCCATTGTGACGGGAACCGTGGCTTTGATGAAGTGCCTTGACAAGGAAATCACGGTGAAACAGGCCCGCTACGTGCTGCAAAAGACCGGTGCGGCAGTGCGGGGCGACGTGCCTGTGATGGTGCAAGTCGATAGGGCATTGCAAACGGTAAAGAGCGGCGATTATCCTGCCGATGACCAAATCGGTGACGGAGTAGCAAGACCTTCCGTACCTGCCGACACGGTTGCACCCCCTCCCACAAAAGACGAAGTTGAGCAACCTGCCGAGCAAGACGGAGGCACAGACTATGACGAGATTCGCCGCCAGATAAGGGAGCATGAGCGGCGCATCGACGAACTCAAGAAACTGTTGCCAGAGAACCAAAAATGATGTTTGTGCTATGAATAAGACTTTGAAATTCTCGTGGGGTCATATAGTATCGTTCTTGGCCCTCATATTCATGAGCTATGTTTCGTTCATGGGGGCATTTTACATGACCAATGGCGACATGATGGTTTCCATCATTGCTATTGCCGCCATTGATGTGATGTTGCTGGCGGTGTTTTCGTGGGCGCAGTTGTTGAAAGCCACTATACGTAAATTCGACAAGCGGGTCAAACTTGAGCGTTTCGTGGTGTTGGTACTGTGTCCGATTGTAACCATAGCATCTATGCTGCCACAGAATTATTTTTGGCTTGTATATGGTGAACGCGACCTTGTGGTGACGTCGTTCAACACCTCGATTGTTGAATCGAAAGGGATGTTTGATGACTATGAGCGATATGCCGATGAACGCATCGACCGCTACACCTCGTTGCTCGACCGTACATTTGGCGACGATAAAACGACTAAAGATAACTATGTCAATACGTTGCGGCTGCAATTGCTGTCGGTCAATTACGACTCGCTGCGCAGCAAGGCCGTGCGATGGATTGACAATGCCGGGCGCGACGGCACTGTGTGGAATGCGTTCCTTGTGGGCAATTCGCGGCAAATCACGCAGTCAATCGAGGAGTGGCACGGCACATTAGTGGAATATTCCACCCCGGTGCTTAGCAACGAAGGCAAGGAGGTCGTTCCGTTTGATGCCGATGGCGCATCGCTCAATGCCGCCACTGCCGGGTTGCAGACGATTGTTGAGGTGTATGCCGGGCAGTCGGGTGTGAGCTGGATAACGTTTCCTATGTGTATATTGCTGTTTGCTTGCATGTTGCTACCCTACGTCGTGCAGCAGCGCAATACCAAGGCTCGCCGTCGCATCTACTTATTGCCGTTTTTCCATAAGAAAACACCGACACCTGTGGGTGGAGGAGGTCTTTATGACAGCACGTTTGACATGAATGTCGATAAACCACACGATAGCAAGCCGTCGGGTAAAAACATATACAGTGGCACTATCGACATGAATGATGGTAGTAAAAAGAAAATTGCCAACAAAAATGGGAAAAATGATATATATAACTCGACTTTTTAATTTAAACGCAGTGAATCGACATGAATATAAGCGAATTAATAAATTTGTCAGATTATGAACTTGCCGTTGAACTCGCCAAGGGCAATATAGACCTTAGCGCTTTGAGACAAGTTCGTCCCGACCCTGTCGCGCGGAAAAAGGTAAGGGAAATGAGCAAAAACGTTGACTTGGATAAAGAAAAACGCGAAGAAGAGCAACGTTGGGCTATAGCTAAGAAGAACTGTGATTTGGACGAGTTGGAGGCATTTATTGACGACTATCCTAATAGTGTGCATCTTGCCGAAGCTCGCAGCATAATCGAGCGTTATGAAGAAGAGCAAAAATGGAAACAAGCAAAAGACAGCGATGATGTAGGGAAGCTACAAGCGTTTATTAATGACTTTCCTCGTAGTAGCCATGTCGATGAGGCTCGCAGCTTAATCAATGAGATTAAAAACAGGGCGCGAAACCGCGAATTCAGGAAGCGTGAGCTTGCCATGGAAATAGATGAGTTGCAGCGTAACAAACTCCTCACCAATGTGGAAGAAAATATCAAGAATGCCATAATGAGGAGGCTCGGCACCCACCAAATCACCAAGGAAGATTTTCTTGACTTGCTAAAGGAAGACAACAACTTGGTCAATGCACACATGATAAATGTGTTGATTGATATAAAAGTTATCACACCAGGCGATTTAAGCGACATAGGTATTGACGACAGGTTTATATATAAGCTGACCCGAAATGCCAGTCCGCAAACTTACAAAGGTGAATATAAGCCATTGGAAAAAATCGATTGGAGGTCAACCGAGGTTTATTTTTGGGGAGTGCCATCTTCGGGAAAGAGTTGTGCCATAGGTGCCATCCTCAGTGCGGCACATAGCGGCAACGTGGCAAAATCGATTATTTCGAATAATGACTCGCAAGGCTATGGCTACATGAACCATTTAAAAGATGTGTTCCGCTCGGGCTCGGTAATTTCACTCGTGGCAGGTACTGCCAAGACGTGTTTTTATGAAATGGGGTTCACGCTGGTTGACCATGATAATAAGAAACATCGCATCACGTTGATTGACATGGCTGGAGAGCTTATGCAATGCCTCTATAAAAAAGATGCAGATGAGAGTCTATTGACCGATGATGACAAGGCTATGCTCGGAACGCTAAACAATGTGCTGGTGTCGAACCGCACACGTTCGCGCAAGATGCACTTCTTTGTAATCGAGTATGGCGTGGAAGACCGCGAGGGGCAAACAACGCAAGACACATACCTGCGAGGGGCGATGAACTATTTGAGGTCGCTCAAAATCTTCAAAAACGATACAGATGCTATTTTTATAATGATTTCAAAGGCCGACAAGGCTAAAGCCGAGAGCACAGCCGAGTTTCGCAATTATATCCAGTCGCATTTCAAGGGATTTTACCAAGACTTGAGCCAGATATGCGAAGAAAATGAAATCAATAATGGGCGTGTGGAAAATTTGGCATTCTCGCTTGGAAACGTTTGTTTCCAAAATTATTGCCTCTTCGACCCGCGCTCAGCCGAGTTTGTGGTTAAGACATTGATTGAACGTACCCCTGTTGAGCGTTCGGGTATTGGAAAATGGCTTGGTAACTGAGTTTAGAATTTAAAAATTACATAAAAGATGAAGAAGATAGGATTGATTATAAAGATCACTCGCATGGGCGAGCAAGTGATATGCGAGTTCAATGCTCGTGCAAACGGACGGCAATTAGAGCAGTGGGCAAGTGGGCTGCCCGATGCACGAGGCTATGTGAAAAAAATCTCGGGATTCGACAGCTCGGGCAAGATTGCATACGTCGTAAAGTTCTTGAGCGAGGATGGCATGGTTGTCGGCATCATAAAGACTTTAAGTGGGCGAGCTTGTGATAACGTCGTCGCATGGATTCATGTGCCTGCCGATATCGACATGCAAAAATTGAAAATTACGGAAATAATTCAAGCTATTGAAAAACAGTTTTCATCGTTAGGGGGGATTAAAGAGAGCGAATTGGAGAAATATTTCGCCCCCGAATATTCGACGAAAGACAACTTGCTCAACAAGCCGTTGCTCGGTGGCATCACTTCTAAGCCCGATGGAAAAGTTGGCTATTACTGCTACGGCACCAACGAGGAATTTAGGTATCTTTTTGATAATATAGCTCAAAAAGTCTATGGCGAATATCAAGTGTTGTTCTTCTTGAACAAGGCAGATGGCTTTAGCGTGCCTAATGGGCAGGAGTTGAAAATTTGCGATATAAACAAGGTGCGTACTGTGCTTGCTCCGAATAGTCCAGACCAATATGGTTTCAAACCGAGGATTGTAGTCGGAGGCGAACGTGTTTCCTTTGATAAGGGATATGAAACATACGAGGGTGAGCAATTTTACATAATATGGGAGAAACCTCATCATGAGGCAATAACCATCAAGTATAAGGTGCCTGCCGACAACAATCCAAAGCCTGCCACCCCCGATGACCAACAGCACTACTATTTGCTTACCAAAGATGATTTCCAGATAACGGAAAGGGGTGAAAACAAAGTCAAAATAGACAGGTGTACCATAAAGGTAAACGACAAGATTCTAAGTGCCGAGAGTGGCGAGAAAATCACATTGGAAGACACTTCGGGCACACTAAAGGTGCGCATCAAGGTGACTTGTAACGGATATAAAGATTATGAAAGGGAACATACAATCAATACAAGAATTTCAAATGCATTAATAAATGTGCAATTGGAACGCTTGGACCGTGAATACAAGTTTATTATCCCCGTCGAAATTATCTCAAAAAAAGGTAAAAAGAAAAGTGTGAAGCCTAGCGAAGCTAAGTTTACAATTAACACTAAATCGGTTATCACCGAAAGTCCGGTAAAGGGATATGATGCTTACAAAGACATTAGCGAAGGGTCTGAGAACCAATTGGAATACAAGCGTTTCAATCTCAAATGGTGTCTTATCGGCTTGGCTGCCGGCATTGTCGTTTCGGTCGTTGCGTTTTTTATACTGTTTAAGACCGATTTTATTGAGCTAAAGGACGATGCTAAAGAGAAAGCATTGACCGAGGAAAAGAAAAAACAAGCCGACGAAGTGAAGGAGCTGAAACGGCAGAACCGCGAATGGCAGGATTCGGTAGATAAACTGAATGCTAAAATCGAGTTGATTGGTAAACCTAAAACCGAACAGCAATGAACTTTTTGTTAAAAATAGGCTTTTTGATTGCTGCGCTTGTCCTCACGGTGGGGGCAATCTTGGGTTATGCCAAGAACCAAGTGTCGCCGCCCGAGGACATTGAGCATGTTGACCAATATAGCCTCGATTTTGAACGAATGCCCGTGGCTGCCAGCCGCGCTGTAAGCCTCGCGGCAGCCGATGCCATTTATGATGCTGCCATCTCTCAGCTCAACATTTATGGGCGCGAGGGCAAAATGGCTGCCGATGTGGTTTCTGCCAATTTGCGCACGTTTGCCAATAGCTATTCCAAGTCGTTCCTTAATATCAGTTTCATGAAATTTAAGGCTTCGGAATGGCACGACAGCGACTTGCGCCGAATGTTGACCGACATAACAAACCTAAACTCGCTCAAAGATGACAATCGGCGGCCAGTAATAACTGGCACACGTGCCGACTCGCTGAAAATCGTTGCCGGGGTCATATCAGATTATTATGATGCCGTGGCAGTGAGCCGCAGCCTTTCATACCACGGTGTCAGCGAGGCCCGTGCCACAATTGCCCAGGCCGACTCGTATGCCCGAGCCAAGTACCTGTCGAATTGTACAAGCCTCAAAAACGCACTTGGCAACGTGCGCAGCGGCATAGGCAATTCGCACTACCGGTATGTGCTTGGGCAGCTCAACAGTTTATTGAGCTACAGCTATCGCTCACACTCTGAAAATGAGTTCAACCAAAAGGTAGTGAATGTGCAGCGCGCATTGGACGAGTATAACAATAATGCCAAATCGCTATATGGAGAAAAACGTGATTTGACAAGTGCGACAAACCGAGCTGTGAAGTATATCACTGATGCAACAGACTTTTATATGAATTTTTATATGAATTCCAATTAAATCTATGTAACTCATGAACCGATTGAGAAATATAATTTTGACACTGTTTGGCGCTATTATGTTAATAGCCATGTTTCCTACTGCGGTTAATGCCCAGCTTATTGATGCAGCTAAAGACCGTCGGGCGGAAATTCGAGAAATACGCCGCCAAGATAGCATTTCATTTATCAATGCTTGCAGGGCGGGAACACTTGCTGCTTTCAAGAATTATCTCAAAGAATATCCCAACGGGTTATTTAATAAGCAAATGAACGACCGCATTGCCGACTTTGGTATCTGGAGCAAGGCAAAACAGACCAATACGATTGCCGCATATAACGAATACCTTAATCAGTCGGTGACTAAGGCTTTCATAGTCGAGGCTGGCGATGCAATCACAGAATTGGAGTCGGTCGATGCCTGGAATGCCATTAGGACAACGGGAACATTGCAGCAGGTGAAGTCATTTATCGTAGCATATCCCAAGTCGTCGCGTCGGGCTTCGGCAGAGTATCGTGTGCATGAGTTGCAGGCTGTCGAATATTATCAAAGAGGTGATTGGTTGAATGCCCTTGCCGAGTTTCGCAAGACGGCTGGGCGTAGCACACTCGAATACAAGCACCAGAAGATGTATGACTATTGTTTGGAATATGATGAATACCGTAAGTTTGACAAGTACACGCTAGAATCGACACTTATCGCATATCTTAACCAACACCCCAATGGGTATTTCTACAATGATGTGTCGAATGCCATAGCAATCGGCAGAGCAAAAAGACTCGATAGAAACTCCACATCGTATGACTATGAAAGAGCTTTGGCGTATGCCAAGGATTATAAGACGCGTTCCGAAGTGCAGTATTACATCAATCGCAGCAAAGCCGATGCAGAAGCCCATCGTAAGAGGCTCAAGAAATGGGAGCGAGAAGAGAACGGAGGCTGGACCGATTTCGTCTTGGGTTGTGATTTTACAGGCAATGTCGGAGCTTCTGAGGAAGGGCAAAAAATGTGTTTCGACTTTATTGTCGGTTTCCGTATTGGTAACTACCGCGACCCGTTGCAATTCGAGGTGGGCTTGAAACCAGGTTTTGTAATTCCAGATAGTTACTATGACAGTTACGACAGTTATAGTTACTATTATTATGACGATTTCAGCGATAGCGAAACATACTTCCATATGCCAGTCTATGGCAAGCTGAAAATCAATATTTGCAATGTGGCGAATGGAAAGTTTTTTGTTTTCGGGGAGTTTGATTACAATGCAGTGAGAGAAGATTTGTATGAGAGTGAAATGTCGGCTGGCGGAGGCTTGGGCTTCGGCTGGAAGCACTTCGATATGGCATTTTATTATCAAAACGACATTGATTACATCGACCCACACTCGTTAGGTCTTTCGTTGGGTATATATTTCTGATAAATATAGAAAATTTATATTTGCGGCCATTGGAAGGAATCTTTTCGATGGTCGCAATTTTTAATAACAGTTGTCATTCATATTGTTTTGTACTGATCTCCTTTTTAATTGGAGGAGGAACGGTGTTTTCGTCGTTCGACAAGTTGAAGATGCAGGACGTGTTGCCCAATTACGGTATAGGGTTGCGCATAGAGTTTAAGCACAATGCCAATATGCGCATCGACTATGGGTTTGGGAAAGGGCAAGCCGGCATAGTGTGCCAGTTTGCCGAGGCGTTCTAAAAGCGGAACGAAGATGGGCAGGGCTGAGGTGTATGAAGGGCGAGGCTCGACCGAGCCGATTGTGAAGCAAGACCGCTCGCCAATACCGTTTTTCAACGTGGGATTATCGTATAGCCTGTTTAAATAAAAGAAAGTCTTTTGGTGGGCGTAGCAATGAGAATCGGTGTAAAATGAAGGAGGGGCTGTGTGCGTGTTGCCGTTTGTGTGTGCGGTACGCCCAAGCCCCTTCTCTCGTTCTTGATGTAGTAATTGTGTGTATATATGGGTATGTGGTTACAATGCTTCTTTCAGTATCTCATATATTTCGTCTCTGGTGAAGTGTTTGCAGCACCCTGGCGTGAGAATGCAAGTGTCGGCAGCGGCGCGCAGCAATGTGGCGTCGGTGATGCCCATCTCGCTCCAGCGCAGCGGCAAACCTATCTCCTTGATGAATGCCTCAAGTGCGGCGACACACTTGGTGGCTGCTTCGAGGTCGGTCGAGCCGTCAACGCCCCACACTTGCCGCCCCATGCGAGCCAATTTCTCCTTTCCCTCGCCGAGCAGGTGGCGGTAGAGCACGGGGTGGATTACTGCCAGCCCTTGACCGTGGTTGCAATCGGTGTAAGCCCCCACGGCGTGTTCCACCATGTGGCATTGGAAGTCGGTCTGCTTGCCGAGTTTCAGCAACCCGTTTTCAGCCATTGCCGATGCCCACATCAGTTCGCCACGGGCAAAATCATCGTCGGGGTTGGCAATCAATGCCCGCAGGTTGTTGACGACGTTGCGCATCACCGCCTCGTTTATCTCGTCGGAGATGTTGGTCGAGTGCGGTCTGCCCATGTAGGTTTCCATGCAGTGGCTCAGGGTGTCGAACGCGCCGCTTATGACTTGCTTCATAGGCAATGTCTTGGTGAGGTCGCTGTCCAGGATGGCAAATGAGTGGTAAGCCCCGAAGAGAGCCTGTTTCAGCTTCTTCTCATCGTGGGTGATTACTGCGCCGTTGTTTTGTTCGGCTCCAGTGCCGGCTGCCGTGACAACGGCACCCATCGGGATAAACTTGGTGGGGAACTGGTGTTTCTCGTATTGCATCGTCCAGATGTCCTCGTCGAGGCAGGCTTGTGCCGACACAATTTTGTAGCAGTCGATGACCGAGCCGCCGCCCACGGCAAGAATGAAGTCGATGTCGTGCTCACGAGCCAGCCGCGCGCCCTCTTGCACTTTGGCGTAAGTGGGGTTGGGCATTATGCCGCCGAAGTCGGTGACCCTCTTGCCGCTCTCGCCGAGCCATACCATGATTTTGTCGTATAGTCCACTGCGTTTTATCGAGCCGCCGCCATAGGCGAGCATGACGTTGTTGCCAACGTGTTTCAATTCTTCCTTTATTGCATTTTCGGCACATCCCTTGCCAAAATATTGCTTGACAGGGTATTGATAACAGAAGTCGTTCATATCGGTATAGCATTAATTTTAATAGCACAAAGTTATCCACTGCCACCGCCCAAGTCCATACACAAATTACGGAAACCGCTACCAATTTAAGCGTTGTCGGCGGCTCGGTTCATGGTGGTTGTTGGTTGTGAAATAAAATTAGGGGGGTGGTGTGGATTTAGTTGGCAATTTATAGCTATCTTCGCAGTCTGAAAGGAGAAGCGAGCGATGAGCAATAGGATTTTTCTGTCGTTCCCACATCTTGGTGGGCATGAAATGCACTGGATAGAAGAGGCTTTCAAGGAGAGTTGGGTGGTGCCGTTGGGGCCCAATGTCGATCATTTTGAACACCAGCTTGAGGAGTATTTGGGCTGTGGCAATGTGGTGGCGTTGAGCGCCGGAACGGCAGCCTTGCATATTGGGCTGGTGATGCTCGGAGTGGATGCTGGCGACGAGGTGATTTGCCAGTCGTTCACTTTCTCGGCAAGTGCCAATCCCGTAAAATACCAGGGCGCGTCGCCGGTGTTTGTCGATAGCGAAGCCGACACATGGAATATGTCGCCCGAAGCACTCGAAGAGGCGATAACGGAGCGGAAACGCGTCACGGGCAAGTTGCCAAAAGCCATCGTGGTGGTGCACCTTTATGGAATGCCAGCGAAAATGAACGAGATACTTGCCATTGCCGACCGCTATGGCATTCCGGTACTTGAGGATGCCGCCGAGGCTCTCGGTTCGGAGTATTGCGGGCGCAAGTGTGGCACGCTGGGGCGTTATGGTGCGCTCAGCTTCAATGGCAACAAGATTATCACCACATCGGGTGGCGGGGCTTTGATTTGCCCGACTGCCGAGGCTGCCGAACGTGCAAAATTCCTTGTCACACAGGCTCGTGAGGCGATGCCATATTATTATCACAAGGAGATTGGCTACAATTACAGGCTCAGCAATGTGAGCGCAGGAATCGGTTGCGGGCAGATGGAGGTGTTGCCCGAGCGCGTGGCGCGCCGCCGGCAGATACACAAGCTGTATGTGGAATGCTTCAAAGATGTGCCCGAGGTGAGGGTTCATGGCAATCCGACAGCCGACTTCGATTCAAACTTTTGGCTGACGACAATCTTGTTTGACCCACAGCTTGGTTTCACTCCCGAGGACTTGCGCCAGCATCTTGCGTCGCTCAACATCGAGTCGCGTTGGCTGTGGAGGCCGATGAATATGCAACCAGTGTTTGCCGATGCGCCATTCTATGGCGACGGCACTGCCGAACGGCTGTTTAACAGCGGATTGTGCTTGCCAAGCGGCAGCATACTCACCGACGACGAGGTGGTGACCGTGGCAGAGGCTGTGAAGGCTTTCGTCAAGTTGAGACGATAAAGGAAACAGTTCAATTAAGTCGTTTAAAACGCATAGAGATATGGCAGAAAAGGACAACGAATATTTTCCATACGTTTATATTCTCGATCTCGATGACACTTTGTATAAGGAAATCGATTTCGTGCATTCGGCATTTTGCCATATCGACCGGCTGCTTGTGGCAGACTATGGTTTCCCGGCTGGCGAGGCGCGCCGTATAATGCTCGAAGCTCTTGCCGAAAACAAGAACTCGTTTGACGTGCTTGATGCCCACCTGAAGGCTGCTGGCGTGAATATTCCGAATGCGATAAACTGGATGGTTGACGAGTATCGTTACCACATACCGCAGATATACTTGTCGGACGATGCGTATGATTTCCTAAAGAGCCTTGACGAACTTGATATTGAGATGTTTATAATTACCGACGGGCGGTCGGTGACGCAACGCAACAAGATAAGAGCACTCGGGCTCGACGAATTTATCCCGCCCGAAAACGTGTTCATCAGCGAGGAAGTGGGCGAGGAAAAGATTAACATCACGTCGTTTTCGCGCATAATGAAGCGTTTCGACGACGTCGGGCTTCTTGGCGAGGCGCGTTTTGTGTTTGTCGGCGACAATCCGGGCAAGGATTTTGTGGTGGGCAACGCATTCGGATTTCCCACCGTCATGCTTCTCGACGACGGGAGCAATGTCCACAGCCAGACGGTGAGAGTGCCGCGAGGCTACAAACCCCGTTTCAGAGTAGAAACCCTCAGCGAAATAATAGAACTAATGCGCAAAGGAGTCTTCGCGTAATCAAAAACTTGCAATCGCAGATAAAAGTTATAAGGCACACAAATGAGTGTGCCTTATTTTTTGCACTTGATGTCTTTATTACTTGGTGGTTATGGCTTGAGGGTGGTGATTTCTTTTTGGAGGGTGTTTAGGAATTGGGAGGCGTGGGCGCCGTCCATTTGGGTGTGGTGGAATTGGAAGGAGACGGTGAGGGTGGTTTTTAGTAGGTGTTTTTTGTAGCTGCCCCAAATCATGAAGGGGTTGTTGAAGATGCCGCTGTACATGCCCACTGCACCGTCGATTTCGTATTGGGCGAGTGCCGACGTTCCGATTACCATGCTGTCGGTGATGTCGTGGTTTTGGCAGCTTTGGGCTACTTGCCGTGTCAGTCGCAGGTAGTCGGTGTTGAATTGTTGTAGGTCGTCGGAAAATGGTATGTCGCAGGAGCTTACTTCGCCCTCGCGGTTTGCCACGATTGTGTTGACGGCTATGGTGTCGTATTGGATTAGTTTGCCGCCAACGGGGAGCATATAGAATTCTTTTATGCTGCTTGCCGCCCTGCCGATGCACCAGCACATGAGCATATTGAATTTCAGTCCTTTGCGTCGGCTTATCTTGACGAGGCGTGTCACATTTAGAGTCTTGAAAAATGTGAGCATGGGCATGGGTGCCTGCATCCACATTTCAAAGGCGTAGGCGCGTGTGGTTTCTTTGGGGTTTACTTCTTTCATTTGTGTGCTTTTTTAAAGGGGGAGTGAAATGCAAAGTTAAGGCAAAGTTTTGGGAATGAGAAATAAAATTAGGAATGAGGAATTAATGTCGCTCTTCCATTTCTGCTCCGTTGGAACTGGGTGGATGTGTTGCTGTCCGATGGTTACGAGAAAGTTGGACGGCTTCGCCGCCCCGTATTTATTGCCACACTTTTGATGTAAGGGCGACGTTAATTTTTAATTCCTCATTCCTAATTCCTCATTGACTAAAGGGGTGGATTGCCGCTGGTGCGTTATTATAATATTTAGTATAAAACATATTATTATGGCAACAGTGAAAATAAAGTTCCGCCCTTCGTCTGTAGCAGGCAGGGAAGGCGCGTTGTATTATCAGATAATACACAACCGAGTGGTGAGATGCATTAGCACGGGTTACAGGTTGTACCCTTGCGAATGGAACAAGTGTGGGGCGGAGATTGAACTTCGGACTGACGATGATGACAGGAATGGATATTTGGGTGAGCTGGGCGTTCGCATAAAGAATGACTTGGAGCGGCTGAGGTTGTTGATACTGAGGTTGGAGCGCTTGGGCGAATATACATCGGAGCAGGTGGTTGCAGCATATTTGGCTTCGGACTGCGACATGGGCTTCTTTGCCTATGCTCGCAAGGTTATCAGCTTGACGAGGTGCATTGGCAAGGAGCGCACGGCTGAGACATATTCGAGTTCGCTTAACAGCTTTATTCGTTTCAGGGGTAACCGCGGCGATGTGGCTTTTGAGGAAATGGATTCGGAGATGATGAAGGAGTATGAGACCTTTTTGAGGCAGGATGGCAAATGCCCAAACACGATTTCGTTTTACATGCGCAATTTACGGACACTTTACAATCGTGCTGCCGAAGATGGCACAGTTGAGAACCGCAGCCCGTTCCGCCACGTGAATACGAGGGTCGAGAAGACGGTGAAGCGTGCAGTGTCGGCTGAGGTGGTTGGCAGGATAAAGAGCCTCGACTTGGGGCAGCAGCCGTCGTTGGAGCTTGCCCGCGACTTGTTTATGTTATGCTTCTATTTGCGAGGAATGTCCTTTGTCGATTTGGCTTTCTTGCGAAAAAAGGATTTGCAGAATGGAGTGCTTGTGTATCGTAGGCACAAGACGGGGCAGCAGTTGTGCATAAAGTGGGAAGAGGCGATGCAGGAAATCGTGGGGAAGTATTCCGACCCTGGGTTGCCTTATTTGTTGCCAATAATAAAGGAGCCGGGGCAAGGGGAGCGGCGGCAATACTTGAACGCGTCGCACTTGATGAACAGGAAGTTGAAGGAGATTGGCAGGATTGTGAGGTGCCCTATAAAGCTCACGTTTTATGTGGCGCGGCATGGGTGGGCGAGCATTGCAAGGAGCCAAAATGTTCCGCTGCCAGTAATCAGTGAAGCGTTGGGGCATGACTCGGAGGAAACGACGCGCATCTATCTGGCGTTGCTCGACACTTCGGCTGTTGACAGGGCTAACGACAAGGTGATAAAGGCAGTTTGCAGTTGACAATTAGGGATCAGGAATTAAGAATTTTTGTAGAGCTGTTAGTTGGTGGTTTGTTTTAAAGGGAGGTAGGAGGTTGCAGTGCAGCCTCCTACTGAATTTATTGTAGTGTGTATGTGTTGGTGTGCAAATCGGTGTATCTCTTAGCAAGAGATGTATTACTTGGGCAAAGGTACATATAATTTGTAAAAAAACAGCGAATAAAGACAAAAAAAGTTGTTTGTCAGCGTGTAGCCGAAAAGCAATTTGTGCAACAAATGTTGCGCAGGTTGCTTTTGTTGTGATTTGTAGATTGTTGATTGTCAACTATATGTGGCGAAACTTGGGTGTCTGTACATCTCTTGCTAAGAGATGTACAGTTCCATATCATGAAAATGTATGGGAGGAACGACCGGAAAAACGGTGTCGTGAATAGCAAAACAGTATGAATAATGAGGTAACGGGGAAATCACCCGAACTTTTTGGGATGCTAATTGTAACTGCTTGTGTTTTAGTGAATAATAAACGCTTGCAGGATTAGAAAAATTGGCTTGAAGTGAAAATGGACGGTATTTCGATAGGTGGCAGAGTGGCGGCGTGTTGCCCAATCGGCGGACAGTCGGTGGGGGAGGATAGCCGGTGCTGGTTTGTGATGCGCGACCTCACTCGCCCCAATGCCAAGTTGCCAGCCTACTTGTTGCTCGAAGGCATGAATGTGGAATATTTCACGCCGATGGTGTGCAAGCTCTTCGTCAGCAACGGGAAGCGCGAAGTGAGGCGTGTGCCGTTCATGCAAGACTTGATTTTCGTGCATGGCACACGCGAGGCTATCGATCCGATCGTGGAGCGCGTCAGTACATTCCAATACCGATACTTGAAACAAAGGCGGCCGATGACCGTGCGCGATGCCGACATGGAGCAGTTTATAGCTGCCGTGGAGTCGGTCGAGTCACCACGTTATTACCGTCCCGACGAGATTACGCCCGACATGCGCCAGCGCAGGATACGCATCATTGGCGGACAGTTGGGCGGATATGAGGGCTACTTGGTGGGCGTGCGCGGGTCGAAGACCAAGCGGCTGCTTGTGGAGTTGCCGTCGCTGCTGGCGGCTGCCGTCGAGGTGAAAACCGAATATATCCAACTAATATAGATTTTTGTTTGTCTGAATATGAATTATTTAGCATCGGAATTGTATAACTTGATAGAGAAGCGTATGCCCGACATCCTTGTTGACGAGGCTGTGAACAGGTTGTGCATACACTTGTACTATGCCGGCCGCTACTGGGTGGCGTTTGAGAAGTCGGCTTTCAACTTGTGCTCGGTGTATGGCAAAGCCATAATCAACCCGATGAAGATACTCACCGCACCATTCCCGATAGTGATGGCGAGCATCGACGGGGATAGCATTGCCAGCGCCATGCGCAACTTGCAGTGCAGGGAGCGGTCGGTGAAGGAACTGGTGTATGAGATTGGTGGCACGGCAAATGACAGCACCTATCACCAATGGCACAAACGGAAAGTGAGTAGCATAATGGCATATTACGGTCAAGGACAGCAATAGGATAACGGAATAGTAAGGACTTTAGTAGTGTGTGGGTTGCCCGCTGTTGTGTGTAGATTTCAAGATTGCCGGTGTGTTGGCGGGCATGTTCCCTCAAGTGTGTATTACCAACTGAATAAAAATAAAAGGACGATAGTATGAATAGATATGTGGATTTGTGTCTCTGGCTTCTGGTTTTGACGGGGTGCATCGTGCTTAGTTCGTGTGGTTCGAGCAAGGATGTGGTATATTTCCAGGACTTGAAGCCGGGGCGTAGTGAAATGGTGCTTCCCGAGGCACATGTGATAACCGTTAGGCCCGAGGACAAGCTCTCGATAATAGTCAACAGCCGCGACCCGCAGCTGACCGATATGTTCAACCTGCCATACGTGACGCGCCAGCTCGGGCAGTCGTTGCGGACTGATTACTCGACTGGAAACAACACGGGGGTGTCGTGCTACACGGTCGATTCGCGCGGCGAGATAGATTTCCCGGTGCTTGGGAAGATAAGCGTCGGCGGGATGACACGCGAGCAGATAGCCTCGCACATAAAAAGTGAGCTGGTGGCAGCCAACTTGGTGAAGGACCCAGTGGTGACGGTGGAGTTTGTCAACCTGTGCATCTCGGTGCTCGGCGAGGTGAACGACCCTGGGCGGTTTGCGATTGACCGCGACCGGCTGACGGTGCTCGACGCGCTGAGCATGGCAGGCGACTTGACGATATACGGCAACCGCACCAACGTGATGGTGCTGCGCCGCGAGGGAGACACGCAGCGGGTTTACGGCATCGACCTGACCCGCGGCACCGACGTGTATTCGTCGCCCGCCTACTACTTGCAGCAAGACGACGTGGTGTATGTGGAACCCAACGAGGTGAAGGCGCGCCAATCGACCGTCAACGGCAACAACGTGCGCTCGACGTCGTTCTGGATTTCTCTTGCCTCGCTGCTGACCTCGGTGGCAATATTGATAGTTAACTAACCCCATAACACTAAGGAAAAGTGGAAAACCGAAACAATACGATCCCAACGGAACAGGGGAGCGACTTCATCGGAATGAGGGAGCTTGCCCGTATGTGCCTCGCCAAGTGGTATTGGTTTGCCGCCTCGGTGGCGGCTGCATTGTGCGTGGCAGTGTATTACCTGCTTTCGACATCGCCCGTATATACGCGTTCGGCATCGTTGCTCATCAAGGAGGACGACCAGAACAGCATAGGCAGCACGGCATCGAACATGCTTGGCGACTTCGACATCTTCAGCTCGAAGTCGAACGTGAACAACGAGATGCAGTCGTTGCAGTCGCCGGCTGTGATGCGCGACGTGGTGCAACGGCTCGACCTTGCCACCAACTATGCCACCGACGGCACTTTCCACCGCCGCGTGCTATATGGCAGGGAGCTGCCATACGTGGTGTCGCTGCCCGGATTGAGCGACAACGGCGTGGTGTCGTTCACCATAGTGCCGGCTGGGCAGGAACGGGTGAACCTTGCCGACTTTGTCGTTGACGATGAGGAGTGTGACGGCGAGGTGGCTGTGGCTCTCGGCGACACTGTGGCGACGCCCGCGGGGCGGGTGGTGGTTGCGGCTGCCGAGGGGAACGACTCGGCAAGCTACCACCAGCCTGTGTATGTGTCGCGTGTGGGGTTGCAGACTGCCACCAAGTCGTACCTGTCGAACCTGTCGGTGATGATAGGCGACGAGAAATCGACCATAGTCAACTTGTCGTTCAAGGACGTGTGCATACAGCGCGCCGAGGACGTGCTCAACACGGTGATAGCCGTGTATAACGAAGACTGGATTAAGGACAAGAACCAGGTGGCTGTGAGCACCTCGATGTTTATCAACGAACGTCTGGGGGTGATAGAGCGCGAGCTTGGCAATGTGGATGAGAGCATATCGTCGTACAAGAGCGAGCACCTGCTGCCCGACGTGCAGGCTGCCGCCAGCATGTATATGGAGCAGAACACCGAGACGGGGGCGCGGATATTGGCTCTGAACACGCAGATGTCGATGGCGCGCTACATACGCAACTACTTGGCAAACGCCACGAGCGAGGGGCAGCTGATTCCAGCCAACTCGGGCATAGAAAGCCCGGGCATCGAGAGCCAGATTGCCGAATACAACACGATGCAGCTGCGGCGCAACGACCTTGCCGCCAACAGCAGCGAGCAAAACCCGCTGGTGGTTGACATGGATCGTTCGTTGCGCGACATGCGCGGTGCGATAATCACTTCGATCGACAACCACATGGCTGCGCTCAACACGCAAATCGCCGACTTGCAGCGCAGCGAACGGCAGACGACGGCGCGCATTGCCGCCACGCCGTCGCAGGGGAGATACCTGCTGTCGGTCGAGCGTCAGCAGAAGGTGAAGGAGGCGCTGTACCTCTTCCTGTTGCAGAAGCGCGAGGAAAACGAGTTGTCACAGGCGTTCACAGCCTACAACACCCGTGTAATAACGCCGCCCTATGGCGACCCAGAACCCACTGCGCCACGCCGCGCCAACGTGTTGCTTGCCGCTTTTGTGCTCGGGCTGCTGTTGCCGGCTGGGGTGATATTTGCACGCGAGAGCCTCAACACTCGGCTGCGCGGTCGCAAAGACCTTGAGCAACTCACTGTGCCGTTTGCCGGCGAGATTCCACTTGCCGCCCATAGTGGCAAGCATGGCAGCGACGGGGCATCGGTGGTGGTGCGGCAGGGGAGCCGCGACGTGGTCAACGAGGCATTCCGCGTGTTGCGTACCAACCTTGAGTTTATGCTCGGGGAGCGTCATGCCGAGGGCAGGGCTCCGGTGATGCTGTTCACGTCGTTCAACCCTGGCAGCGGCAAGACTTTCATCGCGGTGAACACTGCCGCCAGCCTTGCCATCAAGGGGAAGCGTGTGCTGGTGATTGACGGCGACTTGCGGCACGGCTCGACATCGGAATATGTGGGCTTGCCGCACAGGGGGCTTAGCGACTACCTTGCCCACCGCACCGACGACGTGTCGCCGCTGATAGTGGGCGTTGAGGGATATGAGCGGTTGAGCATACTGCCCGTGGGAACGATTCCGCCCAATCCGACGGAGTTGCTTGCCGGGTCGCGGTTTGCCGACATGGTGGAGGCGTTGCGTGCGGAATATGACTACGTGTTTATCGACTGCCCGCCAATTGAGATTGTAGCCGACACGCACGTGATAGCGCGCCTTGCCGACCGCACGGCATTCGTGGTGCGCGCTGGGCTGCTTGAGCGCGACATGCTGCCCGAGTTGCAACGCATCTACGACGAACACCGCCTCAACAACATGGCACTGGTGCTCAACGGCACCACCTCAGCCTCGGGCCGCCACTCCCACTACGGCTACAAGTATGGCTACAACTATGGGTATAGAGAGGATTCCGCTGAGAAGAAATAAGGTTTAAACCTTAATACGGTGAAATTGTTTTAACTTATTGCCTAAGATTGTCGAATATAAAACATACAGATAAAATGAGCACAATTAGTGTAAAAAATAAACGTATTGCAAAAAATACAATTTACCTGTATGTCAGAATGATATTTTTCCTGCTCATTAAATTATATATTTCCAGAGTCGCATTACAAGTATTGGGAGTTTTGGATTATGGTATATATAATTTAGTGGCAGGAATTATAGTAATGTTTTCATTCTTAAATTCGGCAATGAATGGAGCCTGCCAAAGGTTTTTCAATATTGCATTGGGTGAAAACAATTTGGTCAAATTAAAATCATATTTTATTAATTCGGTTAATATACATTTTTTCATTGGTGTCGGCACTATTATTTTATCTGAAACAATTGGAATGTATCTTCTGAATGATAAGTTGAACATTCCCGAGGAACGAATGTCGGCGGCTTATTTTACGTTTCATTTGGCTGTTGCATCTTGCTTTATGACAGTTCTGAGGACGCCATATAACGCTATCATTATAGCTTATGAAAAAATGTCGTTTTATGCCTACATTAGTATAGTTGAGGTTATCCTAAATTTGGCTATTGTATTCATATTGCCAATTGTAGATTATGATAAACTGAACTTGTATTCAATTTTAATGCTATCAATTTCAATAGGCATTCTGATAGTATATGTTGCATACTGTAATATTAATTTCCCTGTTTCTCGATATAAAGCGTCGTTTTCAAAGTCTATAATGAAATCGATTATGTCATTTTCATTATGGAGCACTCTAAGTAGTTTGGGAAATGTGGTTACGAAGCAAGCATTAAATATAATTCTAAACATATTCTATGGTGTTGCAATCAATGCAGCGACTGCAATAATGACACAAATATCGGCTGCAGTTTATTCTTTTATTCAAAATTTTCAGATTGCAGCCAATCCACAATTGATACAAAGTTATGCGAGCAAGGATTTTACATACCTCAAAAAATTATTCAGGGTAACATCAAAAATATCAATTTATTTAATGCTTTATCTTGCTTTTCCAACAATGATTTGCATGGATGAAGTTTTGAGTTTGTGGTTGGGGGTAGTGCCAGAATATACGGCTATTTTTTGCATATTGTCATTCCTTGCATTATTGGTAGATGCCTTAGGTGGACCCATGTGGACAGTTATTCATGCCTCGGGAAGAATTAAAAGGTATCAAACAATGATTTTCTTTGTCAGGATTATGAATATACCGCTATATTATGTGATGATGTATGCTGGATTAGAGCCTTATACGGCATTGTATTTACCAATCATATCGAATGTTATTGTAATTGTAAATGGAATAAAGCTAATACAGCAAATTTTAAATTTTTCGGGAAAAGAGTATTTTATACATGTAATAGCTCCGATATTAAAAGTGGGGGCAATCTCAATTGTGATACCATTCCTCGTGGCATTTTTAATTCATGGAGCAGTTTCTAATTTGGTTTTCATATTTTGTATTTATCTAATTTCAATAATTTCAATATCCATTAGTGTTTATTTCTGCGGACTTGAGCAACATGAAAAAAGTCTATTGACCGAAAAAATAATTCGCAAAATAATTAGAAGAAAATGAATAATGTATCTTCGATAACCGACTGCTATGGTTGCGGTGTGTGCGCAATTGCATGCAGTAAAAACATTATAAAAATAAATCTGAATAAGAATGGTTTTTACGAGCCTAAGATAATTGACGCAGATAAATGTGTGAATTGTAAATTGTGTGTGAACGTTTGCGCGTATGTTCATGATGACATATCACAAAATAACGCTGTACATAAAAGTTTTGCAGGGTGGAGTAAAAACGATGATGTGAGATTTGAATGTTCTTCGGGAGGAGTTGGCTATGAAATAGGAAGGACCTTGATAAAAGCAGGGTATGAAGTATGTGGAGTCAGATATAATTGTGAATTAGATAGGGCAGAGCATTATATAGCAACAACGTTGGATGAGTTAAAAGCATCTGTTGGCAGCAAATATATTCAAAGTTACACGGTTGACGGTTTTAAATCGATAGACAGGAAGAAAAAATATCTTGTCACAGGGACCCCATGCCAAATAGACTCATTTCGCAGATACATACAAAAATTTAAGATTGAAGATAATTTTATATTATTGGATTTCTTCTGTCATGGAGTGCCTTCAATGTTGTTGTGGAGAAAATATATTGCAAGAGTTGAAAGAAGCGCAGGTAAATCGATATATGTGTCTTGGCGTAATAAACTTACTGGATGGCACGATTCGTGGGTTATGACAGTAAAAGGGCGCAAACGCTCGCATGAATCTGATTGTGTTTATAGCTCACATTTCACCAAGGGTGATGTTTTTTATAGTTTGTTTTTGAATAACTCATGTTTAGGAAAAGCGTGTTACGAAAAATGTAAATACAAATACAATAATTCGTCAGCCGATATACGCATCGGCGATATGTGGGGGCAGACGTATAAGGATAATCAAAAAGGTGTGAGCGCAATTGTTGTTTTTACGCAGAAAGGCTTGGATTGCTTGGAACAATGCGATTTAGGGTTGGAGGAATTTGCATTTGAAACAGTTGCAGAAGGGCAAATGGTTAAGCCTCCTAAAAGACCACTATGTTACAAGTGGTGCAAACAGGCTTTGAAGATGCCAATTGAGCTTGGTATTGTATTGTTCATATCCAAAGTTATAAATTTTTGTGGACGTAAAATTTTGGGCAAATGAGGAAGAACTTTAAAATAGGAATAATTACCATGCACAAAGTGCTGAATTATGGCTCGGCACTACAGGCTTATGCCTTGCAAAAGATTGTTTCAGATGCGGGATATGAAGTGGAATTGATTGATTATATATTCCCAAATAAGAAAGGAAAGAAATCAATTGTTTCAATCATTAAAAAGATTTTTTTATACATTCTTTTTGGCGTGTCAACTGGAAAGAAGCAAAAAAAATTCAATCATTTCTATGATGAATTTTATTGTTGTTCTAAGCAGGTGTATTATTCACCTCAGGATTTGGCAAAATGTCCTCCGATATATGATGTATATATAACGGGAAGTGACCAAGTGTGGAATCCAATTCACATAAAGAATGACAATAGTTTTTTATTGGATTTCGTTCCTGATGTTGCTGCAAAAATTTCATACGCATCAAGTTTCTCAACAAAGGATATAGACGATACCTTGTTGCCAAGATATGCCAAATATTTATCAAGATACAAATGTCTGTCAGTCAGGGAACAATCGGGGGCAGATTTGGTTTGCAAAATCATCTCCAAGAGGGCTGATATTGTGTGTGACCCAACATTGTTGTTGAACAAAGAGAATTGGAAAACTCTGATTTCAAAACAGAAACCATTAATAAAGAAACCGTACATACTGGCATACATACTTAGATATGCCTATGACCCATATCCTGAAATAAACAAGATTCTAAGTGACATCCAGCGACTTTTTAGCGGAATGCATATAGTTTTTCTTGATTGGTCGTTTGTAAATTCATTTAGGAAAGGGGCGTCTGTGATGAAAAATGCTGGACCAGTGGATTTTATAAATTTAGTATCAAATGCATCATTTATCGTTACTACTTCTTTTCATGGCACTGCATTCGCGATAAATTTAGAAATACCTTTTTATTCGGTTGTTTCTAAATACAATAAAGATACGCGCATGACAGATCTGCTTGATGTTGTTGGCGCACAGGATAGGGCAATATGTTATGATGATAAAAATATAGACTATAATACTTCGATGGATTTTGGCATGATAAGAGAACGACTTGCCCAGTTTAGGAATAACTCAAAATCGTATTTACTGTCATCTATCCAAAAGTGCTGCTAAATTTTGGATATAGGCATTTATAACGCCCCTTTATGATATTAAGTTGCATTATATATTCGTTCTTTGGCTTGATAATGTATTTTGGGGGCACTCAAAGTGCGCATAATTATACATTGTTAGGTAAGAAAACACCTTTTTTGACTGTTAGTAATGTTCTGATAATATTATTTTTTACGGTTATAAGCGGTCTTAGATACAACGTAGGCGTTGACTATGCAACCTATTATAAAATATTCACGTATTTACAAAATGGCTTTGTTTACAGGGAAGATATAGAGCCGTTATTTACTTATATATCACAATTGTGGGTAAATATTGGTGCTGGACATTTTGTGTACTTTGCATTTTGGGCATTCTTGCAGGTGTTTTTTGTGTATTACGGATTAAAAAATCACCAATATTTATACCCGTTCATTGGATTGTTGATATTCCTTGGACCTTACTACCTGTCGTGGATGAATGGGATAAGGCAATCAATAGTAGCCTGCGTTTTTGTGTGGGCGTGCAAATTTATTATAAACAAAGAGTTCATAAAATATTGTGCGGTAATTATTATTTGCTCGTTCATGCATAAATCGGCGATAATTTTATTGCCAGTATATTTTTTGCCAAATATAAATTATTTTAAAAATAAGTTTGTTTGGATTGCAGTCCTGATAGCTTGTACCGTAGTAGGACAATCGGGAATTGTTCAAGATTATATGAACTTTGCGGGGAATTATCTTGCACTTATCGGGTATGATAGCTATTCACAAGGTTTTGATAACATTATGGATAAAACTGTAGATAGGGCTTTCGGTCCGAGGCGAATACTGGTGCTGCTGCTTGACATTCTTATAATATGGTTCTCCGCTGAAATGAAAACACGATTTAATAGTAAATTTTTCTTGTTTTCATTCAATATGTTTGTTCTATATGCTTGTCTAACTGGGTTGTTGTCTAATGTTAATTTCCTTTTTACGAGACCGTTGTTGTATGTCGCTCCATTTTCTTTGATTTGTTCGGCTTTTCTTTTGGTCTATTTGAAAGAGCGTTACGGCGTTCTTGGCAGAAACCCGATATTTATTGTAACACTGATAATTTCTTGCCTATATACGTTTGCTGCAGTAGCGTCTGTGGCAGATGATCCAAATTCTTCAACATTGTTCAGATTTTCATTTTAATTTCAATATACTTATGGGTAATCCTAAGATAAGTGTCATTGTGCCTGTTTATAAGGTAGAGAATTATATTGACAGGTGCATTGACTCAATTGTAAATCAAACTTTTGAAGATATTGAGATAATTCTTGTGGACGATAAGTCGCCAGATGGTTCTCCTCAGAAGTGTGATGAATGGGCAAAAAGAGATAGCAGAATAAAAGTAATCCATAAATCAACAAATGAGGGCTTAGGCTTTGCTCGGAATACGGGTTTGCAGAATGCTACAGGAGAATATGTTACTTTTATTGATTCAGACGATTGGATTGATTTGAACATGTATGCCGACTTGTATGCTCTATGCCTGCAGCACAATGCAGATATTGTATATTCAGGACTTAAACGCATTGATGATAGCGGCAATATATCTTTTTTGCCCCACCCCAAAGAGCAAAGTATTTATCAAGGCAGCGATGTACAGACGGTTCTATTGCCCAATATAATAGCGTCGGAGCCTCATATAAAAGAAGATAGGTTGATTCAAGTGTCTGTTGATACTTGTCTATTTAGGAAAAGCATTATCGATTCTTGGAATATCAGATTTCATTCCGAACGTGAAATAATATCGGAGGACTTGTTTTTCCATATTGATTATTTGCCTCATGTGTGTTCAGCCATTGTATCGCCGAAGCTCTACTATTTTTATTATTACAATGAGCAATCGTTGTCGTCAGTGGTGCGAACCGATAGGTTTGAGAAATATAAAGTGTTGCATGCCGAGTTGACAAAGAAAAGCACTTCGGCTCAAATGCAACAACGCATTGACCGAATTTTGATTGGCTATACGCGGTCGTATTTAAAGAGGATAATAGATTATCCAATTCCGAATAAAAGCAAGTTTCAAATGTTTTCAACAATATGTAACGATTCTATTTGGGATTCGGTATCAGCTCGGTATCCTGTAAATGATATGTTTTTTATACACAAACTTGTGTATAGGTTGATTTCAAAGAAAAGAAGTCGCGTGCTGTTTATTTTATTAAATATTTTATGTAAACTGCGATGATTAAGAATCGAACTGATTTGCGTTATTATCTTGCAGAAGATCTTAAACGCTTTGATAATAGAGTTCCTAATTTAAAAGATTACATTATCAAGAATGAAAGTTACTATATCTATCACTATATACGCAGGTTGCGATTTGTAGAGTATTACAAGAATCAATCAGGTGCATTGTCAAAATTATTGTATTTCTACAATTTCTTTATATACAAGAGGTTGTGTTTTAAACTGAAAATAGACATAAAGCCTGGCAATTGCGGACCGGGTTTGAGAATAATGCATTTGGGTGCGTTGGTTCGCATAAAATCAAATTGTACAGCAGGCAAAAATTTAACTTTACAGCCTGGAGTGGTAATAGGCAATAAGCATTTGTATGGTAGTGAGAATGAGCATGTGACGATAGGTGACAATTGCTATATTGGATTAGGTGCTAAGATTTTTGGAGAAGTTACGATTGGGAATAATGTGATAATTGGTGCTAATGCTGTGGTAACGAAAGATATTCCCGATAATGCGGTTGTTGGCGGAATCCCAGCCCGCATAATTAAGATAAATGATATATCATCGAAGTAAATCCCTTAATTAAAATAATGTACAATGTGGCGGCATAAGGTTTTAGTCGTTGCGACATCTAAACATACAAGGGGCGGCATAACTTCGGTTGTGAAAGCCCATGAGAAAGGTGAACAATGGGTGTCGTTTGGTTGTAAGTGGATTGAGACGAGTATTGACAAAACTAACTTGATTAAGATTTGGTATCTGGTTAAAGGTTTGGCTCAATATTGTTTTTATTTGCCAAGATGTCGTATAGTTCATATTCATTTGAGTGAACCTGTATCGGCATTGCGAAAAGTGTTATTTTTCATTTTGGCAAAACTGTTTAGAAAGAAAACGATTATTCATTTCCATTCATTTTCTTCAGAAACGACAGTAAATGGAAAACATTCAGGAGTATATAAATATTTGTTTTCTAATGCCGATTGTGTGATAGTGCTGTCTGATTCATGGAAAAAGATTGTAAATGAAAAATTTAACCTTGGAAATAGAGTGAGGGTGATTTATAATCCATGTATTGCAAATGTGTCTGCAAAGATATATTCAAAGAAAAAACAAATATTATATGCAGGAACTCTAAATCAAAGGAAAGGATATGCCGATTTGATTAAAGCGTTTGCCCTAATAGCCAAGTCTTATCCGACATGGAAAGTTGTTTTCGCAGGAAATGGAGAAATAGACAAAGCCACGGAAATTTCTGAGCGGTTAAATGTTTCTAATCAGATCGAGTTTTTGGGTTGGATAAATGGTGACGACAAAGACAGAGTGTTTAAAGAATCGACAATTTTCTGTCTCCCGAGTTATGCGGAAGGTTTTCCTATGGCTGTTCTTGATGCGTGGGCATACGGGTTGCCTGTAATTACAACTCCTGTTGGTGGAATACCTGATATTGCAATCAATGGTGAAAATGTATTGCTGTTTGATGCTGGGGATATTGAGATGTTGTCAAAACAAATATCTCGACTGATTGATGACGAAGAATTGATGAATAGCATCGTTCTTGAATCGAAACGTTTGTCAGATACCACATTCAATATTAAGACAATAAATGCTGAAATTGGAGATGTGTATAAGGAATTAGAAGATTGACGCATTAAACCATCTTAGATCTCGATACCGATAAAAACATATAAAGACTAAATGGTTAAATAATAGTATTGTTATGGAAACGTATTTTGGAATAAGGTACGAGTTCGATCAGGAACTTGTACAGAAGCGTATTGCTCAATTTGTAGCTGACGGTAAGGTGGAATATGTTTGTGTGACTGATGGGGTGATTGTGGATATGGTCAATCGCGATGATTCCTATCGCAAGGTCGTTGACGGGGCGGCTTTTTCTATTTGCGACAGCAGTTATGTTCCACTTTATATAAAATGGATTTATGGTAGGCGATATGAACAATATTGCGGTAGCCAAATATTCAACGATATTGTCCGTTCCCGTCGGTATAGGATGTTTTTCATGGGAACTTCTCAGGAAATTCTTGATGGTTTGAAACAAAGTATATCTAAATGGAATCCCGACGTTGCAGGAATGAGTTTTTACGAACTGCCATTCTGCACTGTTGACGAATTTGATTACCCTGCTATTGCAAAACGCGTGGAGGAAGACGGTGCCGACATAATTTGGATTGCGCTTGGCGCACCGAAACAAGAGATATTTATGAGCCGCTTGAAACCATACTTGAAACGTGGTGTTATGATTGCGGTCGGTGCGGCATTCAAATTTTATAGTGGAGTCAACGTGAGTCGCGCTCCGAAATGGATGATAGAGCATCACATGGAGTTTGTTTACCGCATTTTCAGCGAGCCGAAAAAGCAGTTGCGGCGTTGTTGGGGAATAATCACGTCGTTGCCGAGGTTGTTGTTTCAGGAGTGGAGGAGAAGCAGGAAAAAGCAAAGTTAATGCGGTAATGTTTTTATTGCGCTTTTGATGAAAGACGCAGGATAGGCTTAGGAAAAAAGGTAGTTGTTTTATGCGTGCTGCTTTGCAGTTGTCGCAAGGTGGGTTAGCCGTAATAAAACATGGTATGAATGGATAAAATGGGATGGGAAACATGGCTGAGGTGTAATAGCAGGTAGCCTTTGCGCTTTATTGATTAGAGGGGGATTGGGGCGGGGATTGTGGTTAAAAGTTGTGTGGGGAGGGGGTAGTTAGTGGTGGCTATTTTGGGAGGGATTGGAGCGTTGCGATTTTTTAAATGATTATGTGTTGCTGGTGTGAGTTTTTTTTGCGAAATTTGCAAAGTATAATGCTGAATTTATTATAACCTAATAATATATACAATATTATGACAAAAAAGAGCGCATTACAGAAGGCTCGCGCTGCCTACCAGCCCAAGTTGCCCTCGGCACTTTGGGGCGCAGTGAAAGCCGTGGAAGGCGAGCCAACTCAGTCGGTAGCCGATCAGGAAGAAATCAAGGCATTGTTCCCCAACACCTACGGGCTGCCGGAATTGACCTTCGAGAAGGATCCGAAGCCAGCCAAGGCAACCACTCCGTTTAATGTTGGCGTAATCTTGTCGGGCGGACAGGCACCCGGCGGCCACAACGTGATTAGCGGCTTGTTTGACGGAATCAAGGCTATCAACAAGGATAGCCGCCTCTATGGCTTCTTGATGGGGCCCGGCGGTCTTGTTGACCATCAGTATATCGAGCTCACATCGAGCATCATCGACGAATATCGCAACACAGGCGGTTTCGACATCATCGGGTCGGGCCGTACCAAGCTCGAAGAGGTTGAGCAGTTTGAAAAGGGTCTTGAGATTTTGAAGGAGCTCAACATCAAGGCTTTGGTGATTATCGGTGGCGACGACTCCAACACTAATGCTTGCGTGCTTGCCGAGTATTACAAGGCTCACAACGCTGGCGTGCAGGTGATTGGTTGCCCGAAGACTATCGACGGTGACTTGAAGAACGATATGATTGAGACTTCGTTTGGCTTCGACACCGCAACCAAGGTTTACTCTGAGGTTATCGGCAACATACAGCGCGACTGCAACTCGGCTAAGAAGTATTGGCACTTCATCAAGTTGATGGGTCGCTCGGCTTCGCACATCGCACTCGAATGCGCATTGCAGGTTCAGCCCAACTATTGCATCATCAGCGAAGAGGTTGAGGCTAAGAACCAGACGCTTGACGACATCGTGAGCGGCATTGCAGCTGTTGTGGCAAAGCGTGCCGAGAATGGCGACAACTTCGGTACTGTGCTTATCCCGGAGGGCCTTATCGAGTTCATCCCGGCAATGAAGGCTCTTATCGCCGAGCTTAACGACTTGCTTGCCCACACTCCCGACTTCGCAACTAAGAGCGAGGACGAACAGCGCAGCTTCGTGATTAGCAGCCTGAGCGCCGACAACGCCAAGATTTTCGAGAGCCTGCCAGTGGGTGTTGCCCGCCAGTTGACGCTCGACCGCGACCCGCACGGCAATGTTCAGGTGTCGCTCATCGAGACCGAGAAGTTGCTTAGCGAGATGGTTGGCAAGAAACTTGCCGAAATGAAGGCTGCCAAGAAGTATGTTGGTAAGTTTGCTGCACAACACCACTTCTTCGGCTACGAGGGCCGTTGCGCCGACCCGTCGAACTTCGACGCCGACTATTGCTATGCACTCGGTTACAACGCAGCTCAGCTCATCAACTGCGGTGCAACGGGCTATATGTCGTCGGTTCGCAACTTGACCAAGCCGTCGGTTCAATGGGTTGCTGGTGGCATACCTATCACTATGATGATGAACATGGAACGTCGCAACGGCAAGATGAAGCCTGTAATCCAAAAGGCTCTTGTTGACCTCAATGGCAAGCCGTTCCAGAAGTTTGTCGAGCAACGCGACGAATGGGCTTTGAACACTTGCTACATGTACCCGGGTCCAATCCAATACTTCGGTCCTGCCGAGGTGTGCGACCAACCGTCACGCACTCTCTACTACGAACAGGGCGGAAAGTAAGAATCGCTTACCGATTGCGCGCCGTTGCCGCCGCCTCACTTGATTGCGAGAACGTGCCGGCTTGCGGAGCGTGACTAAGAAACTGTTTTTAATTTTTACAGAAAAAATTTTAATGTAAGTTCTTTGTTCATGTTTTGGGAGTCTTTTCTGACGCTTTCGCTTATTTTTTTCAACGTTTAGCTCGCTAAACTTATTCAAAAAATAATCAAAATCGCCTCGGAAATCCATCTCAAACCATTGAACAAAAAATTCAAAACAGTTTCCAAGGATATTTCTAAATCTCAGCTTGCAGAAGCCGTGCTGACAACCCACGTTGTGTGGAGTTGCGGTGCGGCTTTTTTGTTCATGTTTGAGAGCCTTTTCTGACGCTTTTCGCTTATTTTTTTCAACGTTTGGCTCGCTAAACTTATTCAAAAAATAATCAAAATCGCCTCGGAAATCCATCTCAAACCATTGAACAAGAAAGTTCTGAACCATTCACTGCGTAACGATTCATAATTGATAGATTTGCCACATTTGCAGATTATTTATACATTTGTCAGTATTATGAAAGGACTGGTTATCAAGAATACGGGTAGCTGCTACGTGGTGAGAACCGAGAGCGGCATTGATGTGAATTGCAAGATCAAGGGCAATTTTCGTCTGCGTGGAATACGCACTACCAATCCTGTGGCGGTGGGCGACGTGGTGGAGATTTCCTCTGCGGCTGCTGCCGACGATGTGTCGTATATAACTGCTATCGACGAGCGCCGCAACTATATTATACGCCGGGCGAGCAACTTGTCGAAGGAGTCGCATATAATTGCAGCCAACATAGATTATGCATTCCTTATTGTGACTATCCGGGAGCCGGAGACGAGCACTACTTTTATCGACCGTTTCCTTGCCACTGCCGAGGCTTATGGCGTGAAGGCGGTTATCGTGGTCAACAAGATGGACTTGCTCGACGATGAGGAACGTGAGTATGCCGATGCGCTGGCTTATCTTTACAGGTCGATAGGCTATGAGGTGATAATGATGTCGGCGGCTGGTGGCGATGCCGACGACGGTGTCTCGAAGATTCTTGAATTGGCATCGGGGCATGTTTCGTTGTTTTCGGGTAATTCGGGTGTGGGTAAGTCAACTATTATTAATTTGCTTTTGCCGGGTGTCAATCTCAAGGTTGGCAGCATAAGTGCTTCGCACCACACGGGTATGCACACGACAACGTTTTCTGAAATGTTTCAGCTCCCAGGCGGTGGGTACATTATAGACACGCCGGGGATAAAGGGGTTTGGAACTATCGATTTTGACAAGGGGCAAGTGGCTCACTATTTCCCCGAAATATTCAGGGTTTCGGCTGATTGCAGGTATTATAATTGCACGCACACTCACGAGCCGGGTTGTGCCGTGAGGGAGGCTGTAGAACAGAGCCTTATCAGCGAATCGCGCTATACAAGCTACTTGAGCATTCTTGAGGATTCGAGCGATTCGAAGTATCGGAAAGGGTATTGATAGTTAGCAGTTTATTCAATTAGGAATGTGGAATTAGGAATTACATTCCAGTTTGTGCCGTAGAGATGCGATTCATCGCGTCTGCGACAGCCACATATACACTTGTTGTTCCCTCGTAGAATAACTTCGTAGGGAGGGTGGAACGTGCCGCTTTGGTCGTGTTTAAACATTCTTTTTGGGGGTGGTTGGGGTAGGTACAAAAAAAAAATTAATTGTCATCACGACAACTAATCTTCAACTTAAAATCTAATACCATGAAAAAACCGATACAAAAGTATGTCTTAAATTCATGTTGTGCAACATATATGCGAAAAAAGTTGTCGGTTTTTGCTTTAATTAACAATAAAGCCCCATTGCGGGGCTCTATTGTTAATTTTGTTTGCTGTTTATCGCATTTGAGCATTTGCCAAGATGGTGAGGAACGTTTCGATAATGTTGTTGCCCTCGGGTTGGTCAATCACTATTTTCATCGAGGCGTCGGTTACGTTGCCGTTGGCTTTGAGGTAGCCGCTAAAGTTCAGGTTGGGGGCTACGCTTGTGAGCATTGCATTGGCACGCGAGCCTTGGAGGGCGTTGGCATATAATGCGCTTGGCGATTCCTCGAATATGCCACGGGCGAGTTTGTCGTCATAGAGGCTGTTGGTCACTTTCTGTGCAACCGTGCGGAAGTGGAGGAATCCGTCCTTGCTGCCAAAGGCAATTGCCATGTCGCTTGAGATGTTCACCACATATTCGTCGCCCACCTTTGTGCAGGCAATGATTCCGAAGCCGTTGATGGTCGATTGCAACTTGTTGCAAATTTCATCGGCTTTCTCATTCTTTATTGCGCCATACACTTGCGGCATCGAAGAGCGGTTGATGATGTAATCGACGTAGTTCCAGCCAAAAGTGACGGGGCCGTCGATGGCTTCGAGGTATTGCTTGATTTCGTCTTGGGTGACAAACGGGTTGTTGCTTATCTGCGCCAATGCTTGGTTGACGGCATCGATTTTCACGAGTTCCTTGCCCTTTACCGAGCCCGACACGGCAAATTGTATGTCGGCTGGAATGAATTTCAACCCCTCTGCCGACGGCTTGCCGATGACGGCTTGGTAGCTCTTGATGTTTTCGGTGTCGTTGGCAAAAACTTCCAGAGCCATTTCCAAATCTTTCTTGTTGAAATTGAGAGTAGCACCCACGCTACGATAGTCGTTGAGTATAGAGCCCATGCCGCTTGCCATCAGCATGCTGAGTTCTCTTGGGTTGCCCGACATCTGGAGCAATTTGCGGTAGTCGCCAAAGAATGTCACATCGGCTTTGCGGTCGAGCATCTCCATTGCGTCGGCATTGTTTGTAATTGGGTTAGTGCTGCCGGTGGTGATAAGATTCTTTATGAGATTTTCGGCGACGGCTGTTTCAAGCGTAGCCGACGGTTGGGCTATCACGATGTAGTTGCCCGAAACGAAGTACCATTCATTGCCAGCCTCCAATTTATATAGTTCGCCATCGGCTGTCATGTCGGTCTTGCAGGCTTTTTCTATGAATGCTTTTGCTGCATTGGCATCGGTGATTGGGATAATGGCGAGAGCCTCGAAGTCGGTTGAGTTGAAGGCGTATGTCTTCTTGGTGAAGTCGATACCTGCTTTGGCGACCTCGCTCATCATTTCCTTTTCGGCAGAGTTGAAGGCATTTTTTAAAAGAGAATTGTAGGAGTCGGGGAAAACCACCTCGCCGTTTTCCACTTTGATGTTTGCCTTCTTGATGATTGACCCGGCATCAATTGCCGCTACGAAATTGGCATCGCTGGGAATCATTGTCAAAGGATTGCTGCTGGATTCGTCTTTACATGAAACGAATACCATTGTCACTGCGAGAAGCAACAAAAAAGCTAACTTTTTCATAGTGATAATATTGATTAAAAAAATTTGATTGTATCATTGGCATAACTGTTTCGCCGACTGGTGTAACTCACGGAAAAGCAGGAACAGTTGCAGCCTTAGGGTTGAAAACAATTCATCGGACTTGCAACACGCCCGTGTGCATTGAATCGTGTGGTGGTCGCATGCCCGATGAATGTGTATTTAAATTATTAGTGTGGAACGGCGTTTGCCGTCAGCCACAGTGTGTGTCACTCGCTCTTTTTGGCACGTCCGCGACGCTTGCGGGCAATTTTCAGCACTTGTGCCGAGCGTGCCGGCAAGTAGAGTTTGAGCCATCCCAAGCCGTGGGGGGCATATAGCGGGTCGTCTTGCGTGAAGTGGTGTACGTTCTCGTCGATGTTGCCATAGCCTCCATAACGCTTGTCGTCGCTGTCGAACACGCCGTCGTATTCTCCCACAGGGGCAAGTATGCCATAGTCGGTGAACGACTTTGTGGGGCTGAAGTTGAAGATGAACACATAGTCGCCGCGCTTGTATGCAAGCACTTGGTCGTCGTCTTTGTCCCATAACTTCTCTACTGGCAGCGACTGGAAGTTCTTGATGCTTGCCACCAAGTGTATCATGTCGTTGTCAAAGTTGTTGAGGAACTGATACTTCAATTCCTTGCGGTCAACGAGGTCCCACTGGCGGCGGGCATACTTGTAGCTCCAGCCGTTGCCTTCGCGCGGGAAGTCGATCCACTCGGGGTGTCCAAATTCGTTGCCCATGAAGTTGAGGTAGCCGCCATTGATGGTTGTGCAGGTGACGAGCCTTATCATCTTGTGAAGCGCGATGCCGCGGTCAACGGTCATGTTGTTGTCACCCACCATCATGTGCCAGTACATCTCGCTGTCGATAAGGCGGAAGATGATAGTCTTGTCGCCCACGAGAGCCTGGTCGTGGCTTTCGGCGTAGCTAATGGTCTTCTCGTTGTAGCGGCGGTTGGTGAGTTCCCAGAATATCGAGGTCGGGTGCCAGTCTTCGTCTTTCTTTTCCTTGATGATTTTAATCCAGAAGTCGGGTATGCCCATCGCCATGCGGTAGTCGAATCCCATGCCGCCGTCCTTGAACTTAAGGGCAAGCCCTGGCATTCCGCTCATTTCCTCGGCAATGGTGATTGCATTGGGGTTCACCTGGTGAATGAGCAGGTTGGCAAGCGTGAGGTAGGTGATGGCGTTGGTGTCTTGCGCGCCGTTATAGTAGTCGTCGTAGGAGCTGAATCCCTGTCCGAGCCCGTGGTTGTAGTAGAGCATCGAGGTCACGCCGTCGAAGCGGAAGCCGTCGAAGTGGTATTCTTCGAGCCAGAACTTGCAGTTAGACAGCAAGAAGTGAAGCACTTCGTTCTTGCCATAGTCGAAGCAGAGTGAGTCCCAAGCCGGGTGTTCGCGGCGGCCGTCGCCATAGAAGTATAGGTCGTAGCTGCCGTCGAAGCGACCCAATCCCTCGACTTCGTTTTTCACGGCGTGGGAGTGTACGATGTCCATGATTACGGCTATCCCCATCTTGTGCGCCTCGTCGATGAGTTTCTTGAGTTCTTCGGGAGTGCCGAAGCGGCTCGAAGCTGCATAGAAGCTCGACACGTGGTAGCCGAACGAGCCATAGTAGGGGTGTTCCTGTATAGCCATTATCTGAATTGCGTTGTAGCCGTCGGCTGCCACGCGCGGAAGTATGTTTTTGCGGAACTCTTCGTAGGTTCCCACCCTCTCGGCATTTTGCGCCATGCCTATGTGGCACTCATATATGAGCAGCGGTGCCACGCAGGGCTTGAAATCTTTTACCTTGAAGCGGTAGGAGCGGGCTGGAGCCCACACTTGAGCCGAGAAGATGAGCGTCTGCTCGTCTTGCACCACCCGGCGGGCGTATGCTGGAATGCGTTCGCCTTCGCCGCCATCCCATTTCATCTTCAGTTTGTACAAGTCGCCGTGCTTCATCTTGTCGGGGGCGAGGGTAATTTCCCATACGCCGTTGTCGATGCGCGTCAGTGCATAGTCGTCGCTTTCAGCCCAGTCGTTGAATGTGCCTATCAGGTATATCGCCGTGGCGTGTGGTGCCCATTCGCGGAACACCCATCCAGTCTTGGTCTTGTGCAGCCCGAAGTAGTTGTGGGCGTTGGCAAAGTCGTTGAGCGAGATTTTGCCGCCGTCGGTTAATTCTTTTTCTTTGCGTATTACATCTTCGTGCCTGCCGTTAATAGCGTCGGCATATGGCTCAAGCCATGGATCGTTCTTAATTATAGGAAGAACCTTTTTCATGCTGTTATTGTTTTTGATGTTACAGTATTAGTAAAACAAAAGTAGAAATAATTTTCAATAAATCAATACAAAACGCACGAAATAATGATTTTAACACAAGGCTGCAAACTCGCAGCAGGGTTTGCCGTTGCAGCTTCGGCAGTGGCATCGGGCATAATAGTTTGTGGTATTCGGCAACGATAAGGCGGACATCTCAAAACTATATGCTACTTCTATGATGTTCCGTATTGGAATGATGTTTTTCAATCGTCAATCATTGGTTTGTCGTCTTTATTGCGGAAAGAGTTGTGTATATGAGATGGTATTATAAGTGAAATAACTTATAATTGGCTTTTATAAGTGAAATAGCTTATAATTAGATTTTATAAGCTAAAAGGCTTATAAAATCTTGGCAGAATGAAATATTATTCATATATTTGTATTCAATGAAAATAAAATGAAATAAATCTATGTATGCAGCCATTTCTGCCGATATAGTTTCTTCTACGTCTTTGTGTGTCGAAGAAACCATTGCCTTGAAACAGAGAATAGAGGGGTTGTTTTCAATCCTTGAGGAGAAATATGCAGGTTTTTGGGGCAGGCTGATAAAGGGGGATTATATAGAGTGTCTGTTGCCATCGGTCAAGGACGCTTTCAGGGTTGCTTTGATTATAAAGAGTAGCATTAAATCGTTTCCAGTAGCTGAATCGAAAGGGAAAAAACTATTCCAAACATATGGAGTTCGCATGGCTATGGGAATCGGCGATATGCGCATTGTTGATAAAGAGCAAGGGATTATGGACGGAGATGCCATTTATTTGTCGGGGCGTGCATTAAGTGGTATGGGTACTTCAAATAAAAATGGCACATTTCTGATAGAAGCGGTAGATAAACAACTTACCCCAGCCTTGCGAGCTGTAGGGGTGTTAACTGATGCGTTGCTAAATGATGCTACAAAACGACAGAGTGAAGTCGTTTATTACAAACTTCTGTCCAAAGGTGAACAAGAAATAGCGGATATATTAGGCATAAGGCAGTCTGGAGTAAACCAACACTCGACTTCAGCCAAATGGTATTGTATAGAGGAAGCATTGAATTATTTTGAACAGCTAAAATTTGAAGGCGCATGAATAACTGGTTGTTATTTAGTTTGTTGGTAGCCCATGTTATTGGAGACTTTTATTTGCAAAGCGACAAGTTCTGCAAGGAAAAAGAGGAGTTGAAAATAAGGAGTCCATTTCTGTATGTCCATTCCGTGGTAATAGGTTTGGTTTCTTGGTTATTTGTTCCGATTGCCGATTTTTGGTTTTTTGTTTTGTTGATAGCTGCGACACATTTGTTGATTGACGCGATGAAATCATATATGCGTAGAGGTTTATGGTCTTTTCTGATAGACCAAATTGCGCATATTGCGGTTTTATGTTTTGTTGCGCATAAATATGTATTGCAATGCGACTTGCCGCTTCAAGGGATTGGCTTAGTGGGTGATATGTCTATTCCTGTATTCGTGTTTGGTATAATGTGCTGCCTGAAGCCAACAAATATTCTTATTAAACTGATATTGGAACGGTATAAGATAGGGGAGGCGGAATCTTGTGAAAGCATGAAAAATGCAGGTGCCCTTATTGGAAATTTGGAGCGAATCTTGACATTTGTGTTTGTTTTGATAGGGCAATACGAGGCAGTGGGATTCATTATAGCAGCAAAATCATTGCTACGGTTTAGAGATAACGATACAGCTAAGACCGAATATGTTTTGGCAGGAACATTATTGAGTTTTGGTATCGCCGTTCTTTGTGGTTTGGCAGCGAAATATGTTTCGTTTTAGCTTTATTTTATCCTTATAGCTTCGGGAAAAAAACAGTAATTCGGGTAGGCGGGGGCTTGTGTCGTTGGTGTATTTTTGCACACGTAAACAGGATTGCTATGGAATATCGTAAATTGCCGCATGGTGACCAGCAGATTAGTGTCATCGGGCTTGGTGCAAGTTCGATAGGTGCTGCCGGCGACCGTGCAATAGAGGAGATTGTGTCTGCCGCCATCGATGCAGGAGTGAACTACTTTGACCTTGCTGCCGGCGATGCCGCTCCGTTTGCGCCCTATGGCAGGGTGTTCCGAGGGTGTCGCGACAAGGTGTATGTGCAAGTGCACTTTGGCGCGAATTACGAAACGGGCGAGTATGGCTGGACAACCGACTTCGACACCGTGAAGCGGTCGATTGACTGGCAACTAAGCCAGTTGCAGACGCATTATATCGACTTTGGTTTCATTCACTGCATCGACAGCCCAGCCGACTTGACGAAATATGTCGATGGCGGCATACTCGACTACTTGAAGCAGATGAAGGCAACGGGCACGGTGCGCCACATAGGGCTTTCGTCGCATACGCCGTCGGTCGTGAACCATATTCTCGACTGGGGCATTGTGGATATGCTCATGTTCAGCATCAACCCGGGATATGACTACAGCCAAGGCGAGTTTGCCTTTGGCAGTGCCGGTGAGCGCATGGCTTTGTACCGCCGTTGCGAGGCTGAGGGCGTGGGCATATCGGTGATGAAGCCGTTCAGCGCCGGGCAGTTGCTCGATGCCAAGGTGTCGCCTTTCGGCAAGGCTCTCACGCGGTATCAGTGTATGCAATATGCCCTCGACAAGCCTGGGGTGCTGACGGTGTTGCCCGGGGTGCGCAACATCGACGACTTGCGCGACATATTGGGCTTCTGCGAGGCATCTGCCGAGGAGCGCGACTATTCGGAGATAAGCACGTTTGCTCCGCGCGAGGTTGAGGGCGTGTGCGTATATTGCAACCATTGCCAGCCGTGCCCCAAGCATATCGATGTGGGGCTTGTCAACAAGTATTACGACCTTGCCCGAGTGGGCGACACGCTTGCTGCCGACCATTATGCCAAGCTCGCCGTGAAAGCCTCCGACTGCGTGGCTTGCGGTCATTGCAACCGTCGCTGCCCGTTCCACGTTGACCAAGTGGCGCGGATGTCGCAGATTGCAGCCTACTTCGGAAGCTGATTGCTTTACCGCCCTGATTTTTTTCTTGCATAGCCCACCGTTTTACATTAACTTTACAGCGAATAATATATAGAGAATTGAAGTTGTTCAACCCCACAGAATGAAATGGCAAGTGTGCATATAGCTGCACTTAAGGGATAGTATTTTAGTGAAAGCTATTCAGCAGGCAGACAGACTTATAGCAGGTTTGTTATTCCTCGTATTTTGCCATTATTTCATAACAAGTTGAACAATGAACTATACATACAAAGACATTTGGCTCATCAATTTTCCCGTGATGATGAGCATACTTATCGAGCAACTTATCAATATCACCGATGCCATTTTCTTGGGGCATGTGGGAGAAGTGGAATTGGGTGCGTCAGCCATTGCCGGGATTTGGTACTTGGCCATCTATATGCTCGGATTCGGTTTCAGTTTGGGCTTGCAGGTCGTTGTCGCACGGCGTAACGGTGAGCAACGCTATTCCGAAACAGGAAAAACTTTCTTTCAAGGATTGTTTTTCCTGTCGTGGCTTGCAGTCTTTTTATGCCTGCTATCCAAGTTGTTTTCTCCGATTATTTTAAGTCGGCTCATAGCGTCTGCCGAAGTATATCGTGCCGTGATTGATTACTTGGACGGACGAATTTGGGGATTGCTCTTCTCCTTTCCATTTCTTGCATTGCGCTCGTTCTTGGTCGGCGTTACCCGTACAAAAGCCTTGAACATGGCGGCTCTGACAGCCGTGGTGGTAAACATTCCATGCAACTGGTTGCTCATATTCCATTGTGGCATGGGGATTGCAGGCGCAGCCATAGCATCGTCTTTTGCCGAAGCATGTTCGTTGGCAGTGCTGGCAATTCATGTCTTACGGAAAATGGATAAACGGCTTTATGGCTTATATTGGGGTTTCGACAAAGCAGTGTTGCGCCACGTTTGCCAAGTGTCGGTCTGGAGCATGTTCCATTCGTTTATCGGTGTGGCATCGTGGCTTGCCTTCTTCGTGGCTATCGAGCATTTGGGAGAGATGGAATTGGCTGCCACCAATGTTATACGCAGCATCTCGACGCTCTTTTTTGTTATCGTCAATTCGCTTGCGGCTACTACTGGTTCGCTGGTAAGCAATGTATTGGGAGCCGGGCAAAAGGAGCAGGTAATCCCGTTGTGCAACAGGGTTGTCAGTTTGGGATATGCCATTGGTTTCCCGCTGGTCGTTCTTGCCTTGATTTTCTATCGGCAGATTATGGGCATCTATACCGAAAGCACTGTCCTTGTGCAGATAGCCCATATGCCATTCATAGTCATGCTGTTGAACTATGTCTTTGCCCTGTCCGGCTATGTGTATATGAATGCCGTGACAGGTACGGGGGCAACGCGCATGACATTTATCTTCCAGTTGATAACCATCGTGGCTTATCAGATTTATTTGTGGAGCATAAGCGTTTTCAGCACGTCATTGTCGGTTTATTGGACGGCAGAATATCTGTATGTGATATTGCTCGGCATGATATCGGTCGGTTATCTCAAATATAAACACTATTAAACACTGAATGACCATGATGTCGAAAATATATCCACGCACGGGCGACAGGCAGACCGTGTATCTGAATGCCGTCGTGAAAGACCCGTCGATTGAGGTGGGCGACTATACCATCTATAATGATTTTGTGGCTGACCCGTTGCTTTTCGAGCGGAACAATGTGCTTTATCATTACCCCGTCAACCACGAGCGGCTGATAATAGGCAAGTTCTGCTCCATTGCCTGCGGGGCGAAATTCCTGTTCAACTGTGCCAACCATACGCTTAAGTCATTGTCAACCTATACTTTCCCGCTCTTTTATGAGGAATGGGGATTGGAGAAATCGAATGTGGCTGCGGCTTGGGACAACAAAGGCGACATCGTGGTGGGCAACGACGTGTGGATAGGCTATGAAGCTGTGATTATGGCTGGCGTCCACATCGGCAACGGGGCAATCATTGCTGCCCGTGCCGTTGTCACGAAAGATGTGCCGCCCTACACCATAGTCGGCGGAGTTCCAGCCCGACCGATAAGGAAACGCTTCGATGAAGCCACGATACAGCAACTCGAATCCTTGCAGTGGTGGAACTGGACTTCACAGCAGCTGCGGCAACACCTGCCCGACATCATCAACGGCAATGTGGCAGGGCTATCGGTGTGACACAAGGTGTAGTAGGGGTGGGATTACCAGTTGGGGAGGAGTTCTGTCAGTTGGTGCATTCCTGCGGTGGCTGTGGCTTGGATTTGTGTGAACTGGCGGGTGTTGCACTCGGGTGGCAGCGTGAGCGGTTGAGGGTCGATGATGCATATCTTGCAGTCGTGCCGCGTCTTGGCTATGAGCTCGGCTGCCGGGTAAACGAGCATCGTTGAGCCTACGATTACGAATATGTCGGCATTGCGTGTGGCTTTGACGGCTTGCTGCCACAGCCGCTTGTCGATGTTCTCGCCGAAGAATATCACGTAGGGGCGCACTTGCGAGCCATCGGGAGCCTTGTCGCCGATGTGAATGTCGGGGTTGTCGCGGTCGATTTCCCAGCATAGGTGAGGGTTGGCTGTCGAACAATTCTTCAGAGCCTCGCCGTGCAGGTATATGACTTGTGACGAGCCGGCACGGGTGTGGAAGTCGTCGCCGTTTTGGGTGACGACAACTACGTCATATTCGTTTTCGAGCGCGGCTATGGCGCGATGGGCATCGTTGGGTGCGTGGTCGATGATTTGCCGTCTGATGGGGTTGAAAAAGTCGAGCACCGCTTGCCGCCGGCTGTTGCAATCGGCATGGCGGCCGCTGTTCCAAGCCCTGATTGAAGCGACCTTTTCGGGGTCGATTCTATCCCATATACCTTCCTTGCCCCGGAATGTCATCATGCCGCTTTCCTGGCTTATACCGGCTCCCGTGAAAAATAGAATGCGCTTCTTCACCATCTTGTCAATACATTGAGAATTTGTATTCGATGCCTTTTTCGTCCAAGAACTTGCGGAACTTGTCGAGGGCATTCCGCCCGTATGGCGCAAAACGCTCGGCGATGCGCTTGGCAAGCGTCGGGGCGTCGAGTGCCGAGAATTTTGATGCCAACTTGGGTATTTGCTCCTTTTTCACGGTGATGTAGTATTCGAGATCGTCATCGCCGTAACGGTCGGAGAGGTCGTTGCCGCTGATGTTCATGCAGAGTGTGAACTTGGAGAAACGGTAGTATTCGGTTTCGATTATAACCGAAATCGAGTCGTTGCACGTGCGGTCGATATTGGGCCACTTGGCAACAGTTTCGTTGATGCGCTCGCGTGGAATGTGTTTTCTTTTCGACATGGTGATATTATTAAATTGGTGTAAATACAGTTGCATATCAATGTGGAATCGATATGCAACTGAAATTGTTTTCAAACAAAAAAACGGTGATTAATTGAATCCAGCCAACAGACAAATTTTTATGATGTTGGCATCTTGATTGTTATCGGTGGAGAAGCCCCACACGACTTGTACATCGTCGTTGAATTGGGCGATTAGCTCTCTCATGGGTTGCAGTTCTTCGATCTGGATGTTGGCATCGTTGCCGGCAGTCAGGTGAATGAGAATCTTCGTCAGGGTTGCGCCGTCGTGGGCAGCTTGCAGGCGGGCGGTTACGTCATTTAGCAACTGCTCGAATTCGTTGCGCGCACCAGCGACCTTCACGCCATCGAGTTCAGCCACGCCAGTGAGGGAGGTATATATGTCGTGGTAGTCGATGCTGACATATCCAGCTGGCTTGATTATGTCGTTTTCGATCATGTCGCATAACTCTTCCTTTGTGGATAGCTTGCCTGCATGGTTGTCGAGTATCTCTAAGATTTCGGAGTGAAGAGCGTCGTTTCCTTCGTCTTCAAGTTGGGATGGGTTGAGTGTCGTGTCCATAGTTGTTGATTATTGTTGGTAATGTTGTTTCAAGCAGGGGAAATCGATTGTAGTGTCGGGTTGGCAGAAGTCAACACCGTCGAAAATCGGGTTGTTGGCTGTTGGTTGTCCGTCGGGCAAGATTATGTCGAGGCGGGCATCAACGCCTTGCAGCCTGATGTCGAACTTGCCGTTGTCGTAGCGGTAAATCAACTTGCCGTTGCCTATTTTGACCGATGTTTCGAGGCTGGTGATTGCTGCCGGCAAGCAGGGCTTTACTGTCACGACACCGTTCATCAAGTCGGGCTTGATGCCGAGGAAACATTGGTACCACACGCGCAACTGCTCCGAGTTGCTCCATGCTTGCAGGAATGTGCCAGAGCGTCCTGCCCACTTTTTCCCTTGGCGTGGGTGGGCATCGGCATTTTCGCTGAGGCTGCCCACAGCCCCTTCGTGCAATGCTTGGCGGTTCATGTTGCAGAATAGTTTCCAAGCCGTTTCCACTTGCCCGTATTCAATCATGCGCTGCATGGCAATGCCGTTGTTCCACAGCCATACCGTGCCGTTGTGGTAGGCATCGTCCTTGTGGTAGTGCGACCAGTTTTCGTGCTGTGGGTGGAATTGCGGGTCGTGTTGTTCGAGCGAAGCCACCCCCCAAGGATATACGAGGCTATCCCACACGTGGCGAGTAACCCGTTGCTTGAACTCGTCGTCCTTTATCAGCTCGAAGCAGAATAGCTGGTTGGGGCGGTATTGCAGGTCGGGCGTGCCGTCGGCATTCAGGTGGTCATAGATGAGGGTATTTTCCTTGTCACAGTAGTCGTGCTCGAAGTTCATTGCAAGCGTGTCGGCAACGGTTTTCCACTTGCTGGCGTGTGCCTCGTCGTCCATCAGTGTAGCCATGTTGGCTCCAGCCAACAATTGGCGATACCACAGATATTGTATGTCGTTGGCACGGTTGCCGCGTGGCGAGCCGGGAATGCCGTTGCGCTTCACGTCCATCCACGTGTCGGCATCGGCGTGGAGCAGGTAGCCCTTCTCGTCGATGTGCTTGGCTATGCACTGGTCGATGCTGCGCACGATGGCAGGATACACGTCTTTGAGGAATTGCTCGTCGCCGGTGTATTGCAGCAGTTCCTCGGCTTCGATGACGTAGCGCGGAGTGCCGTCGGTAGTGTTGTAGATGATGCTGTCGGGCGTAGCAAGGTTGGGAATGCGTCCGTAGGTGGGCGACTCGGGGTCGCAGTCTTGCAGCCGGGCGAAGTCTTTCAGAATCTCTTCGGTGCAGTCGAATTGCCCGGTGACGAGCGTTGCACCTGGCATGGCAATGAACATGTCGCGCCCCCAGTAGGAGTTGAACCAAGGCAGCCCGGCATATATGCCGCGCCCCTGCTGGCGCGTGATGAGCTGGTCCATGGTGAGCGTAATCCAAGCCAGCGACTGGTCGAGTTCGGGCAGGTTGCTGTGCAGCGGCACGTTGTCGCCGAGCAGCGAGTTCATGCGCTCCTTGCGCTGGGCAAGCAATTTGTCGCCTTGCTGGCGGAACATGGCGATGAGCGAGTCGCAATGGGTTTCGGTGCCGTAGGCAATCAGGAAGCCTTGCGACGAGGCTGGGGCGGAAAGCCACTTGCCGTCGAACGAAGTGCCTTGCGGCTGCCGTGGCACGATTTTTATGATGTTGCTGTCTGCCTCGACTGGCGTGTAGCACAGGGCATCGCCGCTCGGAGTGGCATTCTTGAGCAGCTTTTCGTCGAGGCTGATGGCGATGCTGTCGCCCGTGACGTTGGTGACGGAAATGCTGAGTATCTCCTTGTCGTCAACCATCTGCAGTTGCTCGGTGGCGTTTGCCCATCGTCGAGTGAGGCAGTCGGGGGCGACTGTGACTTCGTCGGCTTGTGGGCGCGACAGGGGAGTGCCGTCAACCGCCAGTGTGTAGTCGGAAAAGATGCGGCGCATCGAAATGTTCCAGCCGGCAAACCAGTCGTCGAAGTTGTCCTGGTGTGTGCGACCATACCAGTAGCCCGATTTCTTGTCGGTGTAGGAATACTCGCGGTTTTCTTGCCGGCTGACGGGTATCGACAATTCGTCAACGGTCAGCGACTTGATTTCATCGGCGTGCTGCGTGGTGCAACAAGCCAGCAACAACGGTAACATAAGTGTCAGGTGTTTCATGTTGTGTAAAGTTGAGTTATTCATGTTATGGTTCAAAGATAGTGCAAATCGGGCGTAGAAAAAACAAATCGGTTCGTTTTTTCTGCCGGGATTTTGCTTGTCTTTTATTGGAGAATTGTTATGGAATTAAGCAATCGAAAATGGGGTGGTTGTGTGCGCTGCAATGCGTGTCGCTAAGGTGGTGGCTGCCCGAGGGCTTTTTATGCGGCAAGTGGCACGCGTTGGGAGCGCGTGTTACCAAAATTTGTTTTGCGACTTGTTGTATTGGAAACCTGCACTTGCGAGGCGGTCTTCGAGCCAGTGGCGGTCGATTTGCATGTCGTTGCACATTTCGTCGAGCGAGCTGTATTGGTCGCGCAATTTCATGTTGACGAAGCTCAACAGCATCATCACGTCGTTAGGTAATTCGGTCATAGTTACATGTTTTTTGAAATTCTGCCGCAAAAGTATCATTTTCTCCACATATTTCCAAAACAAATGTTGCCTTGCTCAATGTGGTGATTCCATTTAAAATAAGGCAAAGGGCGGCGGAGCCGTCCAACTATGTCTTAACCGCAGGTGGAGCGCAAGCGTAACCTGCGGAGGCGCACTCCTCTTCTCCCACATTTAGCGCCTCGGAGGGGCGCAACGTGCCGCTTTGGCAGTGCTTATTCTTGCAAATTGCCAAACATGATGATATGTGTGTTCCCTTTCATAAAAAAATGACGATGGAGCTCCGTTGGACCTCTTCGAGGCCCCGGGGCTGGGTGAGTGGTGTCCGACGGTTCCTTGCCCACTGCGATGGGCTGCGTCACCGTCGGTTACGGCAAGTTGGACGGCTTCGCCGCCCCGTATTCTGTATCGCACCGTCGTCACACTTTAAATGAAAGAGCCGTTATTCTTGCTCGCGTTCGTGAAAATTCGGGGCTTTGCCGTTAGCTGTCTTTGTTGTATTTTTGTCCTTGGTAAAGGCTAAAAATATTATGGCAAGCAAACGTAAGAATGTAAGGCGCGGCAAGTCGGGAACTGGTGGACTTGCTGCACGGGCTGCAAAGGTGAAACGCCGGTTTATCGAATTGTTGTGGGCGGCATTGGTGGCACTGGTGCTCTTCTTTGTCGGCAGATATGTGGTTGTCGATGTTTACAGTTCGGAGAAGGCACGGCGCGAGAGCATCGAGATTGCGAAGCTCGAAGAGGTGAAATTTCCTGCCGGGGTTGATAATATGAAAGTTGTGTATAAGGGTTTTACGGTATATTTCAACAGCCGTCACCACGTGCCCAATTGCGTGATTTATGAGTTGACCGGGAAGGAGACTGAGGGCAAAACGCCTCGATACAAGAATTTCTTGACCGACGAGCAGGTGGCTGGCTGTGCCAATCCGTGGGATTATACCCACTCGGGCTACACGCGCGGGCACATGGCTCCGGCTGCCGACATGAAGTGGGATCGCGAGGTGATGAAGGAATCGTTCTACATGACCAACATTTGCCCGCAAAAGGCGGCTTTGAACTCGGGCGGCTGGAACAAGCTCGAAGACAAAGTGCGTGACTGGGCGCGCAGGGATAGCGCAATAATTGTGGCAACTGGACCCATACTTTCGCAGGGCATGAAGACGATTGGAGATACACGTGTGGCTGTGCCGGAGCGGTTCTACAAGGTGGTGCTTGCCACGTATGCCTCGCCGATGCGCGCCATAGCATTCATATACCCCAATGGGTCGAGTAAAGGCTCGATAAGCAAATATGCGGTGTCGGTTGACGAAGTGGAGCGGCTGACCGGGATAGATTTCTTCTCGGCACTCGACGACGATGAAGAAACCGAAGTGGAATCGCGATTCAACATATTGCAGTGGGAAACATCTAAGTAGCAGCGCAGCAACACATTGCCTGCAAGCAATGCAACTAAGCCGTCTTGCCACAGAGAGCCGAGTAATCCCCGTGGCAAGACGCTTTTAATGTGGAATAAAAATTAATTTGAATTTAACCTTAATCAAGAAGAAAATTATTCAAAGGCAAGAGTTTGTCATATAAATTGACTACTTTTGCGATTGGATCGAGGCAACTCTTTCCAAGACATACGAAAAAAGAAGAAGCGTTATGCTTATCTTGTACTTGAAAACGTAGGAAATTTTCAAATCAGATGCAAGGATAGCATAGTGGTTCTCACGCTATAGCGTGGGCTGCTATTGTTACATCTGCATCTATGGTTTCCTACGACCTTCAAGTAAGAGTGTGACATACGGTTCACGCTTATTTCATATAGCATAATAATCATAAACAGTAATATATATGAGAAATTTACTAATAGCATTTATTGCTTTTTGGGGAAGTTGCACATATTCTAATGCTCAGATTAGTATTAGAACAGATGTTAATATTAAACAAGCGCAACAAGTTGAAAAATATGATAGCTTATCGAACTTTGATTTGAATTATGACATAATAGCAAATGAATATCAAACAGAGGAAACAGCTTTAACTAACATCAATGGACAATTCAAACAATTCATAGGACAAAGTATTTATATTTTACCTTTTACCCAAAAGCAACTTAACTTTCATAAAAAATGGGGAAGTAGCGATACAAAGAATGACAGACTTAGAGGGAAGTACTATACCATTGATGGATTTGAATTTAAATTAGAGGAAAGTTACACAGGTATGTACAAACTAGATAAAGTTATATTTAAACTGAGAAATGAAGATGGGAAGAAAAGTAAGTGGGAAGTGGCATATTATTCATTAGATGATGCTTTACTTGTTGGATATTACGAGAAACTTAAACAAAAATATGTAGGAAAGTCATTTATATACACGGGAAGAGCAAAAGGGAAAGGCTGCCAATTTATTACAGAGCCATCACTCGATCATTCTGCTATTGACACAAAAACAAAGCAAATAATTGATCTACGAGACGAGAGCGAATGGCTATGTACTGAAATACAGCTTGTAGATGATGAAGTAACAATGCAATTGTATGCTATTCTTACAAATTCTGATGGAAATGAAATAAAAGCACGCATAGAAAATAGATTTTTGACTAAAGTAGAAACAAATGCTGCTTTTTTCTCTTGTTTTATGGATAAGAATGAATTTGAAAAATGGAAAGACTCTATAGTTGAAAAATATGGTTTAGAATATGCGTTACTTATTATAAAGAAGAAAGTAAAAATAGGAATGACTGATAAAATGTGCATAGAAGCATGGGGTGAACCAGATTCTAAGAACAGAACTGTACTAAACGGGAAAGAGACTGAACAATGGGTATATAAAACTAACGCCTACCTATATTTTGATGATGGAATCTTAACTGCTATTCAGAATTAAATCGATACCATATTGTCACCCCTTAGAAACATTTTTTCTATTGTTATTCGTTTTTTTAATCATAAAATCTGCAAGTTTCTTAACCTAAAGATAAGAAAACTTGCAGATTTATCGAAGACTTTCATTGATTAAAATTCTGAATAACAATAGAAAAAATGTTTCTAAGGGGGGATTACTTAATATGACTGACAAATTGACAATAAAAGCCGTATTGCACTCAAAATGGCATGGCATTTGTGTTTCTTTATAAGAGTTTACCTAATTTTATAATAATGCCAGTTAGAAATAGACCTCAAAAACTAAAAAAGATTCGATTCTCTAAATTGAAAAATTTGGAGAATTTGGAGATTTCATTTGACGACAAACAAATTACTGGAATTTTCGGAACAAATGGCTCGGGCAAATCGACTGTACTTCATGCTCTTGCATGTTTGTACCAACCGGTTGCAGATAGTACACGGAAAAATTTCAAATTTCCTAATTTCTTCATTCCAACAACCCTTGATTTATGGAATGGTAGTAGGTTCACCGTTGAATATGAAATAATCAGCGGTGATGCGATGGTTTTAGATATAAAAGAATATAAAAAAAACAGTGATAGATGGAGGCCTCGGTATCAAACAAGACCACGTCGAGAAGTTTTTTATATTGGAATAGACAGTTGCGTTCCTGATATGGAAATAGAATCCAGAACATCGCGCATTCCATTAATACGCGAAGCATACGATGATACAGATTTGGCTGAAAAAATAAAAGAAAAACTTTCTTTTATAATGCATCGTAACTATGGTGATTTTATTAACTATTGGAATGAACGAAAATCGTACAAAGGATTAATATATGGAGGTGTTCAATATCCGTCACTTTATATGGGTGCTGGAGAACAGCGTATTATCAAATTTCTTGAAACGATCTATACTGTACCGGACTATTCATTAATTCTGATTGATGAATTAGATTTAACATTGCATACAGAAGCATTGTTGAGATTGATGTGTGTTTTGAATGACGAATGTCAAGTAAAGAAAATACAAATAGTATTTACTTCTCATAGGGAGGAATTGCTTGATTGTAACTTTATAAATATACGACATCTCGTCAACGATATAAGTGGTAAAACATCTATATGCTTGGAACGAACAACACCAGACTGTATAAAACGCCTTACTGGCAGATGCCCCAAACCCCTTGAAATAATGGTTGAGGACAATCTTGCCGAAGCCTTGGTTCGTAAAATACTACGAACACATAACTTAGAACAATCTTGCAGGGTATCTCAATTTGGTTCAAAAGAAAATTCATATCTTGTAGGGGCAGGACTATTGCTTAGAGGTGAAACATTGGATAATACACTTATTGTATTGGATGGTGACGTTGATGTTACAGAAGAAGAAAAAAGGACAAAAATAAATCGTGTAATTACAGGAACAGATGCTAATAGCCAACAGAGGCGCGAGAAACTATTATCAAAAATCAAGCAATTTCATTTGCCAGAAAATGTAAAACCTGAAAAATTTATTACAGATGCGTTAAAAACATTAAATGATGCTGACCATAGTTTAATACCTCATATTAAGGTTGTTGGACCCGTACAAGACCATCATGACTTGTTAAATACTCCGATAACCAATAGTGGTATGCCTGAACAAATTGCACTTGCTGAAATAGCAAACTTAATGGAACATCAGCCTTGTTGGACAGATTACGTTATTGAGATCAATGATTGGATTGTAGCTAAAAAAGCAGAATTGGGAATTTAGTGCAACCGAAAAAAGATAATAGTGTGCCTTAATGTCTATTTTAGGCACACTATATAGAATAAAAGTTGTTGCTAATATGAAAACACCCGACTTTACATTCTTGGGTGTAAAATTGGGTGTTTGTGTGGTAAAATATTGGTTTTAAATATTTTAGCGGTGCGGACGGGACTCGAACCCGCGACCCCATGCGTGACAGGCATGTATTCTAACCAGGCTGAACTACCGCACCATTTTTTGTTGCCCTCACTTCAATCTTGCTCTCTTGCTGATTGCTTTTTCGTGATTGCGAGTGCAAAGTTATATGGTTTTGTTGAACTGTGCAAATTTTTGCCCATAAAAAATCGCTTTTCGGGCGATTTTTTTGTTTCGTGGGCTGATGAGGCAAAATTTCGGAGGAATTATTGCCGTTTTTGGCGGTGTGGTATTGCCAAATTGAAGAATTGTATCTAAATTTGCACTCTTGAAAACATCATCACAAATTATAGGCTCCCGTAGTTCAACGGATAGAATGGAAGTTTCCTAAACTTTAGATAGCAGTTCGATTCTGCTCGGGAGTACAGCGTGTGGCACGCATAGTGCATCACTTAGGGGAATGAAAGCATCGAATTTTGATTTACATGTAAAATTCGATGCTTTTTTCTATAAAGGCATTAAGAAACTGTTTTGAATTTTTACAGAAATAATTATAATGAAAGTTCTTTGTTCATGTTTTGAGAGTCTTTTCGGACGTTTTCGCTTATTTTTTTCAACGTTTAGCTCGCTAAACTTATTCAAAAAATAATCAAAACCGCCTCGAAAATCCATCTCAAACCATTGAACAAAAAATTCAAAACAGTTTCTAACTCTGGGGGGGGTAACGTATGAATATGGAAATAATTGCTCTTTTGCATGAGTGTGACAAGCTGAAAGCTCGGCTTTCGGAGGTGCGCCCTTTGCCTGTTGCTGCCCTAAAGAAAATAGAGGAGGCATTAAATATAGAATATACCTACGAAAGCAACCGCATAGAGGGCAATACATTGACACTGCAGGAAACTGAGCTTGTGGTCAACGAGGGCGTGACTATTGCGGGAAAATCGATGCGAGAGCACCTTGAAGCCATAAACCATGCCGAAGCCATAGGCTACATACGTGATTTTGCAAAAAACAGAATAGAAATAACTGAAAGGACGGTCAAGGAGATACATGCCTTGATATTGCATGGCATAGACAGGGAGAATGCCGGGCGTTACCGTTCTGTGCCTGTATTGATTTCGGGCAGCCGACACGTGCCGCCGCAGCCTTACCTGATTGAGAAGCAGATGGAAGATTTTATGGTGCGATACAAGCGTATGGAAGCCGAGGGAACTCACCCTGTATTGGTAGCCGCCTATCTGCACGACGAATTGGTGAGGGTGCATCCATTCATAGATGGGAATGGACGAACATCACGGCTTTTGATGAACTTGTACTTGTTGCGCAATGGTTATGTGCTTGTAAGCCTCAAGGGCAACGCCGAGGACAAGATTCGTTATTACAGTGCACTTGAAGAGTCGCACATGGAGAATCGTCCTGAAGCCTTTCAACAGCTTGTTGCAGAAGCGGAAATAGCTTCCTTGCGGAGATATTTGTCCTTGTTTGGGGAAAATGCAGAGTAACTTGTTTACTTTTTAATAATATGTTGTAATAAGTATGTACAGGAACGCACAAGTGTGCGTTCCTATAAGTTGTTTGTTGGTTATTCAGATGCGATTAATTGCGTCTCTGCGGTTGTTTCTGAGCGAGGTTAGAAGTCGGGAAAGTTGGCGTTGGGCATGAATTTTACGCCCATGCATTCCATTTCGATGAGCCAGCCGGGGCGGCACACTGGGGCGAGGAGTATCACGCGCGGCGTGTCGGGGAAGCGTTCGTTGAACATGGAGTTGACGACGGCATAGTCGGCTGGGTCGCGCAGGTAAACGAGCATGTGCCCGACGTCGGCAAACGAGCAACTGGCTTCGGCAAGCAGTGTTTCGACATTTTCCCACATTCGCCGAGTTTGCTGCCTTATGTCGCCGGGGTGGAGTATGCACCCCTTGTTGTCGATGCTGGCAGTGCCCGAGATGAACACTTGCCGGCGGTCGCCATAGTCGATGTATGTGCCGCGCTCGAAGCTCACGCCGTATTCGTATGTCGGGTTGAGGTGTGACGTGGCATAGAGGTAGTTGACTTGCCCAGCCTTCAGCCCGTTGACGGTATATGCATCCATTTGCACCACACTTCGTGGGTCGGCGTTGCGGCCGCCGATGCCCGTGCTTGCTATGAAGTGCGTGTCTTTGGTGAGGCGGTTTGCCGCAAACACGTCGTTGCGCGCTTTCACCATGCCATGGTAGTTAACATCGACGTTTTGCACGAAAAACCACGTGCGAATGCAGTTGTCGGCAAGCGAGCACCCTTTCTGCGACAGCATCGAGGTGTAGCGGGCGAAGATGCCGCTGGTCTGCCGCTCCGAGTCGCCGCTGTATTCGTGCAAGTTTGCTGTCCACATGTGGGTATATCCGTTGTGGGCATATTCGATGGTGTTGTTGCCGATGTGTCGCGGCTCGATGTCTTTAAGCAGATACACCCACAAGGCTATTTTCGAGCCGTCGAGCGGCGGTTGCTGCACAATCGAAACTGCGCATGGCGGCATTTCCCCGAAGATGTCGAGCAACGGTTGCGTCTGGTTGGCTGCGTCGCTCAGGAAGAAGCGGCAGAACACCGGGGCAGCCCCTGGCACGACATAGTTGACGATGTCGTCGAGAATGTTTTTAATCCCCCGGGCTTGTTCTTCAAAAGTGAGCAGCGGATTTGTCACGTGTATCATTGCGTGATACTCTGGAGCATCAAGCTCCATAAGAAATTCGGCAAATTCAACAGATATGTTTTTTCTCATGTGTCGGCATTTTTTATTTTCCATATTCCTTAGTGGGAAATATTATGGGCATAATGTGTGAGTAATATGCAGTGATGCTAAAATATTAAATTTGCCACAACCCGAAGTCGTTTTTCATGGCAGAAAAGGGCGGTTGACCCGATTTTTCGCCATTATTGAAACATTTTTAGAGCCTGCATGAGCATCTTCGGGCTACTTTTGTAAAAAACACCTTAATAAAAGTTGTGCCTAAATAAATTTATGAGACGTATAGTATTTATGCTGTTGCTGGCATTGTCGATGCAATTCGTGGCATACGGGCAAACCGATGTTGCCGCCGAGAAGGACTATGCCGGCTATTTGTTTGTGTATTTCAAGGGCAACCACATATCGGAAGAGGCGATATGCTATGCCCTGAGCCTTGACGGGTATTCGTTTTACGCGCTTAATGGCAACAAGTCCGTGATTGACTCGAAAGTGATAAGTTCGACTGGCGGCGTGCGCGACCCTCACATATTGCGCAGCCAAGACGGAAAGACGTTCTACATGGTGGCTACCGACATGGTGTCGGACAACGGGTGGGATTCCAACCGCGCGATGGTGTTGCTGAAGTCAACCGACCTTGTAAACTGGAGCCACTCGGTGGTGAACATGCAGAAGCGTTTCACCGGGCAGGAAAAGCTGAAGCGCGTGTGGGCGCCGCAGACTGTCTATGACCCCGAAGTGGGCAAATACATGATATACTGGTCGATGAAGTATGGCGACGATGGCGTTGACGTGATTTATTATGCCTATGCCAACGATACCTTCGACGACATCGTGGCTGCACCGCAACCGTTGTTCATTCCCAAAGACAAGAAGTCGTGTATCGACGGAGACATTGTGTATAAAGACGGAACTTTCTACCTGTTTTACAAGACCGAGGGGCATGGCAACGGAATAAAGGTGGCTACCACGAGGTCGCTCACGTCGGGCAACTGGGTGGAATATCCCGACAACAAGCAGCAGACGACTGAAGCCGTCGAAGGTTCGGGCACATTCAAGTTGATAGGCGAGGACAAGTATATATTGATGTATGACGTGTATATGAAGGGTTATTACCAGTTTACCGAATCGACCGACTTGCAGCATTTCAAGGTTATCGATCACAAGGTGCAAATGGACTTTAACCCGCGCCACGGCACAGTGATACCGATAACGCGTGATGAGCTTCTGCGCTTGACCGGGCGTTGGGGCAAGCCTGCCGGGCTGGGGCAATTGCCCGACAACCCTGTGTTGCCCGGATTCCATGCCGATCCCGAAGTGCTGTATTCTGAAAACACGGGGCGTTATTATATCTATTCAACCACCGACGGTTTCCCGGGGTGGGGCGGCTGGTACTTTACCGCTTACTCTTCGAGCGATTTGAAAAACTGGGTGTATGAGGGCATAGTGCTTGATGTGACTGCCAATCCCGACGGGTGGGCAACTGGCAATGCTTGGGCTCCGTGCATCGAGGAGAAACTGGTTGACGGCAAGTATAAGTATTATTTCTATTACAGTGCGCAGCCAAAGAATGGCGGAGGCAAGCAGATAGGCGTTGCCGTGGGCGACTCTCCTGCCGGACCGTTTACCGACATTGGCAGCCCCATAGTCACTGCATTGCCCGATGGCGTAGGCGGTGGACAACAGATAGATGTTGACGTGTTTACCGACCCCTTGGGCGGGAAATCATATCTGTATTGGGGCAACGGCTACATGGCTGGTGCAGAACTTGCCGCCGACATGCTCTCGGTGAAGGAAAACACTGTGACCGTGATGACACCCCGTGGTGGAACGCTTGCCGACTATGCCTATCGCGAAGCTCCCTATGTGTTCTACCGCGACGGGAAGTATTATTTCTTGTGGTCGGTCGATGACACCGGGGCTGCAAACTACCATATCGCATACGGAACGTCGAGTTCGCCGTTGGGCAACATAAAGGTGGCAAAGAAGCATGTGATGCTTGTGCAACGAGCCGACAAGGAGATATATGGCACAGGGCACTGCTCGGTTGTCAACCTGCCCGGCGGCGACGAGTGGCGGGTGGTGTATCACCGCATAAACAAGAATTTCGTCAACGACAACCCCGGCACGCATCGCGAGGTGTGCATCGACAAGATGGAGTTTGCCGCCGATGGCAGCATAAAGCCAGTGGAGCCGACCCGTTGAACGCATAGCCAACCCTTGAGCAAAAAAAAAGAATCGTAGGAACACGTGAACGATGGTGTTCCTACAATTCTTTTGTAATTATCGCGTGGCAGGAAGATTATTTCTTGCCAGAGATTTTCAGGCGGTATATGCCGAATGAGAAGGGCTGCAGGTTGAGCGACAGTTGCTTGTCGGCTACGTCGATTGGTCGAGTGCGCGGAATGATGCTCTCGTTGCCGAGCGAGTTTTCGGCAAGCAGGTTGTCGTTTTGCATATAGGTGCAAGTGGCTGATGCTATTTTTTGCTTCTTGCCAAGCCCGTCGAGCGAGATGCTGACAGCCGATGCCTTGTCGCCTGTGTTGACGATTTTCAGTATTATTTCGCCCGTGTTGTCGTCGATTGAGGCTGTTGCATACAGGTTGTCTTGCCCTGTTGCGGGCTTGCCTTCCATCATGAGCGGCAACACGCGACTGCCTGCGTTCAACCCATACATCTGTTGCACGTAATAGCTTGGCGTGCGCATCAGTTGCATATTGTCAAACCATATCATGTCGGGGTTCCACTGCCAAGCGTCGAAGTGGGCGAGCAGCGGCGCGTAGGTTGCCATCAACACTACGTCGGCATTGCGTTCTAGCCCAGTCATGAATGCAGCTTCCGACAGGGCTGCGCGCCAATTGTTGTGCTTGGCAGCCGAGTGGTCGTGCGAGGCATATTCCCCGGCAAAGACTTTCGGACCCTTGCGGTCGTAGCTGTCGTAGCGGCCGGCGTTGGCAAGGAACCATGCAGGTTCTTTGTAATAGTGCTCGTCAACCAAGTCAACCCCGACGCGCTTCATCTCGGGCCACAGGTAATTGAACTTGTCGCCGTCGGCTTCAGGACCCGACGAACCGATAATCTTTATCTCGGGATATTTCTCGCGAATGGCTTTTGTGAAGATTTCGAGCCGCTCGACATATACTTTATCCCACTGCTCATTGCCCACGCCTATCATCTTCAGGTTGAACGGCTCGGGGTGACCCATCTGTGCCCGCAACTTGCCCCAAGTGGTAGTTGTGTCGCCATTGGCAAATTCAATCAGGTCGAGGGCATCTTGTATGTAGGGATCGAGTTGGTCGAGCGGAACAACTTCGTTGCTCTCGTATTGGCACGACAGTCCGCAGCTGACCACTGGGAGCGGTTCAGCCCCGATATCCTCGCTGAACAGGAAATATTCGTAGAAACCCATGCCGAGCGACTGGAAATAATCGGGGAATGCCTTGTGCTTGAAGGTGTAGTTCCAACGGTTTTCGTTCAACGGGCGGTTTTCGACGTCGCCCACCGAGTTTTTCCACTGGTAGTGTGTTGCCAGGCTGTTGCCCTCGATGATGCAGCCGCCGGGGAAGCGGAACACGCCTGGGTTGAGGTCGTAGATGGCTTGTGCCAAGTCGGCTCTCAACCCGTTTTCGCGGTTCTTCCAAGTGTCAACGGGGAAGAGTGATATGTGGTCCATGTCGATTGTAGTGCCTTTGTCGGGCAGCAACACGCGGAGGCGCGAATGGGCATCGGTGAAGTTGGATTTCAAGACAAGCGAGTATTTTGTCCATTCGTTGCCAGTTACCGTGATTTCGCCCTTTACTGGGTTCTCGCCAGCCGAGTTGACCAGTTCGATGGCAACCTTTGCCTGCTTGCCGTCGGGCACGCGGGCATGTACCGTGAAGCGGTATTCCTTGCCGTTTTTCAGCCCTATGCCACGGTAGCCCTCGTTGTCGAGCCCAGCGCGCAGCAGCCGCCCGTCGTTGACGATGCGCACGTAGTGTGGGTTGCGGTCGAATGCCGGGTTTTCGTCCATGACGGTGACATTGCCGAAAGGTGTCCACCCGACAAACGGTTGCGGGAACTCAAACGAGCGGTTCTTCACCAATTCGGCATACAGTCCGCCATCGGCACCGAAGTTAATGTCTTCGAAGAACACGCCATACATGGTGGGCTGTATCGTGGCTCCCGGCTGGTCAACGTTGACAACCATCGTGTAGGTTTGTGCTGTGGCTGGGGTGCATAGCCAGGCTGCCATGACTGCAGTTAGAGCGCAAATATGAGATTTCATTGTCGTTTCAATATTTTAAATTGCTTGATTTCACATAAATCTTGAAGTCTTTGATGCTTCCGGGTGCATTGCTTTCCATGCGCGGAAGGTATTGGAAGCCCGAGAGCGAATGTTCGGCACCGAGGTCGATGACGATGCTGTGGGGATAAGAGCTGCCCTTGACGGTGCTCCAGTAGGTTGACTCTTGGAGGTCGAATGTCTTGTCGGCAGAGCGGTTGACGTTGCCCACGTCTTCGCTGTCGGTGTATTTCACAATCCAAGGCTCGCGCGAAAGACGCTCGTTGTCCTTGTCGAGCAGGTACATCTCGGCGATGCAGGCGAGTTCCTTGCCGTCTTGCGAGTTGAGGGCTTCGATGCACACATAGCGACCGCTGACGGGAGTGTCGAACTTCACTTCCTGCCAGCCGTTGCCGGGCTTGAAGCTGCCGCTGTAAACGGGCTTTTCGGCTGCGAGGTCGAGGTTTTCGCCCTCATTGCGGTGGGTGAGCGGCTTGCTCACGAGCAGTTGGTCGAGAATGGGTTGCTTCAAACCTTCCGATTTGGCTTCCTTGGGACCCACGATGTCGAACACGAGTATCTCGTTTTCGCCCTTCTTGAGCCAGCAGCCGGGAACGTAAAGCGTCTGTTGCGGCCCGATTTCCCATATTCTGCCCACGCCGTGACCGTTGACATAGACAAGCCCCTTGCCCCAAGTCTCGAAGTTGAGGAACGTGTCGCTCGGCTTCTTCACGTTGAAGGTGGCACGGTAGCAGCCGGGGGTGCGTTGTCCGTCGTTGCCGATGGTGGTTGACTTCAACGGCTCGAATTTCATCGACTTGTAGAAGTCGTATTGGTCAACTATGTTATACACTTCCCAGTTTTCCAAGTTGCACACGAAGGTGTAACCGTCGGCATCATACGAAAGTTCCACCTTCTCGGTGATACCCTTGAAGTCTTTTATGGCGCGGCCGAAGTTGATGCGCCCCATCGCCTCGACGAGTATGTCGAGCTGAGCCCCCTTGTTGCACGGCGACAGGGTGAGTTGCTTCTCGCCGTTGCGACGGTCGAGCTTGCCGATGTATTTGCCATCGATGAAGATTTGTGCATAGTCGTGGGCTTCGGTAACGGTGAGCACCGACGGTGTTTTCATTTCGGGCAGCGTAGTGCGGTAGAGTATGCTGCCGAAGCCTTGGTCATATTCTTCCATCGTCTTTATCCCCTTGTCGTGCTTGGCGGCAGGGAGGTTGGAAAACAGCGGTGCATATTCGGTGAACTGAAATTCGTCGATTGCGATAGGTTTAATCACGTTGGGCACTTTGGCTTGTTTCTCGCCGTCCATGTATTTTGCGAGCGTTTTCCTCAGTTCCCAGTATTTGGGAGTAGTTTGCCCCGATTCGCTTATGGGCGCATCGTAGTCGTAGGAGGTGACATCGGGGGCGAAGCCCGGCGAGTTGGCACCAGCCCAGTGCCCCCAGTTGGTGCCGCCGTGGGTCATGTAGAGGCTGAAAGAGATGCCCTTAGACAGCATTTCGTCGATGCCGGCAACCATGTCGGCGGCAGGGCGTGTCTCGTGGTTGGCACCCCATTTGTCGAACCATCCGCTCCAGAACTCCGAACACATGAGCGGGCTTGTCGGGCGCAACTCCTTGAGTTTTTCAAATTGTTGATCGATATTTGCGCCAGTACCGAAGTTCATGGTCCAAATCAGGTCGGGCAGCCCGTTGAGGGTAAAGTTTGAAGCCCAGTCGCATTGGAACAAAGTCACGTCGTTGCCGTAGTTTTCCCTAAGCATATCTCTTATGGCAGAAACATACTCCTTGCTCTCGCCATACGAGCCATATTCGTTTTCGACCTGTATCATGAGTATCGGTCCTCCGTTTGCAATGGTGAGGCTCGACACTTGTTTTGCAACTTCTTTCTCGAATATTGCCACGCGTTCCAGGAAGTAGGGGTCGTCTTCGCGCAGGCGAATATCTTTCTTCTTGAGCAGCCACCAAGGGAGTCCGCCCATTTCCCACTCGGCACACACGTATGGACCTGGGCGCAAAATCACGTACATTCCGTTTTGCTGGCAAAGACGGCAAAATTCAGCCAAGTCGTTTTGCCCTGTGAAGTCGAACTGGTCGGGGCGCGGTTCGTGTGCGTTCCAAAACACGTAGAGACATATAGTGTTCATGCCCAAAGCCTTGCACAACTTGATGCGTTGAGCCCAGTATGGGCGAGGAATGCGCGGATAGTGCAGTTCGGCAGCTTTCACTACAAACGGCTTGCCATTGAGCAAGAAAGTTCCGTTACCGGCTTCAAATCGTGGCTGGTCTTCAAATAGGTCGAGATTCCAGCGTTCGCGCCAAGGAATGGTGATATTGCCGTTTTCAAACGAGATGGGCAGCCAAATGTATTTGGAATTTTCGAGGTCGGTCTTGTTCCATTTGTCAAACATGGCGATGTAGGCATCTTTCTTGCCCATGATTTTCTGCACATAGGTGCTTTGCCCGTAGAACGTCTTGTCGGCATCTTTTCCGGTGCATGGGTTGCCGATTGTGCGCCATTCGCCCATTATCGAGTCGGCGACGGCGAGCTCGGCTTGGTTGGGATCCCAGCCGGTGCAGCCCGACGAAAGCTGGTAATACTTGCCATCGTGCTTGAACACGGCTGGAGCTTCGCGGCTCAAGCCAATGAAGTTGCGGGTGTAGCGTCCTGTCGGTTTCAGGTAGTCGTCGGTGAGTTCGCTGATGTATAGCGTGGCATTGTTTTCCGACGAGTAGAAATGATATGCCTTGCCATCGTCATCGACAAACACCGTCTGGTCGCGGCTCATGGCATTGTTGGGGCGGAAGCTGCCCAAGTAGGTGAACGGGCCTGTGGGCGAATCGCTCACGGCAACCCCGGCGCAAGCCTTGCTGTAGTCGGCACTCTCGACGTGTGCCCACATCACGAATTTTTGCGTTTTCTGGTTGAAAATCACTTTGGGGCGTTCAAGCACCTTGCTCGGGTGCAGGTCGTGTTCGGGGTCGTCTTTCACTGCGGGCAGCACCACGCCCTCAAACTTCCAGTTGAGCAGGTCTTGCGACGAGTAGCAATTGACACCAGTGACATCGGTGCGGTAACATTCCCACGTAGCCCATTCGGGAAGGATTGTTTCGCCCTTTTTGTACTCTCCATACCAGTAGTATGTTCCTTCGTGGTAAAGGATTCCGCCGCCGTGAGCGTTGATAGGATTCCCGTCGGTGTCGTTCCACACCTCCCCGGGAATGATTTCGGTGTTGGTGGCTATAGTTTTTGCCCCCACGTTGAGTGGCATCATCATCATGGTTATAGCCGAGGCAACTGTTAAAAAATAATTTCTCATATTGTTTGTAGAAAATGTTAAAATTCTGAGAACGAAGATAAAGAAAAGCACGGTAAATTAACGGATTAATTCAACCAAAAAAGTCGAAATTGTGAACCGGTAAGCATTATTAGGATTTTACAGTGGTAGTAGTGTAGTGACATGATGTTTGGTTGTGGAATGTGCAAATTATTGATATATAATGTGTTGCTTGTGGGTGAAACATAATTCTACGAAATTGGGATATAATGAGCACTGCAATAAGTGGCTAATGCCTGAAAATGAAATCAAATTCCGCATATATTAATTGGTTGTGTCTTAATTTTGAAACAAAAAACAAAAGACAGAATTATGACGAAATTATTGTGGATTTCACTGGTAAGTGCCGTTTCTATGACGCTCGGTTGCGGCAGTGTGGCTGCCGCCGAGAAGGAGTGGAAACTTGTGTGGAGCGATGAATTTAATGTTGACGGCAAGCCCGACGAGGCTGTATGGAATGCCGAAGAGGGGTATGCGCGCAACCATGAGTTGCAGTGGTATCAAGCCGACAACGCCTATTGCAAAAATGGATTGTTGGTGATTGAAGCCATGAAAACCGACCGCCCTAATCCTCTTTATGAAGAAGGCTCGAACGACTGGCGGAAGTCGCGCGAACGGGTGGAATGCACATCGTCGTCGCTCACGACAAGTGGCAACAAGGAATTCCTTTATGGACGCTTTGAGGTGAAGGCCCGTATTCCCGTCGGTGGCGGAGCATGGCCGGCAATTTGGTTGCTCGGTTCGGGTATGCCTTGGCCGTCGTGTGGCGAAATCGACGTGATGGAATATTATAGAATAAACGGAGTGCCTCACATACTCGCAAATGCCGCTTGGGGCAACGATGAGCAGTGGAGTGCCGTGTGGGATGGAGCAAGAGTGCCGTTTTCGCATTCCTTGGAAAAAGACCCTGAATGGGCATCGAAGTTCCACATTTGGCGCATGGACTGGGATGAAACAGCAATAAGAATATATCTCGATGATGAGTTGATAAACGAAATATTGCTTTCTGAAACAGTTAATGGTAGAATAGGCAATAATACCAATCCGTTTAAAAAGCCGATGTACCTGTTGCTTAACCTTGCGATAGGTGGAGACAACGGCGGCACGGTGGATTGGGATTGTTTCCCGATGAAATATGAAATAGATTATGTAAGGGTATATCAGTAGAAAAAAGTGGTAAGTGCGATTTTAGGTATGTTAAAAGAAGTATATTAATAGAGTGCAAGTTTCTTTTTAACAGAGTTTTTCTATGTGGGGAGAAATGGCGGGCCTGTAGGTTCGCCATTTCTTGTTTTGCATAGTGCCGTGTGCGTCATGCAAAAAAACAAACGTGCATATCGTGGCGCAGATGCCACGGTGATGCACGTTTGGAATTATAAAACGGGTATTATGGCTCGAGCTATGTCGAACGTTAATGTTGTGGGTTGGTTGCCTTGGAAAGAATCGAGATGCACATGCGAGCCTTGTCGGTGATTGCGTTCCAGTTCTTTTCGGCAATAATTTCCTTGGGGAAGAGTTTCGACCCCATGCCCACCCATATCGTGCCGGTTTCGGCGTTTTCGGTGATGGTGTATATTATGTTGTTGATTACCGATGTGTTGTCGCCAGGGATATGTGAAAAAGTTTCCCACGATAGTTTGGACAGGTCGTAAGGATTCTTCAGTTTCTGTATGCCATATCCCCACGTTCCTATCCAAATGTTGTGTGAGCTGTCTTCAAATATGTAGTGAGCCGAGTTTTGCCTGTTCATTTTGGGATAGGCTACTATTTTCTTGTTCTCGGGAGAAAATCTGAATAGCCCCTCGTTCCATGTGCCAATCCATATATTGCCCTTGTGGTCTTTCAGCAGTGACTTTATCGACGTCTGGGGCATGATGTTGCCTGTCATTTCGCGAGAGACCACCGTGCATGAGTCACACTTGGTGTGGTATATCACCAGTCCTCTGTCGGTGGCTATCAACAGCTTGTCGTTGACGGGCAATATTTGTGCGATAGGATTGTTGTTGAATGTCGGGGCATTTATTTGCCTGAATGTGCCAGTGGCTTTTTCAAGCACGTTGAGCCCGTTGATTGTGCCTATCCACAGGCGGTTGTCTGCGTCTTCAACAATGTGTGTTATATCGTTGTTGCTTAGTAGGTTCCAGTTGCGAAGGTTGGATTTGAACGTAGTGAACGTGTGCCCGTCATACAGCGAAAGACCGTTTTTAGTGGCAATCCACATAAAACCGTCCTTGTCTTGATATATTTGTTTCACATCGTTGCTACACAGCCCGTCGGCAAGCGTCAGACTTTTGCGAGAAAAGTTGGCAAACTCGTTTGAGGGGCCTGTTTTTTCATTAAAAATTCGATACACAAATAGGAATCTGTTAGAAACAAGCTATTTATAAGCTTTTCTCAAAGAGTGAGGTAATGACTTGGCAACGGTTGCTAATTCTGT